>NZ_JBIVKB010000004.1:0-665806 GCF_044750545.1 Streptomyces sp. NPDC088794 | reverse complement strand
CTAATCCCCACCGAAGTGGTTCATCGTTCGACTTGCATGTGTTAAGCACGCCGCCAGCGTTCGTCCTGAGCCAGGATCAAACTCTCCGTGAATGTTCTCCCGTAATCGGGATGACACCACGAGAGCGGAACAGCCAGGCGGAATAAGCCCGACCGTTCACAGCGTCCTCGCTGTGTTTTGTTCTTCAAAGGAACCACGCCCCAACCGCAGATGCGGTCGGAGACGGGGTATCAACATATCTGGCGTTGACTTTTGGCACGCTGTTGAGTTCTCAAGGAACGGCCGCTTCCTTTGTACTCACCCTCTCGGGCTTTCCTCCGGGCGCTTCCCTTCGGTCTTGCGTTTCCGACTCTATCAGATCGTTTTCCAATCCGATTTCCTCGGTGCTTTCCAGGTTCCCGCTTTCGCGTTTCCCTTTCCGGCGACTCCGACTTTATCAGAAGTTCCGGGCCGGACTGACCGGCCGCTCGTTTCCGATTTATCGGGAGAACTTCTTCGTAATCGACGTGCTATCGCCGTTCTGAAGAAGTAGACAGACACTCACTACTGCCGACCGGATCAGATCCAGTTCTAGGCAACTGTTCGAATCTACCTCCCCACCGGCTCCGAGTCAACGGCTCCTGTGGGGCGAAGGAGAGACTAACAGCTCAACAGACGTGTCTGCACATCAGGCAGCCATGGGCACCGTGGCGCTGCGTTCGGCCGCCTCCACGTCGCCCGTCTCGCCGGTCCGGGCCGCTCGGCCGCCCAGGATGAACACGTAGGCGAGGAAGGAGAGTTCGGCGCCCACTCCGATGGCGATCCGGGCCCAGGTGGGCAGACCGGACGGGGTGACGAAGCCTTCGATGGCGCCGGAGACGAAGAGGACCAACGCGAGGCCGATCGCCATGCCCACAGCCGCGCGGCCCTCTTCGGCGAGCGCCGTGCGTCGGGAGCGTGGGCCGGGGTCGATCACGGTCCAGCCGAGTCGGAGTCCGGTACCCGCGGCCACGAAGACGGCCGTCAGTTCCAGCAGTCCGTGCGGGAGGACGAGACCGAGGAACGTGTCGAGTCGGCCGGCCGACGACATGAGGCCGAAACCGACACCCAGGTTGAGCATGTTCTGGAAGAGGATCCAGAGGACGGGCAGGCCGAGGAAGACACCCAGGATCAGGCACTGTGCGGCGGCCCAGGCGTTGTTCGTCCAGACCTGAGCGGCAAAAGAGGCCGCGGGGTGACTGGAGTAGTACGTCTCGTACTCGCCCCCGGGGCGGGTGAGCTCGCGCAGTTCGCTGGGGGCCGCGATGCTGGCCTGCACCTCGGGGTGTGTGCCTATCCACCACCCCAGGAGCGCTCCCACCAGCGTGGACAGGAGTGCCGTGGGGACCCACCAGTACCGCGATCTGTAGACCGCCGCGGGGAACCCGTACGTAAGGAAGCGCGTGACGTCTCGCCAAGAGGCTCGTCGGGTGCCTGTCACGGCACTACGCGCGCGTGCCACCAGTTGGCTGAGGCGGCCCGTCAGTTGCGGGTCGGGGGCGCTGGACTGGATCAGGGAGAGATGGGTCGCCGTGCGCTGATAGAGGGTGACGAGTTCGTCCGCCTCGGCGCCGGTGAGACGGCGCTGACGTCCGAGGAGGGCTTCGAGGCGGTCCCACTCGGCTCGGTGGGCGGTGACGAAGACGTCGAGGTCCATCGGTGTGCCTGCTCCTCGGCTGGTCGTCGGCGGCTCGTCGTTGATGTCAGCTTGTCGTACTGCGGCGCAATGTGCCCTCAGCTTGGCAGACTGGCCGTTCACGGGGCAGGCCAGGGAAGGACGACGAGCGTGAGTGAGCTGGTGACGGGCGAGGCTGTGGCGTTGGAGCTACGCCCTGCGAGGCTGCCCAGCAGGGCGCTTGCGGTGTTGCTCGATCTGATCGTGGCCGTGTTCGCCTACACCGCGCTGACCATCGCTCTCGTCGCCGCGACCGCCTCGCTGGACGATGCTGCGCAGATCGCGGTGACGATCGCGAGCTTCGTGCTGGTTCTGGTGGGTGCGCCGATCGCGGTCGAGACGCTCAGTCACGGGCGGTCCCTCGGGAAAATGGCCTGCGGACTGCGTGTGGTGCGGGACGACGGCGGGCCGATCCGGTTCCGGCATGCGCTGGTGCGCGGTGGGATCGGAGTGTTCGAGATCCTGATGACCTTCGGGTCCGTCGCCGTCATCGCGTCCCTGGTCTCCGCTCGCGGCCGGCGGCTCGGCGACGTCTTCGCCGGGACACTCGTCGTACGGGAAAGGGTGCCGCTCGCTCGTTCCGGCTTCCTGCCTCCGCCGCCGCCTTGGCTGGCGGGTCGGTTCGCGGAGCTGGATCTGTCCGCGGTTCCTGATGGGCTGTGGCTCGCCATCCGCCAGTACCTGACGCGTATGCAGCAACTCGACCCACAGGTCGGCTGGACCATGGCGGAGCGACTCGCCTCCGATCTCGCGGCTCGTACGGGGACTCCGGCTCCGCACGGCGTTCCGCCGGCGGCGTATCTGGCGGCGGTCGTTCAGGAACGGCAGGCCCGGGAGGTACGACGGTCCTACGCGAACGGATCGGGACTGCGCGGCCCTGCCGTGGCCAGCCCGCCTAGGCCCGGAGCACCGGTCGCCGGGGCCTTCGGAGCCGCGCCTCCAGCCTTCCCCGTCTACCCGAGCACCCCAGCAACCCCAGCAACCCCAGCAACCCCAGCAACCCCAGCAACCCCAGCAACCCCAGCAACCCCAGCAACCCAGACCAACGAAACCGCCGAGCCCACCGGCCCCGCCGGAAGCACTGGATTCGCACCCCCGGCATAGCCGCCCCCTGTCCGCGCCGCCACAGCCTCGCCTCACGCGAACACGGACGGCGGTGACTCAAGGTCCTCCAGCTCGATCCCGGGCGCCGCGAGGACCACGTCGCCGGCGATGTGCACGGCGTGCTGCTCGCCCGTGTCCAGGGCTGTGACCTGGTATTCGTCCACGGGCAGAGGGCCGTTGTCAGTGGCGTGTGCTTGGCTTTTCAGCAAGGCCCAGGACTGGTCCACGGTGCGCGGGGCGAGGACGGGGTCGGTGAAGGTGACGAGGCGTACGCGGGTTGCCGAGGCGGAAGGGGTGAGGCGCAGGAGACGAGCGGTGGCGATGAGGAACGCGGGAGACGTGCCCGTGAAGGCGTGAGCGGGGACGTTGCCTTCGGCGGCCTCGGCTCCGGTGGGGTCCGTGCGGACCCAGGTGACTCCGTCGAGGGCGGCACCGCGCACCTGCCAGCCCGCGGCATGGAGTTCGAGACGGATGGGGCGGCCGAGTTCGTCGAGGGTGAGGTCGACGGAGCCGCTGTGGTCGCCCGACGGGGTGGTCACCTGGGAAACATAGCGCCAGCCCGAAGGGCCGGGGGCGCAGTGGAAGTGTTCTTCGGCGAGGGGGGTGTGATCGTGCGGATCGTGGAGCGAATAACGGCCGCGGGGCATGTGGGTCCTGGATCTTGACGGGCTGGTCCGGCGACGGGGCTACAGGGCCAAAGGGGCAGGCCCCCGGCACGGGGGTGCGGGGGCCTGCCTCGGAGGATCTGCTGCTGGTGAGGTGAGCGTGTCAGCGCACCGACGCGCTCGTCTCCCCAGGGTGTGCGCCGAGTCGTGCGGTGGCGTCAGTAGCGGTAGTGGTCCGACTTGTACGGGCCCTCGACCTCGACGCCGATGTACGAGGCCTGCTCGGGGCGGAGCGTGGTCAGCTTCACGCCGAGCGCGTCCAGGTGGAGGCGGGCGACCTTCTCGTCGAGGTGCTTGGGCAGCACGTAGACGTCGGTCGGGTACTCCTCGGGCTTGGTGAACAGCTCGATCTGGGCCAGGGTCTGGTCCGCGAAGGAGTTGGACATCACGAACGAGGGGTGGCCGGTGGCGTTGCCCAGGTTCAGCAGGCGGCCCTCGGACAGCACGATGAGGACCTTGCCGTCGGGGAACGTCCAGGTGTGGACCTGCGGCTTGACCTCGTCCTTGACGATTCCCGGGATCTGCGCGAGGCCGGCCATGTCGATCTCGTTGTCGAAGTGGCCGATGTTGCCGACGATCGCCTGGTGCTTCATCTTGGCCATGTCCGCGGCCATGATGATGTCCTTGTTGCCGGTCGTGGTGACGAAGATGTCGGCCTTGTCGATGACCTCGTCCAGCGTCGTGACCTGGTAGCCGTCCATCGCGGCCTGCAGCGCGCAGATCGGGTCGATCTCGGTGATGATCACGCGGGCACCCTGGCCGCGTAGGGACTCGGCACAGCCCTTGCCGACGTCGCCGTAGCCGCAGACGACCGCGGTCTTGCCGCCGATGAGGACGTCGGTGGCGCGGTTGATGCCGTCGATCAGGGAGTGGCGGCAGCCGTACTTGTTGTCGAACTTCGACTTGGTGACGGCGTCGTTCACGTTGATCGCCGGGAACAGGAGGGTGCCGTCGCGGTGCATCTCGTAGAGACGGTGCACGCCGGTCGTGGTCTCCTCGGTCACGCCGCGGATCTCCGAGGCGACCTGGGTCCACTTCTGCGAGCCGTCGCTGATGGTGCGCTGCAGGACCTGGAGGACGACGCGGTGCTCGTCGGACTCGGCGGTGTCGAGGGAGGGGACCTTGCCGGCCTTCTCGTACTCGACGCCCTTGTGGACGAGCATGGTGGCGTCGCCGCCGTCGTCCAGGATCATGTTCGGGCCGCCGGTGGGGGTGTTCGGCCAGGTCAGCGCCTGCTCCGTGCACCACCAGTACTCCTCCAGGGTCTCGCCCTTCCAGGCGAAGACCGGGACGCCCTGGGGGTTCTCGGGCGTGCCGTTCGGGCCGACGGCGATGGCGGCGGCCGCGTGGTCCTGGGTGGAGAAGATGTTGCAGGACACCCAGCGGACCTCGGCGCCCAGGGCGACCAGGGTCTCGATGAGGACGGCGGTCTGCACGGTCATGTGCAGCGAGCCCATGATGCGGGCGCCGGCCAGCGGCTGCGCCTCGGCGAACTCACGGCGGATCGACATCAGGCCGGGCATCTCGTGCTCGGCGAGGGTGATCTCCTTGCGGCCGAACTCGGCCAGGGAGAGATCGGCGACCTTGAAGTCCTGTCGGTTGTCGACAGTGGTCATTGGGAGCTGCTCCTCGGGGTTGGGGCTACGGCTGATCTGCGCGGCGGCGGACACAGGGGTGCCCCGAAGGAGGACACAGGCATGCCCGCGTACGCGCAGCGCAGTCCGTCGGAGGCCCTCTCTCCCTCGGTCGGTCCGCGTCGGGACCGCCCGACCGCCATCAGCAGCGACGTCTGGCTCTGTTTCCAAGCTACACCGGGCGACCCGGCCGTCCCCAGTCCACCTACGAACAGATCGAGCCGATCACGGTGTGCGCCAGGGAGCGTCGACGGGATGCCGACGGCGGCTGCCGGGCCCGTTTCCCTCAGTGCTCGGCAGTCGGGTGCTGGGCCGGTCCGCCGGGGGTCGCCTCGAGGTCCGGGCCCTTGGCGGCTTCGGTCTCGCTGTAGATGTCCGGTTCGAGGTAGATGACGCGGGCGATCGGGACGGCTTCGCGGATGCGGGCCTCGGCGGCGTTGATGGCGGTGGCCACCTGGCCGGCCGTGTCGTCGTGGTCCACGGCGATCTTGGCGGCGACCAGGAGTTCCTCGGGGCCGAGGTGGAGCGTGCGCATGTGGATGATGCCGGTGACCGTGTCGCCGTCGACGATCGCGGTCTCGATCTTCTTGACGTCCTCGATGCCGGCGGCCTCGCCCAGCAGCAGTGACTTGGTCTCGGCGGCGAGGACGAGCGCGATCAGGATGAGCAGGATGCCGATGCAGAGCGTGCCGACGCCGTCCCAGACGCCGTCGTCGGTGAGCAGCGCGAGGCCGACGCCGCCCAGGGCGAGGACCAGGCCGATGAGCGCGCCGAAGTCCTCCAGGAGGACGACCGGCAGCTCGGGCGCCTTGGCGCGGCGGATGAACTGCGACCAGGAATGCGTGCCGCGCAGCTCGTTGGACTCCTTGATGGCCGTCCGGAAGGAGAAGCTCTCGGCGATGATCGCGAACACCAGGACGCCCACCGGCCAGTACCAGTGCTCGATCTCATGGGGGTGCTTGATCTTCTCGTAGCCCTCGTACAGGGCGAACATGCCACCGACCGAGAAGAGGACGATCGACACGAGGAAGGCGTAGATGTACCGCTCGCGGCCGTAGCCGAAGGGGTGTTGGGGAGTGGCTTCGCGCTGGGCCTTCTTGCCGCCGATCAGCAGCAGGGCCTGGTTGCCGGAGTCGGCGAGCGAGTGGACGCCCTCGGCGAGCATCGACGACGAGCCACTGAACGCGAACGCGACGAACTTCGATGCCGCGATCGCGAGGTTGGCTCCGAGTGCTGCCACGATCGCCCTGGTGCCGCCTGACGCGCTCATGTGTCCGCGTTGTCCCTTCGCCTTCGTGCGTCTACGTCGGCCGGGCTCCGCAGTCGCCGCGGCCGTCGCTTTGCCCGTCCTTTGCCGGTGGGCCATTCTTGCAGCCCCGTCCGCGAACGGCGCGTCAGGTATCCACAGCCCCGGTCATACGATCACAGTGGCGCGGAAGATCGTGCCCGCCCCGGACACCTCGACCCGCTCGGCGGCCGGCACGAAGACGGACTGACCCGGGGTCAGCTGCTGGTCACCCGCGCGCACCGAGCCCGCCGTGCAGAGCAGGATCTGCGGTGCCTCGCGGGTGAGGTCGGGCGCGGTGCCACCGTCGGGCAGGACGTACCTGGACAGCCGGAACTCGTCGATCGGCGTCTCGTAGACCTCTTCGCCGTCCGGGGACGCCTCGGGGCGCAGGACGCCCGCGTCGCCGGCCTCGAAGCGGACGATGCGCAGGAGTTCGGGCACGTCGACGTGCTTGGGGGTGAGGCCGCAGCGCAGGACGTTGTCGGAGTTGGCCATGATCTCGACGCCGAGGCCGGTGAGGTAGGCGTGCGGGATGCCGGCGCCGAGGAACAGGGCCTCGCCGGGCTGGAGTCGGACGTGGTTGAGGAGCATCGCCGCGATGACGCCCGGGTCGCCCGGGTAGTGGTGGGCGATGTCGGCGTAGGCCGTGTACGTGCCGCCCAGTCGCGTGCAGGCGGCCGCGGCTTCGGCGACCGTATGGCGCATCTGTTCGGGGTCGGCGGTGAGGATCGCCGTGAGGACCTCGCGCAGGGCGGCTTCCTCGGGGTGCGCGTGCAGCAGATCGACGTACGCCTTGAGGGAGTCGACACCGAGGCCGTCGAGCAGGCCGGCAGCCTGGAGCGGGTCGCGGAAGCCGCACAGGCCGTCGAACTCGGTGAGCGCGCAGATCAGTTCGGGCTTGTGGTTGGCGTCCTTGTAGTTCCGGAACGGGGCGTCGATCGGGATGCCGCGGCGCTCCTCGTCCTCGTAACCCTCCTTCGCCTGCTGGAGGTTGGGGTGCACCTGAAGGGAGAGGGGGGCGCCGGCGGCGAGGATCTTGAGGAGGAACGGCAGGCGGGGGCCGAACTTGGCCACGGCCGCCGGACCGAGTTCGCGTTCCGGGTCGGCGTCGATCACCTCGACGAGCGTGCCGCGTTCGGTGCGCGAGGGTGCGCCCGGGTGGGCGCCCATCCACATCTCCGCCTGGGGTTCGCCGCTCGGCTCGACGCCGAGGAGGCCGGGGATGGCGGTGGTGGAACCCCAGGCGTAGGGGCGGACGGTGTTGTCGAGGCGGTCCATGCGGTTCTCTCTGCCGGTTCTCGGTGCGTGCGTGTGCGCTCACGCGCGCGTGCGTCTACGGGTGTCGGTGCGCGGGTACGACGGTCGCCGCGCAGGCGTCCAGGTCAGGCCCCTGAGGCGAGCGCCAGGTAAACGGCGGCGAAATCCGTCATGGCGATCAGTTCGGCGAGGGTCTCCAACTCGCCGCCCTCCTCCGGCTCCAGCTCGCTGATCGGCGTGTCGTGGCCGAGGGCCAGGTCACGGGCTGCCGGGGCCGCGGTGAGGCCGCCGATCGGGCGGTCGCGGAGCAGCACCACGCGTGCGTGCAGCGCGGGCGCCTCGTCGACGCGGTCGCGGAAGAAGTCGTCGGGGTCCGCGCTGGCGGCGAGCCGTCCCGCCAACAGGACGTTGTGCGCGACGAGCGCCTCGGGGAGTTCGGCCACCACCGCGGGTGTGCCGGACAGTTCGGCGAGGGCGGCGGCGAAACGGCGGCCCGCCGGACCGGCCGAGACACCCTCGGTCCATACGACGGGCAGTGACTCGGCGAGTTCGGCCGCGAGCGTCTTGGCGGGGTTGCTGTAGGTCGCGACGGCCGGTCCGCAGCGCTCGGCGACGTGGTCGAGGCGGTCGGCGACCTTCTCCAGGTCCTCCGGCGGGGCGGAGAGCAGCCCGGTGCGGTCGAGGAGGGCGAGGAGGGGCGTGAGCAGCGCCCACAGGACGCCGGGGGCGGACGCGGTGAGCGGGCCCTCCTGCTCGTACGGAGCCGTCGCCATCGGTACGAACAGGCCGTGCGCGCCGTCCACCGCCTCGCTGAGCGGGGTGCGGGCGGGGGCCACGGCGGCGACCGAGCAGCCGCGGCGGTAGGCCGCGTCGGCGAGCAGGGACAGGCCGGGTTCGGTGCCGTCCGGGGTGGCGATCAGGAGCAGGTCGACCGAGCCGGCCCAGCCCGGGAGGTCCCAGCGCAGGGCGCCGGCCGCGGGGGCGACGCCGGTGGGGGCGAGGCGGGTGACGGGGCTGCCGGCGCCGGCCAGGGTGCCCAGGAGGTCGGCGACGCAGGTCGCGGCGGCGCCGGGGCCCGCGATGAGGACTGCGCGGGGGCGGCCGTCGGGCTTGAGTTCCGGGATGCCGGCCTCCACCGCGTGGCGGGCCGCGGTGCGGACGCGGGCGCCCGCTTCGGCGGCGCCGCGTAGGAGGCCGCGGTGGTCTGCCTCCGTGAGTGCCTCGGGGGTGTCGAGCAGCGACTCGTCGAGCATGGGCGGCAGCCTCCGAATAGCTGTGCCGGTCCTGTGTCTTGGTCTTTGTTCTGGCTGGTCCTGGTGCGTGGGCCTGCGTTGCGCGGGCTGTCGCGGTACGGGCCGTGCCGTGGGGTCTTACGCGGGGCGGCGGGCCTCGTCGACCAAGAGGACGGGGATGCCGTCGCGGACGGGGTAGGCCAGGCCGCAGTCCTGACCTGTGCAGATCAGCTCGGTGTCCTGCTCCTTGAGGGGGGCGTGGCAGGCGGGGCAGGCGAGGATCTCCAGGAGGCCGGCTTCGAGCGGCATGGGGTGTCCCTTCGGGCGGGTGCACGTGCGTTGGCTTTGCGTGTGCGGGGTGGTGTGGGGATGTGCCTGGTCAGGGTACCGCCGTGTGAATGGGGCCGGGGGGTTCTCGCCCCCGCCGCCCCTACCCGTCCCATCCCCAGGGGCGCTGCCCCTTCGACCCCACTGGGGGCTGCGCCCCCAGACCCCCGCATCGGCCTGAACGGCCTCGTCCTCAAACGCCGGACGGGCTGAAAGATACGGACTGCCATCCAAGAAGCGCAGTCTCCCTATCCCCTCCGCTTCAGCCCCTGATCAGCGCCAACACCTCGTCCCGTACCTTCGTCATCGTTGCCTCGTCCCTCGCCTCCGTGTTCAGCCGCAGGAGCGGTTCCGTGTTGGAGGGGCGGACGTTGAACCACCAGTCGGTGGACGTGATGGTGAGGCCGTCGAGGGTGTCCACGGTGATGCCGTCCAGGGACTCGTACGCGGACTTGATCGCCGTCAGGCGGTCCTGTTGGTCGGCGACCGTGGAGTTGATCTCGCCGGAGCCCACGTAGCGGTCGTACTGGGCGACCAGGGCGGAGAGAGTGCCCTCTTGGCCGCCGACGGCCGCCAGGACGTGGAGCGCGGCCAGCATGCCCGTGTCCGCGTTCCAGAAGTCCTTGAAGTAGTAGTGGGCCGAGTGCTCGCCGCCGAAGATCGCGCCCGCGCGGGCCATCTCGGCCTTGATGAAGGAGTGGCCGACGCGGGTGCGGACCGGGGTGCCGCCGTTCTCCCGGACCACCTCCGGGACGGACCAGGACGTGATCAGGTTGTGGATGACGACGCCCTCGCCGCCGTTGCGGGCGAGTTCGCGCGCGGCGACCAGGGCCGTGATCGCCGACGGGGAGACCGGCTCGCCGCGCTCGTCGACGACGAAGCAGCGGTCCGCGTCACCGTCGAAGGCGAGGCCGAGGTCGGCGTTCTCCTCGCGCACCCGCAGCTGGAGGTCGACGATGTTCGCCGGGTCCAGGGGGTTCGCCTCGTGGTTGGGGAAGGTGCCGTCCAGCTCGAAGTACATCGGGACGAGAGTCAGGGGCAGACCCTCGAAGACCGTCGGGACCGTGTGGCCCCCCATGCCGTTGCCCGCGTCGACGACGACCTTGAGGGGGCGGATCGAGGTCAGGTCCACGAGGGAGCGGAGGTGGGCCGCGTAATCCGACAACGTCTCTCGCTGAGTGATCGTTCCCGACTTCTCCGTGGGTTCCGGAGCGCCCGACTCCAGCCATTGCTCGGCGAGTTCGCGGATCTCGACCAGGCCCGTGTCCTGGCCCACCGGTGCCGCGCCCGCCCGGCACATCTTGATGCCGTTGTACCGCGCGGGGTTGTGCGAGGCCGTGAACATCGCGCCCGGCAGGTTCAGCGCGCCCGACGCGTAGTACAGCTGGTCCGTGGAGCACAGGCCGATCTCGGTGACGTCGGCGCCCTGTGCGGCCGCCCCGCGCGCGAAGGCACGCGAAAGGCCGGGCGAGGAGGGGCGCATGTCGTGGCCGGTCACGATCGCGTCGGCGCCGGTCACGCGGACGAAGGCGGCCCCGAAGAGTTCGGCCAGCGGCTCGTCCCACTGGTCCGGGACCACTCCGCGCACGTCGTACGCCTTCACGATCTGTGACAGATCAGCAGCCACGGTCCACCCCATCTGAAAGTCCTGTCGGTCGCCTCAAACTACCCGCCCTCACTGACAGTGCGCTGTGTGGACGCTGAGTCGACTTCCAGACGTAACCTCAGGTCAGGGTGGGGTGGACGGGTTCAGGGCGGGGACGGGTCACGGCAGCATCCAGCCCAGGACCGGTGAGCTCTGGCCCACCACGATCAGGCACATCACCAGGAGCAGGCCCAGGCTCCACGGCAGCACCTTGCGCAGCAGATCGCCCTCGCGGCCCGCGAGGCCCACGGCCGCGCACGCGATGGTGAGGTTCTGCGGGGAGATCATCTTGCCGAGGACTCCGCCCGAGCTGTTGGCGGCGGCCAGGAGCGCGGGCGACAGGCCCGATTCGCGGGCGGCGGTCACCTGGAGGCCTCCGAACAGCGCGTTGGCGGAGGTGTCCGAGCCGGAGACGGCCACGCCGAACCAGCCCAGGACGGGTGACAGGAACGCCAGTCCGGCCCCGGCCGCCGCCACGAAGTGGCCGATCGTGGCGGCCTGTCCGGAGAGGTTCATGACGTAGGCGAGTGCCAGCACGGACGTCACGGTCAGGATCGCGAACCTCAACTCGCGCACCGTGGCGATCCATTCCTCGACCGCCACGCGTGCGTGCACCCCGAGCACCACGGCCGTGCACACCCCGGCGAGCAGCACGAGCGTGCCGCCCGTCGAGACGATCGGCCAGGTGAAGACGTTCGCGCCGACCGGCTTCCCGTCCGCGCCCACGACGTTCAGGAACGGCCAGTCGTACAGGCGGGTCGCCCGGGCCAGCCAGTCCTTGACCGCCGGGATCTGCGCGACCGAGAAGATCACCACGATCAGCGCGTACGGGGCATACGCGCGCAGGACTTCACGGGGCGGGTCCTCCTCGTCCAACTCCTCGCTGCGCGCGCCGGTCAGCACGGACGCGCGTACGGACTCGGTGGCGGGCACACGCGCGTGCGGTACGGCGACCAGGGCGCCCGCGCCCGCCAAGGCGGCGGCGATGTCGGCGAGTTGCGCGGAGACGTAGTTGGAGACGGCGAACTGGGCGATGGCGAAGGCGACTCCGCAGGCCAGGGCGGGGATCCAGGTCTCGCGCAGGCCGCGCCGCCCGTCCACCAGGCCGACCAGCACGAGGGGCACCACCAGGGCCAGCAGCGGTGTCTGGCGGCCCACGACGGAGGCCACCGTGTCCAGTGGAAGTCCCGTCACCTGCGCGAGTGTCACGACCGGCGTGCCCATCGCGCCGAAGGCGACCGGCGCGGTGTTGGCCACCAGGGACACCACGGCCGCGCGCACCGGGTCGAAGCCGAGGGCGACGAGCATGACCGAGCAGATCGCGACCGGTGCCCCGAATCCGGCGAGTGCCTCCAGGAGCGCGCCGAAGCAGAAGGCGACGACGAGCGCCTGGATGCGCGGGTCGTCGGAGAGCCGGCCGAAGGAGCGGCGCAGGATGTCGAAGTGGTGGGTGCGGACGGTCATCCGGTACACCCACAGGGCGTTGACGACGATCCACAGGATGGGGAAGAGCCCGAAGACGGCTCCCTGGGCGGCGCTGGAGAGCGTCTGACCCAGTGGCATGCGGTAGGCGAGCCAGGCGACCAGAACGGCCGCAAGAAGGCCGATGAGGCCCGCGAGGTGCGCTTTCAGGCGGACGCCGCCGAGCAGGATCAGGACGATCACGAGGGGCAGGGCGGCGACGAGGGCGGACAGGCCCAGTGAGTCTGCGACGGGTTCCAGTTGCTGGACGTACACGGACGCCTCCCCGATGCGATCCGATGACGACTCCGCACACGCTTCCGGCATGCGGAAAGCGATTTCTCGTTTCGACTTACGGAATGGTCGTGTCCGCGACAAGTCCGCGTCAATGGGCGTGCGTCACTGGCCGGAACGTGCACGGAACGCACACGAACGGGGTCGTCAACGAGGGGATCAATCAGCCGACCGGAACGGTCAGTTGTCCGGGGACCGCAGTACGCGCAGGTGGCCCCGGCGCGCGACCTCCATCGGGTCCGCTCCGCGTCCCCCGCCGCCGGCCCCGGCCGCCCGCTCCTGCGGACGGGCCGCCTCACGCACGGCGTTGGCAAGCGCTTCCAGGTCGTCGCCGCTCGGGCGGGCCGGAGCGGAGCTGTCCAGGAGCCGGACGACCTCCCAGCCACGCGGCGCGGTGAGGCGCTCGGAGTGCTCGGCGCACAGGTCGTAGCAGTGGGGTTCGGCGTAGGTGGCGAGCGGGCCGAGGACCGCGGTCGAGTCGGCGTAGACGTACGTCAGCGTCGCGACGGCGGGGCGGCCGCAAGCGGTGCGCGAACAGCGACGTACAGGGCTCACGACGTTGGACGGTACCGCACTCTTGAGCGGGCCGCGACGACTCTCCCTCAGGTCACTCCACCGTGTCGTGGTGTGAATCACCCCACACACCCCTCCCGCCACACGGTGTTGACCTGCACGAACGGCCGTTCACAGGGTCGCACCCACTCCCGGAACCGATCAACTACCCGTACAAACACAGTCATTTGCCTCGTCGGTGGCGGTCTCGGAGAGATACGGAATCGAGCCCAACCTTGGCTGGAATGGTCATCCGGCGACATGCCTTCCGAGGCGGTCCGACGGTGTCCGTGACGGCGCGTGGGGTCGGGCACGCGGTCCCTGCGGGGACTACGCTTCACCAGTGATGGACAACCCTGTACCGCCCCGTGCCGCCGCCCCCGGGCCCCGCCGTCGTGATCGCCACGGCCGGGGCATGCGCGGCCCGATCGCGCCGCCCCAGGTGCCGCTCGCCGCGAGCCGCGCCGAGGCCTTCGCGGATCTGGTGCAGGACTCCGTGGAGCGCCTGGAGCGACGCTGGCCGCAGCTCGCGGACATCGATTTCCTCGTCCTGGAGGTGCCGCGGCTGGACAGCCCCGGTCAGGCGTGGAACGACGAGGCGGTCCCCCTGGGGGGCACGATTCCCTCGCGCGAGGGACGGCCGGCCCGCGTGGTCGTCTACCGGCGCCCGGTGGAGATCCGCACCAAGGGGCGCGACGAACGCGCCGCCCTGGTGCACGAGATCGTCGTGGAGCAGGTCGCCGAACTCCTGGGGCTGACCCCGGAGACGGTGGATCCGCGCTACGGCGAGGACTGAGCCCCGCCTACGCGCGCGTGCCGCCCTGCTTTCCGCGGCACCGGTCTACTTCTGCAGCACCGACAGATCCTGGTCCGCCTGCGGTACCGCCACCGTCCCCCGGTCGTCCGGGAGCGTCTGGATCGTGAAGCCCGGTACGCCGCCTTCTGTGGCGGCCAGCGTGCGGGCGCCGTAGACCGGGCCGCCGGACAGCGTCTCGACCGTCAGGGCGTACGTACCCTTCAGGCCGGTCGGGGTCGGGGCCTCGACGTTCTCGGTGGTGCCCGCCTTGATCGTGAACGTCTTGGAGACCGCGGCGCCGCCTCCGCTGCCCGCCGACGCGGTGACCTTGACCTGGGCACCGGCCGTCGGGGCGGTGAGGGACAGGGTGGAGCCCTTGGCGCTGTTGTCGGCGGACGTCGCGCGCGTGCCGACCGGGCCGACGGCCGGGATGTACGCCGACTCCTGCTTGGCGCCCTTGCCGCGCACGACCTGCACCGCCGCGATGACCGGCACGGACTGGTCGGTGGGCGTGAGCACCAGGGAGCCCGCCTCCCCGCGCGTGACGTCGCCGAGGTCGGTGGCGGTCGTCATGCCCGCCTTCACGTGCAGCGTCTCGTTGCCGGCGGGCGTGATCAGCCCGGACGGGGAGGCGAGGCGCACCTTGAGGTCGGCGTCCGCGTCACCGGGCGTGAAGGCGATCAGGCGCACGGCCGTGGCGTCCTTCGGGATGCCGGGCAGCACCAGGCTGCCGGCCGGGTCCGTGGTCGCGGCCAGCCAGTCGCCGCCGACCTTCTCGTCCAGGGCCTGCACGACGGCGCCCACCCGCCCGCTGCGCACGTTCACGTGCACGGAGAGGTCGGTCTGCTTCTCGTCGGTCAGCGTGGAGAGCAGGATCGGGTCGCTGGAGTGCGGCGCGATCGTGATGCCCTCCCCCACCGTGGAGTCCAGGGCACCGTCCTTGCCGTAGAGCTCGATGTCGACGACGGCCGCGGAGTCGTCGGGGTTGGTGAGGTGGACGTAGTCCGTGCGGTCGGCGGACGTGCTTGCGCCGGTGAACCAGAACTCCGTGTCCGGCGCTGAGCAGTTGACGCCCAGGAGGCCGCGGCCCAGGCCCGCGGCGACCTCGGTGGTCTCCTGAACGGCCCAGCCTGGCGCGAACTTGCCCTCGGCGGTGCCGACGAACGCGGGGGTCTCGCCGCCCGAGGTGTCACCGGTGACCGGCGTGCCCGGGTCCTTGGGGGTGAGGACCGGCTTGGCGGTCTTCTTCTTGCCGCTCTTCTTGCCCGAGTCGGCGCTTCCGTCGTCGGACTGCTCGTCGGCGGCGGCCAGTTCGGCCTTGCCGGTGGCCGCCGTGCCCTTCGTGACGGGTGTGAAGGACGTGAACGAGGTGTCGGCGAGGTCGGAGGTGCTGGGCTGCGGGCACAGCAGGCTGGTGCGCTCCACGGGCAGCACGGCGGCCGCCTTGGCAGTGTCCTGACCGGAGTCGCTCGGTGACTTGAGCGTGGCGAACCCGGTGACCGCGGCGAGCGCCGCCGTGCCGGCGATCAGGGACAGGGTGGTGCGGTTCACTGCTGGCTCCCGTCGGGGCGCTCGGTCGGGTGCGGGTGCTGCTGCGGGTCGTACGCGGGGTCGTAGCCCGGCTGTTGGTACGACGGGTCGTAGCCCTGGTCGTAACCGCCCTGGGGCTGGCCGCCGTACGCGTACGGGTCGTACTGGCCGCCCTGGTAGGGATCGGCCTGGTACGTCTGGTCGTACGCGCCCTGTTGGTACTGCTGGGCGTCCTGGTACTGCTCGTTGTAGGTGCCGTACTCCGCGTTCGGGTACTGCGCCGGGTCCCACTCGTCGTAGGACTGCTGCTGCGGGACCGCGACCGGGATGTCCTCCGCGGGCGGAACCGGGAACTCCTCGCCCTGGTCCGGCTCTTCGGACTCGGCCTGGGCGCGCAGGCGGCGGGCGCGGCGGCCCTCGCCGGCCACGGGCTGCGCGGGGATGACGGCCGGCTCGTCCGGCAGGTCGTCGTCGACGACGCGGCGCCGGCCGGGCAGCGCGAGCACGACGAGGACGAGGGCGAGGAAGCCCTGGGCCCACAACCACGCGGTGTGCGTGATCGGGTCGTCGTAGGTGACGGCCAACGTGCCGCCGGAGGCGGGGAGTCGGAAGCCCTGGGCCCAGCCGTCGACCGTGGTGCGGGTGAGCGGCTTGCCGTCCAAGGTGGCCGTCCAGCCTTCGGAGGCGGTGTCGGCCAGGCGCAGGACGCGGCCGTCCGCGCCGGCCGGGACCGTGGTGCGGATGTCGACGGGGCCCGCGGCGACGGGCTGCGGGGTACCGGTGCCTGCGGCGGACACGATGGTGGCGCGCGCGACCTCCTGGTCGACCCGCCACAGGGCGCCGCCGCCGTCCTGCTGGCTGAGCCTGCTGAGGCCGGGGGTGGCGTCCAGCACGCGCGTGACCTCGCGGGGCGCGCCCTTGTGGATGAGGACGTAGCGCACCGCGAACTTGCCCAGCTGGTCGGACTGGTCGGCGCCGGAGCCGGCGACCAGGTTGGCGACGACCTTGTCGAGTTGGCTGTTCTCGCCGTCGGCGGCCGCGAGTTCGGCGTCGCCGAGGCGGGCGCCGGAGCCGCGTACGAGGGTGTAGCCCACGCGCGCGGTGGAGTCGCTGTCGAGGACCAGCGTGCGGGCCTGGTCGCGGGTGCCGCTCTCCTCGGCGACGAACGCGGGCACCTGCACGGGGTCGCGTCGCTCGACCGGCCCGTCGGCGCCGCCGATCATCCAGCCGCCGGCGACCAGCAGCGGGCCCGCCAGCGAGGCGAAGGCGATCAGTACGGCCACCGGCTGGCGCCAGCCGAAGCTCTGCTCGGCCACACGCGCGCGTGCGCCGTCGGCGCCGAGGACGGCGGCGGCCAGCAGGGCGATGCCGTAGACGAGGGTCGCGGGGCCCGCCCAGGTGGAGCTGTTCGACAGGACCGCGAAGACGAGGCCCACCAGGGCGACCAGCCAGGCCGCCCAGATGCCGAACTGCCGCTCGGAGCGCAGCAGGGCGGCCAGCGCGGCCAGGACGATGCCGATGAGCATCAGCCCGCTGACCGTGCCCGGGCCGCCCGGGCTCGCGCCGAGCAGGTCGAGGGCGGAGGCGGCCGAGGAGCCGTACTCCAGACCGGCCTCCTGGAAGAAGCCGAACGGGAGCAGTGACAGCGACCAGGGCGCGAGGACCAGCAGCGGTGTGCCGAGCTGGGCCAGGAAGCGCAGGCCGTACGCGGTGATGTCGCCCCGGCGCACGGCCAGGACCGCGACGCCGAGGACCAGCGCGAGGGGCCACACGATCGGCGTGAACGCCGTGGTGATCGTCAGCAGCAGGGCGTACGCCCAGGTGGCGCGCCAGCTGCCACGTGCGCCGGACGCGTGTGTGAGGCCGCTGGCGGCGATGCCCGCGCGGGCCAGCAGCGGGAGCAGGATGGCGAGTACGGCGGTGCCCAGGCGGCCGCCGGCGAGCGCGCCGGTGGCGGCGGGCAGGAAGGCGTAGACGACGGCCGCCCACGCGCGCAGCAGGCGGGACTCGACGAGCGGGCGGGAGGCGAAGTAGGCGGTGAAGCCGGCCAGCGGCACCGAGCAGACCAGCAGCAGGGTGATCGCCAGGCCGGTCGAGCCGAACAGCGTGGAGGAGAGCATCGCGACGAGCGCGAGGTAGGGCGGCGCGGACGGGCTGCCGCCGGCGCCGACCGGGTGCCAGGAGTCGAGATAGCGCGACCACAGCTCGCTGGAGTCGGCCGGGGCGGGCAGCAGGGCGCCGCCCGAGAGCGCGCCGCTGTCGAGCAGGTCTCGGCAGGCGACCAGCGAGAAGAACAGCAGCACCAGGAAGAGCATCGGGCCCGGCTTGCGGGCGATGCGCTTGAGGCGGGCGAACTGCTCGATCTCCAGGAAGTCGGCGTCGTCGCCGCCGGGTCCGGACTCGACCGCGCCGCCGTGCCGCCCCGCGCCGGAGACCGCCTCGGGGTCGGAGCTGCCGAACAGGTCGCCGGCGACCTGCTCGACGGTGGCCCGCACGGTCGCGCCGGGCGGTGGGAAGAGCGGGCGCAGCTCGCCCTTGTCGATCTGCGGGGTGCCGCGCTTGCGCCGTCCGGCGATGATCCGCTCGGGCCGCAGCAGGGTGCCCAGCAGACCGCGGATCTCGTCGAGGGCCTGCCCGGGGACCTTGCCGACCAGATAGGCGACGGTGCGCAGGACGGTGCCGAGCACGAGACGGAACAGCACCCAGGGCAGCGCCGCCGTACGGGTGTTGACCAGGAGGGTGTAGGCGGCGCCCGCCTTGTCGACCTTGTGCGGGGATGTGGCGGCGCGGCCCACGCAGTCGACGGTCCGGCGCTCGCGCGAGGAGGCCTCCGCGTGGCGTACGACCGCCTCGGGGGCGATGAGGACGCGGTGGCCCGCGGCCGTGGCGCGCCAGCACAGGTCGACGTCGTCGCGCATGAGCGGCAGCCGCTTGTCGAAGCCGCCGAGCTGCTCGAAGACGTCGCGCCGGATCAGCATGCCCGCGGTGGACACCGACAGCACGGTCCGTACGTGGTCGTGCTGGCCCTGGTCCTGTTCGCGGCGGTCCAGGCCCGTCCAGCGGCGGCCGGAGTTGGCGATGCTGACGCCGACCTCCAGGAGCTGGCGCCGGTCGTACCAGCCGCGCAGCTTGGGGCCCACGATCGCCACGTCGTCGCGGCCCAGCTCCAGTTCGTTGTCCACGACGCGCAGCAGTTGGGCCAGGGCGTCGGGCTCGGGGGCGCTGTCGTCGTGCAGCAGCCACAGCCACTGGACCGGCTCGCCGTACGGGAGCTCGGGCATGTCGTACGCGTCGTCGCGCCACGAGCGCGTGACGGGGTCCCAGCCGCTGGGCCGCTTCAGGTAGGTCAGCTCGTCCGGCGTCAGCAGCGGTGCCGTGCGATTGGCCTCCTCGACGGCCTGGCCGAAGCCGGTGCGCCGGGCCAGATGCAACACGTGGTCGGGGCCCAGGGCGTCGGTGACGAGCTGGGCGGAGGCGTCCGCGCTGCCGGTGTCGGCCGCCATGACGCTCTGAACGGGGCGTTCCTGGCCGAGCAGCCCGGCGAGCGCGTCGGGCAGCCAGCGGGCGCCGTCGTGGGAGACGATCACCGCCGTCACCACGTGACGCGGGAACTCAGGAGTGGCAGCGTCTGCTTGGGCTGCCGTATGGCTGTGCACGGACATCGAGGTACGGGCCCCGGTTCGATGGACTGCGGTGGACTCCCGCGCCCGCTGGTGGCGGCGAGGCGTCTCGGACGAGCAGCCACACTATCGGCTGGGCATGATTGCGGCCCGCCGCCTGTGGACAACCCACCTGCGACGGGCCGTTGCCCGTGTGGTCGTGCGCCGTGCGGTTCAGACCGCGGCTTTCTTCAGCCGGCGGCGCTCGCGCTCGGACAGACCGCCCCAGATGCCGAAGCGTTCGTCATTGGCGAGGGCGTATTCGAGGCACTCGGAGCGGACTTCACAGGCGAGACAGACCTTCTTGGCCTCACGGGTCGAGCCGCCCTTCTCAGGAAAGAAGGACTCGGGGTCGGTCTGGGCGCACAGTGCGCGCTCCTGCCAGCCGAGTTCCTCGTCCGCGTCGTCGACCAGCAGTTGCTGCACCGTCTCGGTCATGTGCGCCCCTCGTCTGTCTTTCGCGTCCCCGTGATGTAGCCGTTACCGATTTCGGCTGAACGACACGAGTGAAATTACAAGTGTGCTGCTCCGGGCGAGTCAAGCCGAGATCTGCTATTGGGCCCCTTATTCACTCTGCGGAACCAAGGCCATGCGGAAAGTGTTCAAATCGGCATAAACCTTGACATGCAGACGAGGCCCGGAAGGACCTCCGGCCCCGCGCAGAGCCTGTACGGGGAAGGACGCCCAGAGATCCGATCTCGTTCCACGCGCACCTCGGGGCGAACCGGATCACATTCGGATCACGGGAACGCAACGAGGTTTGTGCGCCCGGTTGTGCGCCATGTGTCCCGGTGGGCGCATGGACAAACCTTTCGCCTCGGACATGAACCGGATGGGGTGAACCACGTCCCACGATCCGGGCGTCGAGTTGACACTGAAGGTGTGAACCGATGTCCTTGTGGGCATGCTCGCGAACTTGGCACTCACCTCGACCCGCACCGCCGGGTCCCACGGTGCTGCCCGCGCTCGCTGTAGCTGTTGCTGTTCCAGCTGTTGAGCCACACCCCGCTCCAGCTGGAAACCGAGTCGACCACGATTCGTTCTCTGTTTCCGTTCCCTCTGACCTTCTTTCACTGAGGAACCAGCGCACCGAATGAACAGCGACAACGACCTCCAGATCGCCGGCGACATCCTCGAGGTCCCGCATCTGCTGCAGCCGCCGCGCGAGCACCCGGCCACCGTGGCCGAGTTCGTCGGCATGGCCCGCTCCATCGCCGCCGACCGCACGCAGTGGGCGCACCTCGTCCGCTACGACGCCACGGCGCGCTGGTACCACCGGCTGCGCACCGGGCCCGGCTACGAGGTGTGGCTGCTGTCCTGGGTGCCCGGTCAGGGCAGCGGACCGCACGACCACGGACGGTCCTCCGGCGTGCTGACCGTCCTGGAGGGCACGCTGACCGAACGCACCGAGCGGA
Source organism: Streptomyces sp. NPDC088794 (assembly GCF_044750545.1). Lineage (NCBI taxonomy): Bacteria > Bacillati > Actinomycetota > Actinomycetes > Kitasatosporales > Streptomycetaceae > Streptomyces > Streptomyces sp. NPDC088794. The sequence continues at coordinate 645,254 of NZ_JBIVKB010000004.1, read as the reverse complement.
CCACGCGCGCGTTGGACGCAGGCGCGCAGCGGGTGTTCGCGCCGGGGTACGTGCACGAGGTCGTGAACGACGCGCTGGAGCCGGCGGTGAGCCTGCACGTCTACTACCCGGGCCTGACCGAGATGCCGATGCACACCTCCCCGCACTGCGAGGCCCGGACCGAGCCGCGTGCGGTGACTGCCTGACGCGTTGTCGTACCCGCCTGCAAGACTTGCCCCATGCGCATTGTGGTTCTGGCAGGCGGCATCGGCGGTGCCCGGTTCCTGCGCGGTCTCAAGCAGGCCGTGCCGGACGCGGACATCACCGTCATCGGCAACACCGGGGACGACATCCACCTCTTCGGGCTGAAGGTCTGCCCGGACCTCGACACGGTGATGTACACGCTCGGTGGCGGTATCAACGAGGAGCAGGGCTGGGGGCGGGCCGAGGAGACCTTCCATCTGAAGGAGGAGCTCGCGGCGTACGGCGTGGGGCCCGAGTGGTTCGGGCTCGGCGACCGGGACTTCGCCACGCACATCGTGCGGACCCAGATGCTCGGGGCGGGCTTTCCGCTGAGCGCCGTGACGGAGGCGTTGTGCGACCGGTGGCAGCCGGGCGTACGGCTGATCCCGATGACCGACGACCGGGTCGAGACGCATGTGGCCGTGGAGGTCGACGGCGAGCGCAAGGCCGTGCACTTCCAGGAGTACTGGGTGCGGCTGCGGGCCTCCGTGCCGGCCGAGGCGGTCGTGCCCGTCGGCGCCGAGCTGTCGAAGCCGGCGCCGGGTGTCCTGGAGGCGATCTCCGAGGCGGACGTCATCCTCTTCCCGCCGTCCAACCCGGTCGTCTCCGTCGGCACGATCCTCGCCGTGCCCGGCATCCGCGAGGCGATCGCCGACGCGGGCGTGCCGGTGGTCGGCCTCTCCCCCATCGTCGGGAACGCGCCCGTGCGCGGCATGGCCGACAAGGTGCTCGCGGCGGTCGGCGTGGAGTCCACGGCCGCGGCGGTGGCCGAGCACTACGGCTCAGGACTGCTCGACGGCTGGCTGGTCGACACGGTGGACGCGGACGCGGTTCAGCGCGTGGAGTCGGCCGGGATCCGGTGCCGGGCGGTGCCGCTGATGATGACCGACCTGGACACGACGGCGGAGATGGCGCGAGAGGCGCTGGCACTGGCGGAGGAGGTGCGGGGGGCGTGAGCGGGGCGGGTGCGGTGAGCGGGGCGGGTCCCGCGCGGGGCGCGGATTCGGGGAGTGGCACTGGTGTCGGCGCGGATGCTGCGAGCGGCGGCGGCTCGGAAAGCGGCGCAGGCACGGGCAGCGGCGCGGGCGTCGAGGGGTTCCGGGTCTGGGCCGTGGGCGGGTTGCCCGAGGTGCAGCGGGGGGACGATCTCGGGAAGTTGATCGCCGAGGCCGAGCCCGGGCTGGTCGACGGGGACGTGTTGCTCGTCACCTCGAAGGTGGTGTCCAAGGCGGAGGGGCGGGTCGTCGAGGCGGACGACCGGGAGGCCGCGATCGACGCCGAGACCGTCCGGGTCGTGGCCCGGCGCGGGCCGCTCAGGATCGTGGAGAACCGGCAGGGGCTCGTCATGGCCGCCGCCGGGGTCGACGCCTCCAACACCCCTGCCGGGACGGTGCTGTTGCTGCCCGAGGATCCGGACGCGTCCGCGCGGGCGATCCGGGACGGGCTGCGGGACGCCCTCGGCGTCAACGTGGGGGTCCTGGTGACCGACACCTTCGGGCGACCGTGGCGCTCGGGGCTCACGGACGTCGCGATCGGCGCCGCCGGAGTGCGCGTGGTGGACGATCTGCGCGGCGGCACGGACACCCACGGCAATCCGCTCAGCGCGACGGTCGTGGCGACGGCGGACGAGCTCGCCGCGGCCGGTGACCTGGTCAAGGGCAAGACCGCCGGGCTGCCCGTCGCCGTCGTGCGCGGGCTGGCGCACGTGGTGACCGACCGGCGCGAGCACGGGGAGGGGGCGCGGGCCATGGTGCGGGACGCGCGCGACGACATGTTCCGGCTGGGCACGTCCGAGGCGGTACGGGAGGCGGTGACCCGGCGCCGTACGGTACGGGCCTTCACCGACGAGGCCGTCGACGGCGGGGCGGTACGGCGGGCGGTGGCCGCGGCGGTGACCGCGCCGGCGCCGCATCACACGACGCCGTGGCGGTTCGTGCTGCTGGAGTCGGCGGATGCGCGGACGCGGTTGCTCGACGCGATGCGGGATGCCTGGATCGGCGATCTGCGGCGGGACGGGAAGTCGGAGGAGTCCATCGCCAAGCGGGTGCGGCGGGGGGACGTACTGCGGAACGCGCCGTATCTGGTGGTGCCCTGTCTGGTGATGGACGGGTCGCACGACTACGGGGACGCGCGGCGGGACGGGGCCGAGCGGGAGATGTTCGTGGTCGCGGTGGGGGCGGGTGTGCAGAACTTCCTGGTGGCGCTGGCCGGGGAGCGGCTCGGGTCCGCGTGGGTCTCCTCGACGATGTTCTGCCGGGATGTGGTGCGTGAGGTGTTGGGGTTGCCGGAGGGGTGGGATCCGATGGGGGCGGTGGCGGTCGGGCATGCGGCGGAGGAGCCGCGGGCTCGGGCGGAGCGGGATGTGGGGGCGTTCGTCGAGGTGCGGTGAGTCGGGGCGGGGGTGCGTGGTTCGATTCGCCGTCTGTTCGTCGTACGAGCGCCTAGGCTCTGGTTTCCGACTTTCGCTTCCCAGGCGCTTCCCAGGACTTCATAGGACTTCATTCGTGGCAGGACGTTTCGCTCCGCGGCCCACCCGTACGTCTGTGCGCGGTGGGCATGTCGTCGTGCCGTCCGGAGTGCCTCGGCAGAGCGAGGAGTCCGGGCTGGTGCGGACTTGGGTGCCGGGGTGGCCCGTGGATCTCGGGCTGGTGCTCGGGCCGTTGCGGCGGGGGCCCGGGGATCCGACGTTTCGGGCGATGTCGGACGGGTCCGTGTGGCGGGCCTGCCGGACGCCGGGTGGGCCGGGGACCTTGCGGGTCTCCGTGCGGGGCGATGAGGTGCGGGGGGAGGCCTGGGGGCCGGGGGGTGCGTGGCTGCTTGAGCGGTTGCCCGAACTGCTTGGCGCTGCCGATGATCCTGAGGCGTTCGCGCCTCGGCATCGGGTGGTGGCGGTTGCGCGGCATCGGCGGCCGGGGCTGCGGTTGACGCGGACCGGGTTGGTGCTGGAGTCGTTGATTCCGTCGGTGTTGGAGCAGAAGGTCACGACCGATGAGGCGTATCGGGCGTGGCGGTTGTTGGTGCGGAGGTTCGGGGAGCCGGCGCCGGGGCCTGCGGCGGCGGTGCGGGGGCGGTTGTGGGTGATGCCGGGGGCTCGGGCGTGGGCGTTGATTCCGTCGTGGGAGTGGCATCGGGCCGGGGTGGACGACAAGCGGGCGTCGACGATTCTGCGGGCGGTTCGGGTGGCTCGGCGGTTGGAGGAGGCGGTGGTGATGTCTCCGGAGGCGGCGCGGGAGCGGTTGGAGGTGGTGCCGGGGGTGGGGCCGTGGACCTCGGCGGAGGTGGTGCAGCGGAGTCATGGGGCGGCGGATGCGGTGACTGTGGGGGATCTGCATCTGCCGGGGATCGTGGGGTGGGTGTTGGCGGGGGATCGGGATGCGGACGACTCCGTGATGTTGGAGTTGTTGGAGCCGTATGCGGGGCAGCGGCATCGGGCGGCTCGGTTGATCTTGTTGAGTGGGCGGGGGCCGGCGCGGCGGGCTCCGCGGATGCCTGTCGGGGACATTGGGCGGCTTTGAGGCGTACGGCTGTGTACTGACGGGCGTTTTTCGCCCCCGCCGCCCCTACCCGTCCCATCCCCAGGGGCGCTGCCCCTTCGACCCCACTGGGGGCTGCGCCCCCAGACCCCGCTTCGGCCTGAACGGCCTCGTCCTCAAACGCCGGACGGGCTAAAAGATACGGACCGGAGCTCGAGAGGCGCAGCCCCTTGGGGTGGGTGGGGGTTCGGGATGGCAAAGCCTCGGCCTCGAACACCGGACGGGCTGAAAGATACGGACCGGGGTTCAAGAGGCGCAGCCCCCTGGGGTGGGTGGGGGTTCGGGACGGCACAGCCTCGACCTCGAACACCGGACGAGATGAAAAACAGACGCCCGCGCCAACATCCGAGAGGCGCAGCCCCCTGCGGGTAGGCGGAGGATCGGGACGGCACAGCCTCGGCCCCGGACACCGGACGAGATGAAAAACAGACGCCCGCGCCAACATCCGATAGGCGCAGCCCCCTGCGGGTGGGTGGGGGATCGGGACGGCAGAGCCTTGGCCTCGGACGCCGGACGAGCTCAAAGATGCGGACCAGGGACCATGAGACGGAACCCCCTGGGGGTGGGTAGGGGATCGGGACGGCACAGCCCCGACCCCGGACGCCCGACAGGCTCAACGAGATGCGGGCCAGCATCCGAGAGGCGTGGCCCGAACGCCGGATCGGGTCAAAGACTCGGACCGGCATCCAGCTCGCGCCGAGCGGAGCGCGCTGGATGCCGGTCCGGGAAGCGATCGTCCCTCCCCCGGAGGGAACCGGCCCGCCCCTACTGATCCGAAGAGAACCTCACCGAGCCCGCCGGGATTCGGGCGTCGCACCACACCCTGACGCCGTCCCGGAGTTCGTTGTCGGCGCCGATGATCGCGCCGTCGCCGATGACCGTGCCGGTGAGGACGGAGCGTTCGCCCACGCGGGCCCGGGTGCCGATGAGGGAGTCGGTGATGACGGCGCCGGGTTCGATCACGGCGCCGGGGAGGATCGTTGAGCCGAAGACCCTCGCGCCCTCGGCCACGAAGGCTCCTTCTCCCACCACCGTGCCGCCCGTCAGTTTCGCGTCCGGGGCCACCCTTGCCGTGGGGAGGACCAGGCGGTCTCCGCAGCGGCCCGGGATGGCCGGGGACGGGGCGTGGCCCAGGACCAGGTCCGCGGAGCCGCGTACGAAGGCGGCGGGGGTGCCCAGGTCGAGCCAGTACGTGGAGTCGACCATGCCCTGGAGGTGGGCGCCCGCGGAGAGGAGGTCGGGGAACGTTTCGCGTTCGACGGACACGGGCCGGCCCGCCGGGATCGTGTCGATGATCGAGCGGCGGAAGACGTACGCCCCGGCGTTGATCTGGTCGGTGACGATCTCCTCGGGGGTCTGGGGCTTTTCGAGGAAGGCGAGGACTCGGCCCGTTTCGTCCGTCGGGACCAGGCCGTACGCCCTCGGGTCCGTCACCTTCGTGAGGTGGAGGGACACGTCCGCGCCCGTCTCCTCATGGGTGTGGACCAGGCGACGGATGTCCAGGCCCGTCAGGATGTCGCCGTTGAAGATCAGGACCGGGTCGTCGGGGCCCGAGTGGAGGCGCGAGGCCACGTTGCGGATGGCGCCGCCCGTGCCGAGGGGTTCCTCCTCCGTGACGTACTCGAGATGCAGGCCCAGGGACGAACCGTCACCGAAGTGCGGTTCGAAGACCTCGGCCAGGTAGGACGTGGCGAGGACGATGTGTTCGACCCCCGCCGCTCTCGCTCTCGCCAACTGGTGCGTGAGGAAGGGGACACCCGCCGCCCGGACCATGGGCTTCGGCGTGTGCACCGTGAGCGGGCGGAGCCGCGTGCCCTTGCCGCCGACCAGGAGAATCGCTTCTGTCACCTGTCGTCTCTGCTTCCTGCCGGGACCGGCCGAACTGACTTTCGACCGGCAAGTGTATGCAGACCGTTGTGCGGCGCCTTCGACGGCCGTGCGGCATCCCGCGATTCCACCCAGTGCCCCCCGATGGCGGTGCGTGCGGTCCCCGGTCCCGCCCGCCGGTCAGCGGCCCTGGAAGCGAGCGGCAGTCGTGCGGGTCGTGCCGAGCTTGCGGTAGAGCTGCAGGCCCGGGCAGTCCGTGGCGAAGCCGTCACGGTGACCGGAGATCACATTCAGTCGTACGTTCTTTCCTTTTCGGTAGAGATTGCCACCCCCGGACTTCAAATATGTCTTTCCCTTCGGATTGCCGCCCCAGATCCCGAGCTTCCAGGCCGTGAGGCGGGCGATCGCCTTCACCGCGGCGGTCGGCGGCTTGGCCGAGCCGAAGCTGCCGAGGACCGCGATCCCCATGCTCTTGGTGTTGAACCCGAGGGTGTGGGCGCCCAGCACCGGCTTCGCCACTCCCCCGGCCCGGCCCTCGTAGATGGTTCCGCACTTGTCGACGAGGAAGTTGTAGCCGATGTCCCGCCAGCCCATGCTCTGGACGTGGTAGCGGTAGATACCGCGGATGACGGAGGCCGCCTGCGAACACTTGTACCCGTTGCCGGTGTCCGTGTGGTGTACGAAAGCCGCCTTGACGTTCCTCGTGTAGACGAACTTCTTCTCGCGCAGCTTCTCGTCCGCGCCCCAGCCGCGCCGGGTGATGATGCGCGGACGAGGGCCGATGTACGGCTTCACCCGCTGACTCCGCGTCAATTCGCTGCCGTAGAGCGCTTGTACTTCCTGTTCGGTGGCCCGCAGGTCCAGCGCCGGGATCTCGGTGGCCTCGGGCGGGGTCCCCGCCCGCGTCACCGGCTCCGACCCGGCCGGCTCCCCCGCACCCGGCTCCCCCGGGTCCACCAGTTCGAGACGCAGGCCCGTCGGGAGCCCGGTCGCGGACGTCAGCGTGCGGGTGCCGCGGGCCGTGTCCTCCGTACGGCTCGCGCTCTCGGCGCGGACGCGGACCTCCACGCCGTCCGAGTCGCCCACCCACAGCGGCGCCGTGGAGCCGTGGACGCGGCCCGAGGTGCGCTCGGCGGAGTCGGGGTCGGGCGCGTCGTCGTTGTGGGTCCCGAGGTCCTGCCAGTCCGACCAGGTGCCGGAGTCGGTGGCGCGGGTGCGGACCTGGACGCTGCCGTGCAGGGCGGTGTCCGGGTCGTCCCAGATGACGCCGACCATCGAGAAGTGGCGTACGTCCCGGCGGGCCAGGCCCTGTTCGGAGGCGGCGGAGCCGAGGACGCGGGCGCGGGTGAGGGGAGTGAGGGGCAGGGACTGGGTGCCGCCGGAGAGGCCGGCCGGGTGGGCCGCCGGCATGGACGCCGTGCGGCTCGACGCCGGACTCGCCGCGGCGGACGCCGGCGGGGTCAGCGGAAGGGCGAGGGCGGCCGCACAGGCGACGCCGACCGAGGAAGCAAGGAATCCACGCATGCATCCGATGTTGGACATAGTCATATATATCTGTCCATTTGGGAACTGACGGACCGTCGGCTCCCGCTGCGCCGAACCGGTGGCCCCGCACCCGGCCGCGCACCGTCCCTCCCGCGTACCCTTGCGCGGGTGAACGCCACCGACCGCACCCCTGCCGACCTGCTGCGTTCCGCGCTCGCCGCGGACCCGGGACGCCCCCTGGTGACCTTCTACGACGACGCCACGGGCGAGCGCGTGGAATTGTCCGTGGCCACCTTCGCCAATTGGGTGGCCAAGACCGCGAACCTCCTCCAGAGCGACCTCGCCGCCGCCCCCGGCGACCGGGTCGCGCTGCTGCTGCCGGCGCACTGGCAGACGGCGGTGTGGCTGCTGGCGTGCGCGTCGGTCGGCGTGGTCGCGGACGTGGGCGGGGACGCGGGGGCGGCCGACGTGGTCGTGAGCGGGCCCGACTCGCTGGACGCGGCGCGGGCGTGCCGGGGCGAGCGGGTCGCTCTCGCGCTGCGGCCGCTGGGCGGACGGTTCCCGCAGGCTCCGGAGGGCTTCGCCGACTACGCCGTCGAGGTGCCGAGCCAGGGGGACCGGTTCGCGCCGTTCTCCCCGGTGGACCCGGAGGAGCCCGCGCTGATCGTGGCCGGGCGGAGCTTCAGCGGGGCCGAGGTCGTCGAGCGGGCGCGGGAGGAGGCGACGGCGCTCGGGCTGACCGGGCCGGGGTCGCGGATCCTGTCGGGGCTCTCGTACGACACCTGGGAAGGGCTCAATGCCGGGCTGTACGGGCCGCTCGCCACCGGCGGGTCCGTGGTGCTCTGCCGGAATCTGGACCAACTCGGCGAGGACGCCCTGGCCAAGCGGATCGAGAGCGAGCGCGTCAGCGCCACGGCGAGGTAGGGCCACTGGTGGGTGACCGGCCGACTCCCCCGTTCGGCCCACCTCCACTCACCCCTGCGCCGCCATCCACGCCATGGTCGTAGGAGCAGACCGCGCCGCATGCTCGTATGCCATGAGGGGGATCCGCCGTGACCGACAGCGCAGGCACCCTCGGGCCCGGCGCCGGGTCGTCGGCGAGCGGTAAGGGGCTCATACGGCGGCGTCGGCGGAAGTGGGTCAAGTACGGGGGGCTCGGGGTCGCCGTCCTGGTGGTCGTGGCCGCCGGCGGCGGGTGGGTGCTCTACGCGAAGCTCGACGGGAACATCACGCCCGACGACGCGGCGGCGGCCGAGCTGGCGCGGTACGAGAAGGAGCGGCCGACCTCGCTCGTCAAGGACGCGCAGAACATCCTGCTGATCGGGTCGGACTCGCGGTCGGGGGCCGGGAACGCGCGCTACGGGCGGGACTCGGGGACCGAGCGGTCGGACACGACGATCCTGCTGCATCTGGCCGCCGGGCGGCGCGCCGCCACCGCCGTCTCGCTGCCGCGCGACCTGATGGTGGACGTGCCGGCCTGTCTGCGGCCGGACGGGACCCGGACCGAACCGATGTTCGCGATGTTCAACTACGCGTTCCAGACGGGTGGTTCGGCCTGCACCATCCGGACCGTGGAGAAGTTGACGGATGTGCGGATCGACCATCACATGGTCGTCGACTTCCACGGGTTCAAGGAGATGGTCGACGCCGTGGACGGGGTGGAGATCTGTCTGCGTCGGCCCATTCACGACAAGGCCGCCAAGCTGAACCTGCGCGCGGGCAAGGTGACGCTCGACGGGGAGCAGGCGCTCGGCTATGTACGGGCCCGCAAGTCGCTGGGCAACGGCAGTGACACCGACCGGATGGACCGTCAGCAGCGGTTCCTCGGGGCGCTGGTCAACAAGGTGCGCGGCAATGACGTACTGCTGAATCCGGTGAAGCTCTATCCCGTGCTGGACGCGGCGACTTCGTCGCTGACGACCGATCCGGATCTGGCGAGCCTGCGCGGGTTGTACGAACTCGTGCGCGGGGTACGCGACATCCCCACGGAACGTGTGCAATTCCTTACCGTGCCGCGGGAGTCGTACGTCTACAACGCCAATCGCGACCAGCTCGTGGAACCCGAGGCCGAGAAACTGTTCGAACGGCTGCGCACGGACGCGCCGCTCGCGGTGGCGAAGGAAATTCCGCGGGATTCCGCCGCAAAGAGCCGCAATTCGGTGTCCGACGACGAGGAGAACTCGTACGGGGACGGGGAGGAGTCTTCGTACGAGGGGTCGTACGAAGACGCTTATGACTACGGCGAGTACGGGGACGACGACGGAAAGGCAGACGGAAAGCGGCCCGACGAGCCCGTGGTCGATGTTTCTCCCGGGCCGACGTTCCGCGGCAACACCGCCGCCGAAGACTTGTGCGGGTAAAGCGCTCACCAAATCGGCGCACTAATGTCCGAGAAAATGGGCGAATTGACCGGTTGCCCGCACGTGCAATTCGTCACCGCGGTCCCCCGGCAGTGAACAGGGCGGATAGTGTGAGCGATCCGGTGCGTTCGGCCGCGAGGTGCTTCCTGGCGTCGTGCACTGTGTGACCGACGAGCGCCTTGCAGGGGGGAAGGCGCTTGCGTGGCCCCGACGGAGGATTCGGACAACCGTGGACGCGCAAAGCCGTGGGCGGGCGGACGACATCGACCCCGCAGACCAGTGGGTACTCAACCCGAACACCGGTGAATACGAACTGCGACTGACCCCTTCCGCACCGCAATCAGGTGTGCCGGGGCCGCGCAGGTCCGCCTCGCAGGGCGCGGTCCGTTCGGCGGCGCCCGGGCGGGCGGCGGGACGGGCGGCACCGCAGGCTCCCGAGCGCGAGGCGCAGCCCTCGCGTCGGCGGCGCGGGGCGCCCGAGGAACCGTTGCCGGGGCGGCGCGGCCGGCGGCCGGTGAAGAAGAAGTCGAGGACCAAGAAGGTCCTGTTGTGGACCGGCGGCATCATGGCGTTCGTGCTCGTGGGCACGGCGAGCGCCGCCTATCTCTACATCGAGCACCTCAACGACAACATCACGGCCGTCTCCGACGACGGCGCGAGCACCGGTGGCTTCAACAAGGACAAGGCGATCAACATCCTGTTGATCGGCACCGACAAGCGCACCGGCGCGGGCAACACGAAGTACGGCGACGCCGGCAGCGTCGGCCACGCCGACACCACGATCCTGCTGCACGTCTCCAAGGACCGCTCCAACGCGACCGCGTTGAGCATCCCGCGCGACCTGATCACCGACATCCCGGACTGCCCGACCACCCAGGACGACGGCTCCTCCAAGGTCATCCCGGGCTCGACCGACGTCCGCTTCAACACCAGCCTGGGCCAGGACTCACGGACGCCCAGCTGCACCATGCGGACCGTCACCGAGCTGACCGGGATCACGCCGGACAACTTCATGGTGGCCGACTTCAACGCGGTGAAGACGCTGACGGACGCGGTCGGCGGGGTCGAGGTCTGTCTGGCCAAGGACATCGACGACCCGGACTCGCATCTGAAGCTGTCCAAGGGCACCCACAACATCTCCGGCGAGCAGGCGCTGGCCTTCGTGCGCACCCGGCACTCGGTGGGCTTCGGCGGTGACCTGAGCCGGATCACGCTCCAACAGCAGTTCCTGAGCGCGCTGATGCGGAAGCTGAAGTCCAACTCCACGCTCACCAACCCGACGAAGATGCTGAAGCTGGCGGAGACCGGCACCAAGGCGCTGACCGTCGACTCCAAGCTCGACAGCATCGGCAAGCTGAAGGACCTCGGTCTGGAGCTGGGCAAGCTCAACCCGAAGAACCTGACCTTCACCACGGTCCCGGTGGTCGACAACCCGGCCGAGAAGGTCGCGGCGACCGTCGTCCTCAACGACACGACGGCACCGCAGGTCTTCGACATGATCAAGAACGACGTGTCGTTCACCGCGGTCAAGCAGCAGCAGAAGAAGGAAGCCGCCGCCGTGGCCGCCCGGTTGAAGGGCACCAAGTCCGCCGCCGCGGACGTCCGGGTGCGGATCCTCAACGGCGGCGCCGCGGCCGGCAGCGCGCAGGCGGAGCTGAACTACCTGCAGAACGACGAGGGCGTACTGAAGTCCGAGAACGCCGGCAACGCGGACGCGGCGCTGGCGAAGACCACTCTCGAGTACGCCCCCGACCAGGCCTCCCAGGCCCGCCGCCTGGCCGCCATCATGGGCCTGTCCGGCTCGGCGCTGAAGCCGGGCAAGAGCGTGACCAACTCCCAGGGCCTGCCGACGATGACGCTCACCCTCGGCAAGGACTTCAAGGGCGCCGGAGTCAAGATCAACGCCGCCTCCGGGTCCACTCCGGAAGGGGTCCAGAAGTCCACCGCGGACAAGGTCGAGTGCGCCAAGTAATCCGCAAGGGCTCGAAGCGATCCTGAAGGGCCTGCCGTGCATCTCACTAGATGCACGGCAGGCCTGTTCGCTTCCATTTCGGATTTTTCGGCTTCTTTCAGGCGCAGGGGTGGGGAGACAGAGGAATGACGCAGAGCAGTGTGCGCGGGGAAGGGACGTTCGACGACGTCCGGCACGCTCGTGATCCGGAGGACGGCGGCGCCGGTGGCCCCGCCGAACCGGAGGGGTCCGGCCGACGCAGACAACCGCCCAAACGCGGTCACCGGGTGCTGCGTTGGTCGGCGCTGACCCTGTCGGTCCTGATACTCGGGACGGCCGGCGCCGGATACCTCTACTACGAGCACCTGAACGGCAACATCGAGAAGGGCCAGCGCAGCAGCGGCGACTCGAAGGCGCGGAAGACCGGTCCGAACGCGGACGGGCAGACGCCGATGAACATCCTGCTGATCGGCTCCGACAGCCGTAACTCCGCCGCGAACCTCAAGCTGGGCGGCTCGAAGAACGACGTGGGCAGCCCGCCGCGCGGCGACGTGCAGATGCTCATCCACCTCTCCGCGGACCGCAAGAGCGCCGCGATGGTCAGCATCCCGCGGGACACCCGGGTCGACATCCCCAAGTGCAAGGACCCGGACACCGGCAAGGTGTACCCGGCGACCAACACCATCATCAACGAGTCGCTGGCCCGCGGCGGCGCCGGCTGCACGCTGGCCACCTGGGAGAACCTCACCGGGGTCTACATCGACCACTGGATGACGATCGACTTCGCCGGCGTGGTGCGGATGGCGGACGCCATCGGCGGCGTCGACGTCTGTGTACGGCAGAACGTGTGGGACCACCCGACGGCCGCCGTACCCGGCGGTTCGGGGCTGAAGCTGACGGCCGGCACGCACAAGGTCGAGGGCGAGAAGGCGCTGCAGTGGCTGCGCACCCGGCACGCCTGGGGCAGCGACCTGATGCGGGCCAGGGCCCAGCACATGTACCTCAACTCGATGATGCGCACGCTGACGAAGCAGAACGTCTTCACCGACACCGGGCGGCTGACCGGCCTGGCCGAGGCGGCCACCAAGTCGCTGACGGTGTCCGAGGAGATCGGCACCGTCAAGAAGCTCTACGACCTGGGCATGCAGCTCAAGTCGGTGCCGTCCGACCGGATCACGTCGCTGACGATGCCGAACGTCGCGGACGCCCAGAACAGCGACCACGTGGTGCCGGACGCCACCAACGCCGACAAGCTGTGGCAGATGCTCCGCGACGACGTGCCGCTCGACAAGAACGGCAAGGCGTCGGACGCCAAGAAGAAGAGCAAGGGCACGAGTACGGCCACCGAGGCGCCCTCGGTCGACGCGGGCGCGCTCGGCGTGCTGGTGCAGAACGCCACCCGCAGCTCGGACCGGGCGCCGGTCTCCGGCCGGGCACGCACCATCGCCCAGACGCTCACGGGCAAGGGCTTCACCCGGGCCGCGGCGGACACCACGGCGACGCTCGCCGAGGAGAAGACGGTGGTGCGGTACCCGAGCGCCGATCTGGAGGGTGACGCCCAGGCGGTCGCCAAGTCCCTCGGGATTCCGCTGAGTTCGGTGAAGAAGTCGACCGATGTGTCGGGAGTCACGGTCGTGGTGGGCGCCGACTGGCGGGAGGGCACGGCGTATCCGAAGCAGTCCGCGCCGCAGGCCGGTGACCTGCCGGACAACGCCGACGCCATCAACGGCTCGGACAAGGGCCAGTGCATGGACGTGTACGCGCCCTATCGCTGGTAGCGGATCCGTGTTCGGGATTGAGAGGGAATGACCACTTGTAGGGGGTCGCGTTTCCCCGGTGGCGACACCTGAGGCGGAGCTGTGCGGTTAGTGTGGGCGACCCAGCGCCGCGCCTGACGGAGGACTCATACACCGTGGACGTGCAAGGCCGTGGCCGTGCGGACGGCATCGACCCCGCAGACCAGTGGGTCCTCAACCCGAACACGGGCGACTACGAACTGCGTCTGACGCCGTCCACGCCTCCGTCGGCGGTCCCGGGCCCGCGCAGACCGGCCCCCCGGGACCCCGCACCCCGTGACCCCGCCCCGCGGGACACCCGCACGCCGTCCCCCGGGGCGGGTGCGGGGCGGCGCGGCCGTCGCCCGGTGCCGCAGAAGGCGAAGGCGTCGCGGGCCAAGAAGGTCCTGCTGTGGACCGGCGGCACCATGGCGTTCGTCCTGGTCGCCACCGTCGGCGGTGCCTACTTCTACCTGAAGCACCTCGAAGGCAACGTGGCGACGACCGACATCGGCGACGCGGGCAAGAGCGGCTTCAGCAAGGACGAGGCCTTCAACATCCTGATCATCGGCACCGACAAGCGCACCGGCGACGGCAACGAGGGCTACGGCGACAAGGGCAGCGTCGGTCACGCCGACACCAACATCCTGCTGCACGTCTCCAAGGACCGTACGAACGCGACCGCGTTGAGCATCCCGCGCGACCTCATCGTCGACATCCCCGACTGCCCGACCAAACAGACCGACGGCACCGAGACCGTCGTCCCCGGGCAGCAGGGCGTGCGCTTCAACCGGAGCCTGGGCGAGAGCGGCCGGGACCCCGGCTGCACCATGCGCACGGTGAAGGAGAACACCGGCATCTCGGTCGACCACTTCATGATGGCCGACTTCAACGCGGTCAAGACGCTGACGACGGCGGTGGACGGCGTCACGGTCTGCCTCGAACACGCCGTCAAGGACAAGCAGTCCAAGCTCGACCTGCCCGCGGGCGAGTCCAAGGTGGAGGGCGAGCAGGCCCTCGCCTTCGTGCGCACCCGGCACAGCTTCGGCAACGAGGGCGACCTCGACCGGATCAAGGTGCAGCAGCAGTTCCTGGGTTCGCTGATGCGCAAGATGTCCTCCGGCGACACCCTCACCAGCCCCACCAAGCTGCTGAAGCTGGCCGAGGCCGCCACCAAGGCGCTCACCGTGGACAGCGCCATCGGCAAGGTCGGCACGCTCAAGGACATCGCCCTGGAGCTGAAGAAGGTGCCGCCGAAGAACATCTCCTTCACCACGGTGCCGGTGCTGGACAACCCGGCCGAGACGATCAAGGCGACGGTCGTGGTGAACGAGTCGAAGGGCCCCCAGCTCTTCGACCTGATCAAGAACGACGTCTCGCTCACCGCGGTCAAGCAGGAGAAGAAGAAGGAAGCCGCCGCCGTGGCCGCCCGGTTGAAGGGCACCAAGTCCGCCGCCGCGGACGTGCGGGTGCGGATCCTCAACGGCGGCGCGGCCGGCGGCAGTGCGCAGGCGGAGCTGAACCACCTCCAGAACGACGAGGGCGTCGAGAAGTCCGAGAACGCCGGCAACGCGGACGCGGCGCTGGCGAAGACCACTCTCGAATACGACCCCGACCAGGCCGACCAGGCCCGCCGCCTGGCCGCGATCATGGGCCTGTCGGGCTCGGCGCTGAAGCCCGGCGAGAGCGTGACCAACTCCCAGGGCCTGCCCGCCATGACGCTCACCCTCGGCAAGGACTTCAAGGGCGCCGGCATCAAGCTCAACTCCTCCGCCGCGGCGAACGTCGACGTCGACAAGTCCACGGCCGACAAGGTCCAGTGCGCCGGTTAAGGGGTCCGTGCACCGGTTAACCGGGCGGTAACGCGGATCAGGGCAACCTCACGGGCCCGTCGCATGTCTCCAGAACGTACGGGGGACCGCTGGGAGGACGGGTAAGTGACGCAGGGGACTGTGCGGGAGGCCGAGTCTGCCGCCGCGGGGGACGGCGCCGGTGACGACACCGGCGCGGCCGAGGGCGACGGGCGGCACGGCGGGGGCGGCCGATCGGCGCGGAGATTCCGGCTGTTGAGGTGGTTCGCGCTCACGCTCGCGGTGCTCATAGTCGGCACGGCCGGGGCCGGTTACCTCTACTACGAGCACCTGAACGGCAACCTCAAGAAGGACGACCTCAACCTCGGCGACAACAAGGTCGCCGCGCCCACGCCGAACGCGGCCGGGCAGACCCCGCTGAACATCCTGATCATCGGCTCGGACGCGCGGGACACCAAGGAGAACCAGGAACTCGGCGGCGCCCGGGAGACCTTCGGCTCCACCCCGCTCGCCGATGTCCAGATGCTGGTCCACCTGTCCGCCGACCGGTCCAACATGTCGGTCGTCAGCATGCCCCGCGACACCCTCCTGAAGATCCCGAAGTGCACCGACCCCGACGACGGCAAGGTGTACCCGGCGAGCGACGGACGGGTGATGACCAACCAGAGCCTCGGGCGCGGTGGTCCGGGCTGCACGGTGGCCACCTGGGAGAAGCTGACCGGCGTGCACATCGACCACTTCATGATGGTCGACTTCTCGGGCGTGGTGTCCATGGCCGACGCGATAGGCGGCGTCCCGGTCTGCGTCGACGCCAACATCCACTCCCGCGACAGCGCGGGCCACGGCTCCGGGCTGAAGCTGGAGAAGGGCACCACGTCCATCAAGGGCGAGCAGGCGCTCCAGTGGCTGCGCACGCGCTACGGGTTCGAGGACGGCAGCGACCTCGCCCGCGCCAAGGCCCAGCACATGTACATGAACTCGATGGTCCGCGAGCTGCGCGAGAACGCCACCCTCAGCAACCCCGGCAAGCTGCGCACCCTCGCCGAGAAGGCCACCGCGGCCCTCACGGTCGACCCGGGCCTGGACACCGTGAAGAAGCTCTACGACCTCAGCGACGAGCTGCGCAAGCCCGCGCCGAAGCGGATCACGATGACGACCATGCCGAATCGATACGTCGGCGCGCGCGTCGAGCCCACCGAGGACGCCGACCAGCTGTTCCGGCTGGTGCGCGAGGACATCGCGCTGGACGGCAAGGACAAGAAGAAGACCACGGCGGAGGAGACCTCGGACGACCCCGCGGCGGCTCCCGGCGCGATCGGCGTCCAGGTGCAGAACGGCACTCGCACCGACTCCCTCGGCGCGGCCTCCGGGCGGGCGGGCACGGTCGTCGGCCTGCTGGCGGAGAAGGGCTACACCAAGGCCGCCGTCGACCGGGGCACGATCCTCAGCGAGGCCCGGACGGTGGTCCGCTACCCGAGCGCCGATCTGGAGGGCGACGCCCAGGCGGTGGCCAAGTCCCTCGGGATTCCGCTGAGTTCGGTGAAGAAGTCGGCGGACGTCTCCGGGGTCACGCTCGTCGTGGGCGCGGACTGGCGCGAGGGCAGCGTGTACAAGGCGCCCAAGAAGAACGACAAGACGCCGAAGACAGCGGAGGCGCTCAACGGGGCGGACGAGAAGGCGTGCATGCACGTCAGTCCCGGATTCACGTGGTCCTGAGCCTCGGGGCCGCGCGGTCCTGAGCTTCGGGGCCGCGTGGTCCCGAGCCGGCGGTCGAAGCTTCCCCGTCAGGACCCACAGCGAACTCCTAACTCTCTCCCGAATGATGAGCCCGGCTCGGTCGGTCGCCGTCAGGCGCAGGGGTGGAAGGGCACTGAGTTGACGCAGAACAGCGTGCGCGCCGAGGTTCCGGCGGTCGAGGACACGATGTCCCTGACACCGCAGCTCGGCGGTCGGCGCGGGCGCGGTGCGGGCGGTGACCGCGGGCGGCGCAGACGGCGGATCCTGCGCTGGACGGCGATCGTCACCGCGCTGGTGACCGTGGGGGCGGCAGGCGCCGGTTACCTCTACTACCGGCACCTCAACGCCAACATCCAGAAGGACGCCCTCAACATCGGCGACGCCAAGGACCGGGCGGCCGAGTCGGAGGCGAACGCGGCCGGGCAGAAGCCGCTGAACATCCTGCTGATCGGCTCGGACGCGCGGGACTCCGCGGAGAACCAGAAGCTGGGCGGCGCCAAGGACACGTACAACACCGCCCCGCGCGCCGACGTCCAGATGCTGCTGCACGTCTCCGCCGACCGCACCAACATGTCGGTCGTCAGCATGCCGCGCGACACCCTGGTCGACATCCCCGAGTGCACCGACCCCGACACCGGCAAGGTCTACGCGGCGAGCACCTCGGCGATGACGAACACCACCCTGGAACGCGGCGGTCCGGGCTGCTCGGTGGCCACCTGGGAGAAGCTGACCGACATCCACATCGACCACTTCATGATGGTCGACTTCGCCGGCGTGGTCTCCATGGCCGACGCGATAGGCGGCGTCCCGGTCTGCGTCGACGCCAACATCTACTCGCACACCTCCTCGGGCCACGGCAGCGGCCTGAAGCTGGAGAAGGGCACCACGTCCATCAAGGGCGAGCAGGCGCTGCAGTGGCTGCGCACGCGGTACGGCTTCGAGGACGGCAGCGACATCGCGCGCACCGAGGCCCAGCACATGTACATGAACTCGATGGTCCGCGAGCTGCGTGCCAACGCCACCCTGAGCAACCCGGGCAAGCTGCGCAACCTGGCGGAGACGGCCACGAAGGCGCTGACGGTGGACGACGGGCTCGGCACCGTGGCCAAGCTCTACGACGTGTCGACCCAGCTGAAGAAGGTGCCCACCGCGCGCATCACGATGACGACGATGCCGTGGGTGTACTCGGCCGACGGCAACCGGGTGCTGCCCAAGGCCGGCGACGCGGAGCAGCTGTGGCGGCTGGTGCGCGAGGACATCGCGCTGGACGGCAAGGACAAGAAGAAGACCGGCACGTCGACCGCGACGACCGACAAGGCGGCGGCGGACGACGAGATCGCCGTGCGGGTGCAGAACGGTACGAAGTCCGACGCGGAGCCGGCGGTGACGGGCCGGGCCGGCACGGTCGCCGACCTGCTCGTCTCCAAGGGCTTCGACAAGGCGGAGGCGGACTCCTCGGCGCTACTCAGCCAGGACGAGACGGTCGTCCGCTATCCGTCGGCCGACCTCCGGGCCGACGCCCAGCGGGTCGCCAAGTCGCTGGGGATTCCGGTGAGTTCGGTGAAGAAGTCGACGGCCGTTTCCGGTGTCACACTGGTGGTCGGCGCGGACTGGCGTTCGGGGGCGAGGTACACCGCCGAGGACGACACCACGCCGGCCTCGGCGAGCGCGCTCAACGGGGCGGACAGCAAGGCCTGTATGCACGTGGACCCGGACTACACCTGGTCCTGACAATCGAACGCAGCTCGACGGGAGAGCCGTGATCCGTTGGTCCACCGCCCTGACTCAGGCGGGAATCACCGACCCGCGTCTGCGCAGAACCTACGACGCCCAGCGCACGCTGGTCCGAAGATTCGCGCGGCACGAGTACGTCGCGACCCGGCTCCTGCTGCCGGCCCGCCTGCATCCGCCCGTGGTGGCCGCGGTGTCCTACATGCACGCGACCGACGAGCTGATCGACACCGGCGCCGTGCGCGACCGCCACGCGGCCCTGCGCGTCTGGGAGGCCGACACCGTGGCGGCCCTCGACGGCGACGAACCACCCGCGAACGGCACCCTGTCGGCGCTCCGGGACGCCGTGGACCGCCATCCGCACCTGGCCGCGCGGGTGCGGGCCTTCCTCGACGGCGCGCCCGTGGAGGCCAGTTGGACGGGCTTCGGGACGGAGGCCGACTTCCAGGCCTACGTGGACGGTTACGCGCTGCCCGCGCTGATGCTCACGGCGTCGCTGATCGCGCCCGATCCCGACGCCGGGGACGACGAACCGTTCGTCGCCGGCTGCCGGGCCCTGATCGAGGGCATGCAGCGCACCGATTTCCTGGCCGACCTCTCCGAGGACGCCGGCTGGGGCCGGATCGGCATTCCGAAGGACGAACTGGCCCTGCACGGGCTGAAGTTCGGGGACCTGCTGAGCAAGTCGGAGGAGTGCGTACCCGCGTTGGAGGCGCTGGTCCGGGCGCAGGCCGACCGCGCCGAGGCCGCGCTCACCGAGGGCCGGTCCCTGCCCGGCCTCGTCGCGCCCGAGTACCGCCCGTTCCTGGACGCCCTGATCGCCGTCCAGGACCTCCGTCTCGCCGCGGTACGGCGCACGGGAGGAGAGCTGCTGCACCGCGCGGCGAACCCGTCGGCGACGGCCTCCCTGAGAGTCCTGGCCCACCAGTACCGCCGCGCCCGCGCCGAGCGACGCGCCCGGCGGTAGCCCACCGTCGGCCGTCGCCCGGCACCGCTCAGCTCGCGGTCACCACCGCCGGGCGGCGGGACGCGATGACCTTCTTGGCCAGGGACCTGGGACTGGTCAGGAAGCCCCAGCCCCAGCACAGGTGCATGGTGGCGAGGGCCACCGGGATCTGGAGGCGTGCCTTCAGGGGAAGGCCCTTGCCCGCCGGGACGGAACCCAGCACGATCGCCGCGAGATAGCCGCCGGGGATCACGAAGCCCCAGGGCGTCAGGGCCGCGCCGACCACGATGCCGGCCACGATGGCGAGCAGGGCCGTCGGCGGGGCGAGGTAGCGCAGGTTGATGGAGCCCTCGTGGTAGCGGGCGACGACGTGCCGCCAGCGGCCGTAGTCCTTGTACTGCTTGGCGAGGGCCTTCACCGACGGACGGGGGCGGTACGACACCCGCAGCTCCGGCGAGAACCAGATCAGGCCGCCCGCCTCGCGGATGCGGAAGTTCAGCTCCCAGTCCTGGGCGCGGATGAACTCCTCGTTGTAGCCGCCCTGTTGCTCCAGCGCCTCGCGCCGGAACACCCCGAGGTAGACCGTCTCGGCCTCCCCCGCGGCGCCGCCCGTGTGGAAGACGGCGTTGCCCACGCCGATCTTCGACGTCATCGCGGCGGCGACGGCGTGCTCCCAGTCGTTCTCGCCCTCGGCGTGCATGATGCCGCCGACGTTCTGCGCGCCGGTCTCCTCCAGGAGCCGTACGGCGGTGGCGATGTAGTTCGGCGAGAGCATGCCGTGGCCGTCGACGCGGACGACGATCGGATGGCGTGAGGCCTTGATCGCGGCGTTGAGGGCGGCGGGCGTGCGGCCGGCCGGGTTCGGCACGGTGTGCACGCGCTTGTTCTCGAAGGATGCGGTTTCGGCTACGAGCTCGGCCGCGATCTCGTCCGTGCGGTCCTTCGAGGGACCGAGGGCGAGCACGACCTCCATCTCGCCGTCGTACTCCTGCGCGAGGATCGCTTGGACAGCTCCGCGCAGATGCCGCTCCTCGTCGAGGACGGGCATGATCACAGATACGGCGGGGAGGCGCACGTCGGAATTGGCGTTCATCGGTGCTCACGTTACCGCGAACGGGGGACACGTTCGCGCCCCGCCGGGGCGGCGGACCGGGCCACAGATCGTATGGACCTACGGTGCTCACGGATCCCACGTACGGCCGTCGCCCGGAGGTGTCCCCCTTGCCCACGCCGCCACGGTCCGCCGCCACCGCCCGCCCCAAGCGCCGCCCCCAGCCGCCCCGCGCGCCACAGGGGCGCTCGCCGCGGCCACCCGTCCGGCGCAAGAAGCCGCGCTGGGCCATGCGGGCGGTGACGACGCTGTCCGTCGTCGTCCTCGCCTCGGCCGGGATCGGGCACGCGGTGGTCACCAGCCTGGACGCGGACATCGCCCGCGTCGACCCCTTCAAGGACATGAAGAACCGCCCGCGCGCGGGCCACGGCATGAACGTCCTGCTGGTCGGCACGGACGGCCGCGACAAGATCAGCGAGCAGGAGCGGCGCCGCTACCGCCTGGGCGGCGCGCCCTGCCACTGCACCGACACGATCATGATCGTGCACATCTCGGAGGACCGGGAGCGCGCCAGCGTGGTCAGCCTGCCGCGCGACTCGTACGCCATGACGCCCCCGCACGTCGACGAGACCACCGGGCACCATCACAAGGGCCACCCCATCAAGCTCAACGCGGCCTACGCGGAGGGCGGTCCGAACCTCACCGTGCGGACCGTCGAGGACATGACCCATGTGAAGGTCGACCACTATCTGGAGGTCGACTTCACCAGCTTCATGAAGACGGTGGACGTGCTCGGCGGGGTGAAGGTCTGCACGGCCGCCCCCCTCAAGGACACCTACACCGGCCTGAACCTCCCGGCCGGCTCCCACACCCTGATGGGCGGCCAGGCCCTCCAGTACGTCCGGGCCCGGCACGTCGACGGCGCCTCCGACCTCAGCCGGATGAAGCGTCAGCAGCGCTTCCTGGCGGCCCTCATCGACCGCGCCACGTCCTCGGGGATCCTGCTGAACCCGATGAAGTTCCGTGACGTGACCCGGGCCGTGCTCGGCTCGGTCCGCGCCGACAAGGGCTTCGGCACCGACGAACTGCTCGACCTCGGCCGGGCGATGCGCGACTTCTCCCCCTCCTCCTCGGAGTTCACGACGGTCCCCATCGGCCGGATGGGATACGCCGTCAAGGGCGTCGGCTCGACCCTCAAGTGGGACACCGCCAAGGCGGACCGCCTCTTCCGCGCCCTGAACGACGACAAGCCGCTCACCGCGCACCGGCCGGTCAGCAAGGCGGTACGGGTGGACGTGGCCCCGCAGCAGATCCGGGTCCAGGTCGAGAACGGGACGCCCACCGCGGGCCTCGGCAAGCGCGTGGACTCACAACTGGCCGCCACCGGCTTCCGTACCACCCGGGCGCCGTCGAACGCGGCCGACCGGACCGTCCGGCGCACGGTGGTGGCCTACGACCCCCGCTGGGACCGTTCCGCCAAGTCCCTGGCCGCCGCGCTGCCCGGCAGCGAGCTACGGGCGGTCAAGGGCCTGGGCCCGACCCTGAAGGTGATCGCGGGCGCGGACTTCCGTGAGGTGCGCAAGGTCCGCGCGGACGACCCGTACCAGGGCGAGTTCGGGGTGGTGACGGGCGACCAGGTGGTGTGCCCGTAGTCCGTCAGCGGAACAGGGGCTCCAACGCCCGCTCCAGGTCCGCCGGTTCGCGGAAGTGGACGGTGTGCATGCCGAGGGCGGCGGCCGCGGTCACGTTCTCCTCGCTGTCGTCGACGAAGAGGCAGCGGTCGGGGCTGACGCCGGCCAGGTCGGCGGCGAGCCGGTAGATGCGCGGGTCGGGCTTGGCCAGGCCCACCCGCGCGCTGTTGACGACGTGGTCGGCGAGGTCGCTCAGGCCCATCGAGTCCAGGTCGGACTCCAGCTCCAGGGCCGCGTTGGAGACCAGCACCAGCGGCACCCGGACGCGGGCCCGGCGCAGCAGGCCCACCACCTCGTCGTCCGCGTGGAAGGGCGACTCGAGCAGGGCGCGGGCCAGGTCGAACGCCGTCTGCGGCTCGGGCACCAGGTCGGCGAGGTCCGCCGCGATCGCCTCCGCCCACTCCTGCGAGGTGATCTCGCCCAGCAGCAGCGGCAGATCCGCGTCCGGCGCGAACGCCAGCTTCTTGGTGGTGCCCTCGGCTATCCCGGCCACCCGCTCCAGCGCCTCCAGGCGCCCGGAGTCGAAGGACCGGATCACGTTGTCCACATCGCACAGAACCGCCCCGAAGGGCGGTCTGCCGGTCACGGTGTCAGTCACTCGACACCGTGACCTTCTGGTCGTTGTTCAACTCGTTCACCAGCGTCTTGACCTTCGCCTTGTCCCAGAGGAGGTTGCCGCCGCTGGAGCCGGAGATCGGCATGTTCATCGAGGTGCCGTCGCCGCCGCTGACGCCCTTCATCGCGAAGAACATCGACGCCAGGTCCCACAGGCTCATGTCCTTGTCGACGCTCAGCGAGTCGAGGCCCGAACCGAGGGTCGGGTAGAGCTTGAAGGGGTTGAGGATCGTCGCCGGGGTCGCCACCTGGTGGGCCAGCGCGGACAGGAACTTCTGCTGGTTCTTGGTGCGCTGGAGGTCCGAGGCGGCGAAGGCGTGCCGGGTGCGGACGAAGGCCAGGGCCTGCTCGCCGTTCAGCTTCTGCTTGCCGGCCTTGAAGTCGGCGCCCGAGTACTTGTCCTTGAAGGCCTTGTCGATGTCGATGGTGACACCGCCGACCGAGTCCACGATGTTCGCGAAGCCGGCGAAGCCGATCTCGACGTAGTGGTCGATGCGCAGCCCCGTGTTGAACTCGACGGCGCGCACCAGCAGGGTCGGGCCGTCCTCGGCGTAGGCCGCGTTCAGCTTGGTGTGCCGGCCGGTGCTCGGGTAGGTCTTGCCGGAGGTCGAGCCCTTGTACGACGGGATCTCCACGTCCGAGTCGCGGGGCAGCGAGATCAGGGTGTCGCCGCTGTCGCCGACGTGCAGGATCATCATCGAGTCGGTGCGCTTGCCCTCGGCGGAGCCGGTGTGCAGGTCCTTCTTCTGCTCGTCGGACAGGCCCGCGCGACTGTCGGAGCCGACGATCAGGTAGTTCGTGCCGTCGCCGCCCGAGGGGCGGTCGATGACCTTGGAGAGGTCGACGTCACGGTTGAGCTTGGAGTCGGCCCAGAAGTAGGTCGCGACGGACGTCACCACCAGCACCGTGACCAGCGTGATGGCCGTCCACTTGATGCGGCGGCGCCAGTTCGGCCGGGGCCGCTCGCCCTGGTAGCCACCGCCACCGGAGCCCCCGCCGCCGTAGACCTGGCCGGTGTTGTAGCCGTCGTTGGCGGAGCCCTGGCCGTAGCCCTGGTCGCCGTACCCCTGGCCGTCGCCGTACCCCTGATCGCCGTATCCCGGCTGCTGCGGCACGGAGCCGCCGTAGGGCGGTGCGGACGGGCCGGAGGCGCCATAGGCGCCCGAGGCGGGCCGACGAACCTGCCGCATGACGCGTGCAGGGTCGGGCTGTGCGCTGGCGCTGCCTCGTCCGTACCCGCCGCCGCGGTTGTTGTCGGACCATTCCTCGGGCCAATCGTTCATGGGGCCCAGTGTGCCGTCCGCGGCCATGTCCTTTACAAGGGTCGTCGGAAAATCAGGGCACTGCTGTTGCCAACCCGACACAAAGTCCCCGGAAGTCACCTCGGCATAGGGTGACGGTCATGACAGATCTGGTCCCCACCGCGGAGTCGAACAGCCCGGAGACCCCGGACACCTCGGACACTCCGCGCATCCCCGGCAAGCCCACCTCGGCGTCCCGGACCACGCTGAGCCACATCATGACCAACGCCGACACCAACCTGTTGGGCACCGTGCACGGCGGCGTGATCATGAAGTTGGTCGACGACGCGGCGGGCGCGGTGGCCGGGCGGCACAGCGGCGGGCCCGCCGTCACCGCGTCCATGGACGAGATGGCGTTCCTGGAGCCGGTCCGCGTCGGCGACCTGGTCCATGTGAAGGCGCAGGTCAACTGGACCGGACGGACCTCCATGGAGGTCGGCGTACGGGTCCTGGCCGAGCGCTGGAACGAGTCGACCCCGGCCACCCAGGTCGGCTCGGCCTACCTGGTGTTCGCGGCCGTGGACGCGGAGGGCAGGCCGCGGCGGGTGCCGCAGGTGATTCCGGAGACCGAGCGCGACGAGCGCCGCAACCAGGAGGCCCAGATCCGCCGCACGCACCGGCTGGCGCGGCGGCGGGCGATCATGGAGCTGCGGGAGAAGCGGGCGGCGGAGGGCCTGGACGACTGACGGGGGACCGGCTCTCGCCGGCCCCCTCCGCGGCTGTTACGGAAGGTTCCGCGCCATGACGATGCGCTGGACCTGGTTGGTGCCCTCGTAGATCTGCGTGATCTTCGCGTCGCGCATCATGCGCTCCACCGGGTAGTCCCGCGTGTACCCGTACCCGCCGAGCAGCTGGACCGCGTCCGTGGTGACCTCCATCGCCGCGTCCGACGCGAAGCACTTCGCGGCGGCACCGAGGTAGGTGAGGTCGGCGTCGCCGCGCTGCGAGGCGGCGGCGGCCTGGTAGGTCAGGGCGCGGGCGGCCGAGATCTTCATGGCCATGTCGGCGAGCATGAACTGGATGCCCTGGAAGTCGGCGATCGGCTTGCCGAACTGCTTGCGCTCCTGGACATAGCCCTTGGCGTAGTCGAGGGCGCCCTGGGCGATGCCGAGGGCCTGGGCGGCGATGGTGATGCGGGTGTGGTCCAGGGTCTTCATCGCGGTGGCGAAGCCCGTGCCCTCCTCGCCGATCATGCGCTCGGCGGGGATGCGGACGTTGTCGAGGTAGACCTCGCGGGTCGGGGAGCCCTTGATGCCGAGCTTCTTCTCGGGGGCGCCGAAGGAGACGCCCGGGTCGGACTTCTCGACCACGAACGCGCTGATGCCCTTGGAGCGCTTGGTGGGGTCGGTCACCGCCATCACCGTGTAGTACTCGCTGACGCCCGCGTTGGTGATCCAGCGCTTGACGCCGTTGAGGACGTAGTGGTCGCCGTCGCGGACCGCCTTCGTCTTCATGCCGGCCGCGTCGGAACCGGCGTCCGGCTCGGACAGGGCGTAGGAGA
Organism: Streptomyces sp. NPDC088794; assembly: GCF_044750545.1. Taxonomy (NCBI): domain Bacteria; kingdom Bacillati; phylum Actinomycetota; class Actinomycetes; order Kitasatosporales; family Streptomycetaceae; genus Streptomyces; species Streptomyces sp. NPDC088794. The sequence continues at coordinate 619,717 of NZ_JBIVKB010000004.1, read as the reverse complement.
ACATGCCGTCGCCCTTGGCGAGCGGGGTCATGTACTTCTTCTTCAGGTCCTCGGAGCCGGAGAGGATCACCGGGAGCGAGCCCAGCTTGTTCACCGCGGGGATGAGGGAGGAGCTGGCGCAGACGCGGGCCACCTCCTCGATCACGATGACCGTGGCGAGCGCGTCGGCGCCCCCGCCGCCGTACTCCTCGGGGACGTGCACGGCGTGCAGGTCGTTGGCCACGAGGGCGTCGTGGGCCTCCTGCGGGAAGCGGGCCTCCTCGTCCACCGCGGCGGCGTACGGCGCGATCTTCGCCTCGGCCAGTGAGCGGATCGCGTCGCGGAGCATGTCGTGCTCCTCGGACGGGCGGTACAGGTCGAAGTCAGCCGATCCGGCCAAGGTCTCTCACGCTCCAAGGACGCTTCTGACGCACTGTGGTGACGGTGCTAATTACCGTTAAGTAACTCAAATTTTAGGGGCCCGCCCACGGGACGCATACGTGAGCTTGGCGACAGAGGGAAAGGTGCCCGTCGAAGGCCCTTTCCACGCCCCGGTTATGCTCGGGCACCGCAGCAGCAGCCGTACCTCTCGGGAGCCCCCATGAGCCTCAAGATCACCGTGATCGGCACCGGCTATCTCGGCGCCACCCACGCCGCGGCCATGGCCGAGCTCGGGTTCGAAGTGCTCGGGCTCGACGTCGTGCCCGAGAAGATCGAGATGCTCAAGCGGGGCGAGGTCCCGATGTACGAGCCCGGTCTCGAGGAACTGCTGCGCAAGCACGTGGCCGGCATCGAGGGATCGAGCGGGCGGCTCCGCTTCACCATGGACTTCGCGGAGGTCGCGGCCTTCGGTGACGTGCACTTCGTCTGCGTGAACACCCCGCAGCGGCACGGGGAGTACGCGGCCGACATGTCCTACGTCGATGCCGCGATCGCCTCCCTCGCGCCGCACCTGACCGGGCCCGCCCTGGTCGTCGGCAAGTCGACCGTGCCCGTCGGCTCGGCCGACCGGCTCGCCGCCTACCTCGCCGCGAACGCGCCGGCGGGTGCGGACGCCGAGCTGGCCTGGAACCCGGAGTTCCTGCGCGAGGGATTCGCCGTCCAGGACACGCTGCACCCCGACCGGATCGTGGTCGGCGTGCGCAGCGAGCGGGCGGAGAAGCTGCTGCGCGAGGTGTACGCGACGCCCCTGTCCGACGCGACGCCGTTCGTGGTCACCGACTTCCCCACCGCCGAGCTGGTGAAGACCTCGGCGAACTCCTTCCTCGCCACCAAGATCTCCTTCATCAACGCGATGGCGGAGGTGTGCGAGGCCGCCGACGGCGACGTCGCCAAGCTCGCCGAGGCGATCGGCTACGACGACCGGATCGGGAAGAAGTTCCTGCGGGCCGGCATCGGCTTCGGCGGCGGCTGTCTGCCCAAGGACATCCGGGCGTTCATGGCCCGCGCCGGTGAGCTGGGCGCGGACCAGGCGCTGACCTTCCTGCGCGAGATCGACTCGATCAACATGCGCCAGCGCGGCCGCATGGTGGAGCTGACCCGGGAGGCGCTCGGGGGCGGTTCCTTCCTCGGCAAGCGGGTCGGTGTCCTCGGTGCCGCCTTCAAGCCCGACTCGGACGACGTCCGGGACTCCCCCGCGCTGAACGTCGCGGGCCAGATCCACCTCCAGGGCGGCCAGGTCACGGTGTACGACCCCAAGGGCATGGCCAACGCCCGCCGCCTCTTCCCGACCCTCGGCTACGCCGACACGGCCCTGGACGCGGTCCGCGGCGCCGACGTGGTCCTGCACCTGACCGAGTGGCAGGAGTTCCGCGACCTCGACCCGGCGGCCCTCGGCACGGTCGCCTCCCACCGCCTCATCCTCGACGGCCGCAACGCCCTCGACGCGGAACTGTGGCGCAAGGCGGGCTGGACGTACCGGGCGATGGGCCGTCCGACGGCTTAGCGGGAAGGCCTGTGCGGTGAGCCGACGAGTGCGGCGCCACGTCGGTCCCGGGGCGTGACGGCGGACGGCGCGAAGCACGCCCGACGGCACAACGGGCCGACGGGAACGACCAGCGCCGCGAGACACCCGCCTCGCAGGCGCCCCAGGGGACGGACGCGGCGGAGCCGGCACGGGTCCCGCCCGACGGCGTGTCGCAGCGCCCCACCCCACAGCCGGACACAGGCGACGCCGGTTCGGCCGAGGCTCAGTCGGCCGAACCGGCGTCTGGCTGCATTCTGCACCACCGGACCCACCCGCAGGCGGGGAACCACTCGGCCTTGGGAGCTACTTGGCCCGGTACCGCCGCATCTTCGCCCGCGCCCCGCACACCTGCATCGAGCACCAGCGGCCGCGGCCCGCCGGGCTGCGGTCGTAGTAGGCCCAGTGGCAGGTCGGGGCCTCGCAGGCCTTGAGGCGGGTCCAGGTGCCGGCCGTGAGGGAGTCGGCGATCGCCGCCGCGACGCGGGCGAGCAGGGGGTCCCCGTCGGCGGGGGCGAGGCGCGCGGAGCCGTCGTCGGTGTCGATCGTGACGAGCAGCGGGGCCCCGGCCAGCAGGACGCCGAGCGGGGTGACCTCGCGGTGCGGCGGGTGGCCCGCGTGGGCGAGCAGGGTGACGCGGAGCGACTCGCGCAGGTCACGGGCCCCGGGCACCTCGGCCGTCGTGAGTCCGAAACGGGCCCGGCCGTCCGCCGTGTCGAGTCCGTCGACGCCCCCCTCGAGGTCCAGCGTGTTCACCAGCCCCTGGACCAGGACCAGGCCGCCGGGCGCCGGAACTCTCTCACTCATGCTTGCGACGTTACCTCCAATACGGGAGCATGCAGTAACCGTTACCTCTTGCACCGCTCTAAAGGTAACCGGCTACAAGCAACTAGTGAGGAGTAGTCATGGCCATCGCCAAGCTGGGCGCCGTCGTCCTGGACTGTCCCGACCCCCGCGCGCTCGCCGGCTTCTACGCCGAGATCCTGGGCGGCACCGTCGAGGGCGAGGGAGACTGGGTGGACCTGAAGGTGCCCGACGGGCAGTCGCTGGCGTTCCAGGAGGCCCCGGGGTACGTACCGCCGAAGTGGCCCGCGCCGGACCGGTCCCAGCAGTTCCACATCGACCTCACCGTCGAGGACCTGGACGCGGCCGAGGCGGACGTACTGGCGCTCGGCGCGAAGACCCTGGACGCGGACGACCGCTCACGGACGTTCCGTGTGTACGCCGACCCGGCGGGGCACCCGTTCTGCCTGTGCGCGTGCTGAGAAGAGGCTCCAAGGCCCGTTGAACCGACCGTCGACCAGGAGGCACCCGTCATGCCCGTGGCCCGTTTCCGTTCCGTCGTGCTCGACTGCCCCGACCCGCGCGCACTCGCCGAGTTCTACGCGGCGATCCTGGGCGGCACACCCCGCGTGGAGGACGAGGACTGGGTCGTCCTGGAGGCACCCGGCGTACCGCGCCTCGCCTTCAGCCAGGACCTCGGTCACCGGCCGCCGACCTGGCCGCGCGAGGGCGACAACGGCCAGCAGTTCCACCTCGACCTCGACGCCGGCCCGACCTGGGCGGAGTTCGACGCGGCGCACGAGCGGGTGATGGCGCTGGGTGCCCGGCCGCTGGACCTGGAGGACCGCGAGGAGAAGGACTTCCAGGTGTACGCCGATCCGGCCGGGCATCCGTTCTGCCTCTGCCGGATCGAGAACCCGCGACCGGCCGACAACCCCTGACCAGGACCTGTCCGGCGGATCAGCCCGGCGTCGCGGGCCCTGGGCTCGGCCAAGAAGAACCGCACCTCACAGTCGGCCTGATCCGCCGGACAGGCCCTAACCGTCCAGCTCGGCGATCTTCGCCGTCGAAGGATCCCGGCGCTGCTGGGCCGCGCGGGCGGTGAAGTCGGCGCCGCGCAGGACGCGTTGGACGTTGCCCCAGGTGAGCAGGGCGATGTCGGACTCGGTCCAGCCCCGGTGCAGGAGCTCGGCGATGAGGTACGGGTAGCAGGAGGCGTCGCCGAGGTCCTGCGGGTGCGCGGTGCCGGCGTCGTAGGTCCCGGCCAGGGCGACGCACTCCGGCCCCGCGACCTCGCGCACGTGGTCGAGATGGTCGGCCACGTCGCGGACGGACGGCCCGGTCTGCTCGGCGGTGAGCGGCACCATGCACAGGCCCTTGGCGGCGCCCAGCGCGGCGAGCAGGCCGTCGGGGAGGTTGGACGGGTGCGGGCGCAGGGCGCGGGCGGCGGAGCGGGTGCACACGACCGGCGCCTTGGATACGGCGAAGGCACGGCGGGCGGTCTCCTCGGAGGCGCCGGAGACGTCGGCGAGCACGCCGAGCCGGTTCATCTCCCGTACCACCTCCTCGCCGAACCGGGTCAGCCCCGCCTCGCTCGCCCAGGACGCGCCGGACAGGGTGAGGACGCGCAGGCCCAGGGCGTGCAGGGCGCGCAGGATGCCGAGGGAGTCGCCGAGGGCCGAGGCGCCGGCCGGCCCCAGCAGCACGGCGACCCGGCCGCAGTGCCGGGCGTCGGTGGTCTCCCCGGCGGTGCGGGCCAGGCGCAGTCCCTCGGGGTGACCGTGCACGACGGTCTTCACCAGGTCCAGCTGCTCCAGGGTGGCGCCGACCGCCCGGTCCCCGGCCAGCCCCTCGGGCAGGTGCAGGGACCAGAACAGCGCGCCGACGTGCCCCTCGCGCAGCCGCGGCACGTCCGTGTCGACCGCGCTCTCGCCGAGCTCCAGGTCGAACCACGGCATGTGGCGAAGGGCCCACGGCAGACCGCTGTAGCCGTCGGCGACGGGATGCGCGGCGAGGATGGCGTGGGCGCGCTCCAGGGGCGCGGTGTCCGGATCGGAGACGGGGGCGTACGGCTCGCCGGGCTCGAAGGGGTCCGGGAGGTCGTCGAGCGCGCCCACCTCGGTGGTGGGGTGCAGTTCGTCCTGGAGGTCTGCCATGGCGGGCTCCGTACGTCGTGAAAGTCCCGGTGGGGGTACCGTCACCGTCGCACGGGGGCCGGAGGCCTTCCTGGTGGGTGGGGCGTTCGGGGGTCGGCCGGTTCAGCGACCCGCCGCCCCCTCGCCCTCTTCGCCCCCCTCGGCCGTCTCAGGCGTCTCAGCCGTCGAGGGACTCGATCGTGGCGTTGGACGGGCCCCGCGTCGCCTGGAGCTCGCGCGCCACGTCCTCCGCCGCGCCCAGCACCCGTACCGAGTTCTGCCAGGTCACCTTGGCCAGGTCGGACTTCGACCAGCCGCGGTCCAGGAGTTCCGCGATGAGGTTGGGGTAGCCGGAGACGTCGTTCAGACCGTCGGGTGTGAAGGCCGTGCCGTCGTAGTCGCCGCCGATGCCGAGGTGGTCGACGCCCGCGACCTCGCGCATGTGGTCGAGGTGGTCGGCGACCGTCGGGACCGTGGCGACCGGGCGGGGGTTGCGCTCCTCGAAGGCGCGGTGGAGCTTCATCGCCTCGGGGCTGGTGTCGAGGTGGTGCAGTCCGTGGGCGCGCAGGTTCTCGTCGGCGGCGGCCGTCCAGTCCACGGCCGCCTGGAGCACGAACTTCGGTACGAACGTCACCATCGCCACGCCCCCGTTCGCGGGCAGCCGCTCCAGGACGTCGTCCGGGATGTTGCGGGGGTGGTCGCAGACGGCCCGCGAGGAGGAGTGGGAGAAGATCACCGGCGCCGAGGTCGCGTCCAGCGCGTCCCGCATGGTCGTCGCCGCCACGTGCGAGAGGTCGACGAGCATGCCCTCGCGGTTCATCTCCCGCACGACCGCGCGGCCGAACTCCGAGAGCCCGCCCACGCCGGGCTCGTCCGTCGCCGAGTCCGCCCACGGCACGTTGTCGTTGTGGGTGAGCGTCATGTAGCGCACACCGAGGGCGTACAGCCCCCGCAGCGTGCCGAGGGAGCCGGCGATGGAATGGCCGCCCTCCGCACCCATGAGCGAGGCGATACGACCCTCCCGACGCGCCGCCTCCAGGTCCGCCGCGGTCAGCGCGGGCGCCAGGTCCGCCGGATAGCGGGCCAGCAACTGCCGTACGCAGTCGATCTGTTCCAGCGTCGCGGCGACCGGCTCGGGCTGGTCGGAGGGGACGTACACCGACCAGTACTGCGCCCCGACCCCGCCCTCGCGCAGCCGCGGGATGTCGGTGTGCAGATGGGCGTTCTGGTGCGCGGCGATGTCACGCGAGTCCAGGTCGTAGCCGACCTGCTTGCGCAGCGCCCAGGGCAGGTCGTTGTGCCCGTCGACGACGGGGAACTCGGCGAGCAGGGCGCGGGCCTCTTCGAGGGACGTCATCGCCGTCACTTGCCGAATCCGAAGCCGCCGGTGCCGCCGCCCTCGACCTTGGCGCGCAGGCGTTTGCCCTTCTCGGTGGCCTGGTCGTTCAGTTCCTGCTGGAAGTCCCGCATGCGGCCGAGGAGTTCCTCGTCGTGGGTGGCGAGGATGCGGGCGGCGAGGAGACCGGCGTTGCGCGCGCCGGCGACCGAGACGGTCGCGACGGGGACGCCGGCCGGCATCTGCACGATGGAGAGCAACGAGTCCATGCCGTCGAGGTACTTCAGGGGCACGGGGACGCCGATCACCGGCAGCGGGGTCACCGAGGCGAGCATGCCCGGGAGGTGGGCCGCGCCGCCGGCGCCGGCGATGAGCACCTTGAGGCCGCGGCCGTCGGCCCGCTCGCCGTACGTGATCATCTCGCGCGGCATGCGGTGGGCGGAGAGGACGTCGACCTCGTACCCGATCTCGAACTCGTCGAGGGCCTTGGCGGCGGCCTCCATGACCGGCCAGTCGGAGTCCGACCCCATGACGATGCCTACGACGGGTCCTGCAACGGGGCTCATTCGGTGATCGTGCCTCTCAGATAGCCGGCGGCGTGACGGGCGCGCTCCAGCACCTCGTCCAGGTCGTCGCCGAAGGTGTTGACGTGACCGACCTTGCGGCCGGGCTTCACGTCCTTGCCGTACATGTGGATCTTGAGCTTGGGGTCGCGGGCCATGCAGTGCAGGTACGCGGAGTACATGTCCGGGTAGTCGCCGCCCAGGACGTTGACCATGACGGTCCATCTGGCGCGGGGGCGCGGGTCGCCGAGCGGGAGGTCGAGGACCGCGCGGACGTGGTTGGCGAACTGGCTGGTGATCGCGCCGTCCTGGGTCCAGTGGCCCGAGTTGTGCGGGCGCATGGCCAGTTCGTTGACGAGGATGCGGCCGTCGCGGGTCTGGAACAGCTCGACCGCGAGGTGGCCGACGACGTCCAGTTCCTTGGCGATGCGCAGGGCCAGCTCCTCGGCCGCGAGGGCGAGGGACTCGTCGAGGTCGGGGGCGGGCGCGACGACCGTGTCGCAGACGCCGTTCACCTGCTGGGACTCGACGACCGGGTAGGCGACGGCCTGGCCGTGCGGGGAGCGGACGACGTTGGCGGCGAGCTCGCGGACGTAGTCGACCTTCTCCTCGGCGAGGACGGGGACGCCGGCGCGGAAGGGCGCCTCGGCCTCGGCGACCGAGTCGACGACCCACACGCCCTTGCCGTCGTAGCCGCCGCGGACGGTCTTGAGGACGACCGGGAACCCGTCGCCCTCCGCCGCGAACGCGGCCACGTCCGCCGGGTCGGCCACGATCCGGTGCCGTGGGCACGGCACCCCGAGCGCGTCGAGCCGCGCCCGCATCACGCCCTTGTCCTGGGCGTGCACGAGCGCGTCGGGGCCGGGGCGCACGGGGATGCCGTCCGCCTCCAGGGCCCGTAGATGCTCGACGGGTACGTGTTCGTGATCGAAGGTGATCACATCGCAGCCCCGCGCGAAGTCACGCAGCGTGTCGAGGTCGCGGTAGTCGCCGATGACGACATCGCTGACGACCTGCGCCGCGGAATCCTGAGGGGTGTCACTGAGGAGCTTGAACCTGATGCCGAGCGGGATGCCTGCCTCGTGTGTCATACGAGCGAGCTGGCCCCCGCCGACCATGCCGACTACCGGGAACGTCACGCTCCTAGCGTATCGGCCGGACCGGGGCCGCCGTTTTCCGGCCGTTCTTCCCGGTCTCCACCGGCTCTCCATCGGCTCTTACCCGGCTTTTCCCTGGCATTTCCGCAGCTCTTCCCAAGCTGTTCCCCAGCTGTGAGCTCGTACACAGGAGATTACGAAGAGGGGGTGGTTAGCATGGCTGGGTTGACGAAACCGACCGGATGGGGGCCTGCACGACCATGGGACGTGGTTCCTCCGGGCTGCGAAGGCTCGTACACGAGGCCGCCAAATTCGGCGCGGTGGGCGGCGCGGGGCTTCTCGTCAACCTCGGCGTGTTCAACCTCATGCGGCACTCCACCGACCTCCAGGTGGTCCGCGCGAGCGTCATAGCCACGGTCGTGGCGATCGTCTTCAACTACGTCGGCTTCCGCTACTTCACCTACCGAGACCGCGACAAGGGCGGGCGGACGAAGGAACTGACCCTGTTCCTGCTGTTCAGCGCGGTCGGCCTGGTGATCGAGAACGGCGTGCTGTACGCGGCGACCTACGGCTTCGGCTGGGACAGCCCGCTGCAGAGCAACATCTTCAAGTTCCTCGGCATCGGCATCGCCACCCTCTTCCGCTTCTGGTCCTACCGCTCCTGGGTCTTCCGCGCCCTGCCGGCCCGCGAGGCCGTCGCCAGCGCGGAGTCGTTCCTGGAGGAGGCGGAGACCGCGGTACGGCCCGCTGTGGAGCAGCGCGCCGTCTGAGGCACGTCCACGACCCCTAGGGGCTGTCGTTTGGATCAGCCCGGCGTCGCGGGGTCTGGCACGCACATCTGCCGCGTTGTCGTCACTCGCCATGGCTCCGCCATGACTCCCTCCTCCGCCTTGCAGCTGCACGCACCAGACCCCGCTCGGCTCGGCCAAGAAGCACTGTGCCTCTCAGCCGGCCTGATCCAAACGACAGCCCCTAGCGGACCGTCGTGGGTTCGTCGTCGTCCGGGTCCAGGGGGCGCTTGAGAGGGTTGCGGGAGAGGAAGAGCCCGAACACCGGGGGCTTGGTCTGGAGCATCTCCAGGCGGCCTCCGTCGGCCTCCGCGAGGTCGCGGGCGACCGCGAGGCCGATGCCCGTGGAGTTGCGGCCGCTGATGGTCCGCTCGAAGATCCGCGCCCCCAGATCGGCGGGCACCCCCGGCCCCTCGTCCGTCACCTCGACGACGGCCTGGTTGCCGACCACGCGGGTGCGCAGCGCGACCGTGCCGCCGCCGTGCATGAGCGAGTTCTCGATCAGCGCCGCCAGCACCTGCGCCACCGCGCCCGGCGTGCCCACGGCCTGCAGATGCCGCTTGCCGGAGCTGACGATCGCGCGGCCCGAGCTGCGGTAGGCGGGGCGCCACTCGGCGAGCTGCTGCTGGATGACCTCGTCGAGGTCGAAGGAGACCGCGTTGCCGGTGCGCGGGTCGCGGGAGTTCGTCAGCAGCCGCTCCACCACGTCCGTGAGCCGCTCGACCTGGGTGAGGGCGACGTTGGCCTCCTCCTTCACCGTGTCCGGGTCGTCGGTGAGGGTGATCTCCTCCAGCCGCATCGACAACGCCGTCAGCGGCGTACGCAACTGGTGCGAGGCGTCGGCGGCCAGCCTGCGCTCGGCGGTGAGCATGCGGGCGATGCGTTCGGCGGAGGCGTCGAGGACGTCGGCGACCCGGTCCAGCTCGGGGACGCTGTAGCGCTTGTGGCGGGGGCGCGGGTCGCCGGAGCCGAGGCGTTCGGCGGTCTCGGCGAGGTCGGTGAGCGGGGAGGCGAGCCGGTTGGCCTGGCGGATCGCCAGCAGTACGGCGGCGATCACCGCGAGCAGCGCGACCAGGCCGATGATCAGCAGCGTCCGGCCGACCTCGCGCGTGACGGTCGACCGGGGCTCCTCGACGACGACGGTCTCGCCCTCTTCCCCCTTGGCGTGCCCGCGGATGACCTCGCCCTCGGGCCGGGTGCCGACCTCGATGACCGGCTCACCGGGGATCCGGATCACGGCGAACCGATCCTGCGTCACCTGGCTCCGCAGCACCTCGGCGTTCACGGTCCCGGCCCCGATGAGCCGGCTGTCCACGATGCTCGCCAGCCGCTGCGCCTCGGAACTCACCCGTTCCTGCGCGCTGTTGCTGATGGTCCGCGTCTCGACGATGACGAGGGACACCCCGAAGACAGCGATCACGACGAGCACGACGGCGAGGGTGGACTGGATCAGACGACGGCGCACGAACTCCTCCGGGCGGTGACTTCAAGGGGCGCCAGCGGGTCGATGCCCCTGTCTTTGTCTTTTAGGGGCGCGGGGAACTGCGCGACCAGCCACGAACTACCCGCACTCGCCGAAGCACACCAGCCCCTACGGCGAGAGCGCACTCAACTCTTCTCGAACCGGAACCCCACACCACGCACCGTGGCGATGTACCGCGGGTTCGCCGCATCATCCCCGAGCTTCTTCCGCAGCCAGGAGATATGCATGTCGAGCGTCTTGGTCGACGACCACCACGTCGTGTCCCAGACCTCCCGCATCAACTGGTCACGAGTCACCACCCGCCCGGCATCTCGCACGAGAACCCGCAGCAGGTCGAACTCCTTCGCGGTGAGCTGGAGTTCCTCGTCACCCATCCACGCACGGTGCGACTCGACGTCGATGCGCACGCCGTGCGTGGCGGGCGGCTGCGCCGGCTCCGCCGCCCCGCGCCGCAACAGCGCCCGCACCCGGGCCAGCAGTTCGGCGAGCCGGAAGGGCTTGGTGACGTAGTCGTCCGCGCCCGCGTCGAGGCCGACGACGGTGTCCACCTCGTCGGCGCGCGCGGTCAGGATGAGGATGGGCACGGCGTGCCCCTCGGCGCGCAGGCGGCGGGCGACCTCCAGGCCGTCCATGCCGGGCAGACCGAGGTCGAGCACGACCAGGTCGATGCCGCCCTGGATCCCGGCGTCGAGCGCGGTGGGGCCGTCCTCACGCACCTCGACCTCATAGCCTTCCCGGCGCAGGGCGCGGGCCAGCGGCTCCGAGATGGACGCGTCGTCCTCGGCGAGCAGTACACGGGTCATGAGGTGATGGTAGACCGCTCTTTACCTGAGCTGGGGTGTGATCGGCCCCCATGATTCTTACCTTTGGGCGTTCTGGTGCGAACCTCTGTCTGTGGGATGCGATCGTGGGAGGGGCCTTGGAAACAAGCTTGCGGTTCCGCCGCCGCCTGTGATCCGTGTCTCAAGTCCTTCCATATCCGGCAGTGTCCTGCCGTATGGTGATGCGAATGCCTGTAGTGATACCGGGGACCTTTAGCGAGCTTTGCGGCTGAAGGTCTCTTTTGTGTGCGGGCTGTCCCCCATCAGCAAGGATCGACCCATGGCGTCCAGCCTGACGAAGGACTCGGTGACTCCGGGCACCCCCGGTTCCGAGCAGACCTTCTTCGGCCACCCCCGCGGACTGGCCACTCTCTTCATGACCGAGATGTGGGAGCGCTTCTCCTACTACGGCATGAAAGCCCTGCTCCCGCTGTACCTGGTCGCCCCCGGCGGCCTGCACCTGAGCGCGGCCACCGCTACCGCGATCTACTCGGTGTACCTGTCGCTCGTGTACCTGCTCGCCCTGCCGGGCGGCTGGTTCGCGGACCGGGTCCTGGGCCCCCGCAGGACGGTCGCCGTCGCGGGCGTGATCATCATGCTCGGCCACCTCACCCTGGCCCTGCCGAGCGCGGGCACCTTCTACGGCGGTCTCGGCCTGGTCGCGATCGGCTCGGGCCTGCTGAAGGCCAACATCTCCACGATGGTCGGCCACCTCTACGACGGCCCGGACGACCCGCGCCGCGACGGTGGCTTCACGGTCTTCTACATCGGCATCAACGTGGGCGCGTTCGCCGCGCCGCTGGTGATCGGCACCGTCGGCGAGAACGTCAACTGGCACCTGGGCTTCGCGCTCGCCGCGCTCGGCATGGCGCTGGGTCTGGCCCAGTTCCTGCTCGGCACCCGCCACCTCAGCTCGCGCTCCGACATCGTCCCCACGCCGATGTCCGCCGAGGAGAAGGCGGCCACGCTGCGCAAGGCGGGCTTCTGGGCGGCCGTCGCGATCGTCTTCTACGCGGTCGTCGGCTTCTCCGGCCACTACACCCTGAACTGGCTGCTGGTCCCGATCACCGTGGCAGGACTGGTCATCCCGGTGCTGGTCATCGCCCGGATCAAGCGGGACAAGGACCTCGACCGCGCCGAGCAGTCGAAGATGTCCGCGTACATCTGGTTCTTCGTGGCCGCGGCCGTGTTCTGGATGATCTACGACCAGGGCGGCTCGACCGTGTCCCTGTTCGCGGACTCCTCCGCCGACAACACGGTCTTCGGCTGGGAGTTCCCGGTCTCCTGGTACCAGTCGGTCAACCCGGTCATGATCATGGCGCTCGCGCCGGTCTTCGCCTGGGCGTGGCTGGCGCTGGCCCGGCGCGGCAAGGAGCCGAGCACGGCGACGAAGTTCGCGATGGGCCTGGTCCTGATCGGCGCGTCCTTCTTCCTCTTCCTGGCCCCGCTGGCGATCGCGGACGGCGGCCACAAGGCGGCCGCGCTGTGGCTGGTCGGCATCTACTTCGTCCAGACCGTCGGCGAACTGACCCTCTCCCCGGTCGGCCTCTCGGTCACCACGAAGATGGCCCCGGCGAAGTACGCCTCGCAGATGATGGGCGTCTGGTTCCTGGCGGTCACCGCCGGCGACGCGACCACGGGCCTGCTCTCCATCGCCGGCGTCGACCTCAACAAGACGGGCATCGTCGCCCTGGAAGCGGTGCTCGCGGTGATCGCGGGCACGGCGGTGTGGATGTACCGCAGGAAGGTCCGCGAGCTGATGGGCGACGTGCACTGACGTAAGCCCGGATCAGAGATCCACGAAGGGTCACCGCCTCCCTCGCCGGACGCGGTGACCCTTCATCACTCCTACCTGGTCCTCCTCCGGCCCGGCATGAACGTGAAGACGGCCCCGCCCAGCAGGATCGCCGTGCCGGACACCAGTCCCAGCGCCTTCAGCGCGCCGTGGTCGTCCGCGCCCGTCGCCGCCAGGCCCCCGTCCGTCGACGACGTGCCGGACGACGTGCTGCCGCCCGAGGTCGACGAACCGCCCGCCACTCCGCTCGCCTGTTCCGTCGTGTCCAGGGTCAGGGAGACCTCGGTCCTGTCCGGTGTGCAGGTCGTGGTCGTGCCGAGGGCCTCGATCGTGAGGATGCCCGGGGAGAGGGTGGAGGAGCCGCTCGCGCCCGGCTTGTAGGTGCCGGTGAGATCGGGGATGGCGATGGGGTCGCCGGTCTTGATGGCGTCCGCGTTCAGCGGGCCCTCCACGTGCACCGAGCCCGAGTCGGCGCCGGCCACGATCACGTCCATCGACGGCTTGACCGAGCCCGCCGGGATGTCGGCCGGGCTGTCCATCACCGACTTCTTGAACTGCACCGTGAGGTCGAAGTCGCCGCCGTCCTTCTTGGCGTTGATCTGGATCGGCGAGGTCGCCTTCTTCTCACCCAGGGGCGACTGGCAGGTGTACGGGATGTCGACCTCCTTGCCGGTGAAGTCGGTCTGGCCGCCGGTGCCGTCGCTCTCGCTGGGGGTGGCGGTGGGTGTGTCCGAAGGGGTCGGTGTGTCGGTCGGCGTCTCCGTCGGAGTGTCCGTCGGCGTCGGCGTGTCCGTGCCGCCGCCGTCGCCCGCCGTCACCGTGATCGTCGCCGCCGGCTGCACCGTCACCGTCGGCGCGCACTGGGTGTCGGTGCCGAAGGCGTTGACCTTGTAGGCGTCCGGGGTCAGGGTGACCGACCCGGCCGTCGTCAGTTTCAGCGAGCCCTTCATGTCGGACAGCACCATGGTGGCGCCCTTGGGGATGGCCGGGTTCTCGCGCGGCCCCTGCATCGCGACGGACGCGGTCTGCGCGCCGGCCGCCTTGAGCGTGCCCGAGGGCTGCACCGAGTTCGCGGGCAGGTCGATGATGTCGGGGTTCTTGGACGCGGCCTGCGTGAATTTCCAGACGATGTCGACGGTGTCGCCGACCTTCGCGGTGGCCGGCGCGGTGATCTCGACCTTCGTGGTGCCGTCGACCGGATCGATTCCGGCGGGCGGTACGCAGTGGGTGGCGTACGACACCTCGGCGGCCTGCGCGGGCGCGGCGGCCATGCCCAGTAGGACGCCGGCCGAACACAGGGCCAGGGCGGCGCCCGCCGCCCCCGCTCTCCGGGCCGGTGTGACTCTCCTCGGCTGTCTCACGTGGATCCCTTCCTGGTGGGAGTCGTCGGACCCGCGGGAGTCGTGGGACTCGCCGGAGCCGTAGGACTCGGCTGGCTGTCGTCGTGCGGTGCGGAGAACCGACCGGCCGTGCCCGGATCGGAGTCCGGGGTGAACCACGGCAGGGTCGAAGCGACGAGGGGCTCCTCGGCGGGCGCCCGGGTGATCGTGAACCTCGGGCGGCGCAGGGAGAGTTCGGGGAGGTGCAGGCCTCGGTGGCGCAGGCCTCCCGCGCGGCGCGGGCGGACCCGGTCGACGACCGCCATGCCGATACGGAACAGCGCGGCCGGCACGACTATGCAGACCAGGATCCAGAACACGGTCACGCCCCACGGCCGGCCCACGCCCCAGGGCTGTTCGGCGAGCACCTTCCCGCTGTACTTGAGGGAGACGGTGTAGTCGCCGTGCGCGCCCGCGGCCAGGTCGACGGGGAGCTTGATCCGCGCCTTCCCGCCCGGTTCGATCGTGCCGCGCCACTCCTGTTCCTCCCACTGCGGGGCGAACACGCCGTGGGAGGTGCCGACTTGGAAGACGGGGTTCTTCACCGCGGCGGTGCCGACGTTGCCGACGGTGAAGTCGAGGGTCCGCGAGGGCGGGGCGCCGAACCACGTGAGCAGCCCGCTGGAGCCGTCGAGGCGGGTGTCGGTGAGGACCGAGAGCCGGCCGCCGGCGGTCTCGGCGGGCAGCGGTTCGACCGCGTGGCCCGCCACTTGGAGGACCGCGTCGGCCTGTGCCTTCGCGCCGGTCACGGTCGCCACGTGCACCACGCACGGGCACGGCACGGGCGGTTCGGCGACCGGAAGCTTCTTGCCGAAGGCGCCCTTCGCGTCGGTGGTGACGGCCCGGCCGTCGCTGTTGGCGCAGGAGTTGGTGCCGCCGACGACACCCCGCGCCGGTGTGGCCTGGCCGCAGATCAGCACCATCAGCAGCGCGTTCGCCCGCCAGCCGCTGCCGCTGACGGTGATCGAACCACCGGTCCCCGCCTGGGACTTGGACAGCTTCACGACCGGCCCGTCCGCCGCCGCGGCGGTGCCCGCCAAGGGCAGCACCAGCAGCGCGAGCACCGCGACCAGCGCGGGTATCCGGCCCCTGGGCCGAGGTGTCCGAACCTTGCCGCTCACAGCACCGCTCCCGTCAATTCGGCTTCCGTACGCGAGGGTTGATCCACCCCGCCGCCCGCCCGCGCCCGCCGCCTCCGATGTCGTACGACCATCAGGGCGCCCCCGGCGGCCACCGCGCCCGCGACCCCCGCCACCGCGCCCCAGGGCACGAACCGGGCCGAGGTGTGCGCGCTCGCGTGGGCTCCGTCGGCCGCCGTCGCCGTGAGCCGGACGTCGACCGCGTCCAGGGCGGGGTGGTCGGGCCAGGGTTCGGTGAGGTCGAGGCGTTCGCCGGGGCGGAGGTGGACGGGCAGGGTGCGTGGGGCGCGGTCCAGGACCGGGCCGAGGAGGCCGTCCGCGTGCACGGCCAGGCGCGGCACCAGCACGGTCGTACCGCGGTTGACCAGCTCGTACGCGATGTGGTCGGCGTGCACGGTGACGTGTTCGACGGTCAGCGCGGACAGGGCCGGGGCGGCCGCGCGCAGGCGGAGCGGGACCGTGGCACGGCGGCCGTCCCGGTCGCGGGCGACGAGCTCGCCGGTGCGGTCGCCGGTGGCGGTCACCGTGAAGGGGATGTCGGCGCGGGTGCGGGCGGGCACCCGTACCCGGCTCTCGGCGAAGGCGATCCGGACGCCGGCACCCGTGCCGGACAGCCGTACGGTGACCGGTCGTTGACCACGGTTGGTCACCGACACCGTGTCCCGCAGGGGCGTGCCGGGCTCGCCCTCGGCGTAGAAGGCGGGGCGGGAGCCGCCGGCGGGCGCGAGGGACCAGCCCTCGGCGGCACTCGCCGTGGGGGCGGCGGCCAGCAGCAGCAAAGCGGACAGGAACAGGACACGCATCCGGCGGCTCCAGCGGTCGTACGGACGGTGTCGTCAGCGGCGTACCGCCTGGCCCCGCCTGGTCAGCCACAGCGCGCCCGCCGCGCCCGCGAGCAGCACCGTGCCGCCGAGGGTGCCGAGCGCGATGGCGGAGTCGTCCGGGCCGGTCTGCGGGAGGGACGAGCCGCCCGAGTCCGTACCGCTCTGGGAGGTGCCGCCCGTGGACGAGGAGCCGCCCGCCGCGGTCACGTCGAGGGTCAGCGCGGCGCCCGGGCTGTTGGAGGGCGTGCACGTGGTGGTGGTGCCGAGCGCCTTGATGGTGAGGATCGCCGGGGTGAACGTGACCTTCCCGGTGGCCTTCGGGGTGTACGTACCCGTCAAGTCGTTGATCTTTATGGGGGTGTTGGCCGGGATGGCGGCCTGGTTGGCGGGTCCGGTGACGTTCATCGTCCCGCTGTCGGCGCCGCCCAGTTTGATGGTGGCGCTCGGGTTCATCGCACCCTTGCCCAGCTCGACCGGGCTGGAGGAGACGCCCTTCTGCCAGGACATGGTGATCTTGTAGCCGCTGCCGCTCTCGACACCCTTGATGTCGATGGGCGAGACGGCACTCTTGTCACCGATCGGCGTCTTGCACTGGTAGTTGACGCTCACGACCTCGGCGTTGGCTGCGGGGGCGGTCATCAGCACCGCCGAGCCGGCCAGGGCCGCGACGGACGCGAGCGCGGCGGTTCGTTTGTGGTACGACACGATCCCCTCATTCCTGACGGCACATCAGATCGGCCGTCAAGGTACGCCCGGGGTCGTGAGGAAGGAAGACACGATGCGCGCCGGAGTTGTGGGGATCCGGCGCGCACGCAAGGGGATTCGAGTGGAGAGGGTACTCCTGGGTGCGGGAGCGTCAGGCCGGGGCGCCCAGCTCCGCCCACACCTTCTTGCCGGGCACACCCGGGGTCCGCATGACCCCCCAGTCCAGGCAGAGCCTTTGCACGATGAACATGCCGTGGCCGCCGGGGCGGCCCGCGCGGTGCGGGGTGCGGGGGGCCGGCTCGCCGCTGCCGCGGTCGGAGACCTCCACGCGGATGACCTTGCTGTCGCCGCTGATCCAGAGTTCGTCGGGGCCTTCGGCGTGCAGACAGGCGTTGGTGACCAGCTCGGAGACCACGAGCAGCACGTCCTCCGCGGTGGCCCGCCGGTCGGCCGACGCGGCGGGCAGCCAGCCCCACTCGCACAACGCCTGACGGGCGAAGTCACGGGCGAGGGGTACGACCCCGCTCGCGCCGTCAAAGTTCAGCGTGCGGACCTGCCGGCCCACCGGGGCCGCCGCAGCCGCCGCCGGCGGCACGGCCGCATCCCCATCTCCCCCGGTCGCCGCCGCCACGCCCCCGTCGGACGCCCCGGAAGCGCCGCCGGGCTCCGGGCCGCGGTCGCCCGGCGGGTAAGGCCGGGTGGTGCTCATCAGCGCTTCACCTCACCGATTCACCAGTTCACGATTCAGAAGTCAGTACGTACATCGACGGCCGATCCGTCACTGTGCCCGCAGACCATGTTCAGGATGTCTCCTGCCCGACGGAACCGGCGGAACACCCCCCGATGTGACGCAGAACGCGTAACGCCCGGAAAATCCCCCGCTGACAGGAACGCCCGTGCCGGGCAGCCGGTGTCCCGCACGCGCCTCAGCCCGTCTCGCCGGCCAGGGCCGCTTCGAGGGTGTCGTGGACGGAGAAGACCGCGTCCGCGCCGGTGATCTCGAAGACGCGCGCCACCACCGGCAGCATCGCGGCGAGATGCACCCCACCCCCGGCGGCCTCGGCCTTCAGCCGGGCGCCGAGCAGTACGTTGAGACCGGTGGAGTCGCAGAACTCCAGTCGTGAACAGTCCACGACGAGCCGGTTGAATCCCTTGTCGAGGCAATCGTCCAGCGGCTCGCGCAACAGGTCGGCGGTGTGGTGATCCAACTCACCCGCAGCGGTCACGACGGCACTGTGGCCCTCTTCCCGCACCTCGACCAGTAGCCGACCGGACTGTGCGCTGCCGACCGTCCCGCGGTCCATGCCGTCTTGTCTCCCGACGTGGTGGCTGCTGACTGATGTGCCCTCGAACACTACGCCTTCCTCACACTCTCCGACACCCGAACAACCGCCTGAAAGCGGACATATCGACACAGAGAGCACTTGCGGCAGGCGTGCGAAACCGGATAGGGCTAGAGGTACGTAACCGACACGGCCGGCTTTGGAGGCGCCGCACACCGCAGTGCACGCACTGGCTTCGGCAGCCATATGCCGAGAACGATGGAGGACATCATGTCACCCCGGCTCGACGCACCGCACACCCCACAGGCGACGTCGACACCCCTTCCGGAACAGGAACATCTGGATCCCATCGAGAGCACCGAAACGGATGTGCTCGCCGGGCTTCCGGAGATCCCCCCGTTCGACGAGGTGGGGCCGGTCGACGCACGAGCGCTGTCCAAGACGCTCTTCGCTCGCCTCGAGTCCCTCGAAGAGGGCACCCACGCGTACTCCTACGTCCGCAACACCCTCGTCGAGCTCAACCTCGCGCTGGTCAAGTTCGCCGCCTCCCGCTTCCGCTCCCGCAGCGAGCCGATGGAGGACATCATCCAGGTCGGCACCATCGGCCTGATCAAGGCGATCGACCGCTTCGAGCTCTCCAGGGGCGTGGAGTTCCCGACCTTCGCCATGCCGACCATCGTCGGCGAGATCAAGCGTTTCTTCCGTGACACCTCGTGGTCCGTACGCGTACCGCGCAGGCTGCAGGAGCTCCGGCTCGACCTGGCCAAGGCCGGCGACGAGCTGGCCCAGAAGCTCGACCGGGCGCCCACGGTCGGCGAACTCGCGGAGCGGCTCGGCCTCTCCAACGACGAGGTCGTCGAGGGCATGGCCGCGTCGAACGCGTACACCGCCTCCTCGCTGGACGCCCAGCCCGAGGAGGACGACGCCGAGGGCGCCCTCGCGGACCGGATCGGCTACGAGGACCACGGCATCGAGGGCATCGAGTACGTCGAGTCGCTCAAGCCGCTGATCGCCGCGCTGCCGTCCCGGGACCGGCAGATCCTCTCGCTGCGCTTCGTGGCGGGCATGACCCAGTCCGAGATCGGCGACGAGCTCGGCATCTCGCAGATGCACGTGTCGCGGCTGCTGACCCGGACCCTGGTGCGACTGCGCAAGGGGCTGACCGTCGAGGAGTGACAACTCCCGCCGCCGCCAAGCCCTTTGACTGACTTCCCGGCCCCGGTTACCTCCACGGAGCGCGGCGCTTGTGCGCCGCTCTCAGTGCGTTCGGGGCCCGGCCGGCGGATCATGCCGGCCGGGCCCTGGCACGCACTCCCCCACGCTCGGCCGCGCTCGCGCGGGAACCTCCCATCGCGTCGCCCGCCGTGGCAGCGGCTGATGTCAGCTCCTCCGCCTTGCAGCCGCGTGCACGAGACCCCGCCCGGCCCGGCCAAGAAGCACCGCACCTCACAGCCGACCCGATCCGCCGGACAGGGCCTGGCCGTCAGCCGCGGCGGGTCGTGGTCGGGGTCTCGCCGAAGCGCTTGCGGTACGCCTTGACGAAATGGCTGCTGTCGGCGAAGCGCCAGCGGGCGGCCAGTTCGGACACGGTCAGCCGGGTGGCGACGAGTTCCGCCCTGGCACGTTCCAGGCGCCGCTCACGGACGTACGCCATCACCGACGACGTGGCGGAGTGCTGGGCGAACACCCGGTAGAGCGTGCGCGGCGACACATGGAGCGCGTCCGCGATGTCCCGGGGGCTCAGATCTCCGCCGTCGAGCAGCCGGTCCTCGATGTAGTCCGTCGCCGCCGCGAGCAGCGCCGGCGCGAACTCCGCGTCGTCGACGACCTGTTCGTTCAGCACTCCCCGGAACAGCTCGACCGCCGCCTCGCGCGCCGACGCGGCGGACGCGGGTGCGAGCAGGTCGGCCGTCTCCGCGAACAGCCGGAGGTGGGCGAGCAGCAACCGCGCGGCGGGCGAGGTCTGTTCGGCGCTGACGGAGAGGGTGTTCGCCGGGAAGCGGAGCGCGCTCGCGGGCAGGGTCACCGCCAGCGCCCGGGTGCTCCGGTCGACCTCGAAGTCCCAGGGCTCCACGTTCTTGCGGACGCACAGGGTCCCGGCTCCCACCCTGACCTGCCGGCCCCGTCGGCCCCGCGCCGCGAACCGCCACTCGCCGCCGAACGTGACGTGCGTGACGATCCCGTCCCCCTGGTGCCCGCCCGGACCGCCGGTGCTCCCGGAGATCGCGTGGCTGGACAGGTCCTCGACCTGGAGATCGAGCATCCGCTGGGCCCGGATGCGGACCCGGTACGCCCCCTCGCTGTGCCGGGGCAGCAGCAGCGGGGGCGGCGGCACCATGTCGCTCGACTGGCGTCGCCATTCGCTGACCAGGACATGGTTCCGGTTCTCGTCGGCGTAGGGCACGCGGACGTCGACCAGGGGCGGCCCGTCACCGCCGATCCGCCAGGCAGATATGCCGCCGCTCTCCACGCGGCCAGGGTAGGCGGGCGCGCCGGGGCGGCGCCAAGGGGCGCGCCCGTGGGACCCGGGGGCGGCGGGGTTGGCAGGGAGGTACCGGACAGGTGGCCGGACGGCACAAGACCCGGACGGGCGGCGACGGCGAGAGTGGCCGTCACGGGGGTTCGCGCCGTGCGTCGCGCACGTGTCCTCGCCCCGCGCTCACGCCCTGTCTCCGCACGCCCAGTCCTGATGTCCTGTCCGCACACCCTGCCCTCACCCACGGGGGCAAGTTCCATGACCGAGTCCGTGATCGCGCTCTTCGAGAAGCTCGTCCAGGCCGACCCGCCCGACGACGTACCCGTGCTGTTCGACACGGCCTGTGTGCTCGGCGGCAGCATCGCGGGGCTGCTGGCGGCGCGGGTGCTCGCCGACCGGGCCCGCCGGGTCGTGGTCCTCGAGAGCGACGACATCTCCACGGCGACCGGGTCACGGACCGGCGTGCCCCAGGACCAGCAGGTGCACACGCTGCTGCCGGCCGGTCAGCGGTGGGTGGAGCGCTGGCTGCCGGGGATCACGAAGGAGGCGCAGGCACGCGGCGCCTCCTTCGCCGGTCCCGACAAGCAGGTCACCGCCCTCAACGGCGTACCGCAGGCGTGGGACGGCGAGGACCACCACCTGCTCGCGATCGGACGCCCCCTGCTGGAGTCCCTGATCCGCGACCGGGTCACGTCGCTGCCCAACGTGTCCGTCCTGCACGGCCGGGCGACCGGGCTGCGGTACCGCGACAACGCCGTCGGCGGGGTGCACCACGTCCCGGCCGGCGGGGACCCGGACGTGCTGGACGCGGACTTCGTCGTGGACGCCATGGGGCGCTCCAGCAGGCTGTCCACCTGGCTGAAGGAGAGCGGCTACGACCATCCCCGGCTGGAGCGCCTGGAAGCACCGATCAACTACGCCACGGCCCTCTTCGAGCGGCCGGCGGAGTTCGCCGACCTGGAGACGGCGTGCGCCCTGGGGATCTTCACGCCGGACTTCCCCTCGGGCGAGGTGTCCGTCGCGGCGGCGAACGCGATCGAGGACCGGCAGTGGCTCGTCATGCTGATGGGGTACGGGGACAGCCGGCCCGGCCGGACCCTCGACGAGTTCCGCGCGGCCTGCGCCGAACTGCCCCCGGTCTTCGCCGCCGCCACCGCCGGCGCCGTCACCGGCGACGTGGTGACCTACCACCAGGCCGAGAGCCGACGGCGGCACTTCACCGAGGTGAACCGCTTCCCCGCCCGTCTGGTGAGCGTGGGCGACGCGGTGGCGTCCTTCAACCCCATCCGCGGCCAGGGCATGAGCTCCGCCGCGCTGCACGCCTCCTGCCTGGCCTCCTACCTCGGCGGCAGCCCCGAACTCGGCACGGCGGCAGGGGAGTTCTTCCGGCTCCAGCAGGTTGTCGTGGACGCCGCCTGGATGGTCTCCGCGGGGGGTGACGCGGCCCGCCTGGACGCGCTCAACGGCACCGAGGTGCCGAAGGAGGTACGGCGACAGCGCTGGGCCATGGAACAGATCACCGTCGCGACCCTCTCCGACGGGGACGTCACGCGCGCCTTCCACGACGTCTCCTACATGCTGCGCCACCCGGCCACGCTGGCCGACCCGGCCCTGCTGGCGAAGGCGGTCGCGGCGAACGAGGGGGGCTCGACGAAGTGAGGGACACCGGCACCACCGACGCCACCTCCGACTCCACCGGCACCGGCACCGCGATCGACCGCTACATCGGTCTGGCCGACCGCGCGGTGCACGACGAGTCGGCGCTGGCCGAACTCCTGGCGCTGTTCGCCCCCGAGGCGACGGTGCGGATCGGCCCGGAGCCGGTCCACGGTCATGCGGCCGTCGTCGCGTTCTACCGCGCGCACTTCGCCTCCTTCGCCGACACCAAGCACTACTGGAACAGCACCGTGCTCGACGACGGCACCCTGCGGGCCGAGTGGGTGTGCGCGGCGCGCACGGCCGACGACCGGCTCGTGACGGTGGCGGGGGTGGAGCACGCGACGCTCGACGGGAACGGTCTGATCGCGGACCTGCGCAACGAGTTCACCCGGCCGCCCGGGTAGTCCTCGGGCCGTTCCCGCAGCGTTCCCGGGTTACCCACAGAAACCCCTTCTCCCACCGGTCCCCGTGCCTCACTATGGTCCCCACAAACTGGCCGGTACGTCAGGAGCCCGGCGGGAAAAGAGGACTCTGTGGAGACCGGGGTGCACACGGGCGCGTCCGACGCCCGGCTGACCGAGCTGCTGCGCACCAGCACCGCCACGGCCTACCCGGCCCTGCACGAACTGCGCGCCCGCCACCAGGAGTCGGTGCTCGCCTATGCCCGCCTGTGCGCCTCCGGCGACGCCTCCGCCCGCCAACTCGCCGCCCAGGCCTTCACGTCGGCGGCCCGGGAGACGGCCCGCGGCATCGAACCCGGCGGCCCCTGGCGCCACCACCTGCTGCTGCTCACCGCCCGCGTGGCCGCGTCCTGGGCCACGGACGACCGGGCCGCGGGACTGGACGCCGGACTCCTCCTGGTCCTCAACACGACCGGCCCCGGCGGCCTCGTACCCCCGATGACCGCCGCCTTCCAGACGCTCCCGTCCCGGGCCCAGGGCCTGGTCTGGTACGGCCTGGTGGAACGCCGACCCGCCGCCACGACAGCCCTGTTCCTCGGCATCACCCCCGAAGACGTGGCGTACGAGAGCGACGCGGCCCTCCAACTCCTCGGCCAGGCCTGTCTGCGCACCCGGCTCGCCGCCTCCGACGATCCGCGGTGCGGCGACTTCCGCCGGCTCATCGAGGAGTCGGTACGGCCCCACCCCCGCGACAGCGCCGACCTGCACGCCCACATGGCGCACTGCCCGCACTGCACCGCCGCCCACGAGGAGTTGTGCGCCCTGCGCGACACCCCGCGCACCACGCTCGCCGAGGGCCTGCTGCCGTGGGCGGGCACGGCGTACGTCGGCAGCGAGCCGCCCCCGCGCCCCAAGGCCCTGGTGAAGCCGTCCTCCTGGCCACCGTCCCGGCGGATCGTCCTCACCTCGGCCGCCCTCGGGGTTGCACTGGCCCCGCTGTTGGTCCTGCTGCTCACCCGGGGCGGCACCTCGTCGTCCCCCACGTCCGGGCAGGCGGCGGGCGCGGCCGGTACGCCGAGCAGCGCCCCGCAGGTCACGGTGACGGCGACGGTGTCGGCCACGCCGTCGCCCTCCGCCACCACCGGCAAGCCGTCGAACTCCCCGTCCCCGAAGCCGAGTCCGACCCCCACCAAGTCGACCCGCCCCTCCCCCACCGCCCCTGCCGCGCACGCCCCGAACGGCACCTACGCGCAGGTCGTGAACGTCTCCTCGGGCCGCTGCCTGGACATCCGCGACGGCGACCTCTCCAAGGGCACGGACGTGATCACGGCCCCCTGCTCCGGGTCCAGCACCCAGCGCTGGCGGGTCGACGCCGGGCGCGGGGTCGTGCAGTCGGCCGCCGACCCGGACTTCTGCCTCGACAACCGGGGTGACGTGGACAAGGGCGTGGGCATCTGGGAGTGCGACTCGGTGGACGGGGACAACGGCGACAACCTGACCTTCACCGTGGACTCCGACGGGGTGATCCGCCCGGCGATCGCCATCCTGACCGCCGTGACGCCGGAGGGCGGGGACGGGGTGGGGATGGAGCCGCTCAGCGGGGGTGCGGAGCAGCGGTGGCGGGCGGGGGCGGCCTGAGACCGGCCCCGGCCGGCCTCCGACTCAGACCTGGCGGACGCCTCGGCGCCAGACGCCGGTGACGAGGGGGACGCCCGGGCGGTAGGCCAGGTGGACGTGGCTCGGGGCGTCGAGGAGGGTGAGGTCGGCGTAGGCGCCCGCGGTGAGGCGGCCGACGTCGTCGCGGCGCAGGGCACGGGCGCCGCCGGCCGTGGCGGACCAGACGGCCTCGTCGGGGGTCATGCCCATGTCCCGTACGGCGAGGGCGATGCAGAACGGCACGGACGAGGTGAAGGACGAGCCCGGGTTGCAGTCGGTGGACAGGGCGACGGTCACGCCCGCGTCCAACAGCCGCCGGGCGTCCGGCCATTGGGCCCGCGTCGAGAACTCGGCGCCGGGCAGCAGCGTGGCCACCGTGTCGCCGCTCGCGAGGGCGTCGACGTCCGCGTCGGTGAGGTGGGTGCAGTGGTCGGCGCTGGCCGCGTCCAGTTCCACGGCCAACTGCACGCCGGGACCGTAGGAGAGCTGGTTGGCGTGGATGCGCGGGTGCAGGCCCCTGGTCCTGCCCGCGGTGAGGATCGCGCGGGCCTGGTCGCCGTCGAAGGCGCCCTTCTCGCAGAACACGTCGATCCAACGGGCGTACGGCGCACAGGCGTCGAGCATCTCGCCGGTGACGAGGGCGACGTAACCGGCGGGGTCGTCGGCGTAGTCCGGCGACACGATGTGCGCGCCGAGATAGGTGACCTCGTCGGTGTGGGCGGCGGCGATGCGCAGGGCGCGGGCCTCGTCGGCGACGGTCAGGCCGTAGCCGGACTTGGTCTCGAAGGTCGTGGTGCCCTGGCGCAGGGCCTCGGCGAGGTAGCGGGTGAGGTTCGCCGCCAGCGCCTCGTCGCTCGCGGCCCGGGTGGCCGCGACCGTCGTGCGGATGCCGCCCGCGGTGTAGGAGCGGCCGGACATCCGGGCGTTGAACTCCTGCGTGCGGTCGCCCGCGAAGACGAGGTGCGAGTGCGAGTCGACGAACCCGGGCAGCACCGCACGTCCCTCGGCGTCGACCCGGTTGTCAGTGGCGGGTGCTTTGCTGGATTCACCGGTCCACACGACCCGGTCGCCGTCGATGACGAGCGCCGCGTCCTGGATCAGTCCGAGGGGGGACCTGTCACCCAGGGAGGGGTCGTTGGTGACCAGCGTGGCGATGTTGGTGATGACGGTGCTGGTGCCGGTGCTGCTGCTCATCGTGTCCTCGTCGAGGGGGGCTTCGGTGACGGTCAGTGGTGTCAGGCGCGGAGGGCTTCCACAGCGGCGGCCAGCGCCTGCGGCACATCCGGTACGAGGGTGTGCGCCCCGTCGCGTACGACGTGCCGTCCGCCCACGATCGTGTGCCGTACGTCCGCTGCCGTCGCGGCGAATACGGCGGTCTCCGCGCCGAGCCTGGACCGCGGCCCGGCCGTCCTGACCGAGTCGAGGGCGATCGTCGTGAGGTCGGCGAGCGCGCCTGCCTCGATGGTGCCCGCCTCGTCCCAGCCGAGCGCCGCGTGGCCGTCGGCGGAGGCGGCGCGCAGCAGGGCGGCGGCGGTCCAGTGACCCCGGGTGCGGGTGCGCAGGCGCTCGTTCAGCTCCATCGCGCGGGCCTCTTCGAGCAGGTCGATGACGGCGTGGCTGTCGGAGCCGAGGGAGAGCGGGGAGCCGGCGCGCTGGAGGGCGACGGCGGGTCCGATGCCGTCGGCGAGGTCCCGTTCGGTGGTCGGGCACATGCAGGTGCCGGTGCCGCTGTCGCCGATCAGGGCGATGTCCTCGTCGGTGAGGTGGGTGTTGTGGACGCCGGTGGTGCGCGGTCCCAGGACACCGTGGTCGGCGAGGAGCCGGGTCGGTGTGCGCCCGTGCGCGGCCAGGCAGGCGTCGTTCTCGGCGGTCTGCTCGGACAGGTGCACATGGAGCGGGGCCCGCCGCTCCTCGGCCCACCGGGCCACGGTCGCGAGCTGTCCGGCGGGCACGGCCCGCACCGAGTGGACGGCCGCTCCGATCCGCGCGTGATCCCGTTCCTTGAGAAGTGAACAGCGTTCGGCCCAGGCCTCCGCGGTGCCGTCGGAGAAGCGCAACTGGTGGGCGTTGGGCGGCTCGCCGCGGTGCTCGCTCACGATGCCGGCGGCGAGGTAGGCGGTGTCGAGGAGGGTGATGCGGATCCCGGCGTCGGCGGCGGCCGCGACGAGGGCCTCGCCCATGGCGTTGGGGTCGGCGTAGGGGGTGCCGCCGCGCTGGTGGTGGACGTAGTGGAACTCGCCCACCGCCGTGATCCCGGCCAGCGCCATCTCGGCGTACACCGCGCGGGCGAGGGCGTGGTAGGTCTCCGGGGTCAGCTGGTCGGCGAAGGAGTACATGACCTCGCGCCAGGTCCAGAAGGTGCCGGAGCCGACCTGGACGGTGGAGCGCAGGGCGCGGTGGAAGGCGTGCGAGTGGGCGTTCGCCAGGCCGGGGAGGGTCAGGCCGTGCAGGATCTCGGCGCCGGGTGGTGGCGCGGCGACGTCCGTGCGGACGGCGGTGATCCTGCCGTCCGAGCCCGCGGCGGAGCCGCTGATGGACACAGTGACGGCGACGCCCGGCTCGACGTGGGTGTCGAGCCAGGCGTGCTCCAGCCAGTACGTGCGGGTCCCGGTCACCTGCGGGCCAGTCCTTCCAGTACGTCGGCGAGTGCGGTCACCCCGGCCACGCAGTCGTCCTCGGCGGCGAACTCGGCCGGGGAGTGCGAGACGCCCGTGGGGTTGCGCACGAACAGCATGGCGGTCGGGATGCTCCCGGAGAGGATTCCGGCGTCGTGTCCGGCGCCGGTACCGAGGACGGGGACCTTGAGGTCGGTGTCCTTGCCGAGGATGCGGGCGAGTTCGTCGCGCAGGGCGTGGTCGAACTCGACGACGGGCGTGAAGGACTCACGGACGATGTCGAGGTCGATGCCGTGCGCGGTGGCGTAGGCGCGGGCGGCCTTCTCGATGCCACCCACCACCTGATCCAGGCTCTCCTGGTCCTCGGCACGGGAGTCGAGCCAGCCGCGCACCAGGGAGGGGATGGCGTTGACGCCGTTCGGTTCGACGGCGATCTTGCCGAAGGTGGCGACGGCACCGGCGAGTTCGGCCTCGCGGCGGGCGGCCAGCACGGTCTCGGCGTACGAGAGCATCGGGTCCCGCCGGTCCACCAACCTGGTCGTACCGGCGTGGTTGGCCTCACCACGGAAGTCGAACCGCCACCGCCCGTGCGGCCAGATGGCACTGGCGATGCCGACGCGGTCGCCGCTCAGGTCCAGCGCCCGTCCCTGTTCGACGTGCAGCTCGACAAAGGCGCCGATCCGGGCGAGCCGTTCGGGGTCGGGCCCGATGCCGTCCGGGTCGTACCCGGCGGCTTCCATGGCCCGCGGCAGGGTGACGCCGTCCATGTCGGTCAGCAGGCGCGCCTTCTCGACGGTGAGCTGCCCACCGGCCAACCGCGACCCGACACAGGCGAGCCCGAACCGGGCACCTTCCTCGTCCCCGAAGTTGACGATGGCAAGGGGCTTCCCGAACTGCACCCCCCTGCGGCGCAGTTCGTCCAGCGCGGCAAAGGACGAGACGACCCCGAGGGGCCCGTCAAAGGCCCCACCGTCGGGCACGGAGTCGAGGTGCGACCCGGTGACAACAGCGTCCCCGGCGCCCGGATCCCCGAGCCAGGCCCACTGATTCCCGTTCCGGTCGAGCTCGTAGACCAGACCCCGCGTCTCGGCCTGCGCCCTGAACCAGTCCCGGCACTCGGCGTCGGCGCCGGTCCAGGCGTAGCGGCGGTAGCCGCCGGAGGCGGAGTCACGGCCGATCGGCAGCAACTCCGCCCACATGCTGTGGAAGGTCACGCCTCTCCACCCTCACGCATCGGCACCCGAACACCCCGCTCGTCCGCAACCCGCTCCGCGATGTCGTACCCGGCGTCCACGTGCCGGATGACGCCCATGCCGGGGTCGTTGGTCAGCACACGCCGGATCTTCTCGCCGGCGAGCTTCGTACCGTCGGCCACCGAGACCTGCCCCGCGTGGATGGACCGGCCCATGCCGACCCCACCCCCGTGGTGGATGGACACCCAGGACGCCCCGGACGCGACGTTCACCATCGCGTTCAGCAGCGGCCAGTCCGCGATCGCGTCGGAGCCGTCGAGCATGGCCTCGGTCTCACGGTACGGGGAGGCAACAGAGCCGCAGTCGAGGTGGTCGCGGCCGATGGCCAGCGGCGCCGCCAACTCACCGCTCGCCACCATGTCGTTGAAGCGCTCGCCGGCCTTGTCCCGCTCGCCGTAGCCGAGCCAGCAGATACGGGCCGGGAGGCCCTGGAAGTGGACCCGCTCGCCGGCCAGCTTGATCCAGCGGTGGAGCGACTCGTTCTCCGGGAAGAGGTCGAGGATCGCCTTGTCCGTCTTGTGGATGTCGGACGCCTCGCCGGACAGTGCCGCCCAGCGGAAGGGTCCCTTGCCCTCGGAGAAGAGGGGGCGGATGTAGGCGGGGACGAAGCCGGGGAAGGCGAACGCCCGCTCGTACCCGGCGAGTTGGGCCTCGCCACGGATCGAGTTGCCGTAGTCGAAGACCTCCGCGCCGGCGTCCATGAACCCGACCATCGCCTCGACGTGCGTGGCCATGGACTCACGGGCGCGGACGGTGAACCCCGCAGGGTCCTTCGCGGCGGCGTCGGCCATGTCCTCGAAGGCGATGCCCACCGGCAGGTAGGCGAGCGGGTCGTGAGCCGAGGTCTGGTCGGTCACGATGTCGATGGGGGCGCCCTCGGCGAGCATCTGCGGCAGCAGTTCGGCCGCGTTGCCGAGCAGGCCGATGGAGAGCGGGCGGCGCGCGTCACGGGCCTCGACGGCGAGTTGCAGGGCGTGCTGCAGCGAGTCGGCGCGCACGTCCAGATACCGGTGCTCGATGCGGCGCTCGATGGCGCGCGGGTCGACGTCGATACAGATCGCGACGCCGTCGTTCATGGTGACCGCGAGGGGCTGGGCGCCGCCCATGCCGCCGAGGCCCGCGGTGAGGGTGATCGTCCCGGCGAGGGTGCCGTTGAACTTCTTCGCGGCAACGGCGGCGAAGGTCTCGTAGGTGCCCTGGAGGATGCCCTGGGTGCCGATGTAGATCCAGGAACCGGCGGTCATCTGGCCGTACATGGTGAGGCCGAGGGCCTCGAGGCGCCGGAACTCCTCCCAGTTGGCCCAGTCGCCGACCAGGTTGGAGTTGGCGATGAGGACGCGCGGGGCCCACTCGTGGGTCTGCATCACGCCGACCGGGCGGCCGGACTGGACGAGCATCGTCTCGTCCTGCTTCAGGGTGCGCAGCGTGCGGACCATGGCGTCGAAGGAGCGCCAGTCACGGGCGGCCTTGCCGGTGCCGCCGTAGACGACGAGCTTGTCGGGGTGCTCGGCGACCTCCGGGTCGAGGTTGTTCTGCAGCATCCGCAGGGCGGCTTCCTGCTGCCATCCCAGGGCGCTCAGTTCCGTACCGCGCGGTGCTCGTACGGGGCGGGGTCCTGACATGGTCTGCCTCCTAGCGGACTGCGATCAGCGGATGTCTACGGCACATCTTTACTGCGGTTATTCACATCCTGACTTCCTGAATAGAACTAGTCAACACCTCCCGGCGTCACTACGGGTGGACTGTGGATGTTTGGCTGGATGCACGGGCACGGGCGACGACAGGACGGGGACCTTGTGGACAGGGATACACGCAGGGAGGTCGGCGGGGAACCGTCGGACCGGATCGACGGCCAGGAGGGACGGCCCGCGCGCCGCGACGAGGCCGTGCGGGCCGCCGTGGAGCAGGGGCTGCTGGGGCCGGACACCCCCATCGTGGGCCTGCTGGACGTCGCCGGCATCCGGGAGTCGGCGGCGGCCCTGCGGGCGGCGTTCGACGCGGTCACCGCGCCCGGCACGCCCGTGCTGCACGCCTTCGCGGTGAAGGCGACCCCGCTGGTGCCGGTGCTGCGGCTGCTGCTCGAGGAGGGCATCGGCGCGGAGGTGGCGAGCCCGGGCGAGCTGGCGCTGGCGCGGGCGGCGGGGGTGCCGCCGAGCCGTACGGTCCTGGACTCGCCCGCCAAGACGCCGGCCGAGCTGCGCGAGGCGCTGGCGCTGGGGATCGCCGTCAACGCGGACAACCCGCAGGAGCTGGACCGCATCGACGGTCTGATGCGGTCGGCGACCAGCCGCTCGCCGCTCGGGATCCGGGTCAATCCGCAGGTCGGCGGCGGGTCGATCGGGGCGACCTCGACCGCGACGGCGACCTCGAAGTTCGGGGTGGCGCTGCGCGACGAGGGGGCGCGCGAGTGGGTGGTGCGGGCGTACGCGGAGCGCCCGTGGCTGACCCGGCTGCACGCCCACACCGGCTCCCAGGGCATCCCGCTCTCGCTGCTGGCGCAGGGCGTGGCACAGACGTACGCGCTGGCCGAGGAGATCAACCGGCGCATCGGGCGCCCGCAGATCGACACGCTCGACATCGGCGGCGGGCTGCCGGTGAACTTCGGCTCGGACGAGGAGACGCCGACCTACGCGCAGTACGCGCGGCTCCTCGGCGAGGCGGTACCGGGGCTGTTCTCGGGGCGGTACGGGCTGGTGACCGAGTTCGGGCGGTCGCTGCTGGCCAAGCACGGGACGGTGGTGGCCCGGGTGGAGTACGCCAAGAGCGCGGGCGGGCGGCCGGTCGCGGTCACGCACGCGGGCGTGCAGGTGGCGACGCGGACGGTGTACGTACCGGGGTCGTGGCCGCTCAGGATCGCCGCGTACGACGGGAAGGGGCGGCCCAGGACGGGGGCGCCGGTGGTGCAGGACGTCGCCGGGCCGGCCTGTTTCGCGGGCGACCTGCTCGCCGAGGGGCGCGCGCTGCCCCTCCTGGAGCAGGGGGACTACGCGGCGGCGCTCGACACGGGCGCGTACTACTTCGCGCACCACTACGCCTACAACTCCCTGGCCCGGCCCGGCATTTACGGCTTCACGCAGGACGGGCCCGGCGGGAGCGTCTCCTTCGCGACGGTGCGGACGGCGCAGCGCCTCGACGAGATCGTGGCCGAATCCGGAGGGGCGCACGTGGATGCGCTCACCACCCGGCGCGCACCCGGGCGCGGTTGACGTGTCCCGAGGAACATGATGTTCAACTGGGGAGAAAACAGGCACAGTTGACCCACCCTAATCCCCCGCCGCATGTTCCGCCGGAAAATGCCAGATCCCTCACCCCTCACGCACACGGTGCGTAGTTTCGGCGTCACTCAGCCGAAACCAAGGCAGGAGGGGAGCCACGGTGCCCGGAATCGACGAGTGTCTGCTGGAAGCCATGCGACTGCCCGGTGCTCGGGGCGCCGCACTGGTCGACTGGACCAGTGGGCTCGCCCTGGGCACCGTGGGCGAGTCGCCCGGCGGCGACCACGAGGTCGCCGCCGTGGAGGCCGCCGAGTTCGCCCGGCTCGCCGCCGAGCAGCACGCCTTCGCACCCGACGACGACCCCGGGGCCGGTCCGGCGGCCGACGCGGACCCGCCGGTCGAGGACCTGATCATCAGCAACCGGGACAGCTACCACGTGCTCAGGTTCGTGGGCGCGTCCTTCGACGGCAGCGTCTTCCTGCACCTGTGGCTGGCCCGCGCCGAGGGCAATCTGGCGCTGGCCCGCATCCGGCTCGCCGAGATGGCGGAACGGCTGGTGCTGGCGTGAGCGCCGTGAGCACGACCGAGCCGCCGCGCCTGCCGGTACGGGACAAGGCGGCCGCGAGCGACCGCGGGTGGGGCGGTGTCTCACCGATGCTGACCCGGCTCGCGGCCGAGCGGGCCACCGGCGTCCTGGTCCGCGAGCGCGGCTCGCTCTACCTCGCCGAAGGCCTGGTGGTGCACGCCGAGAGCGCGTCCGCCCCCGGTCTGGACGTCCTGCTGACGGCGCACGGGACGCTCACCCCCGAGGTCTGGCACCAGGCGCTGACCGACGCGGGCGACCGCTACCACGTGGGCCGCCGACTGGTCGACAGCGGACAACTCGCCGCCGGAGCACTGGAGTTGTGCCATCTGGCGGCGGTGTACGACGCGGCGTACTTCACGCTGGGGCCCAGCAGCGCTCCGGGCCGGTTCCGCTACGGCTCCGCGCACGAGCTGCGCCCCGTCCATCCGGTGCCGGTGGCCGCCCTGGAGCGCGAGACGCTGCGCCGGCGCGATCTGCTGCACCGGCTCTGGCCGGACCCGGGCCCCGACGAGGCGCCGCTGACCCGCGCCGACCGCCCCGAGGTGCCCGCGCTCACCCGCCGCCAGCGGTCGGTGCTGGCCCTGGTGGACGGGGTCCGCACGGCGACGGACATCGCCCGGGCGCTGGGCCGGCCGGCCTTCCACACCCTGGTGGACGTACGGCGGCTGACGGCGGCCGGCGCGGTCGGCACCCGCCGGCCGGGCCGCGGCCCCGAACCCGCCGAGCCGGCCGCCGCCGAGGACCCAGCCGCCGGACAGCTTCCACCCGATCCCCACGTCACGCTGCTGAAGAGGCTCAGGGATGCGCTGGAGGCCCTTTGAGAGGAGACACCGGATGGCCGCCGAGCCCGAAATCCTGGACGAGCTGCGCCGGTTGAGGGCCCGCGTCCCCCAGCTCACCGGCGCTCTCTCGACCGGCGTCGACGGGGCGGTCCTCGCCCAGGACACCCCGGGCGTCGACCCGGAGAGCATGGCCGCGCTCGCCGCGACCGCGCACACGGCCGCCGCCAGGCTGGCGGACGCGACCGGCCAGGGCGAGGTCCGCGAGGTGCTCGTACGCGGTGTGTACGGCTATGTGGCGACGTACGCGGCCGGCGGCGGGGCCGTGCTGACGCTGCTCGCCCAGGACCGGGTGAACGTCGGGCGGCTGCTGCTGGAGGGCCGCCGGGCCGGAGTCCGCGTCGGCGAACTCGTCGACGCCCGGGCCGCCGCGCTCGCCAAGGCGGTCCCCAAGCCCACGAAGCCGGCCCTCAAGCCGGCCACCCCCGCACGGACCAGAACGGCGCGCGCTCCACGCACCACGAACACCAGCGCGCGCACCACCACGGAAAGTTGACAGGAACCCAAGGAGCAGAGTCATGGCGAACACCGAAACCTCGCTGAAAGAGTGCCTGGCCTCGATCGAGGGCGCGACCGGGGTCGCGCTCGTCGACTACACCAGCGGTATGGCGCTCGGCACGTTGGGCGGCAGCAAGAGCTTCGACCTGGGCGTGGCCGCCGCCGGCAACACGGACGTCGTCCGCGCCAAGATGCGCACGATGGAGCACCTCGGGCTCAAGGGCCAGATCGAGGACATCCTGATCACGCTGTCCGACCAGTACCACCTGCTGCGCCTGATGAGCGGGCGCGGCGGCAACGGTCTCTTCCTCTACCTGGTGCTGGACGCCAAGAGGTCCAACCTGGCGATGGCCCGCCACCAGTTGAAGAAGATCGAGGAGGACCTGGAGATCTGACGGGCGGCGGCTCGGCCTACGACCGCTAGACGAGCGCCGCGGTGCGGCGGCGGGTCCCGCCCGGGGCCGCGTCGCCCGCCGCGATGCCCGTGCTGCGGTAGGCCTTGACGGACTTGCCGGCCGGACGGCCGCCGTTGCCGGCGAGCCAGTCGACGCGGACCCACAGCAGGGCGTCCTCGGCCCGTTCGCGCCGGCCCAGCCAGGCGGCCTTCAGGCGCAGCCCGACACCGGCGCCGGCCAGCAGCATGCCGCCCGCCGCGGGCACGGCGAAGGACGCGCCCACCGCGAGCAGGAACGCCAGCAGCAGCCACCAGCGGTGTCCGCGGCGCCAGTTGCGCACGCCGACCGCGCGGTCCTGGAGCACGTCGTGCTTACCGGCGCGGGCCGCTCCGCGGGCGAGGGCGAGGTAACGCTTACGACGCCCGTACGACACCACGATCGCCGCGATGATGAACAGCGCGGCCCCTGCCATCACCCCGATCCGGCGCCCGGTGATGCCCGGCGGCAGCACGCCGACACCGGCCGCGAACACCCCGGACCACCACAGTGGGCCGGCCCCGGCCCGAACGACTACAGCCACCCGGGTCAGACCCTGGGCTCTGCGATCTCCACCTCCGCGCGCCACGTCGCGCCTCCTCATCGTCACGGCACAGTCCCGTCCGGCCGGGAGACTAGTGAGCGAACGTGAGACGAAGCTGAGAACCCACTGGCTGGACCGCCCGTCTCACTCCACGAACAGCCCCCGTGCCGCCGCCCCCGCGTCGAACTCCTCCAGGCGGGCCTGGGCGTCCGGCAGGTCGTCGCACATGGCCTCGAGCAGGACCCGGCCGAGCAGCATCGGGGCGCAGGCCGTGTCGAAGGCGAGGCCGGTGCCGACGGCGGCGGGCAGCAGGAGGTCGGAGGCCTTGGCGACCGGCGCGAAGGCGGAGTCGGCGACGGTCACCACGGTCAGGCCGGCGGCCTTGGCGAAGGTGAGGGTGTCGACGACCTCGCGGGGATGCCGGGGCAGCGCGAAGCAGAGCAGGGCGGTCGCCCCGGCGCGCACGGCGGCCTCGATGCGGTCGTGGATCATCGTGCCGCCCTCGTTCAGCAGCCGTACGTCCGGATGGACCTTGGCGGCGAAGTAGGAGAAGCCGTAGGCCTGGGAGGCGGCGGCGCGCAGGCCGAGGACGGGCAGCGGGCGGGAGTTCGCGAGCAGACGGCCCGCCTTCTGCAACGGGCGCGGGTCGGCGAGCAGTTCGGCGAGGTGCTTGAGGTTCTCGATCTCGGCCTCGACGGCCTGCTGGTACTCGTTGTAGGAGCCCGCGTCGGCCGACTGCTCGGTGGGCGCGACCTCGCGCAGGTGCTTGCGCAGCGCGGGGTAGCCGTCGAAGCCGAGGGCGACGGCGAAGCGGGTCACCGAGGGCTGGCTGACGCCGGCCAGTTCGGCGAGCTCGACGCTGGACAGGAACGGCACGTCGGCGGCGCGCCGCACCATGCTGTGCGCGATGCGCCGCTGGGTCGGTGTCAGCCGGTGCCCCTCGAAGAGCGTCTGCAGCCGCCCCGCCGGAGTGTCCGTCACGGTCGTGCCCCTCTCCGCGTTCGTCACGCGTTCCCCCTCCAGATGTCCGTGAACCGGTCCAGCAGCGCGGCCGCCGCCGTCACGTCGTCCGTGAGCGGCCGGTCGGCCTGGTCCTGCGCCAGCACCGACTCGGCGAGCTCCAGCGCACGGCCCACCGGAAGGTCCGGCTCGGGCCGCAGCCCTCGCTGGCGCAGCGCCCGCACCGCGGCGACGAGCTCGCAGCCGACGACGAGACGGTACGCACGACAGGCGCGCAGCGTCTGGCGTGCGGCGAGCGAGGCGAAGCTGGCCTGTTCCTCGACGCCCCGGGAGAGTACAGCGTGCCCGAGCGAGGCGGGAGCGGAGAAGGCCCGCAGGTCGCCGAGGGCCGCCGCGGCGGCGTACTCCAGGATCATCACGCCGGAGGAGGCGGGTTCCTGGTCGGCGAGGAAGGGCTTGAGGCGGGTGAACGCGGGCTCGTTGAGCGACGAGAGCCGTGACGTGGACAGCCGGGCCACCTGGGTGAGCGCGAGCCTGAAGTGGTCCAGGGCGAGGACGAGTTGGGCCTGGTAGAAGCCGCCGTGGTGGTAGGCGGCCATGTCCTCGGGGGAGATCAACGGATTCTCGGCGGCCGCGTTGATCTCAATGGCAAGCACTGCCTCCAGCGCGTCGGCCGCGTCGTGCGCCGGACCGTGGATCTGCGGCAGACAACGGAAGCCGTACGGGTCCTGGATCCGGCCGAGCGGCGGGGTGGGCCGGTCGGCGGCACCGATCAACTCCCGCATCCGCCGGGCGACTTCACTGCTCCCCCGGTGCGGCCGGGCGGCGTGCACGGGCGCGGCGTACGGCTCGTGCGACCCGTCGACGGCCAGCATCGACAACGCACCGACCACCTGCGTGGCCTCCACAAGACCGCGCAGCTCGTGCAGCGCGAGCGCGGCCTGCCCGAGCGTGAGGGCGTTGCTGCTGATGATGGCGAGCGCGTCATTGTTGTCGAGCGACTGCGCCTCGGGAACGCCGATGACGGCACCCGCCCCGGCGACGGCTGCCGAGCCGCCACGCACCCCCGCGCCCGACCCCCCGCGAGCGTCACTCCGCACGCCGGCGATCTCCGCCCCGGCGGCGGCACTCGGCCCGCCACCGGCGCCTGCTGCGGCGACGGCATCCCAGCCGCCCCGCCCGCCCGCCCCGACGGCGGCACCCCGTCGACCGCGAGCATCGCCCGGTGCGCCGGCGGTCTCCGCTCCGGCCACGGCGCCCGGCCCGCCACCGGCCTCCGCCCCCGCCACGGCACCCGCCGAGGGCCCGGCACCGTTTCCACCCGCCGCGCCACCTGGTGACCCACCCCGCCACGGATGCTCCCCCGCCAGCGCCAGCCCCATCTGCGCCAGTGCCGCGATGTCGCCCGTGCCGACCGAGCCGAACTCGTTGACCAGTGGGTAGACGCCGTTCTCCAGGGCCTCGCACAGGGCGGTGACGACGGTGGGGCGCAGACCGGCGCCGCCCGCGAGGATCTGGTTGGCGCGGACGGCGAGCATCGCGCGGACCTGGCGGGCGGGCAGTTCGTCGCCGATGGCGCCGGCGTGGCTGCGCAGCAGGCGCAGGCCGTGCTCGGCGGCGGCCTCGGTGGGCACGTCCTCGTTCCGGTTCGCGCCCACGCCGGTCGAGCGGCCGTAGACGCGTCCGGTGGCGGCGATCTGCCGGGCGGCGTCCCAGGACTCCCCCGCCCGCTTCATCGCGTCGGTGCCGGGCACCGGCCGGGCGGCTCCGTCGGCGAGGCGGACGACGTCCTCGATGCCGAGCCCGACGCCGTCGAGGACCACCAGGCCGGTGTGGCCGACCGCCGAGCCGACCGATGCGCCGACCGACGCGCCCGTCGGCGTGTCCACGATCCGAGACGACATAAAGCTCAAACTCCCCTCAATCAGGACATCTGATCTTGCCTTTCGGTCATCCGTTACCTCGGATTAACACCAACCCGTTGACAACCTATTCAGACACCAAGAACTCTGCATGACGTTATACAGCCGGGCAAGGGACAACTCATGATCCAGTTCGATGCGGTCCACAAGCGCTTCCCCAACGGCACGACAGCAGTCCACGATCTCTCCCTGGAGATCCCGGAAGGCGGCGTGACCGTCCTCGTCGGATCCTCCGGTTGCGGCAAGACGACCACCCTGCGGATGGTCAACCGGATGGTAGAGCCGACGTCGGGCACGATCCGGGTCGGGGGCAAGGACGTCACCCGACAGGACGCGGCCGAACTGCGCCGCTCCATCGGGTACGTCATCCAGCAGGCCGGCCTCTTCCCGCACCGCACGGTGCTGGACAACATCGCCACCGTGCCGCTGCTGCTGGGCCACGGCCGCCGAAAAGCCAGGGCCCGCGCCGCCGAACTGCTGGAGACGGTCGGTCTGACCGCCGAGTCCGGCCGCCGCTACCCGCACCAGCTCTCCGGCGGCCAGCAGCAGCGCGTCGGCGTCGCCCGCGCCCTGGCCGCCGACCCGCCGGTGCTCCTGATGGACGAGCCCTTCGGCGCCGTCGACCCGGTGGTCCGCACCCAGCTCCAGGACGAACTCCTGCGCCTGCAGAAGGAGTTGAACAAGACCATCGTCTTCGTCACGCACGACGTCGACGAGGCCGTCCGGCTGGGCGACCGCATCGCGATCTTCCGCACCGGCGGCCACCTCGTGCAGTGCGCGGCGCCCGCCGAACTCCTCGCCCGCCCGGCCGACGACTTCGTGGCCGACTTCCTCGGCGCCGAGCGCGGCCTGAAGCTGCTCTCGCTGCAGACCCTCGCCGACGTCCCGCAGGGCCCGGCACCGGAAGGCGGCGCCTGGACCCTCGTACTAGACGAGGCACGCAAGCCGCTGCACTGGGCGCCGAAGGACACCGAGGGCGCCGAGATTCCCGTACGACCGCTGCGCGACGGCGATTCGCTGCTCGCCGCGCTCGACGAGTCGATCGCCTCCCCCACCGGCCTGATAGCCCGCGTCGACGCGGCGGGCGTGCTCACCGGCGTCTCCGCCCGCGACGACATCCACGAGCACGCGGGCCGGGCGCACACCGCGGCCCGCACCCGCACCGAGCCCGGGACGGAGGTCGCCGCATGACCATCGACTGGTCGTGGATAGGCGACCACACCGACGACCTCACCAGCCTCACGGTCTCCCACCTCCAGGCCGCACTGTCCGCCGTCTTCTTCGGCCTGCTGATCTCGCTCCCGCTCGCGGTCGTCGCCCACCGGGTCCGCCCCCTGCGCGGCTTCCTGCTGGGCCTGTCGAACGTGCTGTTCACGATCCCGTCGATCGCGATCTTCGTGCTCCTGCTGCCGATCAGCGGTCTGACCCGCACCACCACGGTGATCGGCCTGACCGTCTACACGCTGGTCGTGCTGCTGCGGAACACGGTCGAGGGCCTCGACTCGGTCCCGACCAGGACCAAGGAGGCGGCGAAGGCGATGGGCACGCGCCCGCTGCGCACGCTCCTCACGGTCGAGTTCCCGCTGGCCCTGCCCGTGATCATGGCGGGCGTCCGGATCGCGACCGTGATGTCCATCTCGCTGGTCTCGGTCGCGACCTACATCGGCGACGGCGGCCTCGGCCAGCTCTTCACCGACGGCTTCCAGCGCAACTTCCCGACCCCGGTGATCGTGGGCGTGGTCCTCACGATCCTGCTCGCGGTGGTCGCGGACGCACTGCTGGTCGCCCTCCAGTACGTCCTGACCCCGTGGCGCAGGAGGCGAGCCTGAGATGTACGAACTCTTCAAGAACCTCGGCGACTGGCTGACCAGCGGGGCGAGTTGGGCCGGTTCCGACGGCATCGCCCACCGCCTCGCCGAGCACCTCCAGTACTCGCTGCTCGCCACGCTCATCGCGGCCACGATCGGCCTCCCGCTCGGTCTGCTGATCGGCCACACCGGCAAGGGCGCCTTCGTCGCGATCAACCTCGCCTCCTTCGGCCGCGCCCTGCCGACCGTCGGCCTGGTCGTCCTGGTCTTCCTGGCCGGCGGCCTGTCGATGCTGCCGGTCTACGTGGCCCTGGTCGCCCTCGCGGTCCCCTCGATCGTCACCAACACCTACGCCGGCATGACCGCCGTCGACCCGGAGGTCAAGGACGCGGCCCGCGGCCAGGGCATGCGCGGCCACCAGGTGCTGTTCCAGGTCGAGTTGCCGCTCGCGCTCCCCCTGATCATGACGGGCCTGCGCCTCGCACTCATCCAGGTGGTCGCCACCGCCACGATCGCCGCGTACGTCTCGTTCGGCGGCCTGGGCCGGTACGTCTTCGACGGACTCGCCCAGCGCGACCTCGTCCAGGTGCTCGGCGGGGCGGTGCTCGTCGCCGTCGTGGCCGTCGTCCTCGACCTGGGCCTGTCCGGCCTCCAGCGCTTCCTCTTCCGCCACCGCACCGCGTAGGGATCACCGAAATGAATCGTCGTACCGTCCTCGGCGGCCTCTTCGCGGTCGCCTCCGTCCCCGTCCTGTCCGCCTGCGCGGGTGGCATCACCTCCCTCGACAGCCAGGGCTCCACCAGCGGTGGCGGCGGCTCCAGCAAGAGCGGAGTCACCATCGGGACCGCCAACTTCACCGAGAACCAGGTGCTCGGCTACCTGTACGCGGCCGTCCTGGAGTCGGCCGGCGTGAAGACCAAGGTCCGCCCGAACCTCGGCACCCGGGAGATCCTCATCCCCGCCCTCAAGGGCGGCGACATCGACCTGCTCCCCGAGTACCAGGGCGCCCTGCTGCACTACCTGGACCCCAAGGCGACGGCGACCGAGGAGGGCGCGATGCAGAACGCCCTCGCCATCGCCCTGCCCGCCGGCCTCCAGGTCCTGCCGTACGGCATGGCCGAGGACTCCGACGCCTTCGTCGTCACCCGGGAGACGGCCAGGAAATACGGCCTGACCTCGCTGGCCGACCTCAAGAAGCAGAACGGCAGGCTCGTCATCGGCG
This sequence comes from Streptomyces sp. NPDC088794, assembly GCF_044750545.1. Taxonomy (NCBI): domain Bacteria; kingdom Bacillati; phylum Actinomycetota; class Actinomycetes; order Kitasatosporales; family Streptomycetaceae; genus Streptomyces; species Streptomyces sp. NPDC088794. The sequence goes on along the minus strand of NZ_JBIVKB010000004.1, from coordinate 579,559 downwards.
CGGCGCCCGAGGTGAAGAAGCGCCAGGTGGGCGTGGTCGGCCTGAAGGACGTCTACGGGGTGGAGTTCAAGGAGTTCAAGTCGCTCGACTCCTCCGGGCCGCTGGTCAAGGGCGCCCTGAAGAAGGGCGACGTGGACGTGGCGAACCTCTTCACCACCGACACCGACATCCAGGCCAACGACTGGGTGGTCCTCACCGACCCGAAGAACCTCATCCCCGGCCAGCACATCGTCCCGCTCATCGCCGACCGCAAGGCCGACTCCACCGTCCGCAAGGCCCTCGCCCGCCTCGGCAACGTGCTGACCACGGCCCAGCTCACCGAGCTCAACCGCCAGGTGGACAAGGACAAGAAGGACCCGGAGGACGTCGCGAACGCGTACGCGAAGCAGCACGGTCTGGCCTGATCAAGCAGGGGTATGCCGGGGGCGATGATCTGACGACGAATCAACCAAGCGTCGTTAAACGGGCACTTAGGGTGACTGATCGCGTGCGTACAGTGAACGGGCGCTATCAGCACAACCCCTGAGGATGCGTCATGGCCTCCAACCGCAGGGCCTTCCTGACGGCCACCGCCGTCGGCGCGCTGGCCGCCGCCCCCGCGTCGGCGGCCCCCGCCCCGAAGACCCCCGCCCACCAGCCCACCGCCCGGACCGCCCTGGCCGACCTGCTCGCCGGCAACCGGCGCTACGCCACCGGCCACTCCCACCACCCGCACGAAAGCCGTCCGCTGCGCCACCAACTGGCCACCGCACAGCACCCGTTCGCGGTGATCGTCGGCTGTATCGACTCCCGGGTACCGCCGGAGCTGGTCTTCGACCAGGGCCTCGGCGACCTGCTGTGCATAAGGACGGCCGGCCAGGTACTGGACGAGGCGGTGCTCGCCTCCATCCAGTACGGCGTCGAGGAACTGGGCATCCCCCTGGTACTGGTGCTCGGCCACGAGCGCTGCGGGGCGGTGGCGGCGACCCTCGACCAGCTGCGCACCGGCGCCGAGGTCCCGGGCCACCTGGAACTGCTGGTGGACGAGATCGCCCCGGCCGCGCGCCGCACCCGCGCCCTGCCCGGCGACTGGGCCGAGCACACCATGCGGGCCCACACCGCCTGGGTACGGGACGCGATCCGCGCCGACCCGGCCTTCACCTCCGCGCAGGTGGCGGCGGCACGCTTCGACCTCGACACGGGCCTCGTGTCCTTGCTGCCGTAACCCTCCCCCCCCACACGAAGAAGCCCATGACCATGAACGGCGTGCTCTCCGTCCTGCCCACCCCCACCGACTTCCGCACCATGACCCGCGCCCCGCGCCGCGACCTCCTGTGCGGTCTCACGGTCGCGGTCGTGGCCCTCCCCCTGGCCCTCGGTTTCGGGGTCACGTCCGGCCTCGGCGCGGCCGCCGGCCTCGTCACCGCGATCGTCGCGGGCTCGCTCGCCGCGCTGTTCGGCGGCTCCGCGCGCCAGGTCAGCGGCCCGACCGGCGCGATGACGGTGGTCCTCGTCCCGATCGTCCACGAGTACGGCGCGAACGGCGTCCTGACGGTCGGTCTGCTCTCCGGCGCCATGCTCCTCGCCCTCGCCCTCGCCTTCGCCCGCGCGGGAGCGGCGATGGCGTACGTCCCCGCGCCGGTGATCGCCGGTTTCACCATCGGGATCGCGGGGGTGATCGGCCTCCAGCAGGTGCCGTCGGCGCTGGGGGTGCCGGTCCCGAGCGGTGACCAGGTGGCGGTGGTCGCGGCGCGCGCGGCGGAGGAGTTCGACGCGACCCCGCACTGGGCGGCCCTGCTCCTCGCCCTCGGCTCGGCCGCGCTGATGCTGGCCGGGGCGCGCTGGAAGCCGACGGTCCCCTTCTCCCTGGCGGCAGTCGGGGCAGCGACGGTCGTGGCGGAGACCCTGCACCTCCCGGTCACCCGCCTCGGCACGCTCCCGTCCTCGCTCCCCGCGCCCTCCCTCGCCTTCCTGGACGTGTCCCGGATCCCCACCCTGCTCCTGCCCGCGGCGGCGGTGGCGGCACTGGCCGCCCTGGAATCGCTCCTCTCCGCCTCGGTCGCGGACGCGATGCGCCCCGGCGAACGCCACGACCCCGGCAAGGAACTCTTCGGCCAGGGCATCGCCAACCTCGCCGCCCCGCTCTTCGGCGGTGTCCCGGCGACGGGCGCCATCGCGCGGACGGCGGTCAACGTCCGCACCGGCGCCGCCTCCCGCCTGGCCGCGCTCGCGCACGCCGTGATCCTCGCCGCGATCGTGGCGGTCGCGGCGCCGCTGGTGGGCCGTATCCCGCTGGCGGCACTGGCGGGCGTGCTGCTGGCGACGGCCGTACGGATGGTGGAGACGGACGCGGTACGGGCCATGGCGCGCGCCACCCGCGGGGACGCCCTGGTGATGGTCCTCACCGCCGCCTCGACGCTCGCCCTGGACCTGGTGAAGGCGGTGCTGATCGGCCTCGGGGTCGCCGTCCTCCTCGCCCTGCACGCGGCGACCCGCGCCACCCGCCTGACCCCCGCCGCGTCCGACGAACTCCCCGGCACCGGCTCGGGCACGGTGACGTACCGCTTCGACGGCCCGCTCCTGTTCGCCGCCGCGCACCGGTTCCGCCGCAGCCTCGCCGACGTGGACGGCGTCAGCGCGGTCGACCTGCGGCTGTCCGGGCTCACGGCGGTGGACGCGACGGGTGCGCTGGCGCTGAAGGACGCGGTGGGGGAGCTGCGCGGCCGGGGTATCGAGGTCCGCATCACGGGCGTCGAGCACGGTCACCGCAAGGTCCTGGAGTCCCTGGGGGTGGTCGCTGCGAACCCGAATTCCAACAGGGGGGCTATCCCCAGTGCGGCGGGCGCCCCGGCTCCTTAACGTGGTTTCCCATGACGGGAATGGAGACCATGATGGACGCGCGGGACGCCGAGCTCAAAAAGGAACTCAACGCCACTCTGCAGGCCCGCCGGGAGCTGGGCGAGGACTACGAGTCCGCGCTGGTCGACTCCTTCCTGGAGAAGGTCGACCAGCGCATCGACGGGGCGGTGGAGCGCCGGGTGCGCCGGCAGCTGGCCGAGCAGCAGATGGTGGTCGCCCGGGGCTCCCGGGCCTCGAAGTCGACGGACTCCTTCGGCGAGCGTTTCGGCTTCGGCATCGTCTCCCTGGTCCTCGCGATCCCCCTCTCGGGCATCGGCGGCGGAGTGGCCCACCTCCCCGGCCTCCTCGTCACCTGGGCCGGCATCGTGGGCGTCAACGCCTTCCAGGCCCTGCGAGTGAACCCGGACCTGTTCGGCCGCAGGCGCCACAAGAAGGCCGCGGACGACTGGGAGGACTGAGGGAATCGTGCCTGGTCACTGGTGAACGCCGGTAGTTGAACCAGCCCGTCCGGCGTTTGAGGACGAGGCCGTTCAGGCCGACAGCGGGGGTCTGGGGGCGGCAGCCCCCAGCACCAACGCCGGTGAGCGACAAAGCGAGGGCCACAACACCCCGCCGAAAAGATTGTCGCGGGGACCGCCGCACCCCCGTTGCCGGGGGGCGGGACGACGGCGGTCCCCGCGAGGGACGTGGTCGGGTCAGGCCCGGGCCACATCCAGCGTCCATGGAGGTCCGGGAGCCGCTCCGGAGGTCCTTGGACGTTTTGGTGTCGGCCGAGGCGGGGAGCCGCTCCCGCCCTGCCGACACCCACTAATGTGCCGGACCCGTGTTAAGCGTGTGCTGCGCGGACGTGACGCCCTCGTACCACTTCCGAGAAGTCCGCTCCGGAGTCCGCTCCGGAGTCCGGCCCGCGGACCACCCCGGGGCCGGCCACCGCAACTTCGCCTCCGTCACGCCCCGTTCACCGGACGTTTCCGCTACTTCCCGCCCTTGGCGAGGAAGGCCAGCAGGTCCTGCCGGCTGATCACCCCGGTGGGCCGCCCGTCGAAGAGGACCATCGCCGCGTCGGCGTCGCCGAGCACGGACATCAGGTCGCCGACCGGTTCACCGGAGCCGACCTGCGGCAGCGGAGCGGACATGTGCTTCTCCAGCGGGTCCTCCAGCGAGGCCCGCTTGCTGAACAGCGCGTCCAGCAGCTCCCGTTCGACCACCGACCCCACGACCTCCGCGGCCATGACGTCCGGGTGACCGGCGCCCGGCTTCACGACCGGCATCTGCGAGACGCCGTACTCGCGCAGCACCTCGATGGCCTGGCCGACGGTCTCCTCGGGGTGCATGTGCACGAGGGAGGGGATCGCGCCGTGCTCCTTGTCGCTGAGGACGTCGGCGACGCGGGCGCTGGGGCCCTCGTCCTCCAGGAAGCCGTAGTCGGCCATCCACTCGTCGTTGAAGATCTTGCTGAGGTACCCGCGACCGCTGTCGGGCAGCAGTACGACGACGACGTCGTCCGGGCCCAGCCGCTCCGCGACCCGCAGCGCCGCCACGACGGCCATCCCGCAGGAGCCGCCGACCAGCAGCCCCTCCTCCTTGGCGAGGCGGCGGGTCATCTGGAAGGAGTCCTTGTCGGACACGGCGACGATCTCGTCGGCGACGGTCCGGTCGTAGGCGGTGGGCCAGAAGTCCTCGCCCACGCCCTCGACGAGGTACGGCCGCCCGGAGCCGCCGGAGTACACGGACCCTTCCGGGTCGGCGCCCACGACCTGCACCCGGCCCTCGCTGGCGTCCTTCAGATAGCGCCCGGTGCCGGAGATGGTGCCGCCGGTGCCGACGCCCGCGACGAAGTGGGTGATCCGCCCGTCCGTCTGCTCCCACAGCTCAGGGCCGGTCGAGTGGTAGTGGGAGAGCGGGTTGTTGGGGTTGGAGTACTGGTCCGGCTTCCACGCGCCCGGCGTCTCGCGGACCAGCCGGTCGGAGACGTTGTAGTAGGAGTCGGGGTGCTCGGGGTCCACGGCCGTGGGGCAGACGACGACCTCGGCGCCGTACGCGCGCAGGACGTTGATCTTGTCGGTGCTCACCTTGTCGGGGCACACGAAGATGCAGTGGTACCCCTTCTGCTGGGCCACGATGGCGAGCCCGACGCCGGTGTTGCCGCTGGTGGGCTCGACGATCGTGCCGCCGGGCTGAAGCTCCCCGCTCTTCTCCGCGGCCTCGATCATGCGCAGGGCGATGCGGTCCTTCACGGAGCCGCCCGGGTTGAAGTACTCGACCTTGGCCAGAACGGTCGCCTGGATGCCCTTGGTCACGCTGTTGAGCCTCAGCAGCGGGGTGTTGCCGACGAGGCTGATCATCGAGTCGTGGAAATGCACCGTTGTCTCCGGTTGCTTGCATAAGGACTGGTCGTCATTGGTTCCGCCAGCCTAAGGCCCGCAGCTGACGAAGAGCGGGCGTTCACTCCCCGTTGAGATTGGCGGACCGTCTGTACGGGGCAAGGAGTGGGTGTACGACCAAGAGGAGGTGGCGGCGACGCATGACGAGAATGTCGAGGGCCCGGGTGGCCCGGCGGATCGCGGCCGGCGCGGCCTACGGCGGTGGCGGGATCGGGCTGGCCGGCGCGGCCGCCGTCGGTCTGCTGCTGGCCGAGGTGCAGATGGCCAAGCGGCAGGTGGGCAACGGCACGAGCGGGCGCGTCCCGGTGGCGGACGGCCGGTACGGAACGGCGTACACGGTCCCCGACGAACCGCCGCTGCGCCTGACGATGCTGGGTGACTCCACGGCCGCGGGCCAGGGCGTGCACCGGGCCGGGCAGACCCCGGGCGCGTTGCTGGCCTCGGGCCTCGCGGCGGTCGCCGAACGCCAGGTGACCCTGCACAACGTGGCCCTGCCCGGCGCGACCTCCGACGACCTGGACCGCCAGGTGGCGCTGGTCCTGGCGGACCCGACCCGGCTGCCGGACGTCTGCGTGATCATGATCGGCGCGAACGACGTCACCCACCACATGCCGGCCACCCGCTCGGTCCGCCATCTCTCGGCCGCGGTCCGCCGGCTGCGCACGGCCGGCGCCGAGGTGGTCGTCGGCACCTGTCCCGACCTCGGGACGGTGGAGCAGGTCCAGCAGCCCCTGCGCTGGCTGGCCCGCCGCGCCTCCCGCCAGCTGGCGGCGGCGCAGACCATCGGTACGGTCGAGCAGGGCGGGCGCACGGTGTCGCTGGGCGACCTGCTGGGCCCCGAGTTCGAGGCGAACCCGCGCGAGCTGTTCGGCCCGGACCACTACCACCCCTCCGCCGAGGGCTACGCGACCGCCGCGATGGCCGTCCTCCCGACGGTCTGCGCGACCCTGGGCCTGTGGCCGGCCGAGGAGGAACGCCCGGACGTCTCCCGCCGCGAGGGCTTCCTGCCGGTGGCCCGAGCAGCCGCGGAGGCCGCGTCGGAGGCGGGTACGGAGGTCACGGCGGCGATGCCGACGGGTCCGCGGGGTCCATGGGCGCTGCTGAAGCGACGCAAGAGGCGCAGGGTGCACGAACCGGCACCGGAGGCGAGCTCTGCTCCTTCCGCACGGGTGACTCCGTGACCTTCCATGTGGCTGCTGCCTGAATCCTGGCTCCGGGAAGGCCGACCGGAAAGCAAGCGCTTGGAAACTGCGGTCAGGGTCACACCGCGCCACCCGTGACCCTGACCGTACGTACGGGTAACTTCCAAAGAAGCCCTGCCCGCTTCCGTACGCCAATGGAGCCGTGATGCCTGAAGCAGTCATCGTCTCGACCGCCCGATCCCCCATCGGCCGCGCTTTCAAGGGCTCCCTCAAGGACCTGCGGCCCGACGACCTCACCGCCACGATCATCCAGGCCGCCCTCGCCAAGGTCCCCGAGCTGGACCCGAAGGACATCGAGGACCTGATGCTCGGCTGCGGCCTCCCCGGTGGCGAGCAGGGCTTCAACCTCGGCCGGATCGTCGCCGTGCAGATGGGCATGGACCACCTGCCGGGCTGCACGATCACCCGTTACTGTTCCTCTTCGCTCCAGACCAGCCGCATGGCGCTGCACGCCATCAAGGCCGGCGAGGGCGACGTCTTCATCTCGGCCGGTGTCGAGATGGTCTCCCGCTTCGTCAAGGGCAACTCCGACAGCCTCCCGGACACGCACAACCCGCTGTTCGCCGAGGCCGAGGCCCGCACCGCCCAGGTCGCCGAGCAGGGCGCCGACAGCTGGCACGACCCGCGCGAGGACGACCTGGTCCCCGACCCGTACATCGCGATGGGCCAGACCGCCGAGAACCTGGCCCGCCTCAAGGGCGTCACCCGCCAGGACATGGACGAGTTCGGGGTCCGTTCGCAGAACCTCGCCGAGGAAGCCATCAAGAACGGCTTCTGGGAGCGCGAGATCACCCCGGTCACCACCCCCGACGGCACGGTCGTCAGCAAGGACGACGGCCCGCGCGCCGGCGTCACCCTGGAGGCCGTCCAGGGCCTGAAGCCGGTCTTCCGCCCCGACGGCTTCGTCACCGCCGGCAACTGCTGCCCGCTCAACGACGGCGCCGCCGCGGTCGTCATCATGAGCGACACCAAGGCCCGCGAGCTGGGTCTGACCCCGCTCGCCCGCATCGTCTCCACCGGCGTCTCGGGCCTGTCCCCCGAGATCATGGGCCTGGGCCCGGTCGACGCGTCCAACCAGGCGCTGCGCCGCGCCGGTCTCACCATCGACGACATCGACCTGGTCGAGATCAACGAGGCGTTCGCCGCCCAGGTGATCCCCTCCTACCGCGACCTGAACATCCCGCTGGAGAAGCTGAACGTGAACGGCGGCGCGATCGCCGTCGGCCACCCCTTCGGCATGACCGGCGCCCGCATCACCGGCACGCTGATCAACTCCCTCCAGTTCCACGACAAGCAGTTCGGTCTGGAGACGATGTGCGTCGGCGGCGGCCAGGGCATGGCGATGGTCATCGAGCGCCTGAGCTGAACCGCTCCGTAACCGCCGAGGCACCAACGGTGAGCCTCTGGCCCGGAGTCCGGGAATTCGCCGGGCTCCGGGCCGTTTTGTGATCCAATCTCCCCCAGGATGTGACCTATCTCCCAAGTGGAGGGTTTTCCGCAGGTCAGAGCCGTTACAGCACCAAACCCCAGGCCCAAAGTCCTGTCCGTTTCGTGACGTTACGCACTGACAGCTGGTTAGTCCGCCCTTCAAGCTGATGTAGGAAGTCGGGGGTCGACTTTGAACCGGGAGTACGTCAGTGAGCGCTATGCCGATCGCTTTGCTGCTCACCACGGTCGCCACCGGCGCCGTGGGCGTCGCCGTGCTGCGCACCCTCTTGGTGCTGCGCCGTGAGGTCGCGGTCCTGCACACCCAGCTCGCGGAGCACAGCACCGCGCGCGGATTCGTGCCCGCCGCCCGCCTCTCGGCCGAGGCCGACGAGATACGCGCCGCCGTCGCGGAGGCGCTCGCCGAGGAACGTGAGCGTGAACTGGCCGAGGCGCGCGCCTTCTGGGCCGCCCAGGAGGCCCGTGACGGCGATGCGCCGACCCTGCTGGGCCTGCCGGACAGCGAGCTGTTCCTGCCCCGCCAGAGCGACTTCGTGGGCCTTGAGCCGCTGGAGTCGGTGACCGAGGCCGGCGCCGACGCGGACGAGTTCGCGGGCGGCACGTCCCTGGACGGCACGTTCGCCGGCGACTCCCCCGAACTGGCCGCGGCCCGCCGCCGTCACCCCTCCCACCCGGACTTCGTACCGGTCCAGTCACCGGTGGTGAACGACCACGAACGCACGGTCGCCACGCTCGAGGAACTCGCCGCGTCCCAGGTCGAACTGGCCGACGTCCGCCCGGGGCCGCTGGGCACGCTCGACGTCTACGTCTTCGCCGACGGCACGACCCTGTGCATGACCCCGGGCCACCGCGAAACGGCGGAACGCCTCTCCGCCGCCCTCCGCACCGGCGAAACCCCGATCCTGCTGGGCGGTTCGGGAGTCTCGGGCGCGTACACGTTGACGTTCGCGTGCGGCGAGGAGAACGTCTACATCCTGGCGGACCGGGTCATAGCGTCGCTTTAGGGGCTACGCCTTCAAACGCCGTCCAGGGCCAACGCCCCCAAGGGGCGCGAGGAACTGCGCGACCAGCCACAGCGAACCCGCACCCGCCAACGCACCTCAGACCCCCGCCCTCTTTTGCGCCTCCTCGACCAACCGAACCGCTTCCTCCACCTGGCCCTCGTCCGACAGCACGAGGGCCAAATCATGCACGGCGACGGTGATTTGATCGGCCGCGGCGAACATCCCCGCATCCGGCATCTCCCGAGGCACACACGCGGGATCCTCGATCCGCTGGGCACGCAGTGCCAACTCCCTGGCCAGCGCCAGCGCCTCCGCCGCACCGCTTCTCTGCAACCGGCTCTGCGGAGCCGCCCGCAGCCGGTCGGCGAAGTGATCCACGGCTCGCGTCAAAGGCGTCGTATCAACCACGGGACCGAGCGTACGCGGCGCCGCACTGTTGCCAACACGCCAACGCTCAGGCACGGTGACGTGAAGGACCGGCTTACATCCCCTTTGCGTCCGGAGGCGCCGATGTCCCAAGTGTTCTCCCAGGAGACCCACCGCAACATGCTCGCCCGCATCCCTCACTGCACCGGTCGTGAAGTGTCCGACTGGCTCCGCACCGTCGACGAAGGCCCCGCCCTCTTCCGCTTCGAGGAAAAGGTCAGCTGGCTCCGCCACGAACACAACCTCGCGTACGGCCACGCGAAGGCGCTCATCCACGAGTACGACCTGAGGAGGGCCGCGCGCAAATTCCTCTAGGCGCGCACCTGGACCACGCCAAAGGGCCCCGGGAGCGAACCCGGGGCCCTTTGCTGCGACCTGTGGCGTGACTACCGCACGGCCGTCGGCGACTAGTCGTTGCTGTTGAGGATCGCGATCAGCCGCAGGAACTCGAGGTAGATCCACACCAGCGTCAGCGTGAGGCCGAAGGCGGCGAGCCAGGCCTCTTCCTTCGGGGCGCCGTACGCGATGCCGTCCTCGACCTGCTTGAAGTCCAGCGCGAGGAAGCACGCGCCGAGCAGGATGCCGATGACGCCGAACACGATGCCGAGCGGGCCGCTGCGGAAGCCGAGGCCGTCACCGCCGCCGAAGACGGCGAACAGCATGTTCACCACCATCAGCAGGATGAAGCCGAGCGCGGCCGCCATCACGAAGCCGTAGAAGCGGCGGTTGACCCGGATCCAGCCCGCCCGGTAGGCGATCAGGACACCGGCGAACACCGCCATCGTGCCGATCACGGCCTGCATGGCCGCGCCGCTCGCGATGCGGTTGTCGACGACGCTGGAGACGACCCCGAGGAACACGCCCTCGAACGCGGCGTACGACAGGATCAGCGCGGGCGAGGCCTTGCGCTTGAAGGACTGGACGAACGCCAGCACCATGCCGATCAGCGCGGCGCCGATGCCGATCCCGTAGGACCGGTTGATGTTGGCGTCGTCGACCGGGAGCAGCGCCCAGGCCAGGGCGGCCGTCACGACCAGGGTGCCGAGCGTGGTCGCCGTGCGCAGGACCACGTCGTCCATGGTCATCCGGCCGGTGGTGGCCGGCGCCTGCGGCGGCGCGCCGTTCTGCAGGTCAGTCTGGGCGTACGGGTTGTTCGCGTAGGGGTTCCCCTGCGCGTACGGGTTGGCCTGCGTGCCGACAGCGGGACCCCCGGCCTGCGGCGAGGCGTTGAAGCCCGCGTAGCCGTTGTCGCGGCTGAACCCCCGTCGCGAGAAGACCGGGTTTCTGCTCCTCATTTCACTCCTCCATGGCCACCTTCGTGGGCCTTGGCTCAAGAGTAATAGGTAGGCAAAGGATTGACCCTACTGCTTGGGGAGGATCTTTCCCTGCTCGTGCTGCGCAACACGCTACGTGGCCGGGTGATTCCCGCCACCACGGGAGGCCCGATCATGACAGACCTGGGACAGAGAAGTTATAGGGCGAAGCCCGTGTATCCCTCGGCCAGGTCGGTCTCGGCGGCCCGGGACGACGCGATCCGCTCCAGCCGCGCGAGCTGCAGCCGATCGTCGAAGGGAGTGGCGTCGGGAGCGCGGTGCAGCATGGTCGTCATGTCGTACGAGAACCGCTCGGCCTGCCACACACGGCGCAGGCAGGTCGCCGAGTAGGCGTCGAGGAGGTCCTCGGAACCGGTCTCCTTCTTGTACGTCAGTGCGCGCGCGAAGGTCACGACGTCACCGACGGCCAGGTTCAGCCCCTTGGCGCCGGTCGGCGGGACGATGTGCGCCGCGTCGCCGGCGAGGAAGAGCCGGCCGTGCCGCATGGGCTCGTGGACATGGGACCGCATGGGGGTGACGGACTTCTGGGTGATCGGGCCGCGCTCGAGGCGCCAGTCGTCGGCGGTCTCGAAGCGGCGCTCCAGTTCCGCCCAGATCTCGTCGTCGCTCCATGCCTCGGCGTCCGTGCCGTCGGGGACCTGGAGGTAGAGGCGGGAGACGGACGGGGAGCGCATGGACAGCAGGGCGAAGCCGCGGTCGTGCCGGGCGTAGACCAGCTCGTCGTGCGAGGGCGGCACGTCGGCGAGGATGCCGAGCCAGCCGAAGGGGTACGTCCGCTCGAACACGCGGGTCAGTTCGGCGGGGATCGCCTTCCGGGCCACGCCCCAGGAGCCGTCGCAGCCGACGACGTAGTCGCAGTCGAGGACGTCCTCCCGCCCCTCGTACCGGAACACGACGAGCGGTCGCTCGCCCTCGGCCCCCTCGACGCTCACCGCCTCCGCCCCGAACAGCAGCGGGCCGCCCTCCTTGAGCTGGAGGGCGATGAGGTCCTTGCAGACCTCGGTCTGGGCGTAGACGGTCACGGACCGGCCGCCGGTGAGGCCGGGGAAGTCGACGCGGTGGCGCTTCCTGGCGTACCGCAGCTCGATGCCGTCGTGGCGCAGTCCGTCGCGGTCCATGCGCCCGCCGGCGCCGGCCGCGCGCAGCACGTCGACCGTGCCCTGCTCCAGGATCCCGGCGCGCTGGCGCTGCTCGACGTAGGCGCGGTCGCGGCTTTCGAGGACGACCGAGTCGATGCCGGCGCGGTGCAGCAGGCGGGCGAGGAGGAGACCGGCGGGGCCGGCTCCGATGATGCCGACGGTGGTACGCATCGGGCGTTCCCTTCGGGGCGGGCCTCTGTGCGGCCGACGAGTTCGCGAGTGTTCGTACAGTGAAGTTTTATTCACTCGATCACTGCGAGTGTGCGCCGAGGCTCTCCCGATGTCAACGGTCCGCGTCGGTGTCGGCGGACCCGACCGTGGCCGGTCCCCCTGCCCGCGAAGGGGCGATCTCGGGCGGGGCGACCGGCTCGGCCGGACGGCGGCGGTGCGGTCAGCGACCCGGCCAGCCGTCCAGGTGGCGGTGCATGGTGACGTCGGGCTTCTCCTCGCCCTTCGGGGCGTGCGCGACGGCATTCTTGAGGACGCCGGTGACCTCGGCGGCCAGGGCGTCGGCCTGGCTCTTCAGCTCGGTCGCGGGCAGCTTGGACCGGGTCAGCGCGTCCAACCGGCGGTGGATGTCGGCGAGTTGCCGCTTGGAGCCGGCGTCGAGAGCGAATGCCTTGGGCGTGGAGACCACGAACTGGTAGGCGCCGGCCAGGGTCTGGCAGCCGGTGCATTCCTTGTTGGCGGCGTCACTGAGGTTCACGGCGTTCAGCCGTGTCTGCTCGCCGGCGATGGTGACGATCTGGAAGGACAGCGCCACCGAGCGGCAGTGGTCGTCGACGGAGCAGCCCACCGAGGCCGCGTTGGCCTGGTTGCGTACGGCGGCGGCCTTCGTCGTGCCGAACTGCCGGACGGTGAAGGAGTCCTTCGCCTGGGTGTGGCGGGCCCGGTTGGCCTGCGTGAACACATGGTCCTCGGCGAACGCGAAGTGCGTCGTCCCGGTCGCGGCCTGCGCCGGCACCGCGGTCGCCGCCCCGGCGATCCCGGCGGCGAACAGCCCGAACCGGACGGCTCGCCGGGTGAGTGGACTTGGGGTACGGGTTTTTCGATGGCTGTTCAAGGCATCTCCTCGCTGAGTGAATCGTCCGTACGGACTTCCGGGCGCGCGTCTCGCGCCCGGGACCAGAACCAGCCGCGCAACTCGCCTGCGGGACCGCCGACTTGCCCTGCCGGCCCTGCGGTCTCCGGCCGAACCGGACCGCGCCCCCGGGGCCTCGCCTCCCGGCCGGCTCCCGTCGTCGGCTCTCGCTGTCGGCTCTCGCTGTCGGCCGGAGCCGAACGGCCCGCCGCACGGGCGGAGTTCCGTCGCCGTCGGTCCATCGGCCGTGCCCCCGCCGCTGCTTGACGCTCCCTCAGGACGTCGGCGGATCGCTGGCCGGTGGGGTCGAGGGGGCGTCGGACGGGGTGGGCTGGACGCTTTCCGAGGGGGTCGGGGTGGGTTCAGGGGTGGAGGGTTCGCCGCCCGAGCCCGGGGACGACGGTTCCGGGTCGCCCTGCGAAGGGGCCTGGCTGGGGCCCGCCGGGTTCGGGGAGGCCTGGCCGGACGACGGGGCCGACGCCGGTGCGGACGGGGAGCCGGACGTCGAGACGCTCGTACTCCCGGACGCGCCCGGCGACGGGTCGGCGCCCGGGCCCGCGCTCGCGCCCGGTGTCGACGGCGATGCCGAACCGGCGCTGTCCGAGGGGCCGTTCGAAGCGCTTCCGTCTGAGGTCGAGGCGTTGCGGGGCTCGGGCTCCTGCGTGGAGACCCCGGGTTGCAGGATCGGCGCGATGGGCGGGCGCTTCGGCAGCGGCTGGGGCGCGATCCCCGAGGTCCACGCGTAGCTGAGGCCCGCGAGGCCGGTCAGCGCCAGTGCGCAGACGGCGATGCGCAGGCGCGGGCGGCCGGCCGTGGACTTCTTCGCGGTGCGGACCAGACGGCCGCCCATCTTCACGGACAGATAGACGATTCCGGCCATCGGGAACAGCAGCATGAGGCTGCCGAGCGTCCCGACGAGCGCCTCCACGAACTTCCCGTCGGCGTACGCCGAACCGGTGCCCACGAGTTGCTCGGTCAGCGACCGCGTCATCGTGGCGAGGATCCGCGGCAGGTTCCACAGCGCGTACCCCAGCTCGCCGATGAGCAGCGGCACCATGGTCAGCACCCAGGTGGAGACGATGCGCCGGGTCGACCTCTTCAGTCCGGCGACCTCCTTGCGGGCCGCCCGCCCCTTCGCCCCGGGCAGCAGGCTCAGCAGGATCGGCTTGATCTTGCCGAAGAGGTCGGGCACGCCGGCGAGGTCGCCCAGGATGTAGTAGCCGTCCAGCCGGACGGCCGGGATCAGCTGCTCCAGGATCTCGAAGTGGCCCAGGTAGACCGCCGCGAGAAAGAACGGCTGCCCCGTCGCGAAGTAGGCCCCGGCCATGGCGAGCATGAAGACGACGTTGAAGTACACCCCGCCCAGGTCGGTGCGGAGCCGCCCGGCCTTCCCGATCCGGTAGACGTCGGTGACGTCGGTGTACATCGACGGCCAGATCAGGAACAGCCCGCACCCGATGCAGCCGGGCCGGGCACCGCCGTATCTGCACGCGGAGGCGTGGCCGAACTCGTGGAAGACGAGCGAGGCCACGGTGAGGACGAACACGACCAGGATGAGCACCGGCTGGTCGAGGACTTCGAGCACCGGCTCGATCGCCCCGAAGAAGCCGAACAGCCAAACGTCCATGACGACGGCCGCCAGCAGCACGACCGCGACGACCGGCGGCCGGTGCAGCCAGGTGAAGACGCTCGCGATGGCCGCCGTACGCCGCTCGTTGAAGATCACCCGGTGGCCCTTGAGGGCGAGCAGCAGGTCGGAGCGCGGGGCGTCGACCTCGTCGTCCTCCTGACCGTCGGGGACCGTCACACCCAGCGGTTCGAGCTTCTTCTCCACCAGGTAGCGGACGTTCTCGCCGCTGACCTCGCGGCCGAAGCGCGCGCTGACCCGGTAGGCGATCGTCTCGATGTCGCGGACGCCGTCCACGCTCGACGCCACCAGGTACAGCAGCCGGGACAGCTGCACGACCTGCCCGTCCCCCCGACGGGCGATGTACTTGGGCTCGGTGAAACCCGAGCCCTGGTACTCGCCGTGCAGCTGCAACCCCGCGCTCAGCCGCGGTACCAGCGACTGTCCGACGACCGGCACGCTGCCCGTGGCGACCTGTTCGTAGGTCACCGGGCGGCCGCCCGGACCGGGCACGGGCCCGGTGCCGTACAGCGCCGTGGGCCCGTCTCCGAGCACCGTCATTGTGGTTCTCCCCCCAAGTCCGCGCCGCGTCCCCCCGGATGCGGCGGGTTCCCCCCGGTTGAAACGCCACGGGGGCGGACCGCCTCGCAGGCAACGTGCGGTCCGCCCCCGTGGCCGTACCGCTACTGAGTGACGGTGATGTTCTGCGCGGCCGAGGACGACGCCACCGAGTACGCGGAGTGGTCGTTGAGGGCCAGCGACTCGTTGGACGCCGAGATGTTGGCGACGTGCTTGGTGACGTTCGTGGTGCGGTTGAAGCTGAACTTCAGCTTGCCCAGCGCCTCACGGCCCGGCAGCAGCTCCGCGGACTCGGTGTCGAGCTCGTGCATGTCCATGCTCATGATGGATGTCCTCTCGGAATGTCGGTGGATGTCGGGTTCTGCTCGAGGTGGAGCGCGAGCGCTACTGCTTGACCGTGATGTTCTGCGCGGCGCCGGAGTCGGCCGCCGACCACGAGGAGTGGTCGTTGACGGCGGCGGACTGGTTGGCCGCCTCGATGTTGGCGACGTGCTTGGTGACGTTCGTGGTCCGGTTGAAGCTGAACTTCAGCTTTCCGAGGGCCTCGCGGCCCGGCAGCAGCTCGGCGGACTCGGCCTCAAGCTCGTGGGCGTCCATCATGATCAGTTCCCCCTCAGGGATAAGCAGTTCCGATCGGACGGAGTCAGGTTCCCCCCAGACTCCGTCCAATCTGGTCGGACGTGCTGTCCAACGAGATTGGACACTAGGCCCTCGGGGACACGCTCCGCAACCCGTTCGGGGAATCACTCTTTCGGCGGCCCGTACACCCGCCCGTAGAATCGCCTCCGACATGCACGGATCCAGTGAGCGGCAAGCAGGAAGTGACGCACCAGTGGCCAACGCACTGCAGCAGTTGATCCGCGAGCGCCTCGACCGAAGAGGCTGGTCCTACGGTGACGTGGCGCGCCGCGGTGGCGTCCCGCGCTCCACCGTCCACCACCTGGCCACCACCGAGCGCGTGGTCCGCATGCCCCAGTCGGCCACCCTGGAAGGCCTGTCCAAGGGCCTGGAACTGCCGTTGGACACCGTGCGCCGCGCCGCCGCGGAGGCCTGCGGCATCCATGTGTACGGCCCGCCGGCCGGCTCGGACGCCACCGGCACGGCCGCCGGCTCCGCCGACCCCGAGGTCGACCTGCTCATCGCCAGCGTCCAGCAGCTGTCGGCCGACGACCGCCGCCATGTGGCCGCCCTCGTCGAGTCCCTGCTCGACCGCTCCACCCCCCGCGCACCGGAGAAGTGACCGCTCCCGGAGCCTGCGGCGCCGTCCGACGACCTGGGTGGGTCCCACTTCCGTCAAGTCGGAAAAAGAATTCAACTGCGCCCGAAACCACCGAGATCCCCCGCTAGTCTCTCGTCCTGCCCGAGGAGCGAGAGCCGCACGACCACGGGCTATAGCGCCTGTCCGGGGGGAAATGTGTTGTTCGTGCACGGCGGACCGGCCACGGCCGTGGTCCGCGGTCCCGCGGGCGAGTCGGTCGTCCTGCTCTCCGGCGAACTGCCCGACGAGCTCACCGAGGAGTCGGTCGCCGAACTCGTGGACCTCGCCGCCGCGATCCTGGACGCCGACGAGCTGGCCCTCTTCCACACCTGCCTGCGCACCCTGCGCAGGGACGGGATGCGGGCGGGACGCCGGGTGGAGATGGGCGGCGCGGTACTGACCGTCTACCAGGGCTGACGCCGGCGCCGGCAGGCACTAGCAGGCGTTCTGCGGGCCGGTCAACCTCTGTTGTCCAGGATGGTCGCACCCCGCTCCCCCGGTCGAGACTTCCGTCATCGACCGCATGAGCCTCAGGGCTCGCAAGGGGGAACGACAGAGAATGCGCGTGAACAAGAAGCTCGCGGCCACGGTCTCGGCGTTGGCGATGACCACCGGACTGCTCGCCATGTCCGGCGCCGGCACCACCGCCAGCGCCGCGGACGGCTGCAACACCAACGTGGTGACCGGAACCGCCCGCTCGGCGACCGGCGCCAGGGGCCAGCTCTTCGAGCTGAGGTACAACGGCTCCGGGACCAACACCTGCGCCTGGGGCCGGGTCACCAACGGCTTCGTCGGCATGCACGTCTGGGTGGACCGCAGCAGCGACGGCGGCCGCACCTGGGAGCCGCAGCTGGGCATCCGCCGGGTCGACGCCGGCACCAGCGTCCACACCGAGGCCTGGCGTGACTCGAACGGCAAGCTGATGCGGGCCTGCGGCGACTCCGGTGACGGCACGGCGATCACCTGCACCGGCTGGTACTAGGCCTGCCTCTGCCGGGTCCGACCGACCCTTCAAGGGTTGACACCGACGTCAATAAGGATTGACGCTGAAAATACCCCTGAAAGGGTGAGCGCCCACGCGTCGGATGTCGTCGCGTGGGCATGGAGGTGCCCGGAGCCGGACTTGAACCGGCACGCCCGCGAAGGGGCAGCGAGGTTTAAGCTCGCCGTGTCTGCATTCCACCATCCGGGCAGGCCATGGGCTCCGCGTCGAGGTTCCGAGCCTATCGGGATGCTTCCCTCCAACAGCGGCGAGGTGGACCCATGTTGTCTTATTTTATTGATGCCTGAGGGTGCATCAGCCACTGGAACGGGCCATCCGCACATGCCAATAGCCTTGCGTGCGGGATCCAGGGGCGTATGCGGAATGACGGAATTTCACCGCCCGAACGAGGGTGCTCCACCGGTTCTTGACGCAAGCGCTTCCGCGTTCTCGGCGCGGGCGCTTGCGTGGGCCGGTCGACGAGTCCCTTCGACGGACCCTCTCGGGGGTGACCGTCATCCCCAGGTATGACTCGAGGACCCCGGGTCCCTCCCGAGTCTGCCTTCGGAACCGGAACAGCGGCTGACTACACGGGCACATCAGGCAACCAGGATGAGAGACGTCCCCTTCACACGTCGTCCTCTCGAGGAGAGCCTCCCGTGACCACCACACCCGTCGCCGGCCGGACCACCACCGTGGCCGCGCGCGCCACGGATCTGTCGAAGATCTACGGACAGGGCGAGACCCAGGTGGTCGCCCTCGACCGGGTCTCCGTCGAGTTCCGGCAGGCCGAGTTCACCGCGATCATGGGCCCCTCCGGGTCGGGCAAGTCCACGCTGATGCACTGCGTGGCCGGCCTCGACTCCTTCTCCTCCGGATCCGTGCGCATCGGCGAGACCGAGCTGGGCTCGCTGAAGGACAAGGCGCTGACCAAGCTGCGCCGCGACAAGATCGGCTTCATCTTCCAGGCGTTCAACCTGCTGCCGACGCTGACCGCCCTCGAGAACATCACGCTCCCGATGGACATCGCGGGCCGCAAGCCCGACAAGCAGTGGCTGGACACCGTCATCAAGATGGTGGGTCTCGCGGACCGGCTCAGCCACCGCCCCTCGCAGCTCTCCGGCGGCCAGCAGCAACGCGTCGCCGTGGCCCGCGCGTTGGCCTCCCGCCCCGACATCATCTTCGGCGACGAGCCGACCGGAAACCTCGACTCCCGCTCCGGCGCGGAGGTGCTCGGCTTCCTGCGCAACTCCGTACGGGAGCTGGGCCAGACCGTCGTCATGGTCACCCACGACCCGGTGGCCGCGGCCTACGCGGACCGGGTGGTCTTCCTGGCCGACGGCCGCCTGGTCGACGAGCTGTACCAGCCGAGCTCCGAAGCGGTCCTCGACTTCATGCGGCAATTTCCTGGGGGGAACCCCCAGACCCCCGAGTTCGACGCGAAGGGCCGCACGAGCTGATGTTCCGCACCGCCCTGCGCAACGTACTCGCGCACAAGGCCCGCCTCCTGATGACCGTCCTCGCCGTCATGCTCGGCGTCGCGTTCGTGTCCGGGACCCTGGTCTTCACCAACACCATCTCCGACGCCTTCCAGAACAGCTCGGCCAAGGGCTTCGACCAGGTCGACGTCGCCGTGACGCCCAAGTCCCAGAAGGACACGGGCAATACGATCAACAAGACGCCCGAGCTGACGAAGGCTCAGCTCGACACCGCGGCCGAGGTGCCCGGTGCCGCGAACGCCATCGGCGTCGTCACCGGCTTCACCGCCATCGCCGACAAGGACGGCAAGCTCATCGGCGGCGGCTTCCAGTCGCAGGGCGGCAACTACTGGGGCGACAAGGACCCCCGCTACCCGCTGACGTCCGGCACGGCCCCGCACGGCAAGGACCAGGTCGCCATCGACGCGGAGACCGCGAAGCGGGCCGGCTACAAGGTCGGCGACACCATCCGCATCTCCGTCGACGGCCCGGTCCTCACCCCGAAGATCACCGGCATCTTCACCACCGACGACGGCAACGTCGCGGCGGGCGGCAGCCTCGCCCTCTACGACACCGCCACCGCGCAGACCCTCTTCGGCAAGCCCGGCACGTTCGACGAGATCGACGTGAAGGCGGCTTCCGGCACCTCCCAGGCGGCGCTGAAGTCCGCGCTGGACAAGGCGCTGCCGGCCAAGCTCGTGGAGACCGAGACCGGCAAGAAGCTCGCCGACGACCAGGCCGAGCAGATCGCCTCGTCGATGAGCGGCCTCAAGCAGGGCCTGCTGGTCTTCGCCGGCATCGCGCTCTTCGTCGGCACGTTCATCATCGCCAACACCTTCACCATGCTGGTCGCCCAGCGCACCAAGGAACTGGCGCTGCTGCGCGCGGTCGGCGCCTCCCGCCGGCAGGTCACGCGCTCGGTGCTGATCGAGGCGTTCGTGGTCGGCGTGGTCGCCGGCGTGACCGGACTGGTCGCGGGCATCGGCATCGGCGCCGGCCTGCGCTCCCTGATGAACTCCTTCGGCGCGACCGTCCCGGACGGCCCGCTGGTCATCTCCCCCGGCACGATCGTGGCCGCCCTCCTGGTCGGCGTCGTCATCACCATGCTGGCCGCGTGGCTGCCGGGCCGCCGGGCGGCGAAGATCCCGCCGGTGGCCGCGATGAGCAGCGTGCACGCGAAGGCGACGACCAAGTCCCTCGTGCTGCGCAACACGTTGGGCGCGCTGTTCAGCGGCGCGGGCGTCGCGACCGTACTGGCCGCCACGGCGATGGACGGCTCGGACGGCCAGGCCCCCATGGGCTTCGGCGCGGTACTGCTGATCATCGGCGTGTTCATCCTGACCCCGCTGCTGTCCCGCCCGCTGATCGCGGCGACGGCACCGGTCCTGCGGATCTTCGGCATCTCGGGCAAGCTGGCCCGCCAGAACTCGGTGCGCAACCCGCGCCGTACGGCCGCCACCGCCTCCGCGCTGATGATCGGGCTCACCCTGATCACCGGCATGACGGTGGTCGCCGGCAGCCTGCAGAAGTCGATCGACAAGATGGCCTCGGCCGCCATCAGCGCCGACTACATCGTCTCCATGGCCAACGGCAACGAGCTGTCGCCGGACGTCGACAAGAAGCTGAACTCCACCGCGGGCGTCAAGTCCACCAGCCCGCTGCGCAACTCCCCGGCGCGCATCGACGGCACCACCGAGTTCCTGACCGGCGTCAACGGCTCCGCGATCGGCGAGCTGACCGACCTGAAGGTCGACAGCGGCTCCTTCAAGGTCGGCGGCGACCAGGTCGTCGTCGACGACGACACCGCCAAGTCCTATGGCTGGAAGGCCGGTTCGGACTTCACGGTGCACTACGAGGACGGCAAGGCGCAGCGGCTGACGGTGGCCGGGGTCTACGAGGGCAACGAGCTGATCGAGGGGATCATGCTCGACAACAAGGTCCTCACCCCGCACCTGACCGACCCGGGCGACATGCAGATCCTGGTGAAGACCGCCGACGGCGCCTCCGGTTCGACTAAGGACAAGCTGGAGAAGGCCCTGGGCGCCAACCCGGCCATCAAGGTGCAGAGCAAGCAGGACCTGTCCGACGACATCGCGAAGATCTTCACGCTGATGCTGAACATGCTCTACGGCCTGCTCGCCATGGCGGTCATCGTGGCCGTCCTCGGGGTCATCAACACCCTGGCGATGTCGGTCTTCGAGCGCTCGCAGGAGATCGGCATGCTGCGCGCGATCGGCCTGGACCGCAAGGCCATCAAGCGCATGGTGCGCCTGGAGTCCCTGGTCATCTCCCTGTTCGGCGGTGTGCTCGGCATCGGCCTGGGCGTGTTCTTCGGCTGGGCGGCCGGCGAACTCCTGGGCGCGAAGATGGCGACGTACGAACTGGTCCTGCCCTGGACCAGGATGGCGATCTTCCTGCTGCTCGCGGCGACGGTCGGCATCCTGGCCGCGCTGTGGCCGGCCCGCCGGGCGGCCAAGATGAACATGCTGGCGGCGATCAAGTCGGAGTAGCGGTAGGGATGGCAAACGCGGAGGGGCTCCGCTGCCGGGTGGCAGCGGAGCCCCTCCGCGTTCAAGTGCCGGGCAGGCGTGGTCGGTTCAGTTCCAGGTGCGCGCCCGCAACGGCAGCCCGGACCGCCCGGTGTCGGGGGTGCGCACCGCCAGGACCTGGTTGACGCCGATGCGGTTGCGCTCGAACGCGAGGGCGCTGGCGGCCATGTACAGCCGCCAGACGCGGGCGCGCCCGGCGCTGGTCAGCTTGACCGCGCGCCCCCACTCGACCTCCAGGTTGGCCACCCAGCGGCGCAGGGTGAGCGCGTAGTGCTCGCGGATCGACTCGACGTCCCGCACCTCGAACCCGGCCCGCTCCAACTGCGTGACGGTGGAGCCGATCGGGGCGAGTTCGCCGTCCGGGAAGACGTACGCGTCGATGAACCCGTCGAGGTTGTACGCCGATTCGTCGCTCTGCGGCCGGCGCGCGATCTGGTGGTTGAGCAGCCGGCCGCCGGGCTTGAGCAGCCGGTAGAGGTCCCGGCCGTACTCCAAGTACCGCTCCGCGCCCACGTGTTCGGCCATGCCGATGGAGGAGATGGCGTCGTAGGGCCCGTCGGCGACGTCCCGGTAGTCCTGCACCCGGATCTCCACCCGGTCGGTCAGCCCCTCCTCCGCGACACGCTTGCGGGCGTACGCGGCCTGCTCCTGGGAGAGGGTGATGCCGACGACGCTCACGCCGTGCTCGCGGGCGGCGTGCACGGCCATGGAGCCCCAGCCGCAGCCGACGTCGAGCAGCCGCTGACCAGGCGTCAGATCCAGCTTGCGGCAGACGAGTTCGAGCTTGTCGCGCTGGGCGTCCTCAAGGGTGGCGCCAGGCTCGGAGGACTCCCAGTAGGCGCACGAGTACACCATCGAGGGGCCGAGAACGATCTCGTAGAAGTCGTTGCCGACGTCGTAGTGGTGGCTGATCGCGCGTCTGTCGCTGCGCTTGGTGTGCAGATGGGAGCGGGATCTGCGGATCTCCTCCCGGGGCGGGGCGGGCGGCAGCGGCAGCCCGGCGAGCTTCACGAGCCCGCGGGCGGCGGCCCGCACCTCCGGATCGCGCACCGCCTGCGTGAGCGTCCTGGCGTCCTCCCCGCGCTCCCACACCAGCCCGGCGATCTGCGCGAGGGCGGCGTAGAGGTCTCCTTCGATGTCCAGGTCGCCGGCGACCCAGGCGCGGGCGAGCCCCAGTTCGCCCGGTTTCCACAGCAGCCGGCGCACGGCACGCCGGTTGCGTACGACCAGCGTGGGCGCGCCCGGCGGCCCCGCCTGCGACCCGTCCCAGGCGCGGATGCGCACCGGGAGCGGGACCCCAATCAGTTGTTCGACGAGGCTCTTCAGCCGCAGCGCGGCGTCGGCCATGGCGACCTCCATGACAAGCGATACCGAAATGACCAGTCACTACGTAAACACCAACAGGGCGACTGCGCAGTCCCCCAGGTGCGTTACGACTGGGCAAAATGGCTGTAGCTGCCACGTACATGGAGTGGGGGCGGGCCGTGGGGCGGCTCTCCGGGCATGCCGAAGGGCCTCCCGCACCACGGATGGCGGAAGGCCCTTCGGTTCGTTCGGTTACTGCGGTCCAAGCCGTTGTCCGGCGACCGGGGTGGGTCAGGAGGCCTTGGCCTCGGACTTCTCCGGCTCGGCCGCGGCGGCGGGCCGCGGGGCGGGCTTGGCGGCCTCGTAGAACTCCTCGCGGGGGTTCTCCATGGCGCCGAGGGCGACGACCTCGCGCTTGAGGAACATGCCGAGGGTCCAGTCGGCGAAGACGCGGATCTTGCGGTTCCAGGTCGGCATGGCCAGACCGTGGTAGCCGCGGTGCATGTACCAGGCGAGGCGGCCCTTGACCTTGATCTTCACCTTGCCCATGACGATCATCGCGACGCCCTTGTGGAGGCCGAGACCGGCCACCGCACCCTTGTTGGCGTGCGAGTAGTCCTTCTGCGGGAAGCCCCGCAGGCCGGACATCACGTTGTCGCCGAGGACCTTGGCCTGACGCAGCGCGTGCTGGGCGTTCGGCGGGCACCAGGCGTTCTCGACACCGGCCTTGCGGGCAGCGATGTCGGGGACCTGGGCGTTGTCGCCGGCGGCCCAGATGTAGTCGGTGCCCTGGACCTGGAGGGTCGGGGCGCAGTCGACGTGACCGCGGGGGCCGAGCGGCAGGCCGTAGCGGGCCAGCGCCGGGTTCGGCTTCACACCGGCGGTCCACACGATGGTGCTGGAGTCGACCTCGAGGCCGTTCTTCAGCACGACGTGCCCGTCGACGCAGGAGTCCATCGAGGTGGAGAGGTAGATCTCCACACCGCGGCTCTCCAGGTGCTCCTTGCCGTACTGGCCGAGCTTGGGGCCGACCTCGGGCAGGATCTTGTCCGCGGCGTCGACGAGGATGAAGCGCATGTCCTCGCGGGACACGTTCTTGTAGTACTTGGCCGCGTCGCGGGCCAGGTCCTCGACCTCACCGATGGTCTCCGCACCGGCGAACCCGCCGCCGATGAAGACGAAGGTGAGCGCCTTGCGGCGGATCTCCTCGTCGGTGGTGGAGTCGGCCTTGTCCAGCTGCTCGAGCACGTGGTTGCGCAGGCCGATGGCCTCCTCGATGCCCTTCATGCCGATGCCCTGCTCGGCGAGGCCGGGGATCGGGAAGGTCCGGGAGACCGCGCCGAGCGCGATCACCAGGTAGTCGAAGGGCAGCTCGTACGCCTCACCGACGAGGGGGGCGATCGAGGCGACCTTGCGGTCCTGGTCGATGCTGGTGACCCGGCCGGTGAGAACCTCCGCCTTCGGCAGCACGCGTCGCAACGGGACGACGACGTGGCGCGGGGAGATGTTGCCGGCGGCGGTTTCGGGGAGGAAGGGCTGGTAGGTCATGTACGACCGGGGGTCGACGACCGTGACGGTCGCCTCGCCGTAGCGCATCTTCTTGAGAATGCGCCGAGCTGCGTACAGGCCTACGTACCCACCGCCTACTACGAGGATCCTGGGACGCTCCGTGGTGCTCATGCCATCGAGTATCCACCTGCCTCAGGGGGGTAGCTCGTGCGCCCCTTCACAAGCTTGTGGAGGGTGTGTGCTATTCTCCGCGGCCGCCATGATCCAGGTCACCCCGCCGGGACGGAACCCTCGCCCGGTACGACCCGTTGTCAATGCCGCGTGAGCTGCCGCTCTGACTCTCCGACGACCCCGCCGCCCCCTCTCCGGCCGCCCCGCCGACACACCCCCGACACCCCCTCGACACACACTCCTGAACACGTTCAACACCCCACCGGGCCCCCGGAAGGGCCAACCGGCCCCTTTTCCTGCTCCGACAGGGCCGAATTCCTTGTGAAGAACTTCACGAACTTTGTCGGCGGGGGGTCGGGGAGGGAGGTTCTGAGGGCTCTTTGATGGCTCTCCGGGCTGCTCATCGGGGGTGCCGGATGCTCAGTGGAGTGCGGTTCGGCCCCACCGCCCTAGCACTGCACGACCAGCCGAACCCGGTCGAAGCGGGATGCCGTCAGGTCCTCGTGACGGATCAGCCAGTAGAGGGTGCCCGCGTCCCCCCACTCCATCTCCGCGTCGGTGTCGCTGTCGAACTGGGCGAGGACGACCCAGCGGGCGGCTTCCTCGTCCAGGAGGGGGTCGCCCCAGGTGCGCTGGCCCGGGCCGAGGTGCGCGTCCGCGACCTCGTACTCCACCGGGCCCTGTACGGGGACGGCGTGGCCGCCTATCTGGTGGCCCATGTGGCCGCGCAGGCGTTCGAACGCGCGGCGGAACGAGCGGAGTTCGACGGGGGTCTCGCGGAAGTGATCCGGCCACTCTCCACCGTCACCGAGCAGCGCCTGCCGGACCTGGGGCAGCCAGAGGTCGGGAGCGCTCAGCTCCGTCTCAGCGACGAGGGGCGTACGCGGGTAAGGGTCCAGCTCCCTCGGTACCTCCGCCGGGCGGACCGGTGTGCCTTCCGGGACGTACAGGACCTGGGCCCCGACCCACGACTCGGGGTCGTCCACGGAGACGAACGGCCCCTCGTCGCCGTCGGCCTCACCGTCGTACTCGAAGCAGAAGAAGAGCAGGGTGCCGTCCTGGGGAAAGCCGGTCGTCAGGGCCTCGCGCGGTAGCGCCGCGCAGCGCACCGACGCGACGAAGGACAGCGGGCCGTGGCCCGGCCACTCGGGCCACGCGGTCCCGGGCGGCAGCTCCGGCGTGCCGCCGAGGATGGCGACGGGCTGCTCGTCGGTCGCGGCTGGGTGCAGGCGGGCGCACGGACGCAGGAGGGCCGTCCATCGGTCGGCGAGGTCGGCGGAGAGGTGGTCGGCCGCCAGGCGGGCGTATCGCTCATCGGTCATGACGACCATGGTCCCGGTCGGCACTGACATCCATGCCGCCGGGACCCACGGCCGGTGAGACGACGGCCCGGTTCAGTTCCTCTACGCGCCGGCCTCGGACTCCCCCGCCGCCAGGAACGCGATCCCGTCCAAAATGTCGTGTTCGCTCACCACGACCTCCGTCGCCCCGGTCCGCTCCATGATCGAGAGCAGTACGAGGGCGCCCGCCCCGATGACGTCGACCCGGCCCGGGTGCATGGAGGGGATGGTCGCGCGTTCGGCGTGGGTGGAGGTCAGCAGGGACTCCGTGATCTCGCGGACGCGGTCGTAGGAGACACGGGAGTGGTGGATGGCCTGCGAGTCGTACTCGGGGAGGTTCTGGGCGATGGCCGAGATCGTGGTGACCGAGCCCGCCAGGCCGACCAGGGTGCGGGCCTCGCGCAGGGGAACCGTCCGCTCGGCGAGGTCCAGGGCGGCCTCGATGTCCGCGCGCATCGCCGTGATCTGATCCGGAGTGGGCGGGTCCGTCACCGCGCCGTCGTGGACGAGGTGGCGCTCGGTCATGCGGACGCAGCCGATGTCCACGGAGCGGGCCGCGCGGACCCGGTCGTCGCCGACCACGAACTCCGTCGAGCCGCCGCCGATGTCCACGACCAGGTAGGGCTTGGCGAGGTCGTCGCGGCCGGCGAGTTCCGCGGTCGCGCCCGTGAAGGAGAGCGCCGCCTCCTGGTCGCCGGAGACCACTTCGGGCTCGACGCCGAGGATGTCGAGGACCCCGCGCACGAAGTCGTCCCGGTTGGCGGCGTCCCGCGTGGCCGACGTCGCCACGAACCGCAGTCGGTCGGCGCCGTGCTCCTTGATGATCGCCGCGTAGTCACGGCAGGCCGCGAAGGTGCGCTCCAGTGCCTCGGGGGCGAGCCGTCCGGTGCGGTCGACGCCCTGGCCGAGCCGCACGATGGTCATGCGCCGGTCCAGGTCGACCAGTTCACCGGTCGCGGGGTTCACGTCCGCGACGAGGAGCCGGATGGAGTTCGTACCGCAGTCGATGGCGGCGACGCGGGTCACCGGTCACCCTCCTCGACGGGCTTGAACGCGAAGTACCCCGTGCCGTCCTCGCTCGTCTCCGTCTGCCAGCCCTCGCCCGTCGGCGGCCCGGGCACGGTCACACACGGACCCTTACGCCACCACTCCGGCAGCATCGCGATCGCCTCGTCCCCCAGCGGGTTCACGCCCGGCCCCGCGGCCAGGGAGTGCCCCACCAGTACGTGCAGGCACTTCACCCGGTCCGGCATGCCGCCCGCGCTCGGGAAGCCCTCCAGGACCTCGATGGCGTCGCGGCGGGCGATGTAGTCCTCGTGGGCGGCGCGGTACGCGGCGGCCAGTTCCGGGTCCGTCTCCAGACGGGCCGTCATCTCCTTCATGACGCCGTTCGCCTCCAGCGTGCCGATCGCCGAGGCGGCGCGCGGGCACGTCAGGTAGTACGTCGTCGGGAAGGGCGTGCCGTCGGGGAGGCGGGGGGCCGTCTCCACCACGTCGGGCTGACCGCACGGGCAACGGTGGGCGATGGCGCGCAGCCCGCGCGGCGGGCGGCCGAGCTGCTGCTCGAAGGCCGCCACGTCCGCGTCGGTGGGCTCGGTGCGCGGGGTGGTCGGCGGAGGGGTTTCCACTGCGGAATGTCTCTCTGGTCAGGTCACTGGTCGGAGGCGTCGGACTTGTCGACCCCGTCCCAGACGTTCGAGTACCAGGGGCGGTCGGCCGCCCCCAGGTCGGCGCGCGACTGCTTGGTCAGGTCCGGGTCGATCACGACGTAACCGGTCTCCCCGGGCATGACGTAGTGCAGCCGCTGCCGGATCTGCTGCTCGGCGTACGCGTCGTCCTGCCAGCGCGCCTTGAGGTCGCGCAGCTGCTCGACCCGCTCCTTGGCCTGCTGCCTCTGCCGTTGCAGATCGGCGACCTCGGCGCGCTGGGAGACGTACTGCCTTATCGGGTAGGCGAGCGCCACCACCAGCGTGCAGACGACGAGCGCGAGCAGGGCCGCGCGGCCGGTGAGCCGGGAGCGGCGGGCCTGGCGCTTGGTCTGCGAGCGGTAGACCCGCGCGGCGGTCTGCTCGCCGAGCAGCCGGATCCGGGTGGTGGTGGAGAAACGGTCCCGGTCCTTGACGGCCATGTCTCCGCCTCCCCTTTCACACGCGCGTACGTCCCCGCACACGGTACGGGACCGAGTACGGGGACGTACGTACGACTGGCTCGGGCTTGACCCTGTACGGCGCAGCCCTTGCCCTTGGCTGTACGGCTCAGCCCTTGAAGCGCGGGAACGCGGAGCGGCCCGCGTACACCGCCGCGTCGTCGAGGATCTCCTCGATGCGCAGCAGCTGGTTGTACTTGGCGACGCGCTCGGAGCGGGCCGGGGCGCCGGTCTTGATCTGGCCGCAGTTGGTGGCGACGGCGAGGTCGGCGATGGTGACGTCCTCGGTCTCGCCGGAGCGGTGGGACATCATGCACTTGAAGCCGTTGCGCTGGGCCAGCTCGACGGCGTCCAGGGTCTCGGTGAGCGAGCCGATCTGGTTCACCTTGACGAGCAGCGCGTTGGCCGCGCCGTCCTCGATGCCGCGGGCCAGACGCTCCGGGTTGGTGACGAACAGGTCGTCGCCGACGATCTGCACCTTGTCGCCGAGGCGGTCGGTGAGGACCTTCCAGCCGGCCCAGTCGTCCTCGTACAGCGGGTCCTCGACGGAGACGAGCGGGTAGGCCGCCACGAGCTCCTCGTAGTACTCGGTCATCTCGGCGGCCGAGCGGGACTTGCCCTCGAACTCGTACTTGCCGTCCTTGTAGAACTCGGACGCGGCGACGTCGAGCGCGAGCGCGATCTGCTCGCCGGGGACGTAACCGGCCTGCTTGATGGCCTCGAGGATGAGGTCGAGGGCGGCGCGGTTGGAGTCCAGGTTCGGGGCGAAGCCGCCCTCGTCGCCGAGGCCGGTGGACAGGCCCTTGCTCTTCAGGACCTTCTTGAGGGTGTGGTAGACCTCGGCGCCCCAGCGCAGCGCCTCGGAGAAGGACTCCGCGCCGATCGGGGCGATCATGAACTCCTGGATGTCGACGTTCGAGTCGGCGTGCGACCCGCCGTTCAGGATGTTCATCATCGGAACGGGCAGCAGGTGCGCGTTCGGGCCGCCCAGGTAGCGGAAGAGGGGGAGGTCGGAGGCCTCGGAGGCGGCGTGCGCGACGGCGAGGGAGACGCCGAGGATGGCGTTGGCGCCGAGCGAGCCCTTGTTGTCGGTGGCGTCCAGGTCGAACATCGCCTGGTCGATCAGGCGCTGCTCGGTGGCGTCGTAGCCGACCAGCTCCGGGCCGATCTGCTCGATGACGGCGAGGACGGCCTTCTCGACACCCTTGCCCTGGTAGCGGTTGGGGTCACCGTCACGCAGCTCGATGGCCTCGAAGGCACCCGTGGAGGCGCCGGAGGGGACGGCGGCACGACCCGTGCTGCCGTCGTCGAGGCCGACCTCGACCTCGACCGTGGGGTTGCCTCGGGAGTCCAGGATTTCCCGGGCTACGACGACGTCGATGGACGGCACGAGCATCTCCTTCTTCAATGTGACGCGGCTACGCGGGCCGCGATGGCTCTGCGGGACCGAGCCTAACCGTCCCGGGACGAACAGCCAGCCGATGGGCCGCCCCTTGGACAGAACCGAGAGTAAATTGTTTCCGAACGGAACAAAGCAGACGGGCAAAAAGAACCCCGCCCCGGTGCGTACGGGGGAACACGCACCGGAGCGGGGAGCCCGTGGGGACGGGGGAGGCCCTCACGTGACCTCCATGGTGGGGGACACGTCTGTCAGGCCGCTGTGGTTCGGCTACCAGGTCTCTGTCACTTGAGGTGCAGCTGCTGACCCGGGTAGATCAGGTCCGCGTCCTCGACGATGTCCTTGTTCAGCTTGAACAGCTTCTCCCAGCCGCCCTTGACCTTGTGCTTCTCGGCGATCGTGCTGAGGGTGTCGCCCTTGACGACCTTGTACTCGCCGTCGCCCTTCTTGACCTTCTTGCCGGTCGGGGTGGTGACGGTCTTCTTCGCGGCCGGACGGTCGGCGGAGCGCGAGGTGCTGGTCGAGTCGTTCGAACGGCTGCTGGTGCCACCGCTCGAAGAGCTGGACGAGTTCGAGGAGCTGGAGGAGCTCGACGAGCTGCCGCCGTTGTACGCGGCACCGGACAGGCCCGTGCCGCAGACCGGCCAGGCACCCTTGCCCTGGGAGGCCAGCACCTTCTCGGCGACGGTGATCTGCTGCGCCTTGCTGGCCTGGTTGGCCTGCGACGCGTACTGGGTACCGCCGTAGGCGGCCCACGTGGAGGCGGAGAACTGCAGACCGCCGTAGTAACCGTTGCCGGTGTTGATGGACCAGTTGCCGCCGGACTCGCAGCTGGCGACCGCGTCCCACTCGGACGCGGTGGCGGCGGAGGCGTTGCCGGCCGCCATGAGCGGGGCGGCGATGGCGACACCGGTCACGCCGGCGAGCGTGGCGACGCGGGTGGCCTTGGACGGACGACGGTGCTTGCCCTTGCTGGAAAACAGCATGCGGAGATCCCCTCACCGACGCCTGCGAGGTGAGCTGTCGGGTTCGGGCCGTGTGAGTTGCCCGGCCGCGCGCCTCTCGGCGCACGACTTCACCCCAAGCCGGTTCCGGCACTGTCTGCCGGGCCCGGCACTTACCTGGGTCCCCCGCTCCTGCCTACGGCGCTGTGAAGCGACGACTGTTCCCTACGGCCGCTGGCAGGATTCGGCGTTGCGGCATTCGGGGTCCGTGTTGACGAACGGTGATGACCGTAGACACGGATTCCGCGGAAACTCAAAGACGATCAGGGCATCTGAGAGTCATCCCACACTTTCACCAAACCGGACATTCAGTCCGAAGACCGTCGTTAACTCCCGTCGCTTTTCGCCCCGTTCAGCCCCTGTCCGCCCCTATTCGCCAGGAAGCTTCAGGGTCTGACCGGCCGCGATGTCGTTCGGGTCGGCACCGATGGCCTGCTTGTTCTCGGCGTAGAGCGCGCGCCACCCGCCGTCCAGGCCAAGGGAGTCGGCGATGGAGGCGAGAGTGTCACCGCCATGGACGGTGTACGACCCCTGCGCGGACCCTTCGGTGTCACTGGCGACCGTGTTCTCGTCGGCACTGGCGCCACGATGCCTGCCGGAGCCGACCGCGCCGGTGTCGACCAGACTCCAAGAGCCCGCGGCCTGCTCGGACTTGTCCGAGTCGTCACCCTTCGCCCGATCTGTCGACGAGCTGTCGCTTCCCTGTGACCCGCTCGCGGTCGGCTCGGACGGGGAGTCGGAGGGCGAGAGGTACTCGTCCGATTCGTCAGGGTTGGTCGAGGAATCGGACGAAGAGTCAGGCGAGGCCGACGGTGATGTGGACGAGTCCGTCGAGGACGAGTCGTCGGACGTACCACCGGGCGTGTTGGACAGGCCGGTGGAGCCGGAACCGTCCGAGGAGTCCGAGGAGGAGTCGGACGAGTCGTCCAGGATCCCGGTGTCGATGTCGGCCGACCCGTCGTCCTTCGACAGCCCCGTGGTCAGCCCGCAGGTGTGGAACGCGCCCACACCCTGGTCGTCCAGGATCTTCTCGGCGACGGCTATCTGCTGGTTGCGGCTGGCCAGGTCGGGGCGCGAGGCGTAGTCGAGACCGCCGTACTGCTCCCAGTCGTCCTGCGAGAGCTTGAGCCCGCCGTAGAAACCGGTCCCGTCGTTCTGGCTCCAGGAGCCGCCGGTCTCGCAGTTCGCCACCTTGTCCCAGGTGGTGCCGTCGGCAGCGCTGGCGCTCACCGCGCCGAGAAGCGGGATGGCGATGGCGGAGCCCGTCACGCCGGCCGCGACGAGGAGGGCCGGAGCCTGGCGGGGGCGACGGTGACGACCGTTCCCGGAGAGCATGCGGGGGCCTTTCAGAAGAGAGCGGTGACGAGTGCGACGCGTGGTGCTGGGCACCGCACTTGAACGGTGAACGTATAGGCAGTCCATTGCTTGTCACAAGTTAATGCCGCGTAGATCACGTGAAGATCACAGAGCTGAAATCCTGTCATCTTTGTGCTGATGGGGCAGGGTTGCGACGCCCGCCTGGCTCAAGAGTGGTGACTCAGCGGAGGGCACGAAGGAGTCGACCGCCGGCCTCGGGCGTGAACTGAGCAGTCACCGCGAGCGGTGGCAGGGAAGGACGCCGGTAAGCGTCGACTCCTGCGGTGTCGGCGCCCAGGCTCCTCATCACCTCCGGCCACGCGCCCTTCTGCCACCAGGAGAGCTGACGCTCACGCATCGGATCCACCGGGCCCCATACAAGGGGCATGTCAACCCAGGAAAGGCCGTGACGGAGGCGGTACAACATCCCCACGAGCTGGAGGCGGATGTCGTACTTGCTGGTGAAGTGGCGTTTCGTGAAGTAAGTCCGCAGTACGGCCAGCGCCTGCCCCCACTGCTCGTCGTCGGGGTCCGGCGGCACCTTGGTGCCGGTTGCCCAGTGCCACTCGCTCACGGCGCACCGTACTCCAGGCTTGCCGAGGACGATCCTCTCGCCGAGTACGGCCTTGACGTCGAACACGTCGACGACCTCCCTGAGTTGTTCCAGAGTCAGGTCCTTCAACCGGTCCTCCGCATTGGCCGCGATGTCGACGAGGTCGGCCACCTTGCGCTCGTGCTCGGTGTACGACTCCAGCCGCTGGCGGGCAAAACTGAGCTGCTCGCGCGATTCCGCCAGTTCGGCCTCAAGTGCCGTGATGGACGCGTTGAGCACCACTGGGTCAACACCCGCGCGTGCGTACTCGGGAATGCGAACCTCGATCAGGTTTTCCCGTTCGGCGATCCTGGCCGTGAACTCGGCGACGCGCTTCGCGTACGTCTCTCTGTCCCCAGAGAGACTGCTCACTCGTTCGACCGTCAAAGCCCGTGAGCGACCCTCCTCTTCGAGGAGCCTGGCCAGTTCCTTCCGGACGGCGCCTTCGATGGTGCCGGCCTCGACCTCTGGCTCATGGCACGAGGGCTCCTTGAGCGCTCCCTTGCACCGGTACGACCGACTGGTGCCACGGCCTGCTCCCGTGTACACCTCTCCGCACCTGCCGTGAATCCGCCCAGTGAGGGGATAGACGTAATTACCTCGCCTCCCATTCCGGAAACCGAGCTTCCGCAGTGCGACCATGAGCTGTGCGGCCCGCTCCTCGGAGAAGATGGGCGGAACGCCGATCTTGACCTGGTCACCGTGGACAGGGGTGCCGTCGGCGCGGCAGAGGGTGTTGTTCTTCGCCTTGCCACGGTCAGTCTTCCGGTAGACCACATAGCCGTCGTGAATGGTTTCGCCATGGAGCCGGTGTCGGAGGTTGGCGACGCTCCAGGCGACGCCGCTACGGGCAAAGAACTTACGGCCGTTGAGTTCCTCACATGTCTCCGTGAGGCTCATGCCCTGGTCGACGACGAGGCTCACGGCCATGGTGAGGACCATGGATTCGTGGGCGTCGGTGACCAGGACCGAGAAGCGCTTGCGGCGCCCTCCGACCTCATTGACGTCCTTCTCGATCCTGTAACCGTAGGGAGCCGGTCCGCCGGGCCAACCGCCGTAACTGATCTTCAGCTCTCGGCCGGCGACGGTGCGCTCCTTGATACGTCGCCACTCCATCTCCGAGAAGGTGACGTGCTGCTTGAACCGCTGCCAGCCCGCTTCGGTACCGGTATCGATCCCCTCGCTGACAGAGAGGAAATGGATGCCGAGGTCAGCCATGGTCCAGGCCCACAAGTAGGCAGCTCGGGCCGTACGTCCGATGCGGTCCCCCCTGGGAACGAGGACGCGGTTGAAGCAGTGCCGGTGTGCGTCGTCGACGAGACGGTCCATCTCTGGGCGGTTTTCCAGAGCCCCGGACACGGCTTCGTCCACGTAGGAATCGTGGACGGTGACCTCAGGGTGCCGTGCGAGCCATCCATCGAGAAGCCGGTCCTGGTCTTCGAGTCCGAAGCCGTCGAGCTGGTCGAGAGTGGAAACCCGCGTGTACTTGGCGACGACTACGGACGCCGGGGTGGCAGGGCAAGGGCGTGCCACAATGGGCATGTTCAGTCCTCCGAGACTGTTCCGTCCCCGGGGTGTTGGCGCACCGCCGGGAGGGTTCCGGCTCCTTTGCGCTGCTGCAAGCGCTCTGGGGCCGGTGCCGTTCGGAGAGGACTTTACCTGTCACTCTCCGCAGTCGAAGGGGAACTACGTAATTCGGCGATCTCACCCGTATGACGCTCCCGGTACCGTCACCTCCGTGAACGCCCCGCAGATCGAGCCCGAACTCTTCACTTGGGAGTTCGCCACCGACCCCTACCCTGCCTATGCATGGCTCCGCGAGCATGCGCCCGTGCACCGCACCACGCTGCCCAGCGGAGTCGAGGCCTGGCTGATCACCCGGTACGCGGACGCCAAACAAGCGCTCGCCGACCATCGGCTCTCCAAGAATCCCGTGCACCATTCCAAAATTGCCCAGGGCAGGAACAAGACGGGCATCCCTGGCGAGCGCGGTGCCAACCTCATGACCCACTTGCTCAACATCGACCCACCGGACCACACACGGCTGCGTCGGCTCGTCTCCAAAGCGTTCACACCCCGGCGGGTGGCCGAATTCGCTCCCAGGGTGCAGGAGTTGACCGACCAGCTCATCGACCAGTTCGCGCACACGGGAAGTGCCGACCTCATCCACGAGTTCGCGTTCCCCCTCCCCATCTACGCGATCTGCGACCTGCTCGGCGTCCCCCGCGAGGATCAGGACGACTTCCGGGACTGGGCGGGGATGATGATCCGACACCAAGGAGGACCGAGGGGTGGTGTGGCACGTTCGGTGAAGAAGATGCGGGCCTATCTCGCCGATCTGATCCACCGAAAGCGGGCGGCGCTCCCGGACAGCCCCGGCCCCGGCGAGGACCTCATCTCCGGTCTCATCCGCGCCTCCGACCACGGCGAGCACCTGACGGAGAACGAAGCCGCAGCCATGTGTTTCGTACTCCTGTTCGCAGGCTTTGAAACGACGTTGAACCTCATCGGCAACGGCACCTACACGCTGCTGCGCAACCCGATACAGCGGGCACAGCTACAGAAGTCGATCGAACGCGGCGAACAGCAGCTGCTCGACACCGGCATCGAAGAACTTCTCCGCTACGACGGCGCTGTCGAACTGGCTACCTGGCGCTACGCGACCGAGCCTCTCGACATGGGCGGACAGCGAATCGCCTCAGGTGATCCCGTGCTCGTGGTACTCGCCGCCGCCGACCGTGATCCCGCCCGTTTCGACGAGCCGGACACACTCGACCTCGCTCGCAGCGACAACCAGCACCTCGGCTACGGACACGGCATCCACTACTGCATCGGCGCCCCGCTCGCCCGCCTCGAAGGCCGCACCGCACTGGCGACTTTGCTGCGCCGGCTGCCCGATCTCCGGCTTGCCACCGACCCGGCGGACCTGCGGTGGCGAGGCGGCCTGATCATGCGCGGGCTGCGCAACCTCCCCGTGGAGTTCACCGCCGTCTAGCCAGTACCGGTCTCCCCCTCCGCCTCCCTGATCGCGTCCCGATAAGCCCGCCCTGCCGCCCGCAGCGCCGCTTCCGGATCCACTCCGGCTGCCTCCGCCCGCACCGCCAACGCCAACAGCTCGTACCCGATGCCGTCCGTAGCGGGCAGCGGGACCTCCAGGCCCGCCGTGCGGACGCGGGACGCCAGTTTCGAGGCGAGGGCGAGGCTCGGCTGGCCGAGGGGGATGCCGTCCGTCAGCGAGGTGCGCCGCTTCTCCGTGGCCTTCGTGCGCAGCCAGTGCTCCGCGACCTCCTCGGGCGTGGAGGCCGTCTCGTCGCCGAAGACGTGCGGGTGGCGGTGGATGAGCTTGGTGACGATGCCGGCGGCCACATCGTCGACGGAGAAGGGGGTCTCCGGGTCCTCCTCGGCGATCCGCGCGTGGAAGACGACCTGGAGCAGGACGTCCCCGAGCTCCTCGCGCAGCTCGTCCCGGTCGCCGTCCTCGATCGCCTCGACGAGTTCGTAGGCCTCCTCGATGGCGTACTTCGCCAGGCCCTTGTGCGTCTGCCGGGAGGACCAGGGGCACTCGGCGCGGACGCGGTCCATGACCTGGACGAGGTCGAGGAGACGGGCGCCCGGCAGGTCGTAGGAGGCGGGGAGCAGTTCCAGGTCGGGCATGTGGACGCGGCCGGAGCCGGCAAGCCGGGCGAGGCCGTCGGTGAGGGCGGGTTCGCCCTCACCGGTGGCGACGACGACCACGGTCCGCCCACCGGCGCACGCGTCGACCAGCTCCTCGGCACTCGGGGACACCTCGTCGACCGCTGTTCCGGCCTCACGCAGATACGGCAGCTGCGGGTGGGCGCCGTCCGCACACAGCACCCGGTCGGCGGCGTGCAGGGCCTGCCAGGCGGGCCAGGACAGGAGGCCGGGCGCGACGCGGTGGCTGGTGGTGAGGAGGACGATGCGGCCGGGGGCCGGGGGCGCTCCCGGGGCCTGGTCGGAAGCGGCGTCGAAGCTGGTTGCGTTCACGGTTCGAAGCTAACGCACCGCGCCGACGGTCCCCGCGAGATATCCACAGGGTGGGAGGGATCATCGGATCATCGGCCCGCGAGCCCGTACCTGTCGACGCCGCCGTACCGTTCCTTCTGCTTCTGCCCGTTGCTCACCGGCCGCCGCTCAACGCCCCCGGCTCACGCCGTCCCCTGCGTCGCCGGCGCCGTCACCTCGCGTACCCACGGAGTCTTCGCGTCGACGCGGCTGCTCTTCTGGACGTCCCAGGCGCCGTAGCGCGGGTTGAGGTCGACGTGGAGTTCCTTGGACGCCTTGGACAGGGCGTCCCAGAAGGCCGGCTTGCTGGTGTCGGTGCCGAGGGCCTGGGCGAGTTTCTGGGCCTCCAGCTGGAGGCGGAGGTTGTCGTCGAGGCGGGCCGGGGCGACGCCGTACTGCTGCAGCCAGGCCGTCTCCAGCGCCTTGGAGCCGCCGACCTGCTGTTCCAGGCCGGTGCGCATCTGCTGGATCTCGTGCCGGGAGACGGTGACGTCCTCGTCCTGGGCGGCGCGGTGCAGCACCCGGTCCAGGACCATGCCGTGCAGGGTGTCGCGGGTGAGGCTGCCGGTCTGCGCGACCGCCTGCTTGTACTGGGCGTCGTCCGACACGGCCGCGCGCTGCGCCGAGCGCACCTCGCCCACCCGGTTCTCCAACTGCGCGACGGTGATCCGCTGGCCGCCGACGACGGCCGCGGCGCCGGGATGCGCGTCGCTCCCGCAGGCGGTGAGGAGCGGGGCCGCGGCGATCACGGCGGTGAACAGGAGCGCGGTGCGACGGCGGCGGTGCAAGGAAGCCTCCCGAGGAGATTGTGCGACGGTGCACAAAGTCTTGCGGTGATCGATGGTAGGCAGTGGGTCGGCTGTGGCCAACCCATTCGACCAACGATTCACCAGGACTTCGGGCACCGCCGCGCCCGACGGGCTCTGTCGGGACCGGCCCTAGAGGGTCGGGATCAGCCCGTGATGGCCACCGGGCCGTCCCACGCGTCGCGGTCCACGGTGATCGTGTAACCGCCGCGCGTCTCCTTGCTGTTGACCATGTACTGGTGACCGCGGCTGTGCCCGGTGAACTGGCTCGCCCCGAACGGCCAGTCCTTGGTGGTGGTGTTCTGCTTGTCCCACAGGGCGTACCAGAGGTTGCCCGGCAGGTCCGTCTTGTCGGTGGCGTTGGCGATCGCCTTCGCGCTGGAGCTGGTGAAGCCGTAGTAGCCGGCGCGGTACGTCTTCGCGTGCAGGGTCTTGTCGAAGGAGCGCACATAGGTGAGCACGGCGTCGTTGCACGCCTTGTTGGTGATGTCGTACGACTCCATGTCCAGGAAGATCGGGCTGCCGGCCTTCATGCCGAGCGCCGACGCCTTGGCCACCGCGTCCGTCGCGTCCTTGGTGCCCAGGGAGGCGGCCGTGGCGGCGGTGAGCTTCTCGGGGCTGGAGCCGGTCTGGCAGGACGGCTGGGCGCCCACGTAGAGGGGGATGAGTTTCCAGCCGACCGCGCTGACCGACTTCACCCAGGACGCGGTGAGGTTCGCTTGGGCGCAGCCGCGGTTCTTGCCGCCGATGTAGACGGCGGCGGCGCCGTAGAGGCCGCCCTTCCAGGCCTTCATCGCGGAGAGGGAGGGCGCGGCGCAGGTGTCGAAGGCCCGGCCGGTGTACGTCTTCTGCGCGGGCCAGGTCGTGGCGGCCATGGAGCTCTGTGCGGCGAGTCCGGCCCCCGCGACGACGGCTGTGCCGGCGACGGCCCACGTGATGTATCTGCGCTTCCTGGACTGCCGATGGCCGGCCATGAATACCCCACCCCTGGTTGTGCGTCGGCCCCCTCTTTAAAGAGGACGGCGCTCTGTCTGGCGAACTGCCTGGCGAACTGTCTGGCGAAAAACGAACCGCAACCTATCCCGCGACGCCCAAGTGTTCGGAAAACCCCGCCCCTTGAGGAACACAAGTCTCTCCCCGTGCAGGGCAAAAACTAGCCGCGCACCTGCCCCAGCCACTCCAGCGTCCGCCGGATGTCCACCGCGAGCGGGTGTCCGGGGCCGCGCAGCCGCTCCACGTCGTGCAGGAGGCGCGCGAGCGTGTCGTGGGCGGCGCCGCGGTCGCCGAGGGCGAGCAGGAGGTGGCCGATGCGCCGGCGTACGTCGTGGGCCAACTCCGGGTCGCCGGCGACGTACTGGTTCTCGTAGTACGGCAGCAGCGCGCGGTACTCCGCGAGTGCCGCCGCCGGTTCGCCGAGCGACTCCAGGCACTGGGCGGCCTCGTAGCGGAACCGGAGCGACTGGGGGTCGGCGTGGCCGGCCTCGGTGGCGCGTTCGTCGGCGAGGCGGCGCAGTTCGGGCAGCGCGCGCCGGAACTGGCCGTCGTCCATGAGGGTGGCCGCGTACTGCTTGCGCAGGGTGCGGACGACCGGGGAGTGCTCGCCGTGCTGTTCGGCCGCCGTGGGCAGGATCGCGCCGAGGATGTCGACGGCCTGGGTGATGCGGCCCTCGCCCAGCAGGCGCTTGACCTCGTCGACGGCCCGCGCCACGTCGGGCTTCTCGGCGCCGGACGAGGCGACCGGGGCGGGCTGGGGCGCGGGCGTGCGCGCGCGGTCCGGCCAGGGGGCGTGCGGGCGCAGGAACGGACGTGTGGGGTCCAGCGGCGCCCCCGAGGGCATCCCGCGCGCGGGCAGCAGCGGCGCCAGCTGCTCGTACACCTCCTGCGCGGACGCGGGCCGGTGCTGCGGGTCCTTGGCGAGCAGGCGCAGGACGAGGGCTTCGAGCGGCTCCGGCACCTCGGGGCGGACCCGGCGCACGGGCAGCGGGGGCTCGTACAGGTGCCGGTGCAGCACGCCGAGGGCGGTGGAGCCGGCGAACGGGACGTCGCCGCTGAGGAGTTCGTGCAGCACCACACCGAGCGCGTACAGGTCGGTGTAGGGGCCGACCGCGCCGCCCATCGCCTGCTCGGGCGCCATGTAGGCGGGCGAGCCGATGGGGGTGCCGGTGTGGGTGAGGCGGGTGGTGTCGGCGTCCATGACGGAGGCGACGCCGAGGTCGAGCACGGTGACCGTGCCGTCCTGCTTCACCATCACGTTGCGCGGTTTGAGGTCGCGGTGGACGATCGGCACGGCGTGCACGGCGCTCAGCACCGCGCACAGTTGCGCGGCGACGGTGACCGCCCACTGCCACGGGTACGGGTCGTGCTCGGCGAGGTGGTCGGAGAGGTCGGCGCCGTCGATGTACTGCATGACGAGGAACAGCTCCTCGCCCTCGCTGCCCGCGTCGTGCACCGTGACCAGGCCGGGGTGGTCGACCTGCGCGGTCACCCGGCACTCGCGCACGAACCGGCGGCGCAGTTCGTCGGCGTCCTGGCCGGCGACCTTGTCGGGGCGCAGCAGCTTCACCGCCACGCGCCGGTCGAGCCGTTGGTCGTAGGCCGTCCAGACCTGTCCCATGCCGCCCTGTCCGATGAGCGTGGACAGGGCGTAGCGGGAGGCGACGACCCGGCCTTCCGCCGCGGTCACCTTCCGCCCTCGTGGTTCCCGTCCTGGTGGCCGTCGTGCCTGCGCAGGTAGTCGCTGAGTTCGTCGAGTTCGGCGCGCACCTGGTCGATGCGGGCGGGCGCGGGGCGCTGGGGCGGGGGCGGCGGTACCGGGGTGTGCGGCTGCGGCGGGGTGTGGTGCTGGGGCGGCTGCGGCAGCTGGGTCTGGTGCAGGGGCGGTTGGGGTACGGGCGGCTGCGGCACGGGTGTGGTGCCGAACGGCGTCGTGGGCTGCGGATAGCCGTACCCGGACTGCACGGTGGGGCCCTGGGGCGGGTAGCCGTACCCGGGCTGCCGCTGCTGCTGGTGGAACCTGATGTCCGCCACGAGGAAGTAGACGCTGCTGAACAGGCCCAGGAGGATCACCGCCCCCATGGCGATGTCGGTCCTGGGGTCGCTCTCCGGCAGCGAGCCGACCACGGCGAAACAGCCGATGGACACCGGCAGGCTCGCCCAGGCCAGCGCCCAGTCGACCTTCCGCCCGCGCAGGAAGGCCACCCGGAACAGCGGAACACAGGCGAGGATCCCGCAGCAGAGAGTGCCGATCGCGGCGAACATCACACGCAGAGTGACGACGTTGCTGTCGCTGCGGGCGGGCGGCACCGCGCCGTGGCCGTACATGACTGCTCCCGGGCCCGTAATCGATGTGGGGTTCGAGCGTATAGGCCCACACCGACATGCGGTCCGGGTTGTACCGAACCGTTGTCGTGCTGATCAATTCATACGACCACGTCCCGGCCCGGCGCTTCGGTCCGGCACCCCGCCCGGCGTCCCGGCCCGGCGGCTCAGTCCGGTGCCACCGTCCCGTCCGTCAACCCGTCGTACATCCCGCGCACGAGCTGCTCCCCCAGCCGGCCCGCGTTCCTGAGCGCCCGGTCGAAGTCGTCGAGGGCGCGGAACCGCGCGCCGTAGCGCCGCTGTTCGTCCAGCGGGAGCCGGGGCAGCTGGAGCCGGCGCACGTCCAGCCGCGTGGCCGTGGACGCGTAGCTGCTGGCCTGGCGGTTGTTGGCGGTGCCGCGCAGGAAGCCCGCGAGGAACCACGGGTCGAGCGCCGCGGGATCGGGGCGCAGTAGCACGAGGTTGCGCCCCAGGGCGGCGCCCCGCGTCACGTCGTCGACCACGCGCGCCACCGAGCCCCCGCCGAGCACCGGCAGCACCACGTCGCCCGGCTCCGTCAGCACCGCCTCCTCGTCGCTCTCGGGCAGCGTCCCGGAGGGCGCCGTGCCGGCGAGGACGTCGTGGTCGGTGAGCACGGGCACGCGCGCGTGGCCACCGTTTCCGCCGCTGCGCATCACCACGGCTCCCCCGCGCGCGAGTTCACCGACGGTGGTCAGCGGCCAGCGCGCGAGCCGCGCCGCCTCGGCGGGCGGCGGGGTGAGGTCGGCGGTCAACCGGAGGGTCTCGCCGAGGCGTTCGCGTACGGCGGTGAGCGCGTCGGCGCCGTCCGCCGCGGTCGGGGGCGGGAGGTGGCGGGCCGGGGCCAGGTCGACGTCGTCGTCGAGGAGTTCGATGACCGGCAGCGCGCGGGCCACACCCGGACGTTCCTGGAGGGTGCCGGCCAGGTCGAAGGCCCGCCAGGCGTCCAGGACGGCGTCGCGCACCTCCCGCCAGTCGGGCCCGCCGCGCCCCTCGCCGGCGTACTGCCCGGTGTCGACGAGCAACACCTCCGGCTGCACGGGCGCCTTCCCGGGCCGCCGCAGCACCCACAGGTGGAGCGGGATGTTGTACGGGGGTGCCGCGCCGATCGGCAGGGCGATCACGGCACGCAGCGCGCCGCGCCGCAGCAGGTCGGCGCGGATGCGGCGGCCCGAGCGGCGGGAGGCGGTGGCCGGCGGCATCAGCAGGACGGCGGTGCCGCCGTCGGCGAGCCGGGCCACCGCGTGCTGCACCCAGGCCAGCTCGGACTCGTTGCGGGCCGGGAAGCCGTACTCCCAGCGGGCGTCGTAGGCGAGTTCGTCGTGGCCCCAGTTGCGCTCGTTGAACGGCGGGTGGCACAGGACCGCGTCGGCGCGCAGTTCGGGGTAGGCGTCGGCGCGCAGGGTGTCACCGGCGGCGGCGCGCACGGTGACGCGCGCCTGCAACGCGAGCCGCAGCGCCGTGAGCGCGGCGAGCTCGGGTGCGCTGTCCTGGGCGTACAGCTCCTGGGCGGGGCCGGTGCCGACGGCGCGCAGCAGGGCGCCGGTGCCGCAGGCGGGGTCGAGGAGGGTGCGGGCGGGGCCGGCCAACTCGACCATGAGGGCGGCGAGTTCGCCGGGGGTGAGCGTGTACTGGCGCGGGTTGGCGTCGAGGTGCCGGCCGAGCAGGAACTCGAAGGTGTCCCGGGCCCCCGTCTCCGCGGCCAGCTCGGCGACACCGCGCAAGAGGGGGGCGGAGGGGAGGAGTTCAGGGCCGGTGGGGGTGTGCACGGCATCCTTCATGGACACCCCCTTCGCCGAAGCGCCCTT
Organism: Streptomyces sp. NPDC088794; assembly: GCF_044750545.1. NCBI lineage: Bacteria > Bacillati > Actinomycetota > Actinomycetes > Kitasatosporales > Streptomycetaceae > Streptomyces > Streptomyces sp. NPDC088794. The sequence goes on along the minus strand of NZ_JBIVKB010000004.1, from coordinate 537,437 downwards.
CACACTCCCCGCCTCGAACCTCGGCACCAGCACCCCCTCCAGCGCCCCCGGCAGCATCGCCGCGAGCCGCTCGTCGGAGCCCGCGCTCGCCTCCAGCCACACCGTGGGGCGGTCGTGGAGGAGCAGCAGGGCGCAACCGGCGTGGGTGAGGGCGGTGAGGGGGCCCTCCGGGTGGCCGGCGAGCTGCTGCCAGACGCGCTCCCGCAGCGGGACCTCGGCGAGTTTGCCCTGCTTGCGCAGCCATGCCTCGACCTCGGCGAGCGCGAAGGACGGACTGGTCTCCGAGCCGCCGACCGGTTTGGGGAAGTCGGCGTGGCGGCGGCGCCAGTTGCTGACGGCGGCACGGCCGACGCCGGCGAGCCGGGCGATCCCGGCGGCGGTCACCTCAGTCGCGTTGTCCTGCACCGGGCGGCTCCCCCTCGTGGCTTCACCTGCGCGTCCGCACCCCGCGTTCGCGTGTGATCCCGAGCATAGCGACGAATGCTGCATCCATCGGTTCACGGACGTGTACTCATCCGAAGACGTGAATCGTGTTGACTCGGTTCACAAGCTTTGGTCTCATTGACGCAGCGAACCGTAACTCCGGGGGGAATCCGCATGTCTCGCAAAGCACTCACCGCTCTCGTCCTCGCCACCGCGGCCACCGCGGCACTCACCGCCTGCCAGTCCGGCAAGGACACGGTGGACAGCAAGAGCAGCTCGGCCCCCAAGGCCGGCAAGACCACCAAGCCCGCCGACCCCTTCGCCGGTCTCAGTGCTCTGGAGATCGCCGACCGCTCGATGAAGGCCACCACCGGCGCCTCGTCGGTGCACCTGAAGGGCGACGTCGAGGACGAGGACGCCGGCGGCAGGATCCACGTCGACATGGCACTCAGCACGAAGAACGAGTGCACGGGCACCTTCGGCATGGGCGCTTCGGGCGGCATGGAGCTGATCAAGACCGGCGACACCATCTACATGAAGTACGACGAGGCATTCCTGCGCGAGCAGAGCAAGGGCGAGTCCAAGGAGACCGTCGACGAGATGGTCTCGATGCTGGGCGGGAAGTGGGCCAAGACCTCCGCCACGGGCGCGGACTCCGAGGACATCGCGGGCTTCTGCGACCTGGACACGGTGCTCGAAGGCGCCGAGGACGCCGGTTCGGGCGGCAGCGCCTCGCCGGACGCCACCGCCACCGCCGCCTCCAGCGCGACCCGCGCCGGCACGGCCGAGGTCGACGGCGCGAAGGCGGTCGTACTGAAACTGAAGGACGGCAAGGACCGGTACACGCTGTACGTCGCCGCCGAGGGCAAGCCGTATCTGCTCCGGATGGTCAGCACCGGCAAGGACACCGGCACGCTCACCTTCGGCGACTACGACAAGCCGCTCACCGTGACCAAGCCCACGGGAGAGATCCTGGACCTGGACGCGCTGGGCACCCAGACCACCTGACGATCCGTCACAATCCGTGCCGCATCCACACGTTGGGCTCGACGTACGCCGCGTACCCGCGCTCCGGCTCGCAGTGCACCGGCACCAGCGCGCCCGGCACCTCCACGTCGCCCCGGGTGTCGAAGGGCAGCCCGGTCCACTCGCGCCACTGCTCCAGGGAACCGGAGACGGTCATCGAGGCCGGGGCCACGCGCTCGATCGTGGCGCCGGCCCGGGCGTGGACGCGCAGCCAGGGGTCGTGGGGCAGCCCGTCGGACCGTACGCGACGGGCGTACTCCTCGATGGGGGTGTGCGGTTCGAGGTGTTTGGCGCTGGGGCGGACCGGGGCGACGACCTCGGTGAAGCCGTGCGCGCGGGCGGTGTCGCGCAGCGCGGAGAGCATCCGGGCGGACAGCCCGCGGCCCTGGACGCTCGGGGCGACGACGATCGCGATCGCGCTGACCGTGTCGGGGCGCACGCCGTGGCGCAGGTCGGAGAAGGCCCACAGGAGGACCTGGTCCCAGCCGCGGGCGGGCAGTTCGCCGGGCCCCTCGGTGCCGCCGCGGTCCTCGGTGCGCAGGGCGAAGGGGACGCTGTAGGCGTAGGCGACGACCTCGCCGCGTTCGTCCTCGGCGGCGAGGGTGTACTCCGCGAAGTCGACGGCGAGGCGCCCGTAGCAGGCGTCGCCCACGCCGTCGTGGCGGACGAACTCCGGCCAGCTGTCGGCCATCGCGTAGACCTTCCGGACCAGGTCGGGGCGCTCGGCGAGGCTGGACACCTTCAGCTCCATACGGTCACCGTAGGCGCGGAGCCCGTCCCCGGAAACCCATTTGTACGCCGCGCAGCCCGAGCGGGCCCGCCCGGAAGCGCCCCTCGCCGCGCCCGGAGCCGGCCTCTCAACCCGAGGTGAACCGCGCGGGCGCCTCCGTCGGGTTGCCCCCGGACGGCAGCTTCTGCCCCGAGCAGGTGCTGAGCACCTTCTCCATCGCGGACTTCTCAGCGGCCGTCACCCACAGCTCGTACTTCTTCTTCACGGCGACCTGCGCGGCGACGTACGTGCAGCGGTAGGACTTGTTGGGCGGCAGCCAGGTGGCCGCGTCGCCGTCGCCCTTGGAGCGGTTGGTGGAGGAGTCGACCGCTATGAGGTTCAGCGGGTCGTTGGCGAGGGCTATGCGCTTGCGGCTGTCCCAGTACTTGGCGCCCTTCTGCCAGGCGTCGGAGAGGGGGACGACGTGGTCGATGTCGACCAGGCTGCGGCCGCGCTGGTAGACGACGTGCTTGCCGGAGTAGGGGTCCTTCTCCAGGACGCCGTACGACACCTTGCAGTCGCCGTCGCTGAACTTCACGTCCGCCAGGTCCCGCTTGAGGATGTCGTCGCGGGTGTCGCAGCTGTTGGAGTCCGTGTCCGCCCAGGCGCTGCCGAACCTGTCCCGGTCGTAACCGGTCTTGGGCGCACGCCCCTTGACGGTCAGCGCCTTCGCGGCCGTGAGCGCGGCCCCGCCGCCACCCCCGCCGCCTCCGTCACTGCCCGCGTCGCTTCCCGCGGACTGTTCCGGTCCCGGGGCTCCGGTCGTCATGTCCTTGCACCCGGCCAGGCCGCCCATACCGATCACCAGCACGGCGACAGCCGCGGTCCCGCCCCTCAGACGCCTCACAGTGCGCCCCTCCCCTTCGACCTCGCTCCGCAAGGAGCGTCCCGACCCCGCAACAGGCGTCTTCCCACTACTTGTTGGTGCACACCGTAGCGAGCGGGCGCACAGGGTCGTTCGGGAGGTCCAGACCATTTGTGTCCACAGTGTGCGCTTCGCACATTTCGGACGTATCGTCGACGGTGAGTCACCTCCGGAAGGAGCTCTGGATGGGCATCCTCGACAGGTTCAGGAGCAACCGCCAGGCGCAGGACAAGGCCAAGGACATGTCCGACATGGCGGAGAAGAAGGTCAACGAGAAGACCGGCAACAAGTACGCGAGCCAGGTCGACCAAGGGCAGCAGAAGATCGAGGGCGCCCTCGGCATGGACCGCGACAGGCCCGACCAGCCGTAGGCCGGCAAGCCCACGGAGGAGTCGCAGAGCCGACCGGAGGCCGCCCGCGGGACATTCGTCCCCGCGGGCGGCCTCCGCTTGTTACGCCGACGGCTTCCGGTACGCCTCCGGCGACCGGCCTACGACCCCAGGATCGACGTCAGGAACTCGCCCACCCAGCCGAGCAACTCCCGCCCGACCAACGGCTTTCCGCCGATCTTCGCCGTCTTCGGCCGCGGCACCAGCACCTGGTGGGCCGTCGGCTTGATGACGGTCCCGGGGTACAGGCGCTTGAGGCGCAGTTCCTGGGACTCGCGCAACTCCACCGGTGCGAAGCGGATGTTGGTGCCCTGAAGGACGATCTCGCCGACGCCGCACGCGCGGGCGAGCATGCGCAGGCCGGCCACCAGGAGCAGGTTCTCCACGGGCTCGGGCAACTTGCCGTAGCGGTCGGTGAGTTCTTCGCGTACGGACTTGACGTCCTCCTCCGTGGTGGCGGAGGCGATGGAGCGGTAGGCCTGGAGGCGCAGGCGCTCGCCGGGGGCGTAGTCGTGCGGGACGTGCGCGTCGACCGGGAGCTCGATCTTGACCTCCAGGAACGGCTCCTCCTCGACCCCGCCCTCCAGGGAGGCGCGGTAGTCCGCGACCGCCTCGCCGACCATGCGGACGTACAGGTCGAAGCCGACGCCCGCGATGTGCCCGGACTGCTCGCCGCCCAACAGGTTGCCCGCGCCCCGGATTTCGAGGTCCTTCATGGCCACGTACATGCCCGCGCCCATCTCGGTGTGCTGGGCGATGGTGGCGAGCCGCTCGTGCGCGGTCTCGGTCAGCGGCTTCTCCGGCGGGTACAGGAAGTAGGCGTACCCGCGCTCGCGGCCGCGGCCCACCCGGCCGCGCAGCTGGTGGAGTTGGGAGAGACCGAAGTTGTCGCCGCGCTCCACGATGAGGGTGTTGGCGTTGGAGATGTCGATGCCGGACTCGACGATCGTGGTCGAGACGAGGACGTCGTACCGCTTCTCCCAGAAGTCGACGACGACCTGTTCGAGGGCCGTCTCCGACATCTGGCCGTGGGCGGTGGCGATCCGCGCCTCGGGGATGATCTCGCGCAGCCGGGCGGCGGCGCGGTCGATGGACTCGACGCGGTTGTGGATGTAGAAGACCTGGCCCTCGCGCAGGAGTTCACGGCGGACGGCCGCGCCGATCTGCTTCTCCTCGTAGGGGCCGACGAAGGTGAGGACCGGGTGGCGCTCCTCGGGCGGGGTGGTGATCGTGGACATCTCGCGGATGCCGGTCACCGCCATCTCCAGGGTCCTGGGGATGGGGGTGGCGGACATCGTCAGTACGTCGACGTTGGCGCGCAGCTTCTTCAGCTGCTCCTTGTGCTCGACGCCGAAGCGCTGTTCCTCGTCGACGATGACCAGGCCCAGGTCCTTGAACTTGGTCTCGGAGGAGAACAGCCGGTGGGTGCCGATGACGACGTCCACCGAGCCCTCGCGCAGGCCCTCCAGGGTCGCCTTCGCCTCGGTGTCCGTCTGGAAGCGGGACAACGCCCGTACGTTGACCGGGAATTGGGAGTAGCGCTCGGAGAAGGTCCCGAAGTGCTGCTGCACCAGCAGGGTGGTGGGGACGAGGACGGCGACCTGCTTGCCGTCCTGGACGGCCTTGAAGGCGGCGCGGACCGCGATCTCGGTCTTGCCGTAGCCGACGTCGCCGCAGATCAGGCGGTCCATCGGGACCGACTTCTCCATGTCGTCCTTGACCTCGGCGATGGTGGTCAGCTGGTCGGGGGTCTCCACGTACGGGAAGGCGTCCTCCAGCTCGCGCTGCCAGGGCGTGTCCGGGCCGAAGGTGTGTCCGGGGGCGGCCATGCGGGCGCTGTAGAGCTTGATCAGGTCGGCCGCGATCTCCTTGACGGCCTTCTTGGCGCGCGCCTTGGTCTTGGTCCAGTCGGCGCCGCCGAGGCGGTGCAGGGTGGGGGCCTCGCCGCCGACATACTTGGTGATCTGTTCCAGCTGGTCGGTGGGGATGTAGAGGCGGTCGCCGGGCTGGCCGCGCTTGGCGGGCGCGTACTCCACCACCAGGTACTCGCGGGTGGCGCCCTGGACGGTCCGCTGGACCATCTCGATGTAGCGGCCGACGCCGTGCTGCTCGTGGACGATGTAGTCGCCGGCCTCCAGGCTGAGCGGGTCGATCGTCTTGCGGCGGCGGGCCGGCATCCGGGTGCCGTCCTTGCCGGCCGCCTTCTGGCCGGACAGGTCGGTCTCGGTGAGCACGGCGAGTCTCAGCGCCGGGTCGACGAAGCCGTAGTCGATCGAGCCGCACGCCACGTGCACGACGGACGGCTCCAGGTCCGTGAGCCCGGTGCTGTCGAGGCGGGCCGCGATGCCCTCGCCGCCGAGCACCTCGACCGTGCGGGCGGCGGGGCCGTGCGCCTCGGTGACGTAGACCGTGCGCCAGCCGTCGGCGAGCCAGCCCTTGGTGTCGGCGAGCGCCTTGGCGGTGTCGCCGCGGTAGGTCTCGGGCGCGTGCATGCCGAGCTTGAGGGTGTCCGCGTCGAGCTCTTCGTCGGCGGCGAAGGGGGAGACGGACCACCACATGATGTCCAGCTCGCGCGCCCGGTCCCGGACGTCCGCGATGGACCACAGGGAGGCCGCGCCGACGTCGATCGGGGCCTCGCCGCCACCGGCGGTGGCCGCCCAGGAGGCCTGGAGGAACTCCTGCGAGGTCGCGACGAGATCGGCGGCACGCGTGCGTACCCGCTCCGGGTCGCATACGACGGCCATGGCGCCCTTGGGCAGCACGTCGAGCAGCAGCTCCATGTCGTCGACGAGGACCGGGGCGAGGGACTCCATGCCCTCCACGGCGATGCCCTCGGCGATCTTGCCGAGCAGTTCGCCCAGCTCGGGGTGCTGTTCGGCGAGGGCACGCGCACGCGTGCGGACGTCTTCCGTCAACAGGAGTTCACGGCAGGGCGGGGCCCACAGTCCGTGCGCGGCGACTTCGAGGGAGCGCTGGTCGGCGACCTTGAAGTAGCGGATCTCCTCGACGTCGTCGCCCCAGAACTCGATGCGCAGGGGGTGTTCCTCGGTGGGCGGGAAGACGTCCAGGATTCCACCGCGTACGGCGAACTCGCCGCGCTTCTCGACCAGCTCCACGCGCGCGTAGGCGGCGGCGCCGAGCGCGTCGACGATCGCGTTCAGATCGGCGGTCTGGCCCGTCCGCAGGGCGACCGGCTCCAGCTCCCCCAGCCCCTTGACCTGCGGTTGCAGCACGGACCGTACCGGCGCGACGACGACCGACACCGGGCCCGTCTCGGGGTCGTCGGGCCGGGGGTGGGTCAGCCGGCGCAGGACGGCGAGGCGGCGGCCCACGGTGTCGCTGCGCGGGCTGAGCCGCTCGTGCGGGAGCGTCTCCCAGGACGGGTACTCCACCACCCCGTCGGCCGGCAGCAGCGACCGCAGGGCGGCCGCGAGATCCTCCGCCTCACGCCCCGTCGCGGTCACCGCCAGCACCGGGCGGCCTGTCTCCCGGGCCAGGGCGGCGACGGCCAGCGGCCGGGCCGCGGGCGGACCGACCAGGTCGACGTGCATGCGGTTGCCGCCGGCGGCCGCCGCGATCGCTTCCGCGAGAGCGGTGTCCTTGACAACAGCATCGAGCAGACCGTGCAGGCTCATGAAGGAGTGCTTCCGTCCGGGGGTGGTCCGAGGGGGGTGGGCAACACGAAGGGCCCGACACGCACAGCGGGCCGGGGGTTCTCCAGGGTACGTCGCCGGGGGCGGTGTCACTCGGCGGAGTGAATACGGCGTGCTCCGCGCAAGGGGGCCGGGGTTTCTCGCAAGGGTTCCGGATCACGGGCATGACAGCGGCCCGGCGCCGTCGAGTCCCCCAAGACTCTTCGGCGCCGGGCCCTCCCCCGCAACCCCCGTATGCGGTGGCTTTTCCCCCGTGTCCCTGTGGCCCCGTGGTTTCCGGGACCCCTGTCCCCTACTCCGTGGCGATCGCGTTCAGGACGTTCATCCGGCCTGCTCGGAACGCCGGGATCAGGGCGGCGATCAGGCCCACGAAGGCCGAGCCGGCGAAGACCGCGATGATCGTCGGCCAGGGGATGTCGAGGACCTTGAGGCCCTCCAGGGCGAGGAGTTTCTGGGCGGTGGCGCCCCAGCCCATGCCCAGACCGAGGCCGAGCAGGGCACCGAAGAGGGCGATGACGACCGACTCCAGGCGGATCATGCGGCGCAGCTGGCGGCGCGAGAGGCCGATGGCCCGCATCAGGCCGATCTCGCGGGTCCGCTCGACCACCGAGAGGGCCAGGGTGTTCACGACACCGAGGATCGCGACGATGATCGCGAGGGCCAGCAGGCCGTAGATCATGTTCAGGAGCTGGCCGATCTGGTCCTTCAGCGCCTGCTTGTAGTCGGTCTGGTCGCGCACCTTGTACTGCGGGTAGTCGTGCATCGCCGACTTCAGCGACGTGTACGCGGCGTCCTGCTGTCCGTCCTTGGCGGTGGCGAAGACCAGGCTGTCGAGCGGCATCTTGTCGGCCGGCACGTACTTGGCGAGCGTGGCGATCGACATGTACTTGGAGCCCGCGTCGATCAGACCGTCGTTGCTGGTGATGGCCCGCACCGTCATGCTGGCGGTGGCGCCGTCCTTGAAGGCCATCTTGATCTTCGAGCCGAGGTGGATGCCGTGCGCCTTGGCGAACTTCTCGTGCACGGACATCGAGTCCGGCAGATAGGCGTCCTTCAGCTTGCCCGCGACCGTCTTGACACGCAGGTCCTCCGCGTACGTCGGCGAGGCCGCCGTGACGTCGGTGTTCTTGAGCGTCTTGCCGTCCGGGGTCGTGTAGTCGGCCTCGGCCTCCTTGTACTCGCTGACCCGGGCAAGACCCGGCGTGTCCTTGACCGCCTTCACGGCCTGCGGGGTGATCAGCTGCCCGCTGTCGCTCTGGATGATGAAGTCCGTGCCGACGGTCTTGTCGAGCTGGTCCGAGGCGGAGGCCACCATGGACGAGCCGACCACCGACAGGCAGGCGACCAGCGCGAGCCCGATCATCAGGGCGGCGCCCGTGGCCCCCGTACGGCGCGGGTTGCGCAGTGCGTTGCGCTCGGCCATCCGCCCGACCGGGCCGAAGATCCGCAGCAGGACCGCGCCCAGCACCCGCACCATGCCGCCGACCAGCAGCGGGCCGATGACGACGAAGCCGATCAGGGTGAGCACCACGCCGAGGCCCAGCCAGAGCGAACCCTCGCTCGCCTTGTGCGCGGACGCGGCCACGTAGAGGCTGTAGCCGCCTCCGCCGGTCAGCAGCAGACCCAGCACGGCCCGGATCCAGCCGGCCTTGGCGTCGGCCGGAGCGCCGGCGTCGCGCAGCGCGGCCATCGGGGAGACCTTGCCGGCCCGGCGGGCGGGCAGGTACGCGGCGAAGACGGTGACGACGACACCCAGCAGGAGACCGATCGTCGGAGTCGTCCAGGCGACGGTCAGATCGCTGGTCGAGAGCTGGATCCCGAGCTTGCTCATGAGCTTCATCAGGCCGACCGCGATGCCGACGCCCGCGCCGACGCCGAGGATCGAACCGAAGACACCGAGCAGCAGCGCCTCCACCAGCACGGACCGGTTGACCTGCCCGCGGCTGGAGCCGACGGCCCGCATCAGGCCGATCTCACGGGTGCGCTGGGCGACCAGCATCGAGAAGGTGTTGATGATCAGGAAGATGCCGACGAGGAAGGCGATCCCGGCGAAGCCGAGCATCGCGTACTTCATGACGTTCATGAAGGACTCGACGTCCTTCTGGTTGGCGTCGGCGGTCTCCTTGGCGGTCTGCACCTTGTAGGCGCCGCCGAGTTCGGCGGCCACGTTCTGCTTGAGCTGCGCGTCGGTGACACCGGACGCGGCCGTGACGTTGACGTTGGTGTACACGTTCGACTCGCCGACCAGCGTCGACTGCGCGGTCTTCGTGTCGAGGTAGAAGATCGCCGCGCCGGGGTTGGTGATCTGGAAGTCGGCGATGCCGGAGATCCTGGCGTCGAAGTTGCCGACCGCGCTGATCACGCCGATCTCGTCACCGAGCTTGAGGTGGTGCTTGTCGGCGGTGTCGGCGTCGACCATGACCTGGCCGGAGCCCTTCGGCGCCGAGCCCTCGGTGATCTTCATGGTGCGGGCGTCGTTGCTGTTCCAGCTGCCGACGATGGTCGGGGCGCCGCTGGAGGGCGAGAGGTTGTCCTTCTTGTCGTCGACGACGGTGACGGAGGTGGAGAAGACGGTCCCCTCCGCCGACTTCACGCCGTCGGCCGCCTTCACCTTGGCGAGCACGGAGGTCGGCATCACCGGCGGCTTGCCGTTGCCGGAGGTCGTCTCCCCGCTGTCCGAGGCGCCCTTGGCGCTGACGGTGACATCGGAGGAGGTGGCCGCGAACAGCTTGTCGAAGGTCGTGTTCATCGTGTCGGTGAACACCAGCGTCCCGCACACGAACGCGACCGACAGCAGCACGGCGACCGCCGAGAGGGCCATCCGGCCCTTGTGCGCGAAGAAGTTGCGCATCGAGGTCTTGAGCACGGTCATGACGTACGCCCCCGGGCGTCGAAGTCCTTCATGCGGTCCAGGACGGCCTCGGCGGTCGGCTTGTACATCTCGTCGACGATCCGGCCGTCGGCGAGGTACAGCACGCGGTCCGCGTAGGAGGCGGCGACCGGGTCGTGGGTGACGATGACGATGGTCTGGCCGAGCTCGTCGACGGAGCGCCGCAGGAAGCCCAACACCTCCGCTCCGGCACGGGAGTCGAGGTTTCCGGTCGGCTCGTCGCCGAAGATGATCTCGGGCCGGGCGGCCAGGGCGCGGGCCACGGCGACGCGCTGCTGCTGACCGCCGGAGAGCTGCGAGGGCCGGTGCCTGAGCCGGTCGCTCAGACCCACGGTGTCGACCACCTGCGCCAGCCACTGCTTGTCGGGCTTGCGGCCCGCGATGTCCATCGGGAGCGTGATGTTCTCGATCGCGTTCAGCGTCGGCAGCAGGTTGAAGGCCTGGAAGATGAACCCGATCCGGTCCCGGCGCAGCCGCGTGAGCTTCTTGTCCTTCAGCCCGGTGATCTCGGTCTCGTCGAGGTAGATCTGTCCGCCGGTGACGTTGTCGAGCCCGGCGAGGCAGTGCATCAGCGTGGACTTGCCGGAGCCCGAGGGCCCCATGATCGCGGTGAACTGGCCCCGCGCGATGTCCACGTCGACGTGGTCGAGGGCGACGACCCGGGTCTCCCCGGACCCGTACGCCTTGACGACCTGGCGAGCCCTGGCGGCAACGGCCGTACGCCCTCCAGTGCCCCCGTGCCTGGGAATGGTTACGGCCGAAGTCATGGTTTGTCTCCTATATCGGGCTGCCACTGTGTCCGGCAGCCTGCGAACGAGCGGTTCGAAGCGGTATGTCGAAGAGTCTGTCGTCGGAGAGGGGTCCGGCGCGCTGGTGCCCAGCACCCTCTTGTACGGGGGAAAACCCCACCCCCGCCGGTTCGGTCAACCGCCCCCCGACGGCGTAAAGCCAGGTTAAGGACGCGACCGGCCCCCTCTCCTCCTCCACGGGTACGAACCGTCACCGAGCCGTATTGGGGAGAGACCCCTAGGGGCTGTCCACCGCCGGGTGGAGTCGGTCTCAGGGTCCGGTCCATCCACCGGTCCGCCCGACCTTGCACCCTCCCGCGACGTCAGGGTCAAGTGGGAAGCTGTCCGACGGCAGATAGATGCAAGGGGAAAGGAATCACGTGGACCAGGGGGACACGGACATACGGGCTTCGGTGGCCGGCCAGCCCGCGCAGGACACGCGCAGACGAGGCGCCGTCGTCGCCGCGCTGATGCTCGCCATGGCCCTCGCGGCCCTCGACTCCACGATCGTCTCGACCGCCGTCCCGCAGATCGTCGGCGACCTCGGCGGCTTCACCTACTTCTCCTGGCTCTTCTCCGGCTATCTGCTCGCGGTGACGGTGACGCTCCCGGTCTACGGCAAGCTCTCGGACACCTTCGGCCGCAAGCCGGTGCTGATCGTGGGCGCGGCCCTCTTCCTGCTCGGTTCGCTGCTGTGCGCGGCGGCCTGGAACATGGCCGCGCTGATCGCGTTCCGTATCGTCCAGGGCCTGGGCGGCGGGGCGTTGCAGGGCACGGTCCAGACGCTGGCGGCCGACCTCTACCCGCTCAAGGACCGCCCCAAGATCCAGTCCAAGCTCTCCACGGTCTGGGCGGTGTCGGCGGTCGCGGGCCCCGGCATCGGCGGACTGCTCGCGGCCTACGCCGGCTGGCGCTGGATCTTCCTGGTCAACCTCCCGGTCGGCGCGGTGGCGTTGTGGCTGATCGTCCGTCATCTGCACGAACCCGCACGGGAGTCGGTCCGGCGCCCGCGGGTGGACTGGGCGGGCGCGCTGGCGGTGTTCGCGTGCGGCGGCGTCCTGATCACGGCGCTGGTGCAGGGCGGGGTGGCCTGGCCGTGGCTGTCGGCGCCGTCAATGGCCTTGTTCGGTACGGGACTCGCGCTGGTCGCCGTCGTGGTCCTGGTCGAGCGCCGGGCGGCCGAGCCGATCATCCCCGGGTGGGTGTGGCGGCGCCGCACGATCGCGGCCGTCAATCTCGCCCTGGGCGCACTGGGGTTGCTCATGGTCGCGCCGACGGTGTTCCTGCCGACGTACGCGCAGTCGGTGCTCGGGCTCGCGCCGGTGGCCGCCGGATTCGTGCTGTCCGTCTGGACGTTGACCTGGCCGGTGTCGGCGGCGCTGAGCCAGCACGTGTACCGGCGGATCGGTTTCCGCAACACCGCGATGATCGGCATCGGCACGGCGACGCTGGTCCTCTTCGCGTTCCCCTTCCTCCCCTACCCGGGCTCGGCCTGGCAGCCGACCCTCCTGATGCTTCTGCTCGGCGCGGCCCTGGGACTGTTCCAACTCCCGCTGATCGTGGGCGTCCAGTCGACCGTCGGCTGGTCGGAGCGCGGTACGACGACGGCCTCGGTCCTCTTCTGCCGGCAGACCGGCCAGACCATCGGCGCCTCGGTCTTCGGCGCGATCGCCAACGGGGTGCTGGCCGCACGGCTCGGCGGCGCGAGCGACCTGGACTCGGTGACGCGGGGCCTGGACGCGGGCGCGGTCCCGGAGGCGACACGGCGGGCGGTCGCGGACGCGGTGCACGCGGTGTATCTGGGCGCGGGCGGTGCGGCGGCACTCGCGTTCCTGGTGCTGCTGTTCATGGCGCCGAGGCGGTTTCCGGTACTGAAGGAGTGAGGGTCCGGGGGCGACCCGGCGGCGAAGAAGGGGACGGATACGGAGGGCCTGTAAAGGTCTCAGGGCGCCCAAAGGTATGAGTTAACGCGGGTAACACCGCAGGTCAGCGAAGTAAGCGCGTACCGACCAATCAGTTTGGTGAAACCCTCGCGCATCGCGGGTACCGACGAGTAGCGTGCGTGGCTCCGCCCGCTCCCCACCCCGCTCACCTCCCTACGCCCCACTCCCTCCGCCCACCTCCCTGCGGTCCGCCGCCACGGACCCGAGCCACGCAAGGAGACCGGGATGTCCTACGACCCGTCCCCGTCGCATCCGCCTTATCCCCGGCACGACTCGTCCCCGTCCTACGACGCCACGTACCCCTGGCAGCCGCCCCTCGACCCGCCCGAACCCGCCAGGCGGCGCCGCCCCGAGCGCCCGCCGCTCGGGCACCACAGCGATCTGCGGGTGCTGCGCAGCGCGTACCGCTGGCAGCGGCGCACCGCGAGTCTGGCCGCGCTCGGCTACTTCACGCTCTTCCTGATCCTGTCGGCCTTCGCGCCCTCGGTCATGACGAGCACCGTCACCGACGGCCTGCCGACCGGGCTGCTGCTCGCGCTGCTCCAGATCCCGGTGACCTGGCTGGCGATCGTGCTGTACGAGCGCACGGCCCGCCGGTACGTCGACCCCATCGCGGACCGCATCCGCAAGGAGTCCGCGCTGGACGCCAAGCGGGAGGCGGCCCGATGACCGACGGTTTCAGCGGGAACGCGCAGGCCATGTCCCTGGTCGCGTTCACCGCCATCGCCACGATCACGCTGCTGCTGTGCGTGATGACCGGCCCGGACCGCGACGACCTCGACGAGTTCTACACCGGCTACGGCTCCCTCTCCCCGCTGCGCAACGGCCTCGCGATCGCCGGCGACTACATCTCCGCGGCGAGCGTGCTGGGCACCGGCGGTGTCATCGCGCTCTGCGGCTACGACGGGATCGTGCTCGCCCTCAGCACCGCGCTGTCGCTGATGCTGCTGATGTTCCTGCTGGCCGAACCCCTGCGGAACGCGGGGCGGTTCACGATGGGCGACGCGCTCGCGCGGCGGATGCCGGGGCGGGGCGTGCGGATGACGGCGTGCGTGGTGACCATCGCCGCGCTGCTGCCGCTGATGCTGGTCCAACTCGCGGGCACGGGACAGTTGTTGGCGTTCATCCTCGGCTTCTCCGGCGATTCCCTGAAGACCGCGTGCATCATCGGGCTGGGCGCGCTGATGATCAGTTACGCGGCGATCGGCGGGATGAAGGGCACCGCGCTCATCCAGATCCTGAAGATCGTGATGCTGCTCGGGTCCGGGGCCGTGATCGCCGTACTCGTGCTGAAGCGGTTCGACTGGAATCCCGGCACGCTCTTCGACGCGGCCGCCGCGCAGAGCGGGGTGGGCTCGTCGTTCCTGCACTCGGGGCTCCAGTTCGCGGGCGGTTCCCAGCCCCGACTGGACATGATCGTCTCGCAGTTGACGGTCGTCCTGGGCGGAGCCGTTCTGCCGCACATCACCATGCGCATGTACACCGCCTCCAGCGCGCGGCAGGTACGGCGGTCGATGTCGTGGGCGGTGTCGGCGGTGGTGCTGTTCGTGCTCGTCGTCACGGTGGTCGGGTTCGGCGCGACGGCGCTCATCGGACGCGCCGCGATCGCGCAGGCGGACCCGCAGGGCAACACGGCCTATCTGCTGGGCTCACGCGCGGCCTTCGGCCCGGACGTCTCCACCGCGGAAACGTTCCTGTTCACCACGGTCACGGCGGCGATCTTCCTGACGCTCCTCGCCTCCGTCGCCGGCATGATCCTCGCCTGCGCCAACTCCCTCGCCCACGACGTGTTCGCCGCGCGCGCACGGGAGATGACGACCCGCCGGGAGATGACGCTGGCCCGGATGTCGGCGCTGGCGGTGGGCGTCCCGGCGATCCTGCTGGCCACGCTGGTCCAACACCGCAGCCTGCAACCCCTGGTGACCCTGTCCTTCTGCCTCGGCGCCTCCGCGATCGCGCCCGCCCTGGTCTACAGCCTCTTCTGGCGCCGCTACACCCGAACGGGCCTGCTCTGCACGCTGATCGGCGGCACCACGGCGGTCCTGCTCCTGATGCCGGGCACCAACCTGGTCTCGGGCTCCCCCACTTCGGCGTTCCCGGAATTCGACATCAACTGGTTCCCGTTCACGACGACAGGCCTGGTCACCATCCCCCTCGGCTTCGCCTTCGGCTGGCTGGGCTCGGTCCTGTCCGGACGGCGCACGGCGGAGGAGGAACGCCGACAGTACGAGGCGGTGGAGGGGTGGATCCTGGCGGGGGCTGTACGGAGGGGTGGCTGACGCGCCCTTGACGCCGAGGACCGCGTCCGCGCCCGGCACGCCCCCCCACGCCGCCCTCAGCGTCCCGTCACTCCCCCGACGCCGAACCCGTCAATGCCGTGAGGCTGCTGCGTACGTAGTCCATCTGGGCCTGTACGTCGTCCCAGCGCTCGCCGTGTTCGCGCAGGACGCGCTCCGTCTCGCGGGCGGCGCGTTCCTCGCGGGCACGGGCCTCGGCGAGGATCTCGGCGGCGCGGGTGTGGGCCTCCTCCTGGCAGCGGCGGGCCGACTCCTCGGCCTCCGCGAACGCCCGCTTCGCCTCGGAGAGCGACGCCTCGGCGCGGGCCACCCGTTCGGCCTCGCCCGCGTCCAGGCCGGCCTCGCGCTCGGCCGCCTCGCGCTCCGCCTCGGCCCACCGTTCGTCCTGCTCCTTGGTCTGCTCGGCGAGCATTCCGGCGGTGCGCAGACGCACTTCGCGGAGCGCGGCGAGGGCCTCACCACGCCCCTCCTTCACCTCGCGCCGGGCGGAGATCCGGATCTCGTCGGCCTCGGCCTGCCCGGCGAGCAGCCGGTGGCGGGCCCGTTCGTCGGCCTCGGCGCGTACGTCGTCGGCGTGCGCCCGGGCCGCGTCGTGCACGCCGGTCGCGTACTCCTGCGCCTCGTCCAGGAGGCGCCGCGCCTCCTGGCGTGCGCCCTCCCGTACGGCCGCGCCCTCCTCCTGCCCGAGCTCGAACAGGCGCCGCGCGCGCTCCCCGAGGGTCTCGTAGGTCTGCGGCGCGAGCTGTGCCACGGTCTCCCGCAGCCGGGCCGTCTCCTCCTCCATCTCCCGGGCGAGCACGGTGAGCCGGGCGGCCCGCTCCCACGCCGCGTCCCGGTCGCGAGAGATCGCGACCGCGTACGCGTCGACCTGTTCGGGGCGGTAACCGCGCCCTCGTACGGCCACGAAACCGTGGGTCGGGACCGCTGCGCTGCTCATCCTGGAACCCCTCTCCGCCGAACGGACGCGAAATGATGATTTCCCGCACATCCTGAGGTATCGGACGGAAGTGTTCATAACGCGACACTCCGCGCACAGGTAACGGTCAGTACGCGTACGTACCCGAACAGGGACAGAAACGGGACGAGGGCGGAGACGGGGACGGGGACGGGGAAACGCAAAGGGGCCGGGGCGGTCGCTGTGACCGGCCCGGCCCCTCGGCCTCGCTCAGTGGCGGCGGTGCCTCACAGCAGTCCGTCCCACATCTGCTCCAGCAGGACCGACCACCAGCTCTCCGGCGATCCGAGCGACGCCGGGTCGAGGGAGGCCAGCTGGGCCTGGAAGTCGACGGTCCAGCGGCCCGCCTGCTCCTGGTTCAGCCCGTACCGCAGCCGCCACATCCGCCCGAGCAGCCCGAGACAGCGCTGGAACTCGGGCAGACCCGTGTTCACGAACTGCGGCGGCACGGACCCTCCACCGGGTCCCGCCTCCACGGGGACCGCCACGATGTTGGCCGTCCCGTACTGCACGCAGATCGCCTTGCCGAAGTCGCTGCCCATCACGAGGTACGAGCCCGCGTCCGGCGCCGGCCGCACCCCGCGCTCCTGCGCCAGCTCGGCCAGCGTCGGCACCGGCCGCCCCGGCTGGGCCTGCGCCCAGAAGAACGGGCCCAGGTCCATCGGCAGCCCCGCCGCGACCAGCGAGTGCGCCACGACCGGCGGTACGCCCTGCCGGGACACGGCCGCCTGCTCGAACCGGAACACCCCCGGCCCGAACGCCGCCGCCAGCTCCTGCGCGATCGCCTCCGGCGGGATCGGCGGCGCCGACTGCACCGGCGGCAACGGCGCACGCACCGGCGCCGGGCGCGCGGGACCGTCGGCGACCTGGTGCAACTCGCCCTGGTGCGCGAGCAGTTGGTGCATGCCCTGCTGCCGGCTCGCGTGATCCGTGCCGTACGGGGCGATGCTCGCGATCCGTGCCTGCGGCCACTGTTCCCGGATCATCCGCGCGCAGTACGCGCCCGGCAGCTCGCAGGACTCCAACTCCGTGTGCAGTTCCAGCACTTGGTCCGGCGGCACGTTCATACCGCGCAGCTCGTGGAAGATCTGCCACTCCGGGTGCGGGGTGCCCGGCGCCGAACGCCGGATCACCTGCTGCTCGGAGCCGTCCTGCGCGCGGTAGCGCAGCACGGCCTGGTAGCCGGGGCCCACGGTCGGCTGCCCCTGCGGCTGCGGATAGCCGTACGCCGGGGGCTGACCGGGCGCCTGCCCGGCCGGAGGCATCGGCGGCTGGGGAGCGCCGGGCGGCACACCGAGCGCGCCGGGAGCCTGCGGCGGCGGAGGCGCGCCGGGTCCGCCGACGGGCGGCGCCGACAACACGGTCTCCGCGTGATGCACGGCACCTCGCGCGCCCCCTGCGGAGCCCTGCGGACCGGGCCCACCGGGCATGCCGGGGGCACCGGGGAACGCGGGTGCGCCGGAACCACCGGGAGCACCAGGACTGCCTGGAGCGCCGGGAGCGCCGGGTGCGCCGGGTGAATGCGGTACGCCAGGGGCTCCGGGCATGCCCGGGGCGCCCGGACCTCCGTGCGCGCCGGGCGAGTTCGGGGCACCAGGAGCGCCCGGGGGCTGCGGTACGCCCCCGCCGGGGCCTGGCCGACCGGGGTCGGCGAACATCGTGGCGGCCTGGTGGACACCACCGGGCGGGGTGCCGCCGGGCGGGTTCGGCGCACCGGGCGGGTGAGGGGCGCCCGGAGCCTGCGGCGCGCCGGACGGACCGGGCGCACCCGGACCACCCTGCGCTGCCCCCGGCCCCTCGGGACCGAGCGACGACACCATCTGCGTCGGAACGTACCCACCGGCCGGCGCACCGGGTCCCGGCGCGGGCGGCGGAGGCGTACTCCCCGGCCGCGCGCCCGGCGTCCCGGGGGCGCTGGGCGGAGGCGGCGGGTTGCTCCCCGCACCCCGCGCACGCCGCGGCGGAGGCCCGGCCTTGCTCGTCGCGGCATCCGCGATGTCCCCGGCATCCGGAGGCGCGACAGGCGCCGCCGGCACACCGGGCCCGGCGGGCGGCTGCGGCGCACCGGGAGCACCCTGCGGATAACCGTAAGAAGAACCACCCGGCCCAGCCGGCGACCCCGGAGCACTCGGCGCACCCGGCGCACCAGGACCGGCCGGCGCCTGCGAGGCACCCGGACCGCCCTGCGGATAACCGTAAGAAGAACCCCCCGGCCCGGCCGGCGTCCCCGGAGCACTCGGTGCACTCGGCGCACCAGGACCGGCCGGCGCCTGCGAGGCACCCGGACCGCCCTGCGGATAGCCGTAGGAGGAACCACCCGGCCCAGCCGACGGAGTCCCCGGCGCGCCAGAACCGCCCGACGACTGCGGCGCACTTGGCGCGCCCAGCGGATAGCCGTAAGAAGACGCACCCGACCCGGACTGCGAAGTCCCCTGCGCGCCAGGCGAGTTGGGGGCGCCCTGCGGGAAGCCGTAGGAGGAACCGCTCTGCGCGGGCGGTGGCGTCCCGGGCGCTCCGGGACCGGCCGCGCCCTGCGGATACCCGTACGACGACCCGGCCGGCGGAGCCGACGGCGGCGGCGTCGCTCCCCGCCCGCCGGCCGCTCCCGACGCACCCGGCCGAACCGAACCGTCAAGTGCCCGTTCCTCCGCCGTCGGTGGCAGCTGGCTGCCGCCCGACATCAGCGCGGTCTGGGCGTCGGGAGGCGTGTCGTTCGAGTCGCTCAACGGCGGTGCGAAGACCGTCGCCGGCAGCGGTACCGAACGGTCCTCGCCACCATCGGCGTTGGTGTCGGTCCCGGCCCAGGGAGTACCCCCGTCGGGCACCCCCGCACCGCCGCCGGCCTCGGGCCACCCCGAGCCGCCGGACGCACCCGGCCCGACAGGCGCCTGCGGAGCGGGAGTCGACCCCGCCGGAACCCCCGCCTGTGTCTCGGGCAACGCCCCTCCACCGGAAGCCGCGCCCGAAGCAGCACCGGCACTCGCCGCAGAACCGCCGGAGGTACCCCGTCGGTCCTGGATCCCCAGCTTGTCCGCCGCCTCCTGCAACCACTCCGGCGGGCTCAGCAGGAAGGACGTCTGGTTCAGATCCACTCGCGCCGAAGCCGCCGGCACGGCGTCCGTGGGCTCCTCCGGGCGGCCGTACTCCTCCTCGTAGCGGCGGACGACCTCGCCCACCGGCAGCGCGGGCCACAGGGTGGCCTCGCCGCTGTCCCGGGCGATCACCAGCCGCTGCGCGCCGCCGTCCGAACGCGGTCCGTCGGCGCGGTCCTCGGCCCACACCACGAAGCCGAGCTCGAACTCCCGTACCCGCACCTCGCGATGCTGGTACGCCGGCAGATCGCCGTTGATCCATTCCTCCGCGCGCTCCTGCGCCTGCGCGAACGTCACCATCGAGAAGTCACTCCCCCACCGAAGCCGCCGTCGGCACCGCCTGCGCGAAACCGCCGTCCACCATCAGGTTCGCCACGGTCTCCAACTCCGGCGGAGAGCCCGCGAGTCGGGAGAGGAACGTGTCGAAGTCGTCGCCGCACGGCAGCAGCAGCCGCGCCACGCGGTCGGCCGGCGGCCACGAGGGATCGACGTCGCGGGCGTCGTCGTAGGCGCAGAACCAGACCGAACCGATCCGTTCGCCCTTCACCTTCACCGCGAGCAGGCCGCCTTGGACGAAGGCGACGCACAGGTAGTCCTTGGTGAGATGGTCGCGCAGGCACTTGTTCACGTAGACGAGGTCGTTGACCGCCGCCTCCTCGCGGACCGTGAAGAAGGGCTGGTCGATCAGCAGGCCGAGGTCGGCGTCGAGCGCCGTGCCCACCGGCGCGCAGCCGCCCGCCGCCTTCAGGAACGAGCGGTAGGCGCCCGGCAGCCGGTAGCCGAGGTCCTCCTCGACGCCCTGCACCTGCGCCTCCGTCACCGCCACCCCCGACTTCGGCAGCCCGAAGTGGGTGGGGCGGGTCTCCTGGAGCGGGCGCGTGCCGCGCTTGTTCTGGTCGACGTTGCCCGTGGCGATGCCGCCGTGGTGCCGCAGCAGCGCCTTCACCTCGACCGGGACCAGTTCGAGGCGTCGGCCGCCGCGCACGTGGTGCCAGGTCCAGCCGTGCGGGGTGGCCACCGCGGGCACCGTGTCCCACAGTTCGTGTCCGGAGGCGGCCAGGGCCGCGTTCGCCGACACGTAGTCCGTCAGGCGCAGTTCGTCGACCCCGAATCCCTCCGGGGGATCGGCGATCTCCGCAGCGGCACGCGCGTAGGCGGAGAAGTCGGGGTATCCGTGCTCGTCCACCCGCACCCCCCTGGGGTGACGGGCCGCCCGGACCGGATCCGGGAAATGCACGACCTGCCCGGCGTAGGCCGCGTTCGGTGGCGCGGCTTGCCCGAGCCGACCTGTCGTCATGGCGGTTGCCCCCTGCGGCACTCTGTACGGCGCGCGATGACCGGTCCGGCCGTCCATTACGCCCCGTATCGACTGTCTCGTCCGTCTCGACGTCCGTCTGGACTTCCGTCTCGACCTCACCGCGCCCGAACCGCGCGCCGACCGCCGTGTGGCACCGGGCGTCGACCGCACGGACGCGGTGCGGACAGCCTATGCGGTACGACCGCACCGGTCACCGGGCGCCGGTCAGCCGCCCTCCGCTTCCGTGACCGGCCGTCACAGCGCCGTGACTGCCCGCCCAAACCCGGGCGTGTCGTGTGGCCCCAGCTTCCGCACCAGCCACGGAATTTGGCACTCTGTGTGCTCCGGGGGGATGCTCGGGAGGGGATGACGATCATGAACGCGACACAGACGGGTCCGCATACGGACCCCGGCGGGAGACCGTCCGGCGGTTCCGGGACCGGCCGGGCGGGCGACTTTCGCGGTGGTGCGTACGGGGACCGGCACGGTGACGCGTACGGCGATCCGCGCACCGGCGGGTCCGGCGATCCGCGGGTCGGCTGGAGCGCCGAGGCCGACCACACGCCCGCCCTCCACCACCGGCGTGACGGCATACTCCCGACCGTCGCCGCCGCGCTCTCGGTCCGCGGCGCCACCCTCACCGGCACGGCCGCCCGGGGCGATCAGCCGCCGGAGCTGCACCCGCTCGTCCAGGACTTCCTGGACACCCTCACCAGCGCCCAGCGCGACCGTTTCACCGGCCGGTGCGCCGAGACGATCCTGATCTCCCGGCACATATCCGCCGTCGACGCCGAACGCAGCAAGCGCGCCTCCCGCAAGCCGCTGACCAACGGCGAGGCCCGGCGGGCCCTGAAGCAGTCCAAGCTCACCGCGCGCCGCATCCGCGAGGACGGTGACCCCCTGCACGGCAGCTTCGCCGCCCCGTGCCGCGCGTGCGCCGCGCTCAGCGCGCATTTCGGCGTCCGCGTCGTCGACCCGGCGGCGGCCGACGACTGACCCCTCTCTCCCTCACCCCCCGCACCACGGCGCCCGTCGGCGCCCACCCATGACCTCGACGAACGAAGGGCAGATGCACGCCGACCGCACCTCCACGAGATTCGCCGTCCCCCTCGACGCAGCGCTGCGCGCAGCGGGGTGGCAGCCCGGGCGCTGGGACATAAAACAGGCCGAGTTCTGGGCCGACGCCCTGCGCGAGCACGAGTCGCCGGGCGGCCATCGCCACGCCGTCTTCCCGGCCGCGGTCGAGGCCTGGGCGGAGTTCGGCGGCCTGCACATCAAGCCGACGGGGCCCGGCCGCCAGATCGCCCCCGCCGCGCTCCACCTCGACCCGCTGCACGGCCTCCACATGGCCCGCACCCTCGGCGACCTCGGCCGCGCCCTCGACACCGAGGTCACCCCCCTGGGCACCGAGACGGACACCCAGGCCCTCCTGGCCATGGACATGGAAGGCCGCGTCTACGCCCTGGACCACACCGGCGACTGGTACCTGGGCCTCACGATCGACCAGGCCTTGACGACCCTGGTGACGGGGATAGACCCCCCACGTCTGACGACGGGCTGACGGTCAGCGGGCCCCGATCCGGACGGCACTGCGAATCGCCGGCCCTGCAACGCCCCCAGGAACGCCGGGAACTGTGGAATCGCCGGCCCGCAACGCCCCCAGGAACGCCGGGAACTGTGGAATCGCCGGCCCCACAACGCCCCCAGGAATGCCGGGAACTGTGGAATCGCCGGCCCCACAACGCCTCAGGGGCGCGGGGAACTGCGCGACCAGCCCCCACGAACCCGCAGCCGCCCGACAACCGAAACCGCGCACCCCCGAGGGCGACCGCTACGCCGGAATAACAGCCGAAACCCGATAGCCCCCGGCATCCGTGGGCCCGGACACAAAAACACCGCCCAGAGCAGTCACCCGCTCCTTCATGCCGACCAACCCGTTACCGCCGGAAGGCAACCGCGCCGAGGAGGCCGACGAGACCTCCGGCGGAGACTCGTTCTCGACCTGCATGGCGATCTCGGAAACCCGGTGGGCCAAGCGGACATGCGTCTTCGCACCGGCCGCATGCTTGTGGACGTTCGTCAGGGCTTCCTGCACGACCCGATACGCGGTCTCCTCGACCTCCGCCGCGTAGAGCCGGACATCGCCCTCCACCGACAGATCCACGACCATCCCCGCCGCGGCCGACTGCCCGATCAGTTCGTCCAGTTCCTCAAGACAGGGCCCCTCACCGTCGTCCGCGAAGCGCGACGCGGCCACCGCGGCCGCGACCCCCACCGCCGCCAACGGCACCGCCGGTTCCGGTCGCCGGGAACCCTCCCCGCTGCGCAGCACGCCGAGCATCTCGCGGAGTTCGGTGAGCGCCTGGCGGCCCATGTCGCCGACGAGCACGGCGTTCCTGACGGCCTTCTCCGGGTCCTTCCGCGCCACCGCCTGGAGGGCCGCCGCGTGCACGACCATCAGGCTCACCCGGTGCGCGACGACGTCGTGCATGTCCCGCGCGATCCGGGTCCGCTCCTCGTTGCGGGCCCACTCGGCCCGCTCCTCCGCCCGCTCGGCCAGCAGCTGCAACTCGCGCTCGAGGCTGTCCGCCCGCTCCCGCAGGCTCTCCATCAGCCGTCGCCGCGCCCCGACGTACAGCCCGAGCAGCAGCGGCGGCGCGGTCATCCCGATCGCGGTGGTGATGGCGGCGAACGGCACGAACCAGTCGCCGAGGTCCAGGTCCCCCCGCGCCATGTCCTGGCGGACCCGCACGAACATCACGATCAGCATCCCGACCAGCGACATCCCGGCCAGCGAGGCGATGATCCGGCGCGGCAGCTCCGAGGCGGCCAGCGTGTAGAGGCCGACGATGCCCATCAGGTAGCCCATCTGGGCCGGTGTGATCGCGATCGCCACCAGCACGACGGCGATCGGCCACTTCCGCCGGAACAGCAGCGCCGAACCGGCCAGCACCCCGAACACGATCCCCGCGGCGAGCGGGATCCCCGCGTCCCGCGCGAAGTGGATCCCCTCGAACGCACACTCCACCGCGGACGCCGCGGCCAGCCCGACGTCCAGTACGGCACTGCGCCACCTGGTCCACCACCACGGCCCTCCCCGGCCCGTGGTGTGTTCTTCCCCCGTCGTGGTCATGCCTCCAGCCTACGGGCGCCACCGCTCGCTTTTCCGGTGAGTTTCGACGACCGGGTGGACGATCCGGTGGGCGACCCGGTACGGACGAAGACCCGTCGCGTCGAGGGCGGTCGGTACGGCATAGTAGGAGCCGCCACCAGGCAGCCCGGCCGGACAACCGCTCCCGTCGTGCTCATTCCCCCGTGGTGTAATTGGCAGCACAGTGGCTTTTGGTGCCATTTGTCCGGGTTCGAGTCCTGGCGGGGGAGCAACACCCGCATCCAGCAACGCGCTTCGGGCCCTGACAGCACTGTCAGGGCCCACTCTCATGTCCCCCCATGAAACGCCCCGGTATCCTTCGGATGTCCCCACCTCATCCACAGCCGAAGGGCAACCCCGTGAGCGCCATTCGCCCGGCAGCCGTCGTCGTTCTCGCAGCGGGTGAGGGCACCCGTATGAAGTCGGCCACACCCAAGGTCCTCCATGAGATCTGCGGCCGTTCCCTGGTGGGCCATGTGCTCGCCGCCGCACGTGAGTTGGCGCCGGAGAACCTCGTCGTGGTCGTCGGGCACGCACGCGAGAAGGTCACCGCGCATCTCGGCGTGATCGACCCCGCCGTGCACACCGCCGTACAGGCGGAGCAGAACGGCACCGGGCACGCCGTACGGATCGGTCTCGAGGAGCTCGGCGGTTCCGTGGACGGGACCGTCGTGGTCGTGTGCGGGGACACCCCGCTGCTGACCGGCGAGACCCTGCGCCGGCTCGCCGAGACGCACTCCGCGGACGGCAACGCCGTCACCGTGCTGACCGCCGAGGTCCCGGACGCCACCGGCTACGGGCGGATCGTGCGGGACGACGTCACCGGTGCCGTCGTCGAGATCGTCGAGCACAAGGACGCGAGCGAGGCGCAGCGGACGATCCGGGAGATCAACTCCGGGGTGTTCGCGTTCGACGGGCAGCTGCTGGCGGACGCGCTGAAGAAGGTGCGCACGGACAACAGCCAGGGCGAGGAGTACCTGACGGACGTGCTCGGGATCCTGCGGGAGGCCGGGCACCGGGTCGGGGCCTCCGTCGCCGGGGACCACCGGGAGATCGCCGGGATCAACAACCGGGTGCAGCTGGCGCAGGCCCGGCGGATCCTCAACGACCGGCTGCTGACCGCCGCCATGCTCGGCGGGGTGAGCGTCGTCGACCCCGCGACGACCTGGATCGACGTCACCGTCACCTTCGAGCAGGACGCGATCGTGCACCCCGGCACCGAGCTGCACGGCTCCACGCATCTCGGCGAGGGCGCGGAGGTCGGCCCCAACAGCCGGCTCACGGACACCCGGGTCGAGGCGGGAGCGCGGGTGGACAACACCGTGTCCTACTCCTCGCACATCGGCGCGAACGCGTCCGTGGGCCCGTTCGCCTATCTCCGGCCCGGCACCCGGCTCGGCGCCAAGGGCAAGATCGGGACGTACGTGGAGACGAAGAACGCCTCCATCGGGGAGGGCTCGAAGATCCCGCACCTGTCCTACGTGGGGGACGCGACGATCGGCGAGTACAGCAACATCGGCGCGGCCAGCGTGTTCGTGAACTACGACGGACAGGACAAGCACCACACCACCGTGGGCTCGCACTGCCGGACCGGTTCGGACAACATGTTTGTGGCGCCTGTCACGGTCGGGGACGGCGCGTACACCGCCGCCGGGTCCGTGATCACGAAGGACGTACCGCCCGGTTCGCTGGCCGTGGCCCGGGGCCAGCAGCGGAATATCGAGGGTTGGGTGGCCCGCAAGCGTCCGGGGAGCGCGGCGGCGAAGGCGGCCGAGGCGGCCTCGGGCCAGGGCGAGAGCGAAGACTGACCGGAAACGGGTGCGTCGAACACGGCGTACCGTGATAAACGCACACCCAGTTGATGAACCTCTGAGGAGACAGTGCTGTGACCGGGATCAAGACGACCGGCGAGAAGAAGATGATGTTCTTCTCCGGCCGCGCCCACCCCGAGCTTGCCAAGGAGGTCGCCCAGCAGCTGGGTGTCGGGGTCGTCCCGACCAAGGCCTTCGACTTCGCGAACGGCGAGATCTACGTCCGTTTCGAGGAGTCGGTGCGCGGCGCGGACTGCTTCGTGATCCAGAGCCACACGGCTCCGATCAACCAGTGGATCATGGAGCAGCTGATCATGATCGACGCGCTGAAGCGGGCCTCGGCCCGCTCCATCACGGTGATCGTGCCCTTCTACGGCTATGCCCGGCAGGACAAGAAGCACCGCGGCCGCGAGCCCATCTCGGCGCGTCTGGTCGCGGACCTGATGAAGACGGCGGGTGCGCACCGCATCCTCACCGTCGATCTGCACACCGACCAGATCCAGGGCTTCTTCGACGGCCCGGTCGACCATCTCTTCGCGCTGCCGCTGCTCGCGGACTACGTGGGCCGCAAGGTCGACAAGGACAAGCTGACGGTCGTCTCCCCGGACGCCGGCCGCGTCCGCGTGGCCGACCGCTGGTGCGACCGCCTCGGCGCCCCCCTCGCCATCGTGCACAAGCGCCGGGACAAGGACGTCGCCAACCAGGTCACCGTGCACGAGGTGGTCGGCGAGGTCGAGGGCCGGGTCTGCGTGCTCGTCGACGACATGATCGACACCGGCGGCACGATCTGCGCCGCCGCGGACGCGCTGTTCGCGCACGGCGCGGAGGACGTCATCGTGACGGCCACGCACGGCGTGCTCTCCGGGCCCGCCGCGGACCGGCTGAAGAACTCCCGGGTGAGCGAGTTCATCCTGACCGACACCCTGCCGACGCCGGGTGAGCTGAGCCAGGACCTCGACAAGATCACCGTGCTGTCGATCGCGCCGACGATCGCCAGCGCGGTGCGCGAGGTCTTCGAGGACGGCTCGGTGACGAGCCTGTTCGACGAGCAGTAGGCCCCTGAGCCGCGGATCGTCGTAGATCGATTTCTGCTACGGCCTCCCCGCCGAGTACGCTGACCCAGTTGCTCGGCGAGGGAGGCCGTACCCGTTCCAGGGTTCGGCGGTCCGTTATCGACGCGCTCTTCGTAGCAGGCCGATGTTCGGCCGGGTGACCACCTGCCCCAGGCTTACCAAGTCTTTCTACGAGGAGTGAACATGTCCGAGGTCAAGCTCGCCGCCGAGACCCGCACCGAGTTCGGCAAGGGCGCCGCCCGCCGCATCCGCCGTGAGAAGAAGGTCCCCGGCGTGGTCTACGGCCACGGTGGCGACCCGGTCCACATCACGCTGCCGGGCCACGAACTGCTGCTCGCCCTGCGTACCCCGAACGTCCTGCTCTCCCTGGACATCGAGGGCCGGACCGAGCTCGCGATCCCGAAGGCCGTCCAGCGTGACGCCGTCAAGGGCTACCTCGAGCACGTCGACCTGCTCCTCGTGAAGCGCGGCGAGAAGGTCACCGTCGAGGTCTACGTCCACACCGAGGGCGAGCTGGCCCCGGGCGCCTACCTCCTCGAGCACGTGCTGAGCACGCTGACCGTCGAGGCCGAGGCCACCAACATCCCCGAGTCGGTCACCGTCTCCATCGCGGGCCTGGAGGCCGGCGCCTCCATCGCCGCCAAGGACATCCCGCTCCCCAAGGGCACCACGCTGGCCATCGACGAGGACGCGGTCGTCCTCCAGGTCCTGGCCGCCCAGGCCGAGGAGACCACCGAGGACGAGGTCGAGGGCGAGTCCGCCGAGGCCTGATCCTCACCTCATCACCGTTTCGCCGGCCGCTGTTCCCTTGGGGGGCAGCGGCCGGCTGCCGGGGGTTCGGGGGTGTCCACCGAAAAGCACAGCAATGGAGACATGGACGTGACGACCGACGCCAATGCCCCCTGGCTGATCGTGGGGCTCGGGAATCCAGGCCCGGAGTACGCGAGGAATCGGCACAACGTGGGCTTCATGGTGGCCGATCTGCTGGCGGAGCGGATCGGGGGGAAGTTCAAGCGGGCCGGCAAGGCACAGGCGCAGGTCGTCGAGGGGCGGATCGGGCCGCCGGGGCCGGCCAACCGGCGGGTGATCCTGGCGAAGCCGATGTCGTACATGAACCTGTCGGGCGGGCCGGTGAACGCGCTGCGCGACTTCTACAAGGTGCCCCTGGTCAACGTCGTGGCCGTGCACGACGAACTGGACATCGACTACGGGACCCTGCGGCTGAAGCTGGGCGGCGGGGACAACGGCCACAACGGGCTGAAGTCGATGACGAAGGCGATGGGTCCCGACTACCACCGGGTGCGGTTCGGGATCGGCCGGCCGCCGGGGCGGATGCAGGTCGCCGACTTCGTGCTGAAGGACTTCTCCGGCGCCGAGCGCAAGGAACTGGACTACCTGGTCGACCGGGCGACCGACGCGGCGGAGGCGCTGGTCCTCGAAGGTCTCGAGCGGGCGCAAAGCACGTACAACTCCTGACTTGTCGCCCGCCCGGGCCGACCCGAGTTGACCGCGCGCAGGGCCATGGCCAATGATCCCGGCCATGCCCGCCACAGCCGCCACCTCCCGCAGGACCCCGGTCACCGCGCTGCGGTTCGGGCGGCTCGCGGCGATGGGGACGATCGCGGTGCTGATCATGGTCGCCGGTGTGTGGGCGTCGTGGGGCAGCGCCCAGTACGTGATGCTCACCAAGGGGCGCGAGCAGGGCACGGTCGAGGTCGCCAGGTGCGACGGGGACACCTGCACCGGTGCCTACACGCCGGTCTCCGCGGGCTCGGAGCCGCGCTCGCACGTCGTCATGGAGAAGACCGTCGCCTTGCAGACGGGCCATTCCTACACGGTGGTCGTGAAGCCGGGCACGGACGAGGTCTTCCGGTGCGGGCTCGCGGGCGTCCTGTACGCGTGGGTGCCACTGGGCGGCGCGCTGCTGCTCGCGTCCGTCGTGGTGGCCGGCGGCCTCGGCCGGATCCGGCTGGGCTGGGTGCTGGCGGGCTCGGGAGCGGCGCTGCTGACGGCCACGTTCATCGCCGTCCAGTGACCGACGCACGGACGCGTCCAGGAACGGCGGTGCCCCCGGGATCGTACGGATCCCGGGGGCACCGTCCTGTCCGAGTGGCTCAGCCCGTGTTGCGCAGGCCCGCGGCGACGCCGTTGACCGTGAGCAGGAGGGCCCGGGCCAGCAGCGGGTCCGGGGTCCGGCCGGCGGCCGCCGCGTCGCGCTGGCGCTTGAGCAGGGTCACCTGGAGGTAGGAGATCGGGTCCAGGTAGGCGTCACGGATGGTGAACGTCTGCTTCAACACCGGGGTGGCGTCGAGGAGTTCGGTCTCGCCGGTGACCCGCAGCACCTCGGTGACGGTCAGCTCGTGCTCGGCCCTGATCGTGTCGAAGACGTGCTTCAACTCGTCCGGGACGAGCGTGTCGACGTAGTGCTGGGCGATCCGCAGGTCCGTCTTGGCCAGCGTCATCTCGACGTTGGAGATGAAGTTGCGGAAGAAGTGCCACTGCTCGTGCATCTCGTCGAGCACGGTGTCGAGGCCGGCTTCGCGCAGCGCCTTCAGCCCTGAACCCACACCGAACCAGCCGGGCACGATCTGCCGGGACTGGGTCCAGCCGAACACCCACGGGATCGCGCGCAGTCCGTCGAGCGAGACGCCCGAGCCGGGGCGGCGGGAGGGCCGCGAGCCCAGGTGCAGATCGGCGAGCTGGTCCACCGGCGTGGACGCGAGGAAGTACGTCGGCAGGTCCGGGTCCTCGACCAGCCTGCGGTAGGCCGCGTGGGCGGCGTCGCTGACCACGTCCATGGCCGCGTCCCAGCGGGCGAGCGCCTCGTCGGACTGGCGGGGCGAGGTGTGCAGGGCGGACGCCTGGAGGGTGGCCGCGACCGTCAGCTCCAGGTTCTCGCGCGCCAGCGACGGCACGAGGTACTTGTCGGAGATGACCTCGCCCTGCTCGGTCACCTTGATCTCGCCCTCCAGCGTGCCCCACGGCTGCGCGAGGATCGCGTCGTGCGAGGGGCCGCCGCCGCGGCCGACGGTCCCGCCGCGGCCGTGGAAGAGCCGCAGGCGTACGCCGTAGCGGTGGGCGACGTCACGCAGGCGCCGCTGGGCGCGGTGGATCTCCCACTGCGACGTCGTGATGCCACCGAACTTCGACGAGTCCGAGTAGCCGAGCATGACCTCCTGGACATCGCCCCGCAGCGCCACCAGACGCCGGTAGGACGGGTCGGAGAGCATGTCCTCCAGGATCGTGTCGGCGGC
Organism: Streptomyces sp. NPDC088794; assembly: GCF_044750545.1. Lineage (NCBI taxonomy): Bacteria > Bacillati > Actinomycetota > Actinomycetes > Kitasatosporales > Streptomycetaceae > Streptomyces > Streptomyces sp. NPDC088794. The sequence goes on along the minus strand of NZ_JBIVKB010000004.1, from coordinate 507,761 downwards.
CTTGAGCTCGTCCGTGGTCTCAAGGAGCGGCACGATGCCGATCTTCGCCCACCCGGCGTGCAGGTCGAGCAGTCCGGCCTCGCGGGCCAGCACGGCGGCGGCGAACACGTCGTCGGCGCCCTGGCACATGGAGATGATGTACGACTCGACGACCTCGGGCCCGAACACCTCGAGGGCCCGCTTCACGGTCTGGAAGACACCGAGGGTCTTCTCGCCCGCCGCGTCCACCGGCGCCGGAGTCGGGGCCAGCGGCCGCCTGGACCGCAGCTCCTTGGCGAGCAGCTTGCCCCGGTACTCGCGGGGCATGTCGGCGTACCGCCAGGACTCCTCGCCGAGCCGGTCGAAGAGCTGGCCGAGGGCGTGGTGGTGGGCGTCGGCGTGCTCGCGCACGTCCATGGTGGCGAGCTGGAGGCCGAAGGCGGCCAGGGTGCGGATGGTGCGGTTCATCCGGCCGTCGGCGAACAGGCCGCCGCGGTGCTCGCGCAGCGAGGTCTGGATGAGCGTGAGGTCCGTCAGCAGCTCGCCGGTGCCGAGGTAGTCGCGGCCGGGCTGGTGCGGGGTGCCCTTGGCCAGACGCTGCTTGGTGTTCTCCAGCTTCTGCCGGATGCAGGTGGCCTTGAGCCGGTAGGGCTCCTCCGCGTTCAGCCGCTTGTAGCGGGGGCTGATCTCGGGCAGCCGCTGGAGGTCGGTGCCGAGCGAGTCCAGGAGCTCGTCGGTCGCACCCGTGTAGCGGATGGAGTTGGACAGGAAGCCGCGCAGCTCGTCGATCTGCTCCAGGGCGTCGTTGATGCCGTGCTCGTGCTGGAGGATCAGGACGTCCCAGGTCACCTGCGGGGTGACGTTCGGGTTGCCGTCGCGGTCGCCGCCGATCCAGGTGCCGAAGGTCAGCGGCCGGGTGGCGTCGGGGAGCTGGACGCCGACGCGCTCCAGCTCGGCGGTGAGGTCCTCAAGGACGTCACCGACGGCGCCGGCGTGCAGTTCGTCGAGGTAGTAGATCGCGTTGCGGGCCTCGTCGGCCGGCTCGGGGCGCACCACGCGCAGTTCGTCGGTCTGCCAGACCAGGTCGATGTTCTCGGCCAGCCGCGTGTCGTAGCGGCGGCGGTCGGCCTCGATGACCGGGGTCTCCAGGAGCGCGGCGATGCGCCGGAGCTTGTTGAGGACGGACCGGCGGGCGGCCTCCGTGGGGTGGGCCGTGAACACCGGCCGCACGTTCAGGTTGCCGACGGTCTGGCGCAGGTGCTCGGGGTCGGCGTCCTTGAGACGGTCGGCGGTACGGGCCAGCAGACCGCCCTCGGCGGCGCGCCGGGCGCGCAGCTCGCGGCCCCGGTGCACCTGCTCGGTGACGTTGGCCAGGTGGAAGTAGGTGGAGAAGGCGCGCACCAGCTTGGCCGCGGTCTCCAGTTCGATGCCTCGCAGCAGCTCGGCGGCGGCCTCGCCGTCCTCGCGGGTGAGGCGGCGGACCTTCTCGACCAGCTCCAGGAGCTCGGGGCCCTCCTGGCGGACGAGGGTCTCGCCGAGCAGGTCGCCCAGTCGCCTGATGTCGGCGCGCAGCTCGCTGCTGGTCGAGGTGGTGCTCGTAGTCAGGTCGTCGGCACTGCTCACAGGTGCGGCTCCTTGCAGTGTTGAAGCTCGTCCGGGAGGGAACCCGGCCGACCGGGGCCGTGCGGCGAGCTGCCGCATACGGCCCTGACATCCGGGAAGGAATCAGAGCGGACCGCGCTGTCCGACCGACTCCAAGGATAGGTGTCCATGCGGACGCGCAGACTGTCGGGCTCCTTGCCGCCCGGCCATCCACTGCCATACTTACGATGCCGTAGGTTACGGAACCGTAGGGACTGTCGTAACGGAGCCCGGGCAAGGTTCCCGTTGCCGTCCCGGCACCGCCTCTCCACCATCGACCCCACAGGGGACGCCACCATGTCCACAAGTTCCGATGTGCTCGACGACGCCCCGAAGGCGAACAACGACACCCCCCTCCCCCCAGCGACCCTCGGCGGTGAGAAGAAGGGGACGGTCGAGCAGCTCGCGCTTCTCCTCTTCATCGTCGTACCCTTCGTGGCCCTTCTCGCAGCGGTGCCCCTGGCCTGGAGCTGGGGCGGTGTGAGCTGGCTCGACCTCGGGCTGCTCGTCTTCTTCTACTTCCTCGGCTGCCACGGCGTGACGATCGGTTTCCACCGCTACTTCACCCACGGTTCCTTCAAGGCCAAGCGCCCGCTGCGGATCGCGCTCGCCATCGCCGGTTCGATGGCGGTGGAGGGGCCGCTGGTGCGCTGGGTGGCCGACCACCGCAAGCACCACAAGTTCTCCGACGCGGAGGGCGACCCGCACTCCCCGTGGCGCTTCGGCGAGACCCTGCCGGCGCTGATGAAGGGCCTGTGGTGGGCGCACATCGCCTGGATGTTCGACGAGGAGCGGACCCCGCAGGACAAGTACGCGCCGGATCTGATCAAGGACACGGCGATCCGTACGATCTCCCGGCAGTTCATCTACTGGACGATGCTCTCGCTGGCCCTGCCCGCCCTGATCGGCGGTCTGGTGACGATGTCCTGGTGGGGCGCCTTCACCGGCTTCTTCTGGGGTTCCCTCGTGCGGGTGGCACTGCTGCACCACGTGACCTGGTCGATCAACTCGATCTGCCACGCGGTCGGCAAGCGGCCCTTCAAGTCACGGGACCGCTCGGGCAACGTGTGGTGGCTCGCGGTGCTGTCCTGCGGTGAGTCCTGGCACAACCTGCACCATGCCGACCCGACCTCCGCGCGGCACGGTGTGATGCGCGGCCAGGTGGACTCCTCGGCGCGCATCATCCGCTGGTGCGAGCAGCTCGGCTGGGCCTACGACGTGCGCTGGCCGTCACGCTCGCGTATCGATTCCCGCCGGAACACCGACCAGGACGGCTCCCGGCGCGGGAGGGAAACCGCCGAGGCGGCATGATTGACGCCGTGGCGACCGACTCCAGCAGCACCCCGAGCAATGAAAAGCCGCGGCGTGCCCGCCGCACCCGGATGACGGGTGCCGAGCGTCGCCAGCAGCTGCTGGAGATCGGCCGCACCCTGTTCGCCGAGAAGGGCTTCGAGGGCACGTCGGTGGAGGAGATCGCGGCGAAGGCCGGGGTCTCCAAGCCGGTGGTGTACGAGCACTTCGGCGGCAAGGAGGGCCTGTACGCGGTGGTCGTGGACCGCGAGATGCGCCGCCTCCTGGACATGGTGACCAGCTCCCTCACCGCGGGCCACCCCCGCGAACTGTGCGAGCAGGCCGCCTTCGCGCTCCTGGACTACATCGAGGAGTACACGGACGGCTTCCGCATCCTGGTCCGCGACTCCCCCATCCCGCAGTCGACGGGTTCCTTCGCGTCCCTGATCTCGGACATCGCGACGCAGGTCGAGGACATCCTGGGCCGCGAGTTCAAGAACCGCGGCTTCGACTCCAAGCTGGCTCCCCTCTACGCGCAGGCGCTGGTCGGCATGGTCGCGCTGACCGGCCAGTGGTGGCTGGACGTCCGCCGTCCGAAGAAGGCGGAGGTCGCCGCCCATCTGGTCAACCTGGCCTGGCACGGCCTGGACGGCCTGGAGGCGAAACCGCATCTGATAGGGCGCCGCAAGAGCTGACCGGCCGCGCGGAGAAGAAAGCACGCGGAAAAAGGCGCACGCGAGAAGGCGGGCCCCTGCCGTCCCAGGCAGGGGCCCGCCTTGTTTCCCCGGCGTCGGCCTACAGTGCTCGACCGCATCGGCGCCCGAGCACGTCAGTCCTTGAACACGTCCTTGACCTTCTCCTTGGCCTGGCGCGCGTCACCCTTGGCCTGCTCGGCACGGCCCTCGGCGGTCAGCCGCTCGTTGCCGACGGCACGGCCGACGGTCTCCTTGGCCTTGCCCTTCATCTGCTCGGCCTTGGCCTTGCCCTTTTCCTCTTCAGCCACCGTTCATCACTCCAAAGATCGGTCGGATTCCGGTGTCGCACTCCGGGTGTCCGCCGAGCCCTTCGGCAAACCTCGATCCCGCGGTTCAAGGAACTCCAGCCGGTTGCCGACCGGGTCGTCCGCGTAGAAGCGCAGGTGCCCCGGGAGGTCGTCGTCCCAGGTCACGGTCGCTCCATACGCCACCAGCCGGGCCGCGTACGCCTCGATGCCGGTGACCCGCAGCCCCGGGTGCGCCTTCCTGGCGGGCCTGAAGTCGGCCTCGATCCCCAGGTGCAGCCGCACCGCCCCGGCCTCGAACCAGCATCCGCCCCGCGCGGCGAGCACCGCCGGCTTGGGCACCTCGGTCATGCCGAGGACGTCGGCGTAGAAGCCGCGCAGCAACTGCTCGGAGCCGGGCGGGGCGGCGAGCTGGACGTGGTCGACGGCCGCGAGCACGGTCAGTCCGCCTTGCGGGCGACCGCGAAGATACGGCGGAAGGGGAACGGGGTGCCGTGCGCGGTCGCCGGATACGCCTCGCGCAGGGCGGCCCGGTAGGCGGCGAGGAACTCGTCCCGGGCGGCCGGGTCGTCGGCGAGAGCGGTGAGCACCGGCCGCAGCCCGGTCCCCTTCACCCAGTCGAGGACCGGGTCCTCACCGGTCAGGAGATGGACGTACGTCGTCTCCCAGACGTCGGCCGAGGCGCCGAGCGCGGTCAGCCGCTCCAGGTAGGTCTCCGGGGCGAGCACGGCGTCGTCGTGGCGGAGGGTCTCGGCGAGGCGGTCGCGGAAGGGGGCGGAGTGGGCCAGGTCGCGCATCAACTGGTGGCTGGGGGCGGAGAAGTTGCCGGGGACCTGGAAGGCGAAGGTGCCGCCGGGGGCGAGGGCGGCGATCCAGTCGGCGAAGCGGTCGACGTGTCCGGGGACCCACTGGAAGGTGGCGTTGCTGACGATCAGGTCGTACGTGCCCTCGGGCGCCCAGGTGCGGACGTCGGCGTAGGAGAAGTCCAGGCGGCCGCCGCCGGGTGTCTGGCCCTCGTACTCCACGAGGGCCTTGTCGAGCATCTCGGGCGAGTTGTCGTAGCCGACGATGTGCGCGGCGGGCCAGCGCTCGGCGAGCAGGGCGGTCATGTTGCCGGGGCCGCAGCCGAGGTCGGCGACGCGGGGTGCGGAGGACGGCGGGTCCGGGACGCGGGCGAGAAGGTCGGTGAAGGGGCGGGCGCGGTGGTCGGCGTGGCGCAGGTACTGGGCGGGATCCCAGGTGGGAGTGGTCATGAGGTCCACCTTCCCTCCGATATATCTTGATGTCAAGAGACTTGACTTCAAGATGCTCCACTTCAAGAGACTTCACGTCGACACAACCACTACACTGATCGTCATGGAGGACGAGGTCGATCGGCTGGTCGCAGCGTGGCGCCGGGAGCGTCCGGACCTCGACGTGGAGCCGCTGGAAGTACTCAGCCGGGTGAGCAGGCTGGCGCGGCACCTGGATCGGGCGCGCCGGCTGGCCTTCGCCGAACACAGCCTGGAGCCCTGGGAGTTCGACGTGCTGACCGCGCTCAGGCGCGCGGGAACGCCGTATCAGCTCTCCCCGGGCCAGTTGTTGACGCAGACTCTGGTCACCTCGGGCACGATGACCAACCGCATCGACCGGCTGGCCAAGAAGGGCCTGGTGGAGCGGCTGCCCGACCCGAGTGACCGGCGCGGGGTGCTGGTCCGGCTGACCGAGGAGGGCCAGGACCGCGCGGACCAGGCCCTGGCCGGCCTGCTCGCCCAGGAACGCGCGATCCTCGCCGAGCTCTCCCGAGCCCAGCGCGGCGAACTGGCGGGCCTGCTACGCCAACTGACGGCACCCTTCGACAACATCCCAGGCTGAACACTCCGTCGGTCACCCGACACCGGCCCTGCGGCCCCGCCACGCACCACTTGGCCGTGGCCGGCCGGGACGCACGGGTCCCACGCGGGCCTCGTCCGCCGGACAGACCCTGACGCGCCCAGGGTTGGCCGGCGAGATCCGACCGCCCCGCAGGTCCCGGCACGTGCGCTTCCACCACCCGCCGATCCCGTCCGCCACCGGGCCTCGCCTCGTTCGGCCCGGCCGAGGTGTACCCGACCGTCCGCCGGAGGCCTACGCCGTGTGGGTCTCCTCCGCCCCGATGCGTGCCGTCGGTTCCAGGTCGACCGGGCCCACTCCTGCCCGGCGCGCGAGCGCGACCGCGGCGAGGGTGGAGTGGACGCCGAGTTTGCCCAGGACGTTCTGCATGTGGGTGCGGACGGTGTGCGGGGAGAGGAACAGGCGCTCGGCGACGGCCTTGCGGCCCAGGCCGGCGACCATGCAGCGCAGCACTTCGCGCTCCCTCGGCGTGAGGGACTCCACCAGCCGCTCGCTCTCGGTGCGGTGCTTGCGCGCCGCCGTGAGTTCCCGCAGGACACCCGTGAGCAGGGCCGGCGGCAGATGCGTCTCGTCGCGCAGCACCCCCCGGATGACCGTGAGGAGGCGGGACAGCGAGCAGTCCTTCGCCACCCATCCCGACGCCCCGGCCTGGAGGGCCAGTGCGGCCCGCCGGGGATCGTCCTTCTCGGCCAGGACGACGATCCGGACGCCCGGCTGGGCGGTGCGGACGCCGGCGACGAGCGATATCCCGTCGACCAGCCCGTCCTCACCGGCTTCCTGGAGCGGCACGGCGGGCCGGACGCCCGGCACGTTGCCCCCCAGGTCCGAGTCGACGAGCAGCACGTCGTAGCGGCGCCCCTCGGCGGCGGCGCGCTCCAGACTGCGCAGCGCCGCGGGACCGCTGCCGGCGGCGGAGACGTCGACATCGGGCTCTGCGGCCAGTGCCGCGGCGAGCGACTCGGCGAAGATGCGATGGTCGTCGACGACCAGGACACGGATGCGAACCACGAAACCCCCTTCCCCAAGCTCTCGAAGAGCAGGGGATACCCCATCGTCGGGAGACGACACGGGCGCAGGTACGACGCCCGAAGCGCGATGGCTGTGCACGGCCGCCGCCATGCGTGAACTGCTACCCCCACTTCGGGTGCCGTACCCGACTTGTCTCGCCCCCTGATCAGCACCGGCCCCCACCGGTGCCGTTCATCAGGGTACGGCTGGGGGGCGGGAGCGGAAGGTAATTTGCAGAACTGGTTGGCCAGCGCGTTTATGGTGAGCCGCATGTTTCGTCTTGAGACAGAAATCGACAGGGCCCGACGCGATCTTCTCCGTTCCCGGCTCCGGGACACCAACACGGCCGCCTCACCGGTGCTGCGCGCACTGCGCGGAACCCCCGCGGAACGTGAACTTCCGCTCCATGTCTGGGCATTGGACGAGGCGGACGGCCTCGCCGGCGGCCTGGTCGGTCACACCTGGACGAGCTGGCTGCACGTGGCGTACCTGTGGGTCGACGACCGCCACCGCGGCGCGGGGCTCGGCTCCCGGCTCCTGGAAACGGCGGAGCGCGTCGCGCGCGAGGAGCGGGGCTGCGGGTCGGCCCGGCTGGAGACGTGGGACTTCCAGGCGCCGGAGTTCTACAAGAGGCACGGCTACGAGGTGGTGTGCGTGATCCCCGACTATCCGCCGGGGATCACCGAGTACACCTTGACCAAGCGGCTCAGCTGAGCCGGCGCGCGCCCGGCGAGGGCACCGCCTCGAACACCCGCGGCGCGAGGAACCCGGCCGTGGCGAAGGCCTCTTCGACGGCCTTGGTGATGGTGTCCACGTCGGCGGTCTCCGCGAGGACGATCGCCGAGCCGCCGAAGCCGCCGCCGGTCATCCGGGCGCCGAGCGCGCCGGTGGCGACGGCGGTGTCGACGACGAGGTCCAGCTCCGGGCAGGAGACCTGGAAGTCGTCGCGCAGCGAGGCGTGACCGGCGACCAGCACCGGCCCGATCGCGCGGGTGTCCCCCGCCTCCAGGAGCGCGACCACCCGCTCCACCCGCTCGTCCTCCGTGACGACGTGCCGGACCAGCCGGACCACTTCCTCGTCGTCACCGAGCCGGGCCAGGGCCGCGTCGAGCTCGTCGTACGGAATGTCCCGCAGGGCGTCCACGCCGAGCAGCGCCGCGCCCTTCTCGCAGCCCGCGCGCCGCTTGCCGTACTCGCCCTCGCTGTGCGAGTGCTTGACCCGGGTGTCGACGACCAGCAGGCGCATGCCCTCGGCCGCGAGGTCGAAGGGGATCTGCTTCTGCGAGAGGTCCCGGGTGTCGAGGAACAGGGCGTGACCCTCCTCGCAGCACGCGGACGCGGTCTGGTCCATGATGCCGACCGGCGCACCGACGTAGACGTTCTCCGCGCGCTGGCACAGCCGGGCCAACTGCCAGCCCTTGAGACCCAGTTCGTACAGGTCGTTGAGCGCGAGGGCGACGACGACCTCCAGGGCCGCCGACGACGACAGGCCCGCGCCCGCCGGAACCGTCGAGGCCAGATGGACGTCCGCGCCGGTGACCGGGTGCCCGGCCTCGCGCAGCGCCCAGACGACACCCGAGGGGTACGCCGTCCAGTCGCGGTCGTTCTCGGGCACCAGGGCGTCCAGGGACAGCTCGACGACCCCGCTCTCGACGTCCGCGGAGTGCAGGCGCAGCACCCCGTCCGTACGGCGCGAGACGGCGGCCACCGCGGTGTGCGGCAGCGCGAACGGCATCACGAAACCGTCGTTGTAGTCGGTGTGCTCGCCGATCAGGTTGACCCGGCCCGGCGCCGCCCAGACACCCTCCGGCTCGGTCCCGTACAGCCCGACGAAGTCCTCACGGACCTGCTCTGCCCCCACTACTGCTCCCTTGCGATCTGCTGCGCGAACTCCCAGGCGTCCGCGACGATACCCGCGAGGTCCGCGCGGGACGGCTGCCAGCCCAGCTTCTCGCGGGCGGTCTGCGCCGAGGCCACCAGCGACGCCGGGTCGCCGCCCCGGCGCGGGGCCACCACCTCGGGGATCGGGTGCCCGGTGACCTGGCGGACGGTCTCGATGACCTGGCGGACCGAGAAGCCCTCGCCGTTGCCCAGGTTGCAGATGAGGTGCTCGCCGGGGGTGGCGGCGGTCAGCGCGAGCAGGTGCGCCTCGGCCAGGTCGGCGACGTGGATGTAGTCGCGCACGCAGGTGCCGTCGGGCGTCGGGTAGTCGTCGCCGAAGACCGAGATGGCCTCGCGCCGGCCCTGGGCGACCTGGAGGACCAGCGGGATGAGGTGCGACTCGGGGTCGTGCCGCTCGCCCTGCGCGCCGTACGCGCCCGCCACGTTGAAGTACCGCAGTGAGACCGCGCCCAGGCCGTGGGCTGCCGCCTCGCCGGTGATCATGTGGTCGACGGCGAGCTTGGAGGCGCCGTAGGGGTTGGTCGGGGCGGTGGGTGCCGTCTCGACGATCGGGACCTCGGTCGGCTCGCCGTAGGTGGCCGCGGTGGAGGAGAAGACCAGCTTGCGCACGCCGGCCTCGCGCATCGCGCCGAGCAGCGCCATGGAGCCGCCGACGTTGTTCTCCCAGTACTTCTCGGGCTTCACGACCGACTCGCCGACCTGGGAGAAGGCGGCGAAGTGCAGCACGCCCTCGTAGGAGGAGTCGAGCCACTTGGCGGCGTCACGGATGTCGCCCTCGACGAAGGTCGCCCCGGCCGGGACGCCCTCGCGGAAACCGGTGGACAGGTTGTCGAGGACGGTGACCTCGTGGCCCGCCTCCAGCAGATGCCGGGCGACCACGCTGCCGACGTACCCCGCGCCACCGGTGACCAAGTACTTGCTCATGAACTCGCTACCTCTCGCAGACGCTGGGCCGCGCGCTCCGGCGGCACGTCGTTGATGAACACGCTCATGCCGGACTCGGAGCCCGCGAGGAACTTCAGCTTGCCGGAGGTGCGGCGGATGGTGAAAAGCTCCAGGTGCAGCGCGAAGTCGTCCCGGCTGACGCCGTCGAACTCCGCGAGCGCGCCGAACGGCGCCTGGTGCCAGCCCGAGATGTAGGGCGTGGGCGGTTCACCTTCGCCGAAGATCCGGTCGAAGCGCCCCAAGAGTTCCAGATAGACCTGGGGGAACTCTGTGCGCGCCTCCTCGTCCAGACCGAGCAGATCGGGCACCCGGCGCTTGGGATACAGGTGGACCTCGTAGGGCCAGTGCGCGGCGTACGGCACGAAGGCGGCCCAGTGTTCACTCTCCAGGACGACCCGCTCGCCGGAGAGTTCACGCTTCAGGACGGTGTCGAAGAGGTTCTCCCCGCCGCTCGCCTTTTTGTGCTGCGCGAGTTGACGCAGCATCAGCGCGGTGCGGGGGGTGATGAAGGGGTAGGCGTAGATCTGGCCGTGCGGGTGACCGAGCGTCACGCCGATCTCCTCGCCGCGGTTCTCGAAACAGAACACCTGCTCCACGGAGGGGAGATGCGACAACTCCGACGTGCGGTCCGTCCACGCGTCCAGCACCAGCGCCGCCTGCTCCACGCTCAGGTCGGCGAAGGAGGCGTTGTGGTCGGAGGTGAAGCACACCACCTCGCAGCGCCCGGAGTCGCCGGCCAGCGAGGGGAAACGGTTCTCGAAGACCACGACGTCGTACGAGGAGTCGGGGATCTCGCTCAGCCGGCCGTCCCGCGAGGGACACAACGGGCACTCGTCGGCCGGCGGGTGATACGTGCGGCCCTGGCGGTGCGAGGCGACGGCGATCGAGTCGCCGAGCAGCGGATCGCGGCGGATCTCGGAGGACGTGACCGTCGGCTCCAGCGGGCGACGGTCCACGGCGTCCCGCACGGTGTCATCGCGCAGATCGTAATAAATCAACTCGCGACCGTCGGCCAGCCGGGTCGAGGTCTTCTTCACTGCGGACTCCCGTTGTTCGAGCCAGCCAACCACCAAACAGAACCGAACACACCAAAACACAACTCACCACCTCAGTCAACATCACAATCAATCAAGGTGAGACAACGAACGTGTTGAATTACTGGGTGCAGAACCCCACATATGCCCCCGAGTCCCCCACATCGACCGTGCAACTGGCGGCCGAGCTGCGACTCCCCACCAACTGGCTCGACTATCTGATCCTCGGCATCTACTTCGTCGTGGTGCTCGGCATCGGCTTCGCCGCCCGGCGTTCGGTCAAGACGAGCCTCGACTTCTTCCTCTCCGGTCGATCGCTGCCCGCATGGATCACCGGTCTCGCATTCATCTCGGCGAACCTCGCCGCCACCGAGATCCTCGGCATGGCGGCCAACAGCGCGCAGTACGGCGCGTACACCGTGCACTGGTACTGGATCGGCGCCATCCCGGCCATGGTCTTCCTCGGCCTGGTGATGATGCCCTTCTACTACGGCAGCAAGGTCCGCTCGGTCCCCGAGATGCTGCTGCTGCGCTTCGACAAGGCCGCACACCTGCTGAGTTCGATCCTGTTCGCCTTCGCGGCCATCCTGATCGCCGGTGTGAACCTGTACGCCCTCGCGATCGTGGTCGAGGCGCTGCTGGGCTGGCCGCAGTGGGTGGCGATCCTCGTCGCCGGCTTCTTCGTGCTGGCGTACATCACCCTCGGCGGTCTCTCGTCCGCGATCTACAACGAGGTGCTGCAGTTCTTCGTGATCCTGGCCGCGCTCATCCCGCTCGTCGTGCTCGGCCTGAAGAAGGTCGGCGGCTGGGGCGGCCTGACCGACAAGCTCGACGCGAGCCACGGCCACAACTTCACCACCGCGTGGGGCGGCACCGGCATCGGCAGCGCCAACCCGCTCGGCGCGAACTGGCTGACCATCGTGCTGGGTCTGGGCTTCGTGCTGTCCTTCGGCTACTGGACGACCAACTTCGCCGAGGTGCAGCGCGCGCTGTCCGCGAAGAACCTGTCCGCGGCCCGGCGCACCCCGCTGATCGCCGCGTACCCGAAGGTCTTCATCGTGTTCCTGGTGATGATCCCGGGCCTGGTGGCCGCGGCGCTCGTCCCGAAGATCGGCACCAGCGGCTCGGACCTCCAGTACAACGACGCGATCCCGTACCTGATGGAGCAGTTGCTGCCCAACGGCGTCCTCGGCATCGCGGTCACCGGTCTGCTCGCCGCGTTCATGGCCGGTATGGCGGCCAACGTGTCGTCCTTCAACACGGTGTTCACCACCGACATCTGGGGCAAGTACGTCGTCACGGACCGCGAGGACGCGTACTACGTCCGCTTCGGTCGGCTGATCACGGTGATCGGTGTGGCGGCCTCGGTCGGCACGGCGTTCCTGGCGTCGTCCTTCTCCAACATCATGAGCTACCTCCAGACCCTGTTCTCCTTCTTCAACGTGCCGATGTTCGTCGTCTTCATCGTCGGCATGTTCTGGAAGCGGGCCACCCCGAAGTCCGGCTTCTGGGGGCTGCTCGCGGGCACGGTGACCGCGATGGTGAACTACTTCTGGATCTACAAGCAGGGGATCATCTCCATCCCCTCCGACCAGGGCGCCAACTTCGTCTCCGCGATCGCCGGCTTCGTGGCCGGTGCGGTGGTCATGTTCATCGTGTCCCTGTTCACGCAGCCCAAGCCGGCCGAAGAGCTCCAGGGGCTGGTCTACGGCACGACCTCGCCGGGCATGACGGAGGCTCCCGCGGAGGGTGACGACGCGTGGTATCGCCGGCCCGCACTGCTCGGTTGGGGTGCCGTGATCCTGGCGGCCCTCTGCTACATCCCGTTCTCGTTCTAGTCGCGGGAGGATTGAGAGATCATGTCTGAACACTCAGGACGCCACGGAGCCTCAGGGCACGACGTCCAGCGCGAGGTCAGTGAGCTGGAGGGCAAGTCGACGACTGCCTCCCGGCTGTTCGATCTGCGGTTGATCATCGGCGGGCTGTTCGTCGTCTACGGCGTGATCGTCACGATCGCCGGGATCAATCCGTCGGACTCGTCGCTGGACAAGTCCGAGGGGATCAACATCAATCTGTGGACCGGGATCGCGATGCTGCTGCTCGGCATCTTCTTCCTGGGTTGGGTCAAGCTTCGGCCGGTGCCTCCTGTGGAGATCGCGGAGGAGGATGAGGGGGCTTAGATCGGTTGCCGGGCGCGGGGAGTTCGTGGCTGGTCGCGCAGTTCCCCGCGCCCCTTAGGCGTCCGGGCTGGCCGAGTTGTTGAGTGGGCCCGCCCTGTCCAGAAGTCCCGTCCTCGCCGCCAATGCCGCCGCTTCCAGCCTCGAACCGACGCCCAGCTTCATCAGGACCCGTTGCACGTGGGTGCGGGCTGTGGAGGGGGCGATGCCCATGCCGGCGGCGATCAGGCGGGTGTCCTCGCCGTCGGCCACCCGGACCAGGACCTCGACCTCCCTCGGGGTGAGCATCTGGAGCAGGCGCTGGCCCTCGTCGTCCGGCTGGGCCGCCGGGTTGAGGAGTTCGCTGAAGGCGCCTTGGAGGAGCTGTGGCGCGACCGCCGCCTCACCCGCCCGCGCCTTCATGATGGCCCGCTCCACGCCCTCGATGCGTTCGTCGTGGCGTACATAGCCGGAGGCGCCCGCCGCGAAGGCCGCGGCGATGCCGCGTGGGCTCGGTACCGGGCCCAGGACCAGGACCGCCACCTGCGGGCGCTCCCGTTTGATCCGCACCACCGGGTCGAACATGCCCGGCTCGGCCGGTGTGGCCGTCCCCAGCAGGCACACCTCCGGCGCCCGGCTGATCACCAGCTCCGCCGCACCGGCGGCGGGTGCCGCCGCGGCCAGCACTCGGTGTCCCCGCAGCTTGAGCGCCGAGGCCAACGCCTCGGCGAGCAATCGGTGGTCGTCGACCACCATCAGCCGCACTCCCATCGAGCAACCCCCCAGTCCCCCCAATGGATCCCCATGGACGCACGGAAGCCCCCCTCCGGCTCCCCCGCCCTCCATGACCCCGGAAGCTACACGCTTGTTCGACGTTGCGCTCCCCCTACTGGTGAGAAGTGCCCTGGATCGACGGATTTTCTGGCTTTCCACTCATTCGAGGGTGATGAGCGGTACGCGCACGGCCCCGCCCCTGAGCAGGGGCGGGGCCGTCACGGAACGGACGTGGATCAGCCGCGGGTTCAGCCGCTGGTGCCGAAGGCGAGCGCCAGATACTCCTTGTCGCCCGCGGTGGACGAGGAGTCGGCGTAGACCGCGGACATGTAGAGGTGACCCTGCCGGTAGATGATCTCGGAGTACTCCGGCAGCATCCGCGACTCGGCGTCGCGCACCGAGTCGGTCGCCGGATTCTCCAGCAGCTTGGTCTCCTTGAAGGTGCCGCCGTCGAGGCTGACGATCTGACCGCCCTTGTCGTAGGGCGGGCGCTTGTACGCGATGAGGTTGGCGCCGTCCATGCGCAGCGGGGTGATGGTGTAGCCGTCGCCCGCGTCGCCGCGCTGGCCGGTCTGCTTGCCGGTGGCGAGGTCGAAGACAACGACCTCGTTGCTCTGGCCGTGCTCGCCGCCGCTGTCGTGCTCCTCGGTCGGCACGTACAGCCGGTCGTTGCCGACCGCGAGACCGGAGCAGTTCTCGATCCGCGAGATGCCGTCGCACTTGGCCGCGTACTGGTCGCCCGGCGCCGAGATGCGGGTGCGCAGCTTGCCGGTCTTGTTGTCGATGGAGAAGAAGTCCGAGATGCCGCTGCCGTCGCCCGCGGTGTCGCCGACGTCGGCGGCCACCACCAGCGGGTTCGTGGACACGACGGCCGCGTACTCGATGCCGTCGGACATCTTGTACTCCGAGATCACCTTCCCGGACTTCGGGTCGATGGTCTGGATGTGCAGCTGCCGCTGGCCGTACGCGCCGCACTTGCGGACCGCGACCAGCTTCTCGCCGCCGGCGTACCCGGCGTCGTAGCAGGTGTCGGTCGGCTTGGGCGCCCACAGGGACTTGCCGGTGGTGAGGTCGAACGCGCCGCCGCCGCTGGTGCCGCCGACCGCGACCGTGTTCGCGCTGACGGTGACGTTGTCGAAGTTGATCGCGGTGTCACCGGTCTTGACCGTCTTGGTCCACAGCTTCTTGCCGGCGCCGAGGTCAAGGGCCGCGACCTGGCTGCAGCCGTGCGCGGGCTCGGCCTTGGTCGGCATGGCGGGCTCGTAGACGATCGCCGTCAGCCCGCTGTCGGTGGCGTGCTTGCTGGACTGGCAGACCGGGCCGGGCAGCTTGATGGTCCAGAGCTTGGTGCCCTTGTCGGGGTCGTAGCCGTCGATCTCGGCGACGCCGCTCTTGACGTACGCCTTGTCGGTCAGCCACGAGCCGTTCACGGCCACGCTGTTGACGCCCTTGGCGACCTCGGGCTCGGGGACCTGGAAGAGGACCTGGGAGGCGGTGTTCGCGGGCACCTTCTCCTCGCCGCCGGTGGACGTGCCGCCGGTGTCGCCCTTGTCGTCCTTGCCGCCGGTGGGGCCGGCCGAACTCGCCTGCTTGTCCTGCTTGTCGTTCTTGTCGTCGTTCTTGCCGGACGAGGAGTACCAGATCCCGCCGCCGACGATCAGCGCGATCGCCACGACCGCCGACACGATGATCGCCACCTGCGCGTTGACCTTCCGGCCGCCGCCCGGCTGCCCCGGCTGCGGGTGCAGCGGCACGGTGGTCGGCTGCGGATAGCCGTAACCGGGCTGCTGGCCGTAGGGGTTGGGTGTCTGGCCGTACGGACTGGGCTGCTGGGCGTACGGGTTGGGCTGCTGGCCCGGGTAGCCGTACCCCGGCTGCTGCGGCGGCTGGGGTGCCTGCGGGGCGCCGAAGCCGGGCTGCTGCGGGGGCGCGGCCGGCGGGGCCTGGGGCGGCGGGGCCTGCGGGTAGCCGTAGCCCGGCGGCTGCTGGGGCGGCTGCTGCGGCTGGTCCTGCGGCGGGCCGAAACCGGGCTGCTGCGGGGGCTCGTTGGGCGGCGGGGGCGGCGGCTGGGTCATGGCGTGAGTACCTCGGGGACGGGGACGGCGGCGGGTGGCGGGCGAACGGAAGGAGGCGTCACTTGCCGTAGGCGAGCATCAACTTCTCCTTCGCGTCGTCGTTCCCGGACAGCCGTGTGGTCGCGAGGTAGAAACGCCCGTCGACCCAGTCGAAGATCTTGGAGTAGAAGCCGCTCTCGATGCCGGCCGTGCTCGCCGGGTTCTGCAGCAGCTTGACCGGCTTGTGCGACGAGCCGCCGGTGGGGATCGACACGACCTGGCCGCCGGTGGCGTACGACGGCTCCACGTACGCGAGGAGCTTGCCGCCCTCGGTGCGCAGCGGCAGCATCGACTCGTCCGCCGGGGACTTGACGCGCCACTTCTCCTTGCCGGTCGCCAGGTTGATCGCGACGACGTCGTTCGGCCCGCCGGAGGCCTCGGTCGGCAGGTAGAGCGTGGTCGAGTCGACGGCCACGCCCTGGCAGCCCTGAAGGTCGCGCTGGAGGATCGCCCAGCCGCACGAGGGCGCGAAGTCCTCGTCGAAGCTGACCTGGGAGCGGAAGGTGCCGTTGGAGTTGAAGGTGGAGATGTTCCAGGCCTTCTTGTCCTCGTTGGTGCTGTAGACCACGACCGGGTCCACGGAGTACGTCCGCGCGACCCGCCAGCCCTTGTCGAACTTCTGGGTCCACCTGACCTTGCCGGTCTTCGGGTCCAACTCCTGCATCTCGTCGTGCTCGTTGTTCCCCGTGGCGTCGCAGGACGCGACGGAGAGCAGCCGGCCGCCGCCCGCGAAGGCGGTCGGGAAGCAGGCGTTGCCGTACTTCGTCTTGTCGAACAGCTTCTTGCCGGTGCCGACGTCGAAGGCCACCCCGGACTGCGAACGGCCCACCATCAGCGTCTTGCCGGTGATGGACATGCTGATGGTGATGGTGCTGTCGAACAGGGCGCCGTCGGCGAGCGTGCCGCTCCAGCCCTTGGCGCCGGTGTTCAGGTCGATCTGCTGGAGCTTGTTGCACTCGGCCCGGTCGCTGGTGCCGCTCTCGTAGGCCACCACGACCTTGTCGTCGGCCGTCTTCTGCGGGGTGACCGCGCAGATCTTCTGCGGGAACGTGAGCGCGTCCCACGTGGGGTTGCCGTCACCGACGTTGTAGGCGAAGACCTGCTTGTACGCCGCCTTCACCACCGTCTTGTCTGTGATCCACAGGCCGGGTGCGTCGGCGCCGGAACCGGGCGCGTTCGGCGCCTCCTTGTACCAGAGGACCTTCGACTCGCCCGACTTGCGGCCAGAGTTGAGGTCCTCGGGGTCGGCCCCGCCGTCACCGCTGCCGTCACCGGGGTTGACCGGGGTGGACGCGGACGGCTTCGCGTCGTCGCTCTTCTGGGCGACCGGCTTCTTGTCCTTGTTGTCGTCACCGCCACTGGTGACGGCGAAGACCACGCCACCGACGAGGGCGAGCGCGACGACGGCCGCCCCGACGGCGAGCCCCGGCTTGCCCTTGAAGGGGTTGCGGGAGCCACCGGCGGGCGGCGGCGGCATGCCGGGACCGCCCGGGTACTGCGGCTGCGGCGGATAGCCGTACCCCGGCTGGGCTCCGTAGGGACCCGGCTGCTGCGGCTGGCCGTAGGGACCGGGCTGACCGTAGGGGCCCGGCTGTTGGGCGTACTGGCCGGGCTGCGCGTACGGGCCCGGCTGGCCGTAGGGGCCGGGCTGTTGGGGTGCCTGCGGGTAGCCGTAACCGGGCTGGGGCGCGGCGGACGGCGGGCCCTGCGGAGGCGGCGGGGTCTGGGGCGGGCCCTGCGGGGGCGGGGGCGTCTGAGGCGGCTGCATCTGGGGTGGCGGCGCGCCGAACGCCCCTTGCGGCGGCTGCGGTGGCTGCTGCGGCTGGTCCGGCGGCTGAGTCATCAGCGCGTCTCCCCCTCGTTCACTGATTTTTAGCCACCCCGGACTGTGTCGGGCCCGGAGTCGTCCTCAGAAAGTTCTCAGACGGCTCTTTCTATCACTCGCCACCGACAAAGCATCGGGCCGGTTCAACCCCTGTTCCCAAGGGAGAACCGGCCCGTGATGCCGCTGTTACGCGCCTTCACTCACCCTTCACGCGTCCTCGGCGAGATCCAGCCAGCGCAGCTCCAGTTCCTCGCGCTGCCCGGCGAGATCGCGGAGTTCGGCGTCCAGTTCGGCCACTTTCGCGAAGTCGGTGGCGTGCTCGGCGATCTGCGCGTGCAGCTTGGTCTCCCGCTCGGAGACCTTGTCCAACTGCCGCTCGATCTTCTGGAGTTCCTTCTTCGCGGCCCGCTGGTCGGCGGCGCTCTTCTCGGCGACGGGCTTGACCGTCACCGGCGCCGCGGCGGCGACCGCCTCCTCCATCCGCTTGCGCCGCTCCAGGTACTCGTCGATGCCGCGCGGCAGCATCCGCAGGGTGGCGTCACCGAGGAGCGCGAAGACCCGGTCGGTGGTGCGTTCGACGAAGAACCGGTCGTGGGAGATGACGATCATCGAGCCGGGCCAGCCGTCGAGAAGATCCTCCAACTGGGTCAGCGTCTCGATGTCGAGGTCGTTCGTCGGCTCGTCGAGGAAGAGGACGTTGGGCTCGTCCATGAGCAGCCGCAGCAGCTGGAGCCGGCGCCGCTCACCACCCGACAGGTCCCCCACCGGCGTCCACTGCTTCTCCTTGTTGAAGCCGAACGTCTCGCACAGCTGCCCGGCGGTCATCTCGCGCCCCTTGCCGAGGTCGACGCGCTCACGGACCTGCTGGACGGCCTCCAACACCCGCAGGGTGGGCTTGAGTTCGGCCACTTCCTGGGAGAGGTAGGCCAGCTTGACCGTCTTGCCCACGACGACCTTGCCGGCCGCGGGCTGGGTGTCGCCGTCACTGCGGGCGGCCTCGGCCATGGCCCGCAGCAGGGAGGTCTTTCCGGCGCCGTTGACGCCGACCAGGCCGATCCGGTCGCCGGGGCCCAGGTGCCACGTCACGTGCTTCAGCAGCACCTTGGGGCCGGCCTGGACGGTCACGTCCTCCAGGTCGAACACCGTCCTGCCCAGCCGCGAGGAGGCGAACTTCATCAGCTCGCTGCTGTCCCGGGGCGGCGGCACGTCCGCGATCAGCTCGTTGGCGGCCTCGACGCGGAAGCGCGGCTTGGAGGTCCGGGCGGGGGCGCCGCGGCGCAGCCAGGCCAGCTCCTTGCGGACCAGGTTCTGCCGCTTGGTCTCCTCGGTGGCGGCGATCCGCTCGCGCTCGGCCCGCGCGAAGACGTAGTCGGAGTAGCCGCCCTCGTACTCGAAGACGTCACCCTTCTGCACGTCCCACATGCGCGTGCAGACCTGGTCCAAGAACCACCGGTCGTGGGTCACGCAGACGAGCGCCGAGCGGCGCTCGCGCAGATGGCGGGCGAGCCAGGAGATGCCCTCGACGTCGAGGTGGTTGGTGGGCTCGTCCAGGATGATCAGGTCCTGGTCCTCGATCAGCAGCTTCGCGAGCGCGATACGGCGCCGCTCGCCGCCGGAGAGGGGCGCGATGACGGTGTCCAGGCCCTGCGGGAAGCCCGGCATGTCGAGCCCGCCGAAGAGTCCGGTCAGTACGTCACGGATCTTGGCGTTGCCCGCCCACTCGTGGTCGGCCATGTCCCGGATGACCTCGTGGCGGACGGTGGCCGTGGGGTCGAGCGAGTCGTGCTGGGTGAGCACGTCGAACCGCAGCCCGCCGGAGTGGGTGACGCGTCCGGTGTCGGCCTCCTCCAGCTTGGCGAGCATCCGGATCAGCGTGGTCTTGCCGTCACCGTTGCGGCCCACGACCCCGATCCGGTCCCCTTCGGAGACACCGAGCGAGACACCGTCGAGCAGGGCACGGGTGCCGTACACCTTGCTGACGTTCTCGACATTGACCAGGTTGACGGCCATTTCGCTCCTGACAGGGGGGATGGTCAGCCACCCAGCCTAATGCGCACCGGGCGGCTGACGATCCACGCAGGTCAGGAGGCCGCTGCCGTCCTGACCTCGGCCAAGAGGTCGTACATCGTCTGCCCGGGGCAGTCCGTCTGGAGCCAGTCGCGGTGGCCGCTGACCGTCTCGTTGTCCTTCTTCACGCCGTTGACCGGGTTGGTGTACGTGATCTTCGCCAGCGGGTCGAGGCCCTTGAAGCGGGCGACGGCCTTGATCAGGCGCGTCAGCGAGGCCTTGGCCGCGTCGGTCGGGGCCTGGTCGACGAGGGTGCCGATCAGGGCGATGCCGAGGTTGCCGGAGTTGAAGCCGGCGGTGTGGAAGGCGGTGACCACCTTGCCGTCGGGGTCGAAGGCGGGGACGCCGTCGTCGCCGGAGTAGCGGCCCTCGTAGACGGTGCCGTCCTCGTCGATCAGGAAGTGGTAGCCGATGTCGCCCCAGTCGAGGGTGACCGCGTGGTACTCGTAGATCCCGCGGACGGTCGCCGCCGGGTCGGGGTCGTTGTTCGGGGTGTCCGTGTGGTGGACGGTGATCGCCTGCAACGCGTAGTACGCCTCGGGCGAGTTGACCTTGCCGTCCTTGTACCGCTTCGACTCGTCGGCGCCCCACGCGGGACGCGACAGGTACTGCACGCCCCGCACGCGCGTGGCCTCCGTCGGCACGTCGAAGGCGCGGTCCGGGCCGCCCGTGGTGTCGATCGCGAGCGAGCGCAGCTCCGTAGTGGCGTCCGGTGCCTTCAGCGCGTACGCCGTGGCGCCGCCGGACGGGACCAGGGCCGTACCGCCGTCGTCGACGGACGCGCAACCGCCGCCCAGGGTCTGCCAGTTAGCGTCGCCCGGGAAGCGGATCCCGGCACCGTCCGGAGCGCCGCTCCAGCGGACGCCGACGTAGGTCGCGGAGAAGGCGGTCGTCGCCGTGCCGGTGCCGGTCGAGGCGGCGGACCGCGTCGCCGGGAACGACTCGGGCTTCGTACCGGAGTCGGCCTCGGTCTCCCCGGACTCGGTGGCCGCGAAGACCGCGGGCGTGAGCGCGGCACCACCGGCCACGGCGGCGGCGGTACCGATCACACCGCGCCGG
This sequence comes from Streptomyces sp. NPDC088794, assembly GCF_044750545.1. Taxonomy (NCBI): domain Bacteria; kingdom Bacillati; phylum Actinomycetota; class Actinomycetes; order Kitasatosporales; family Streptomycetaceae; genus Streptomyces; species Streptomyces sp. NPDC088794. The sequence goes on along the minus strand of NZ_JBIVKB010000004.1, from coordinate 487,095 downwards.
GAGAGATGACGCTTCCTGCGGTGGGCGGGGGTGGGGGGTTCGGACACGTGCGTGGCCCTTCGGGGAGTTCGCTCCGGGGAGCCCGCGTGGACGCGGGCGCTGGAAGTGTCAACGACCCTATCCACCCCGTCCGACCCACCTGCACCACAGACGCCGTACTTCCCTGTGGAGATAGGGCGAAGATCCGCGCCACGGCGTGGATCGTGATGCGGGACGAACCGACCTGGATTTCCTGACCTGTTGGACGAGCCGGTGTTCGTCGGCCTGCCGGATGAGCTCCCGGGAACGGAGCTCGTGCAACTCGAAGCGCATGCCCGTCGCTCCTCCTTGTACCGGGCACGTCGCCCGGTCCCACAGATGCTGTGGGCTGCCCCAAGGTGAAGGTCAAACAGCGGGCGCGGTCGCCCGGTCGGGGCCGCTCAGGAGGCCCCGACCTGGTCAACTCCCAGTACCGTCGCGCCGGGCGCCGGCCCCGACGTCACCCGTACCTTCCGGCACGTGCCCGAACTCTCCAGTGCCGCCGCCACCTTGGCCGCGGACTCGGGGTCGCGGGTGAGGAACGCCGTGGTCGGGCCCGAGCCGGAGACCAGGGTGGCGAGGGCGCCGGCGGTGCGGCCTGCGGCGAGGGTGTCGGCGAGTTCGGGGAAGAGGGAGAGCGCGGCGGGCTGCAGGTCGTTGGAGACGGCGGCGGCGAGCGCGTCCGGGTCGCCCTTGGCGAGCGCGTCGAGGAGTGCGCGGGAGGCCACGGGTTCGGGGATGTCGGTGCCCTCCCCCAGCCGGTCGAACTCCCGGAAGACGGCCGGGGTCGACAGCCCGCGTTCCGCCATCGCGAACACCCAGTGGAAGCTGCCGCCGACCTCCAGCGCCGTCAGCTTCTCCCCCCGCCCGGTGCCGAGCGCGGCCCCGCCCACCAGGCTGAACGGCACATCGCTGCCCAACTCGGCGCAGATGTCGAGCAGTTCCTCGCGCGAGGCCCCGGTGCCCCACAGCGCGTCGCACGCCACGAGCGCGCCCGCGCCGTCGGCGCTTCCGCCCGCCATACCGCCGGCGACCGGGATGTCCTTGGCGATGTGGAGGTGCACGGCGGGGTCGATGCCCCGTCGTCCGGCGAGCGCGATCGCCGCGCGGGCGGCGAGGTTCGTCCGGTCCAGCGGCACCTGGTCGGCGTCCGGTCCGGTGCAGGTGATGCGCAGTTCGTCGGCCGGCGTGGCCGTGACCTCGTCGTACAGGCCGACCGCGAGGAAGACGTTGGCCAGGTCGTGGAACCCGTCGGGCCGGGCCGCCCCCACCGCGAGCTGGACGTTGACCTTGGCGGGGACGCGGACGGTGACGCTCACTTACCGGGCTCCTTGGGCGAGGCGGGGTCGGAGGAGGTGCCGGCCACTTGATTCTCGGCGCTGCCCGCCTGACTCTCGGCTCTGCCCGCCTGACTCTCGGCGCTGCCCGCCTGACTCTCGGCGCTGCCCGCCTGATTCTCGGCTCTGCCCGCCTGACTCTCGGCGCTGCCCGCCTGATTCTCGGCGCTGTCGACCTTGTTCTCGGCGCCGTCCGCCTTGTTCTCCGCGATCCGCGCGAACTCCTCGACCGTCAGCGACTCCCCGCGGGCCTGCGGAGACACCCCCGCCGCCACCAGCGCCGTCTCCGCCGCCGCGGCCGAGCCCGCCCACCCGGCGAGCGCCGCCCGCAGGGTCTTGCGGCGCTGGGCGAAGGCCGCGTCGACCACCGCGAAGACCTCGCGCTTGGAGGCCGTCGTCTTGACCGGCTCGGTCCTGCGCACGAGGGCGACCAGGCCGCTGTCCACGTTCGGGGCGGGCCAGAAGACCTTGCGGCCGATGGAGCCGGCGCGCTTGACCTCGGCGTACCAGTTGGCCTTCACGGACGGCACGCCGTACACCTTCGAACCGGGCGGGGCGGCGAGCCGGTCGGCGACCTCCGCCTGGACCATGACGAGGGTGCGCTCGATGCTCGGGAAGGTGTCGAGCATGTGCAGCAGGACGGGCACGGCGACGTTGTACGGCAGGTTCGCGACCAGTGCCGTCGGTGGGGGGCCGGGGAGGTCGGTGATGTGCATGGCGTCCGAGTGGACCAGGGCGAAGCGGTTCGCGCGCTCTGGCATCCGGGCCGTGATGGTCGCGGGCAGCGCGGACGCGAGGACGTCGTCGATCTCGACGGCGGTGACGCGGTCGGCGACTTCGAGCAGTGCGAGGGTGAGCGAGCCGAGCCCCGGGCCGACCTCGACCACGACGTCGTCGTCGCGGACGTCTGCGGTGCGGACGATACGGCGGACGGTGTTCGCGTCGATGACGAAGTTCTGACCGCGCTGCTTGGTGGGCCTTACGCCGAGGACGGCCGCGAGTTCACGGACTTCGGCGGGGCCCAGGAGGGCGTCGGGGGTGGGGTTGGTGCTCACGGCACCCAGGGTACGGGGCTGTTCTTCGGGTGCGGCGCCGTCGTGGCTGGTCGCGCAGTTCCCCGCGCCCCTTAGTGGGGGGGCGAGCCCCCCACACCCCCCGTCTTACCCGTGCAGGCGTGCCCCGCAATGCGGCCAGGGACTCGACCCCCGCCTCACGTACAGCTTCTTCGCCCGGAACGTCTGTTCCTCCGCCGTGGCGTCCTGGGGGCGGCCGCTGCCGCCCAGGCCCTGCCACGTGCGGGTGTCGAACTGATACAGCCCGCCGTACGTCCCGGACGGGTCCACCGCGTTCGGGCGGCCGCCGGACTCGCAGGTCGCGAGGCCGTTCCAGTTGAGGCCGTCGGCCCCGCCCACGGACGTCGGCAGCGGCTTGGTGCCGACCTTCACGAGCTGCGTGCGCGGCCGGCGCACCACCTCGTCGTCGGTCCTGCGCGGCTTCTGCTTCACGCCGTTGACCGTGCGCAGGGCGTACGTCACCCGCCGCAGACCCGGCACCCCCGCCTGCTCGACGACCTCCGTGCCCTTGAACAGCGAGGCGTCCTCCGTGCGCTGCACCTCGAACGGGATCGGCTCCTCGCGGACCTCCTTCGTCCCGGTGATCCGCAGCACGGTGACCGTCTGCCCATCGCGCGGGAAGCTGTCCTGCGGGACGGACGTGGTGTCCTGGTCGTGCAGGGTGATCCCGGACTCCCCGATGACCTCGCCGACGGTCGCCGCGTTGGTGCGGACGGTGCGGGCGCGGCCGTCGGCCATGACGGTCACCGAGCGCTCGGTGCGCACGTGGAGTTCGAGACCGGCGCGTCCGATGGGCTGGGAGCGCGAGATGGACAGGTACGCGCCCTCCGCGCGCACCCCCAGCTGCTTGAGCGCCCCGTCGACCGTGTGTGCCGTCGTCCACACCTCGCGCCGCTGGCCGTCGAGGGTGAGCCGGACCGGGCGCCCGTAGTGCACCGCGACCTCGTCGCCGCTGGTCAGTTCCGTGCCGGGGGCGGGCGCCACCACGTCGTGCGCGCCGACGTCGACGCCCTCCTCGGCGAGCAGTTCGGTGACGTCGTCGGCGAAGGTGTGCAGCATGTGCGGCTTGCCGTCGACGCTCAACTCGATCGCCTTGTCCTCGGCGACGAAGGCGGTGGTGCCGCCGGCGAGGAACGCGACGACCAGCGCCTGCGGCAGCAGCCGACGCACCGCGCTGTCCGGGCGCTCGGTGTACCGCCCCTTGCGCCGGCGCTCGGCCCGCCCCGCCTGCCGGGGCAGCGTCGGTCCGAGCGGTGCGGCCGGCACGGTCGACCCGGGTGCCTCGTACGCCGGCCGGTACGTGTCCTCGTATCTGTCCCTTGGCCTGTCCTCGTACGTGTCCGGCGCCGCGTACACGCCATAGGCCAGCGTCTCCGCGGTGTGCAGGTCACTGCGCGGCTCAGCGCCGTACGGCTCGTACGTCTGGTACTTCGAGTTGCTCACGCCGACACGCTCCAGTGGCCGGAGGGGTCCGGAAAGGGCCCCCAGAACCTAGCGGAGCATTCGTCACTCTCCAAAGCGACGCGACTACTCAAAGTGGTGTTCGAGCGGTTCGGGGCCTCGGAAGGCCTCAGTAACCGAACGCGCGTGCCGTGTTCGCCGCCAGGGCCGTCGCCAGCGTGTCCTCGTCGATGCCGCGCACGGCGGCCAGCGCGCGCACGGTGACCGGGATGAGGTACGGGGCGTTGGGCCTGCCGCGGTGGGGCACCGGCGTCAGGAAGGGCGCGTCCGTCTCCACCAGGAGCAGCTCCGGAGGGGCCACGGCCACGGCGTCCCGCAGGTTCTGCGCGTTCTTGTAGGTGACGTTGCCGGCGAAGGACATGAAGTAGCCGGCGCGGGCGCAGACGTCCGCCATCTCGGCGTCGCCGGAGTAGCAGTGGAAGACGGTCCGCTCGGGGGCGCCCTCCTCCTTGAGGATGCGCAGCACGTCCGCGTGGGCTTCGCGGTCGTGGATGACGAGGGCCTTGCCGTGCCGTTTGGCGATCTCGATGTGGGCGCGGAACGAGCGCTCCTGCGCCTCCTTGCCCTCGGGCCCGGTGCGGTAGTAGTCGAGGCCGGTCTCGCCGACGCCCTTGACCTGCGGGAGCCCGGCCAGGCGGTCGATCTCGGCGAGCGCCTCGTCGAGCGCTTCCTCGCCCCCCGGTACGCGGGCGCCCTGTCTCGACCAGCCGTCGGGGTCGCCGTGGACGATGCGCGGGGCCTCGTTGGGGTGCAGGGCCACGGTCGCGTGGACGTTCTCGTACGCGGCGGCCGTCTTGGCGGCCCACCGCGAGCCCTTGATGTCGCAGCCGACCTGCACGACCGTCGTCACCCCGACCGACGCGGCCTTCGCGAGGCCCTCCTCGACCGTGCCGGACTGCATGTCCAGGTGGGTGTGGGAGTCGGCGACGGGCACCCGGAGGGGTTCCGGGAGCGGTGGGGCGGCGTTCTTGCCTGAGGTGCCGGAAGAGCTGGAAGAAGGGGAAGGCATGCCCCGATCCTACGAAAGGGGCATGCCGTCACGCGCTCCGATTTCGCTCAGCTCGCCTTGCGCTGGAACGGGTGCAGGAGATCCGACAGATGCCAGTGGTGCCGCTCGCCGTCGGCCTGCGCGGGCAGTTCGGCGATCTCGGCCTCGGGCGCCGCCAGGGGCGCGGTCACCGGCGCCTGACGGTGCGCCGCCGCCTTGTGCACCGAGGAGACCTGCCCGGGCCGCATGATCCGTACGACATGGCCGTCGCACTGCACGCACGAGGGCCTGCTCAGCGGGGAGGGCACGACCCGGCCACCGGCCACGTACGTGACGTACTGGTGGCCCTCGGTGTCCTTGTGGTGCTCTATCTCGTACGACTGCTCCCAGCCGTGCCCACAGCGCATGCAGGCGAAGGAATACGACTCGTGGACCACCGCGGTCGCCGCACCGCGGCCGCCGTTCTGTCCTGAGATCTCGCTCATGCCAGCTCCTCTTGTCCGCTGGGCACAGGGACGGATGCGTCCCCACAACCCAGTGGACGCCTCCACCGGCACGAATGCAGCAGGCCTGTCGAGTGTTGGAGCCGATTTGGACTTTCCTTGCCAAACCGGCCTCGCGCACCGGCCGGACTTTGCCATCGCCCCTGCTGGCTTTGCCTGCCCGTGGGGCGCGCGCTCAGACGATATGCGCCCTGCTCAGAGCGGGTATGAGCCGCGTCACGCAGGCCCCGTCAGGAGCTTGCGGAAGCGGCGTTCTTCGCAGCCACAACCGCGTCGAAAACCTCCCGTTTGGGCAGCCCGGCCTCCGCCGCGACCGCCACGATGGCCTCCTTGCGCCGCTCCCCCGCCTCCTCGCGCACCCGCACCCGGCGCACCAGTTCGGCCGCGTCGAGCTCCTCGGGTCCCTTCTCGGGCGCGCCCTCGACGACGACGGTGATCTCGCCCCGCACGCCCTCGGCGGCCCACGCGGCCAGCTCCGCCAGTCCGCCCCGCTTGACCTCCTCGTACGTCTTGGTCAGCTCCCGGCAGACGGCGGCCCGCCGCTCGGCGCCGAACACCTCGGCCATCGCGGCGAGGGTGTCGTCGAGCCGGTGCGGGGCCTCGAAGTAGACGAGGGTGCGCCGCTCGTCGGCGACCTCGCGCAGCCGGGTCAGCCGCTCGCCCGCCTTCCGGGGCAGGAACCCCTCGAAGCAGAACCGGTCCACGGGCAGCCCGGACAGCGCGAGCGCGGTGAGCACGGCGGACGGTCCCGGTACGGCGGTGACGCGGATGTCCTGCTCGACGGCGGCGGCGACCAGCCGGTAGCCGGGGTCGGACACCGACGGCATCCCGGCGTCCGTGACGAGCAACACCCGTGCGCCGCCCACGAGTTCCTCGACCAGTTCGGGCGTACGAGCCGACTCGTTGCCCTCGAAGTACGACACGATCCGCCCCTTGGGCGTGACGCCGAGTGCCTGGGTCAGCCGCCGCAGCCGCCGGGTGTCCTCGGCGGCGACGACGTCGGCACCGGCCAGTTCGGCGGCGAGCCGGGGCGGCGCGTCCGCGGTGTCGCCGATGGGGGTGCCTGCGAGAACGAGGATTCCAGTCACGCCGTCCATCCTCCCAGCCGCGTTCCGATGCGGACGCATCCGGCCATGCACGGGACTCACACAGCGCTGTTCCCTACGATGGCGCGGTGACCAGTACCGCGTCCTCCACGGACACCCTGCCGGGCAGGCCCCCGCAAGACCAGCAGCCCTCGTGGCAGCAGCGGCTGCGCCGTTTCGGCTACCAGCCGGGGGCCGGAGAAACCGACGTGCGCGAGCGGCTCGTACCGCCGTACGTCCAGCCCAGCCCGCGGCTGTGGCAGGTGCTCGGCGTACCGCCGGCGCTCGCGGAGCGCATCGCCCGCTGGTCCGGCTGGGGCGGCCCGCTGCTGGTCACGCTGATGGCGGGCGTGCTGCGGTTCTGGAACCTGGGCAGCCCGAAGGCGGTGATATTCGACGAGACGTACTACGCCAAGGACGCCTGGGCGCTCGTCCACCGCGGCTTCGAGGTCAACTGGGACAAGAACGCCAACGACCTGATCCTCTCGACGAACGGGCACGTCACCGTCCCGGCGGACGCGGCGTACGTGGTGCACCCGCCGGTCGGCAAGTACGTCATCGGCCTGGGCGAGCTGATCTTCGGCTTCGACCCGTTCGGCTGGCGCTTCATGACCGCGCTCCTGGGCACCCTCTCCATCCTCATCCTCTGCCGCATCGGCCGCCGCCTCTTCCGCTCCACGTTCCTCGGCTGTCTCGCGGGCGCGCTGATGGCGGTGGACGGCCTGGCGTTCGTGATGAGCCGCACGTCGCTGCTGGACGGCGTGCTGATGTTCTTCGTCCTGTCCGCGTTCGGCTGCCTGCTGATCGACAGGGACAGGGCGCGCGAGAAACTGGCCGCGGCGCTCCCTCTGGACGCCGACGGCAGGGCCCGCCCGGACGCGCACATCGCGGAGACGACCCGCTTCGGCCGGCGCCCCTGGCGCTGGATGGCCGGCCTCACGCTCGGCCTCGCCCTCGGCACGAAGTGGAACGCCCTCTACATCCTGGCCGCGTTCTGCGTGATGGCCGTCCTCTGGGACGCCGGCTCCCGCAAGGTGGCGGGCGCCCGCCACCCGTACACGGCGGTCCTCCGCAGGGACACGGGCCTGACGTTCCTGGCGACGGTCCCGGTAGCGATCGCGGTCTACCTGACGTCCTGGATCGGCTGGATCCTCTCCCCCACGAACGGCTCCGGCGGCTACTTCCGCAACTGGGCCGCCACCGACGGCAAGGGCGGCAACTGGACCTTCCTGCCCGACTGGCTGCGCAGCCTGTGGCACTACGAGCACGAGGTCTACGAGTTCCACGTAGGCCTGTCCTCGCCCCACACGTACATGTCCAACCCGTGGAGCTGGCTGGTCGACGGCCGCCCGGTCTCGTACTTCTACGAGTCCCCCTCCCCCGGCAAGGACGGCTGCCCGTCGGACGCCGGCGAGAAGTGCGCCCGCGAGGTGCTGGCCCTCGGCACCCCCCTCCTCTGGTGGGCGGCCTGCTTCGCGCTCGCCTACGTCCTGTGGCGCTGGTTCTTCCGCCGCGACTGGCGGGCCGGCGCCATCGCCTGCGGCGTCGCGGCCGGCTACCTCCCCTGGTTCATGTACCAGGAGCGCACGATCTTCTTCTTCTACGCCATCGTCTTCGTCCCGTTCCTCTGCCTGGCGGTGGCCATGCTCCTCGGCGCGATCATCGGCCCACCGGGCTCGAGCGACACCCGCCGGGTGGCGGGGGCCACGGGTGCGGGGGTGCTGGTGCTGCTGATCGCGTGGAACTTCATCTACTTCTGGCCGCTGTACACGGGCACGGCGATCCCGATCGACAACTGGCGGTCGCGGATGTGGCTGGATACGTGGGTGTAGGCGAGCGGGGGCTTCAGCGGAACTCGTGGACCACCTGGATCGCGCCGACGATGTGAGCGTTGAAGTCGTCGAGTTCCTCGGCCGGAACCCAGAGCTCGAGGATCGTGCGCCCGCCGGCCTGCTGGACGGGATACCGGCCCAGGAACTCCGAGTCGACCTCGAACCGGGTGACGAAGCCGGCACCGTCGTGCTTCACGTTCCAGTCCCGCGCGATCTTGATCGCGTAGTCCTCGTCGAGGACCGGGTAGAAGATCGGCTGCTCGGGCAGCCGAGGCGGCCACGCACGCCAGTTCAGCTCGCGGACCAGGTCCAGCTCCTTGGGGCCGGTGGGGCGCCACAGGGTGGTGGTTGCTCGACGGCTGGTCATGTGCGTCGCTCTCTGAATCCGGGAACCGCCGGCACGGCGGGTAGGGAGACCGGACGCTACCGGCGAGGTGGCATCGACAGCCACCGAGTTCCCCCACCCCCTCTTCGACAACAAACGAAAACTTGGGTCACAGCAACCCCCCGCCTCGCATACAGTGCGAGCATGGACAGCCCTTTCTGAACGTGTTCAGAAGATCCTGGGGACGGGGGGAAGGGCTCACGGGGAGGGGAACGTTTCATGGGCCGGGGGGTCAAGACCGCCGTCATAGGCGGGGTGTTCGCCGTGATGGTGGGTGGGGCCGGGTACGGGGCGTACAACATCGTCAACGCGGTGAGCGGGGACGAGGGGTCCGGGGCCGGGGCCGTGAAGACCGGGCCGCCCAGTGCCGGGGAGGTCAAGGACGCGTCGGCCAAGTTCTTCGCCGCGTGGGAGAAGGGCGACGGGGCGAAGGCGGCCACGTACACGAACAACGACGTGGGCGCGGAGCCGTTGTTGACCGCCTACGGCACCGACGCGCACATCACCCACGTGAAGATCACGCCGGGCGCCGCGACCGGCGCCACCGTGCCGTACTCCGTCAAGGCCACGGTGTCGTACGAGGGGAAGTCCAAGCCGCTCGCGTACAAGAGTCAACTGACCGTCGTGCGAGGGAAGACCACCGGGCGCGCGCTCGTCGACTGGCAGCCGTCCGTGCTGCATCCGCAGTTGAAGAAGGGCGACACGCTGGTCACCGGCGAGGCCGCCAACCCGCCCATCGAGGCCGTGGACCGGGACGGGACCGTCCTCACCGCCGAGAAGTATCCGTCCCTCGGGCCGATCCTCGACGAGCTGCGCGCCAAGTACGGGGACAGCGCGGGCGGTACGCCCGGGGTCGAGCTGTCAATCCATCACGACGTCGAGGGGTCCGCCGACACCTCGCTGCTGACCCTCTCCAAGGGCAAGCCCGGCGAGTTGCGGACCACGCTGAGGGCGAGCGCGCAGGCGGCGGCCGAGACCGCGGTGAAGAAGTACGCGGAGTCGTCCGTGGTGGCCGTCAAGCCGAGCACCGGCGAGGTCCTCGCGGTCGCCAACCACCGCGCGGACGGCTTCAACGCCGCGTTCCTGGGCCAGTTGGCGCCCGGCTCCACGATGAAGATCCTCACCGCGGCCACGCTCATCGACAACGGCATCACGAGCATGAACGGCCCGGCGCCCTGCCCGGACGACGCGGTGTGGCAGAGCCAGACCTTCCACAATCTCAAGGGCATGGCCCCGAACGAGAACGCGACGCTCTCCGACAGCTTCGCGCGCTCCTGCAACACCGCGTTCGTGAAGTACGCGGACGAGGTGAAGGTGGACTCGCTCACCAGGGAGGCCGAGGACCGCTTCGGGCTCGGCCGCGACAACTGGAAGAGCGGCATCCCGTCCTTCGACGGCTCGGTCCCGGCCTCCGGCGGCCCGGACACCGCGGCGAACATGATCGGCCAGGGCCAGGTCCAGATGAGCCCGCTGAACATGGCGTCGGTGACGGCGACCGCGATGACGGGCGCCTTCCGGCAGCCGATCATCGTCTCCCCGAAGCTCGACGACCGCCAACTGGCCACCGCCAAGGGCCTGTCCGCGAACACGGTCCAGCAGTTGCGCTCGATGATGAACCGCACCGCGGTCAGCGGCACCGCGGCCGGCGTGATGGCCGGCCTGGGTCCGGACTTCGGCGCGAAGACCGGTTCCGCGGAGGTCGACGGACAGTCCAAGTCGAACAGCTGGTTCACCGGCTACCGGGGCGACGTGGCGGCCGCGGCCATGACCCAGGACGGCGGCCACGGCATTGACGCGGCCGGCCCGATTGTCGCAGCTGTGCTACGGAGTGGTGGCTGAAGTCACCCGTACAGGACGGGACTCTAGGGTGGCTACCGTCGTTGAGTTGGGTGTGGGAGGGCTGGGTCCGCCGGGACCCTGAGGGGACCCTGGGGAATCAGCGGAGGATTCGGGAACTGTGGGCAACAGAAGGCGCGTCGCCGAGCGACGGAAGACCAAGCCCGCCGTGATCGGCGGGATGATCGCCGTGGTCGTCGGCGGCGCCGGTTTCGGCGTCTACGCGCTGTACGGGAGCGGGGCGGCGGCCGACGACCGGACCACCAACACGTCCTCGTCCGCCGACCACAAGGACGTCAAGACCGGTCCGCTGTCGGCGACCGAGGTCACCACCGCGGCCACCCGTTTCCTCACCTCCTGGCAGCAGGGCAAGGTGCCGCAGGCCGCCGCCGTCACCAACGACACGACGGCCGCCACCACCCTGCTCACCGGCTACACCAAGGACGCCCACATCGAGGGCGTCACCCTCACCCCGGGCGTCCGCACCGGCGACAAGGTCCCCTTCTCCGTGAAGGGCACGGTGGCCTACAAGGGCACCAGCAAGCCGCTGGCGTACGAGAGTTCGCTGACCGTCGTGCGGAACAAGGAGGACGGCAAACCGCTGGTCGACTGGTCCTCCGCCGTCGTCCACCCGGACCTCAAGGACGGCGACACCCTGGTCACCGGCGAGTCCGGGACCCCGCCGATCAAGGCCTACGACCGTGACGGCGGCGAGCTGACCACCGCCAAGTACCCGTCGCTGGGCCCGGTGTTGGACGGGCTGCGGGAGAAGTTCGGCAAGATCGCCGGCGGCAAGGCGGGCGTCGAGCTGGACGTGGTGCGCGGCAAGGCGTCCGAGAAGGCCAAGCTGTCCGACAAGACGCTGCTGACGCTCGCCAAGGGCACGCCGGGCTCGGTGAAGACGACGCTCAGCCCGACCCTCCAGGCCGCCGCCGAACAGCAGGTCGCCAAGCAGGCGCGGGCGTCGGCGGTCGTCATGCGTCCCTCGACCGGCGAGATCCTGGCCGTCGCCAACACCTCGCACGGCTTCAACGTCGCCTTCCAGGGCTCCCTCGCACCCGGCTCCACGATGAAGATCGTGACGTCGACGATGCTGTTCGAGAAGAACCTCGTCACGCCGAGTTCCTCGCACCCCTGCCCCAAGACGTACAAGCTCGCCGGCTGGACCTTCCACAACGACGCCGACTCCGAGATCAAGCAGGGCACGTTCAAGATGAGCTTCGGGGCGTCCTGCAACAACGCCTTCATCAACTTCGCGCCGAAGCTGTCCAACAGCGACCTGACGAAGGAGGCCCAGCAGGTCTACGGACTCGGCATGAACAACTGGGCCATCGGTGTGCCGACCTTCGACGGCGCGGTCCCGGTGCAGAGCGGCGCGCAGATGGGCGCCTCGCTGATCGGCCAGGGCGGGGTGCGGATGAACCCGCTGAACATGGCGTCGGTGGCGTCGACCGTGGCGACCGGCTCCTTCCACCAGCCGTACCTGGTCTCCCCGAGCGTGGACAACCGCACGCTGGCGAAGGCCTCGCGGACGATGTCGTCGACGACGCAGGCCGAGCTGAAGGACGTCATGCAGTACACGGCCGCGTACGGCACGGCGGCCAAGGCGATGGCGGGCCTGGGCCCCAACTACGGTGCCAAGACGGGCTCCGCGGAGGTCGACGGCCAGGAGAAGCCGAACGGCTGGTTCACCGCGTACCGCGGCGATCTCGCCGCGGCCGGCGTGGTCCAGGCGGGCGGCCACGGCGGCGACACGGCGGGACCGATCGTCGCGGCACTGCTGCGGATGGGCGGCTGACTCAGCGTCGTACGGGTTCTGTGGTGGCCATGTAAGTGCGCCGCAGGAACCTCAGCAGGGCCTTCGACTCGAACTGCACCACCGAGACGCCCTGCGCCGAGTGGAACTCGACCACCGCCTGCACCCGCCCGCACGGCCAGACGCGGACCTCACCGCTGCCGGCCGGGGCGCGCAGACCCTGTTCGAGCAGCGCGCGCGAGAAGGTCCATTCGTCCGTCCCCGGCAGATCGACCCGCACCGAACGCGGGTCCGCCTCGGGGTCGTAGCGCAGGACGACCGGAACGGTCGCGGTGTCCGGGATCTCGGCGTCCGTGACGATATGGGCTCGCGCGTACTGTTCGACTACAGACATCGGGCGACCCCTAACGCTGCGTAACCTATGTGAAAGCTGTGCGTCCGCTTCTCCTCCAATGTCGCACATTTTCCTGTTCTCGCTCCTTGACGTCGAACAACTCACATGCACGATGCAGGAGCTTCTAGCTCTTGCAAAGCATTCGCAATAAGCCTCTATTATCGAACGGTGCATGTTCCTGACGGATTCATCAACGCCCCCACCTCCGCCGTGACCGGAGTCGTCGCAGCGGGTGCCATCGCCGTGAGCCTGCGCGGCGCGCGCCGCGAGCTCGACGAACGCACCGCGCCACTGGCCGGTCTGGTGGCCGCGTTCATCTTTGCCGTACAGATGCTCAACTTCCCCGTAGCGGCCGGAACAAGCGGCCATCTGCTCGGCGGTGCGCTGGCGGCGATACTCGTCGGCCCCTACACAGGGGTCCTCTGCGTCTCCGTCGTCCTGCTCATGCAGGGCATTCTCTTCGCGGACGGCGGCCTGACCGCGCTCGGCGTGAACATCACCGACATGGCGATCGTCACAACGGTCGTCGCGTACGCGGTGTTCCGCGGACTGGTGAAGGTACTGCCCCGCAAGCGGCGCTCGATCACCGTCGCCTCCTTCGTCGCCGCGCTCCTCTCGGTCCCGGCCGCCGCGGTCGCCTTCACGCTCCTCTACGCCGTCGGCGGCACCACGGACGTCGCCATCGGCAAGGTCGCGACCGCCATGATCGGCGTGCACGTCCTGATCGGGATCGGCGAGGCGGCGATCACGGCGCTGACCGTGGGCGCGGTGATCGCCGTACGCCCCGACCTCGTATATGGCGCGCGCGGCCTGGAGCAGAAGCTCAAGCTGCGCGTGAACGGCGCGCTCGTCGACGTGCCCACGCCCGAGTCGGCGCCCGCGGCGCCCGTCGCGGCGCGCACCTCCCGGCGCGCGCTGTGGATCACCGGTCTGGTCACCTCACTCGTCCTCGCCGGGTTCGTGAGCTTCTACGCCTCCGCGAACCCCGACGGCCTGGAGAAGGTCGCCGCCGACAAGGGCATCGACAAGAAGGTCGAGGAGCACGCCGCGGCCGACTCCCCCCTCGCCGACTACGGCGTCAAGGATGTCGCGAACGCCCGCCTGTCCGGGGGGCTGGCGGGCGTTCTCGGCGTAGGCGTGACCATCGTCGCGGGCAGCGCGGTCTTCTGGGCGGTACGCCGCCGGCGCACGCCCGACGCGACTCCCACGAACACGGCAAGCACGAGCGCCTGACATGGGAGCGGGGCACGCGCACCGGCTGTACCGGCACGGGCACTCGCCCGTGCACGCGCTGCCGCCGCACACCAAGCTCGCCGCCGTCCTCGCCTTCGTGGTGGTCGTGGTCTCCACTCCGCGCGAGGCGATGTGGGCGTTCGGCCTGTACGCGGTCCTGCTGGGCGTCGTCGCGTACGTCGCGCGCGTGCCGGCCGGGTTCCTGCTGCGCCGGCTGCTGATCGAGGTGCCGTTCGTCGCGTTCGCCGCCCTGCTGCCGTTCGTGGCGGAGGGCGAGCGGGTGGACGTCCTGGGCCTGTCGTTGAGCGTCAACGGACTGTGGGGCGCGTGGAACGTGCTGGCCAAGGGCACGCTCGGCGTCGCCGCCTCCGTCCTCCTCGCGTCCACCACCGAACTGCGCGAACTCCTGCTCGGCCTCCAGCGGTTGAGGCTCCCGCCGCTGCTCGTCCAGATCGCGTCCTTCATGATCCGCTACGGCGATGTCATCACGGACGAGATGCGGCGGATGAAGATCGCCCGCGAGTCCCGGGGGTTCGCGGCCCGGGGTGTCCGGCAGTGGGGCGTGCTCGCGAAGTCGGCGGGCGCGCTGTTCATCCGCTCCTACGAGCGCGGCGAGCGCGTGCACCTGGCGATGATCAGCCGCGGGTACGCCGGTTCGATGCCGGTCATCGACGAGGTGACCGCCTCCCGGGCGCAGTGGTCGTACGCCCTCGCGCTCCCCGTCGCGGCCCTGGCCGTCTGCGTGTTGGGATGGACCCTGTGAGTACCACCGCTTCCCCCGCCTCTCTTGAGGTCTCCGGCCTCGCCTACGCCTACCCCGACGGCCATCAGGCCCTGTTCGGCGTCGACTTCACCGTCGGACGCGGCGAACGGGTCGCGCTGCTCGGCCCGAACGGCGCCGGCAAGACGACCCTCGTCCTGCACCTCAACGGCATCCTCACGGGCGGCGCCGGGACGGTGACGGTCGCCGGACTGCCGGTCGGCAAGCGGCACATGGCGGAGATCCGGCGCCGGGTCGGCATCGTCTTCCAGGACCCCGACGACCAGCTCTTCATGCCGACGGTCCGCGAGGACGTGGCGTTCGGCCCCGCGGCGGCCGGCATGAAGGGCCCCGAACTCGAGGAACGGGTGCGTGCGGCCCTGGAGTCGGTCGGCATGGCCGACTTCGCCGACCGCCCCCCGCACCACCTCTCCTTCGGCCAGCGCCGCCGGGTGGCCGTCGCGACCGTGCTCGCCATGGAGCCGGAGATCCTCGTCCTGGACGAGCCCTCCTCCAACCTCGACCCGGCCTCCCGCCGCGAACTCGCCGACATCCTGCGCTCGTTGGACGTCACGGTGCTGATGGTCACGCACGACCTGCCCTACGCCCTCGAGCTGTGCCCGCGCGCGCTGATCCTGAGCGAGGGCGTCATCGCGGCCGACGGAAAGACGGCGGAGGTGCTCGCGGACGAGGACCTGATGCGGGCGCACCGCCTGGAGCTGCCGTTCGGCTTCGACCCGCGGTCGGTGGCGGCGCCCTGACCTCGGGTTACCGACGGTTGCTACCCCCTGGTAACACCAGCTGACCTACCGGCCAGTACCTTGGGCCGGATGCACGTGTCAGCTACTACGCACACTCGCCCCGGGGGAGGCCTGCCATGACGGAGGACACCGCCGTCGCCGTGGACACCCGTCCGACGAAGATCATGTACGTCGCCGAGGCGACCGCGCACGGTGGTCGGGACGGCTATGTCACCAGCCAGGACGGCCAGATCGAGCTGAAGGTCGCGATGCCGCCGGAGATGGGCGGCGACGGTAACGGCACCAACCCGGAACAGCTCTTCGCGGCCGGCTACAGCTCCTGCTTCCACAACGCGCTGGTGATGGTCGGCCGCCGCTCGGGCTTCGACCTGACCGGTTCCACGGTCGCCGCGAAGGTCGGCATCGGCCCCAACAAGCAGCGCGGCTACGGCCTCGCGGTCGCCCTCAGCGTCTCGCTCCCGGTCCTGGACCCGGACATCGCCGGCAAGCTGGTGGACGCGGCGCACGAGGTGTGCCCGTACTCGAACGCGACGCGCGGGAACATCGAGGTAACGATCCTGCTTGGGTAAGTAGGAAGGGTGAGCAGGAAGTACCCGCAGGCCGGAGGAGTACGGGCGTGGACGTGAACGGCGTGGTGGCCGAGGGCTTCGAGCCGGTCAGGGAGGCGTTCGCGCGGAACTTCGAGGTGCTCGGGGACCGGGGCGCGGCCGTCGTCGTCTATCGGCACGGGCACAAGGTCGTCGACCTGTGGGGCGGCACGAAGGACGTCGACGGCACCGCACCCTGGCAGCCGTCCACCGCGCAGATCGTGCGCTCGGCGACCAAGGGCGTCGCCGCCGCCGTACTCCTGCTGCTGCACCAGCGCGGAGAGCTGGACCTGGACGCGCCGGTGGGCGAGTACTGGCCGCAGTACAAGGCGGCCGGCAAGGAGCGGACGCGGGTGTGGCACCTGCTCGCGCACCGCGCCGGCGTCCCGGTCCTCGACCGCCCGCTGACCCCCGCGCAGGCCGCGGACCCGGTGCTGGGCGGCGAGGCGGTCGCGGCCCAGGCACCGGCCTGGGAGCCGGGCACGGACCACGGGTACCACGCGCAGACGTACAGCTGGCTGACGGGCGAGTTGATACGACGGATCACGGGCCGTTCGCCGGGCGAGCTGATCGCCGACGAGATCGCCGGTCCGGTGGGCGCGGATCTGTGGCTGGGGCTGCCGGAGTCGGAGACCGGGCGCGTGGGCCGGGTCGCGCAGGTGCCCCCGCCCCCGGAGCCGGCGGGTTTGAAGACGCGCCCGAAGCGGGCGGTCGCCGAGGCCTACGCGGACCCCGACTCCCTCACCACCCGCGCCTTCGCCGCGATCACCCCGCTCCCCGACGAGAACGACCCGGCGTACCGCGCCGCCATGCTCCCCGCCTCCAACGGCATCGCGACGGCGGACGGTCTGGCCCGTTTCTACGCGTCCCTGATCGGTGAAGTGGACGGCGGGAGGCGGCTGTTCACGCCGGAGACGATGGAACTGGCCCGCGCGGAACGCTCCGCGGGCCCGGACCGCGTACTCGTCGTACCCACCCGCTTCGGCCTCGGCTACATGCTGCACGGCGCCGCCTCCCCGCTCCTGTCCCCCGCCTCCTTCGGTCACCCCGGCCGAGGCGGCGCCCTCGGCTTCGCCGACCCGGACGCGGGCGTCGCGTTCGGCTATGTGACGAACGGTTTCCGGGCGAGCGTGACGGCGGATCCGCGGGCGCAGGCGTTGGTACGGGCTGTGCGGGGCGCCTTGCCGGCGTAGGCGGGGGCGGCTGTGAGAAGGGGTGCCCTGGAATGGGCGCCGGTGCGCGGGATGTTCTCCGTCCATGACGCTCAAGGACGACGACACCCGCACGATCACCAACCCACCCGCGCTCCACGACCCCACCCCCTTCGGCTACAGCCACGCCGTGTCGGCACCCGGTGAACTGGTCTTCATCGCCGGGCAGTACGCCTCCGACCCGACGGGGTCACCCGTGCCGGGCGACTTCGCCGCGCAGGTGGACGTGGCCTTCGAGCGACTGCGGTCGGCGCTGGCGGGAGTGGGGCTCGGCTTCGAACACGTGGTCCGGCTGGGCACGTTCATCGTGGATCACGACGTCACGAAGCTGGAGATCCTGGGCAAGGCGCTGCACACGCGCTTCGGCGACCGGCTCCCCGCGCAGACCCTGAGCGGGGTCGCGTCCCTCGCGTTGCCGGGGATGCTGTTCGAGGTGGACGCGGTGGCGGTGGCACAGCGGGGCTGACCGGCGCCGCATTCGTACACCTACTTCTGCTGCTTGCCGCGCGCGGCGAGCCGTTCGGCGACCTCGGTCCTGATCGTCTCGCGCAGTTCGTCGGACGTGAAGCCGAGGTCGCGCAGGATCCGCGCGGCCGGGCTCGCCTCGACGCGGATCAGGCCGAGCAGCATGTGTTCCGTACCGACCCAGTCGTGGCCGAGGTCGGTGGCCGCGGCGCGGGCCTGCTCGATGGACTCCTTGCTCTCCGGCCGGAACGCGATGTGACCGCGCAGCGCCTGCGCCCCGGCCGGCGGCAACGCCTCCTCGATCGCGGCGCGGACGCCCTGCTCGGACCCGACCTGCGCCACCAGCACCTCGTAGGCCAGGCCGCGCGGTTCGCCGAGCAGGCCGAGGAGGAGGTGTTCGGTGCCGATGAAGCCGTGCTTGTGCGTGCGGGCGGCCTCCTGCGCCAGCACGATGCCGTGCCGGTTGAGGTCGGTGAACCGCTCGAACGGGCCGGGGGCGTGGCGCTGTTGGGCGGCCTGCTTGGTCACCCCGATGGCGTCGCCGATCTCGGTCCAGGACGCGCCGACCTGCTTGGCCTTGCTGACGTAGTGGTCGATGAGCTGGTCACCGAGGTCGGACAGGGTCTGGGCGCGCAGTCGTGCCTCGCTGATGCGGGCCAGTTCGTCGGATTCGGGGAGTTCCTCGTCGAGACGGGCGATCAGGTCGGCGAGGCTGATGTCGAGTGGGCTCATGCGTCAACTTTAAATTGACGCTCCTGGATCGTCAACCTGTAATTGACGATTGGTGGAGCTGTCGGGGCAGGGGGCCGGGGGCCGCGCGCAAATCCGGTTGTTCCCTCGATCCACGGCGCCCTAGGGTGAGGCCACTTCGACGAGACGTTCCCCAGAAGCAGGCCGCAGGGCGGGAGCGTCCCACCTCCACGAACTGAGGTGCCGAAGGGGCGGCAGCAACTCTGTCGACCCTTCCTTCGGAGGCTCCTTCATGAACGTCGGTATCGGCCTGCCCATCTGCGACCCCGCCGCCCTGCTGACCTGGGCGCGGCGCGCGGACGCCGGGCCCTTCACCACCGTCGGCCTGCTCGACCGTCTCGTCTACGACAACCCCGAGCCGTTGGTCGCCCTCGCCGTCCTGGCGGGCGCGACCTCCCGCGTCCGCGTCCAGACCGAGGTCCTGCTGGCCCCGCTGCGCGACACCGCACTCCTGGCCAAGCAGGCCGCGACCCTGGACCGGATGACCGACGGCCGCCTGGTCCTCGGCCTGGGCGTCGGCGGCCGGGAGGACGACCACCGGGCCGCCGGAACGGACCTGCGCACGCGGGGCAGGCGCCTGGACGAACAGCTGGCTGTGATGCGGAGGTTGTGGTCGGGAAAGCCGTACGAGGACTACGAGGATGAAGACGGGACCGGCGTGGGCGTCGGCCCGATCGGCCCCGCGCCCGCCCGGCCCGGCGGCCCCGAGGTCCTCTTCGGCGGCTTCCAGCCAGCCGCGATCGAACGCGTCGCACGCTGGGGCGACGGTTTCCTCGCCGCTGCGGCACCCTCCTGGGCGGGCGGCCTGTTCGACACGGCACGCCGGTTCTGGAAGGAGTACGACCGCGCCGGTGAACCGCGCATCGTCGCGCAGGTCAACGTCGCGCTGGGCCCGGACGACGTGATCGACGACGCCCGCACCAACATGCACGCGTACTACGCCTTCACCGGCATGGCCGACCGCATGGTGTCCGGCATGCTCACGACCCCGACGGAGATCCGGGAGACGATCACCGCGTTCACCGACCTGGGCGCCGACAAGGTGATGCTCTACTGCTACGGCGTCGACCCGGACCAGGTGGACCGGCTGGCGGACATCCTCTGAGGGTGGCGGGGAGTTGATGAACATCCCCACAACCCGCCGACGGACGGCTACCGTGTCGCTGGCCGACAGAGTTTCACCCAAGTAGACGGGGGATCAGCCTTGTTGAGGAAAGTCAGTGCGATCACGGCCGCGGTGGCGGCGGCAGCCGTGCCGGTTCTCGCCGGGGCGCCGACCGCCGGCGCCGCCACGACCGCCTACCCCACGTCCTACTTTTCCGTCCAGGCGGGCGACAGCTGGTACGCCGGCCAGATCACCTGGTACAACCGGTCGGTTGGCCTCGACGGATACCTCAACGCCTACGGCTGCAAGCGCGCGTACGGCATCTCGTGGGCAGGCACGACCCCGCTGGACGAACGAAGCACCAGCACCCACTGCGAGAACTACACGGAACAGAACCTCTCTCTCGCCGCGAACGTCCCCGGTGGCGCCGACCACGTCCGGATCAACCTGACGGACGCCAACGGGAAGGTGCTCGCCTACAAGTACTACTTCCGCCCGTGACCTGAGCGAGGATTTTCACTGGGGGGCTCGTGCTGAAAAATCTCACTTTCTTGGTCACCGTGCTCGTCCTGGCCTTCGCCGTCCTGATCGCGCGCATAACCTTCGTCTATCTGGGAATTCTCTACGGCAGCACCCAGGTTTCACGCGTCGATGGAATCATCGCCAGCCTGATCATTGGCGTGATCGCCGCCATCATAGCCAGGACCGCACCGAGTTCCGGCACCTCTCTGGTCGACCGAGCTGCCGTTCTCACGGCGATCGCCGGCGCCGTGGTCCTGCTTGTCTCGGGCGTGAACCTCTTCTTTCCGGCGGAGAAGGTTGGTCTGGCCAAACCGTCGTGTTCCGGCTCACGAACCCTGAAAGTGAAGTACATCGGAATCACTGCCGGAGAGGTCGGGAACAACAGCAGGAGCGGGCCCGCTCGCTACTATCCGGCGAACGGCAGATTCGCAGCGGACTGCTCCCTCGGATTCTCCGAATACTGCATCGGCGATCCGATTCTCGACAAACTCGGTTCTGACGACAGCCAGCGCTGGTTCACCAGCAGGTGGCTGCGCGTGGCCAAACAGCCACCGGGCTGGAAAGCGTTCCTCGCGAAGCACCTCTCCGGTGAGACCAAGGAACCGCAGTTCGTCTCCGACGCCTATGTGACCCCCGAGACGAACTACGAGGACCTGCCCCTCTCATCCGACTGTCCCAGCGCCTTCCGGCCTCCGTCCCGGGCCGAACTGAAGGATTTCGACCCGGCCAACCAGACATTGACGGCAACGGCGGACCATTCCGTGAACATCGGATTCGCCGTCTGGCTCCCGCCGGGCCAGGGCTTCCGCGAACCTAACTCGTATCTCCCCGTCTACGACGGATCGCTCCCCGCCACCGCGAACCCGGGAGCCCTTTCGTCGAAGCGCGGAAACACCAAGTCGGTGACGTGGACGTACCGGGACTCGCTCCTGCCCAAGCTGTCGACACGGCGCCCCGGGGGAGCGAAAGCCAAGGCCGAAGTAGTGGTGATGGCCATTCCGTGCATCTCCGACAACCTTCCGGCCAAGATCAGCACCGCAGCGGTCCGGACTTTCGACATCGCCGGCGGAAAGAATCCGATCCAGCAGTCAAAACCCCTCAGGGGATACAACGCACAAACCCTGGCCCGCGCCGCCTGCCAGGCCAACACATGACCGCACCGGATGCACGACCCCGACTGGCGACAGGGTGAGCACGGCGGAGGCCGGCTGACCGCTTCAATGGCTGGCACAGCGGGCTATCGCCCGGGCCCCAACTCCACCTGGGCCGAGAACACGGGTTCCGTGCCCGCGCTCGGGGCCGGCTCCTCGAAGCACTCGATCAGCAGATCACCGCGCAGGTCCTCGAGTTCGAACCGGGCCTCCTGAAGGAGGGCCGTGGCCCACGCCTCCAGGGACGAGTCCACCAGCACCTTGTTCGGCACCTGGCTGAACTCCGGTCCCCCCAGCCCCTGCCACCCGGCCCACTGCTCACTGTCGGCACGAAAGCGCAGGCGGTACCAGTAGGACTGCCAATAGGCCTTCTTCATCAGCACTCCGCTCCACCCGGGGCGCTACCCCGCCCGCAACATCAGCCCGATCCCCGCCACCAACAACACCGCGGCCGCGATACGTGACACCCCGAACCGTTCCTTGAAGAAGACGGCGCCGATGGCCGCGCCGACGATGATCGACGATTCTCTCAATGCCGCGATCGGTGCCAGTTCCGCCTTCGTCTGGGCCCACAGGACCAAGCCGTACGCGGCGACGGACAAGGTCGCGCCCAGGAGGCCGAGTGCCGCGAACGGGCGTAGGACCGTGAAGAATTCGCCGCGCCAGCGAGTGGCCGCGTACGTGGGGATCGCCAAGCCCTCCAGCGCCATCAGCCACGCGATGTAGCCGAGGGACGAGCCCGAGGCGCGGACGCCCAGGCCGTCGACGACCGTGTAGGCCGCGATGGTCAGGCCCGTCGCCAACGCCGCGCCGATCGCCGGCCAGTTGGGGCTGCTGCCGCGCAGGCCCCATACGGCGACGCCCGTCAGGCCCGTGCAGGAGAGGGCGATGCCCGCGGCGGCCCAGCCGTTGGGGACCTCGTGGGCGAAGACGGCGGCGAGGAGGGTGACCACCAGGGGTGCCGTGCCGCGGGCGATCGGGTAGGCCTGGCCGAAGTCGCCCAGCTTGAACGACCTCATCAGGAGGACGAAGTACGCGATGTGGATGACGGCGGAGAGCAGGAGGTACGGCCATGCCGCGCGCGCCGGTACTGGCACGAACGGCATCATCGCCAGGCCGATCAGCACCCCGCCGCCCGCGATCAGCGTGAACCCGACCAGTTTGTCGGTGATCTGGTGGGCGATGGCGTTCCAGCTGGCGTGTGTGACCGCGGCCAGCAGGACGGCCGTGGCCACCACGGGGGTCACGAGTCGCGCTCGCGCACGTCCACGAGAGTCGCGCCGGCGTGGGTCACGAGGTCCTTGGGTTCCATCGGGAAGACGGTGTGCGGGTTGCCGGCCGCGGCCCACACCACGTCGTGCTCCAGCAGCGAACGGTCGGCCAGTACGCGCGTCTTCGTATGGTGTCCGAAGGGCGGTACGCCGCCGATGGCATAGCCGGTCGTCTCCCGTACGACGTCCGCCTTGGCCCGCGTGACCTTCTCGGCGCCCAGTTCCTCCCGGACGCGTTCGAGGTCCACCCTCGACGAACCGTCCATCAGTACCAGCACCGGGACGCCGTCCGCCGCGAAGATCAGGGACTTGCAGATCTCGCTCAACTCGCACCCGATCGCCGCGGCGGCCTCGGCCGCGGTGCGGGTCGCGTCCGGGAAGCGGCGTACGCGGGGGAGCAGGTCCGCCAGCCCCAATTCCCGCAGTGCGTCGGCGAATCGGGGGCTGGCTCCGGAGGACTCGTCCTCGGCGGGAGTGTTCGTCGTGGTCATGAGGGCACGGTAGTGCTGGGTGCGCTCAGTTTCCGAACGAAATTTCCTTCGTCTCGACGACATCGGCCGTGCGGCCCGGGGACTCGTGGTGCTTCCAGTACAGGTTCGTGTGCGCGATGACCTGCTCCGGCGGCGGCGCACCCCACTGGCTCAGATCGACCGTGGTGTGGGCGTCACCGACGAGCGTGACGTCGTAGCCGCGGACGAGGCCGCCGTGGATCGTGGACCGGATGCAGACGTCGGTGGACGCACCGACCACGACGAGGTGTCCGACCCCGGCCTCGGCCAGCAGATCCTCCAGGTTCGTGTCGTCGAAGGAGTCGCCGAAGCGCTTGCGCACGAGGGCCTCCGGCTCGCGCGGGGCCAACTCGGGGACGATCTGCCAACCCTCGCTCTCCTGCGCCACGTTGTCGTCGGAGTGCTGCACCCAGATGACGGGAGTGGCCTGCTCCCGCGCCCGGTCGACGAGCCCGGCGATGTTCCCGACGACCGCGTCACGCGCGTGCGCGTCCGCGACGACGGCGACCTGTACGTCGATCACGAGCAGAGCGGTGTTGGGGCGTGCGGTCAGCGTGGTCACAGTTGCTCCAGGAAGTCGATCCAGGTGGTGGCGGTGACGGTGAGGTGGGGGGTGTGGGGGGCCTTGGAGTCACGGATGTGGATGGCGGAGGGGGCCACGGCCACTTCGACGCAGTCATTGATATCGCCGCTGTCGCTGTAGCTGCTCTTGAACCAGTGGAGTTCCGGCGTGTTCATAGTCTCCCCAGCACCTGCTCGATGAAGGCCAGCGACTCCCTGGGCGTGAGAGCCTGCGCCCGGATCATGCCATGCCGCATTTCCAGGATACGAAGATCCCTGGGGTTTGAGACCGGACGGCCGTTGAAGGCTCCGTCGGAACGTCCGATCGACGTGCCGTCGGCGAATTTCATCACCTGGATCGTGCCGTGCACTCCGCCGTGCTCTTCACTGTCGGTAGGCATCACCTGAAGCGAGACATTCCGTAACTGTCCCAGCTCCAGAAGGTGTTGCAGCTGTCGGCGCAGCACGGCCTTCCCGCCGTAGGGGCGTTCCAGCGTCACCTGCTCCTGGATGAACATGAGCATCGGCGGCGGCTCCCGGTCGAAGATCACCTTTCGTGCCAAGCGGGCGGCGATCCCTCGCTCCACCTCGTCCGCCGAGTACGTGGGCAGCACCATCTCGAACAGGGCCCGCGCATACTCCGGCGTCTGCAACAGCCCGTGCAGGTTGTGGTTGTTGTAGACCAGCACCTCGACGGCCCGGTCCTCCAGTCCCTTCAGTTCCCGTACCTTCTTCGGGTACCGGGCCTTCTGCATGTCCTCCATGAACGCCCGCAGATGCCCCCGCGCGTTCAGCAACTGATCGGCCCGGTCCAGGAACTCCGGCCTCGGAATCCGTACCCCGCGTTCGATCTTCCGGATCATGTCCTCGCCGTACCCCATCGCTTCCGCGAGGTCGGCCACCCGCATTCCCGACGCGTCCCGGAACACCCTGAGCATCCGCCCGACCGCCTGGACCAACGGCTCGATCTCGTCGCCCGGTTCGACATCCCAACCGGCCTCGTCCACACCCTCGTTCATGATCCCTCCCGTACCCGTACAGCCTCCGAGACAGCCGAGACAGCGCGGGACAAAGGGGAGACAGTCACGCTACGCACCGACGTCATCACTCACCCAGGGAAGCAAACGCCCTCACCCTGAGTGACATGAATCAAGAAATCACCATCCGCAACTTCTCCGTCCCCCTCTCCCCCACTCCCCGAGGCGCCCGCCTCGCCCGGCTCCTCGCCGGCGAACAACTCCGCGCCTGGGAACTCCCGTTGGAGACCGCGGCGCAGATCGTCGCCGAACTGGCCGCCAACGCGGTGACGCACGGTCGCGTACCGGGACGGGACTTCCGTCTGACCCTCTACGTCGTCGGCGACACCCTCCGTATCGAGGTCACCGACACCCGGGCCGACGCCCTCCCCCGCCTCAACTCCGCGGCCCCCGGCGCCGAGTCGGGCAGAGGCCTCGTCCTCGTGGACGCCCTCGCGGACCGATGGGGCGTGGCCATGGGACCGTATCCGCGCAAGACGGTGTGGGCCGAGGTGCGTACCGACCGGCACCCGGCGGAGGCCTGTCCGCCTCACACCCACTCCGCCTCGGCGGCCGCCGCGTCCTCCGTCGCCCGCTGACGGCGCCCCGCGATCAGCCCGCCCGCCGCGCCCAGCGAGACCAGGCCCATCATCGCGGCGGCCAGGATCCCCTTGACGCCGTCCATCGTGAAGTACATGGCGACCGCGGTACCGCCGTTGAAGAGGAACAGGAACCAGAGGGTGCCGGGGCGGGACAGGAACGCCTTGATCCTCGGCTTCTTCGCGATGCGTGAGCCGGCGAGGAGCGCGACCACCGCTCCGGCGGCCGTGGCGATGTTCTTGCCGGTGCCGTCGAGGACCGTACCCGCGGCGGTGCTGGCGGCGAGGCCGCCGACGAAGCAGCTCCACAGGACGAGGTCGGCGACGAACTTCCTGACGGCGGCGAGCGGAGAACGGGAAGCATGCGAAGAACGCGGAGTACGCATCGGAGGGCCTTTCTGACCAGGGAAGACATGGAGTTCCGGATCTCTTCGATCCGTTGTCCACGATCCCGTCCGGCGCCTCCCGCAACGAGGGAGCGGCCTCCCGAACCCGGGGTGTAGCGCACTACACCCCGCGGGTTCGAGAGGCCGCCGTGACTACCTCCGAGCCGAGCCCTTCAAGATCTCTAGGCCCGGACCAGCTCCTTCTTCTCGTCCGGATCCGCCTTCGCGTCCGCGTCGGACAGCGCCTTCAGGCCCTCGCCCTCCACGTCCACGTTCGGCAGTGCCCGGTCCAGCCACTTCGGCAGCCACCAGGCCCGCTTCCCGAGCAGCGCGAGGACCGCCGGCACGATCGCCATGCGGACGATGAACGCGTCGAAGAAGACCGCGATCGCGAGGCCGAAGCCGATCATCTTGATCATGGACTCGCTGGAGCCGATGAAGCCCGCGAAGACCGCCATCATGATCACCGCCGCGGCCGTGACGACCCGCGCGCCGTGCTTGAAGCCGGTGACGACGGCCTGGCTGGCCTTCTCGCCGTGGACGTAGGCCTCTCGCATGCGGGTCACGAGGAAGACCTCGTAGTCCATCGCGAGGCCGAAGACCACGCCGACCATGAAGATCGGCATCATCGACATGACCGGGCCGGTCTCCTCCACGCCCAGCAGGCTCGCGAACCAGCCCCACTGGAAGACCGCGACCACCGCGCCGAGCGCCGCCATGACGGAGAGCAGGAAGCCGAGGGCCGCCTTCAGCGGGACCAGGATCGAGCGGAAGACCACGATCAGCAGGAGGAAGGCGAGGCCGACCACCAGGATCAGATACGGGATCAGCGCGTCGTTCAGCTTCTGCGAGACGTCGATGTTCATCGCCGTCGTGCCGGTGACCAGCACCGTCGCGTCGGTGTCGGCCTTGATGTCGGCGCCCGCGTCACGGATGGAGTGCACCAGGTCCTCGGTCGTCACCGACGAGGGCTTGGAGTCGGGGACGACGGTGATCGTCGCCGTGTCGCCGGCCTTGTTGAAGTTCGCCGGGCTGACCGACTGGACATCCCCCAGGCCCTTGATGCGGTCGCGGACCTCGGTCACCGCCGCCTTGGGGGCGTCGCTGTCCTTGGCGTCGACCGCGATCATCAGGGGGCCGTTGAAGCCGGGGCCGAAGCCGTCCGAGAGGAGGTCGTAGGCCCGTCGCTGGGTGGTGGACGTCGGCTGGGAGCCGTCGTCGCCCAGGCCCAGTTCGAGAGAGCCCGCCGGGATGGCCGCGGCGCCGAGGCCGACCACGCCGAGCAGCAGCACGGCGATCGGACGCCGTACGACGAAGCTCGCCCAGCGCGTGCCCATGTTGGGCTTGTCGGCCTTCTTGGCCGCGCGCGCCCCGCCCAGGAACCTGCTCTTCTGACCGGCTGGCTTGATCTTGCGGCCTGCGTAACCGAGCAGCGCCGGGATCATGGTCAGCGCGATGAAGACCGCGATGGCGACGGTGCCGGCGGCCGCTACGCCCATCTTCGTCAGCATCGGGATGTTGACCACCGACAGACCGACCAGCGCGATGACCACCGTCAGGCCGGCGAAGACCACCGCGGAGCCCGCCGTGCCCACCGCTCTGCCGGCCGCTTCCTCTCGATCTCTGCCGTCGGCCAGTTCGGCTCGATAGCGGGAGACGACGAACAGGGCGTAGTCGATGCCGACCGCGAGGCCGATCATCATCGCGAGGGTGGAGGTCGTCGAGCCGAGGTCCAGTGCGCTGGCCAGGCCGGTGATGGCCGAGACGCCGATGCCCACGCCGATGAGGGCGGTCAGCAGCGGCAGTCCGGCCGCTATCAGCGAGCCGAAGGTGATGACGAGGACGACGGCCGCGACCGCGATGCCGATGATCTCGGTGGATCCGGTCTCGGGCGTGGTCTGGAGGGCGTCACCGCCGACCTCGACGGTCAGCCCGGCGTCCTGCGCCTGCTTGGCGGTGTCCTCCAGGGCGTCCCGCGAGGAGTCCTTGAGCTCCATGCCAGAGACCTTGTAGCTCACCGACGCGTAGGCGATCGTGCCGTTCTTGCTGACCGCGTTCGACTTGAACGGGTCGGCGACGGAGGTGACCTCCGAGCCGTCGGCCAGGTCGTCGACGGCCTTCGTCACGATCGCCTTGTTGGCGGAGTCGGAGATCTTCTCGCCGGCCGGCGCCTTGAAGACGACGCGTGCGGTCGCGCCGTCGGCACTGGTGCCGGGGAAGCGCTGTTCCAGCAGGTCGAAGGCCTTCTGGGCCTCCGTGCCCGGGACGGAGAAGGAGGTCGTCCCCGCGGCCGGGGCGCTGGCCGCGCCCACTCCCACGAGGGTCAGCAGTGCCACCCAGAACAGGGCGACGAAGTGCCGTCGCCTGAAGGCGAACCGGCCGAGTCTGTAGAGGATCGTGGCCACGAGGGCGGTCTCCCGGTCAGGTCGTGTGGTGGTGCAGGGCAGGGGTGATCAACCCGGCGGGGGGGGGGGCAGGGGTGATCGTCCCGACGACTTGAGCGGTGACGTCAGGTGGTGAGGTGCTGCAGTGGGTACGGGGAAGGGTCAGCCGACGAGGTTGTGCCAGGGATCAGCTGGTGGGTACACCGAGGGCGGGGAGGACCACGGCGTCGATGTACGAAACGAGGAAGTCCTGGGTGGGCGGCTGGTCTTCGAGCAGCGCCCGGGTCGCGAACCCGCCGACCATCATGTGCACCACGAACTCCAGCGCGGGACAGTCCTCGCGGACCTCGCCCCGGTCGATGGCACGCCGGATCATCAGGTTGAAGCCGGTCATCTCCGGCTCGACCAGCTGCGCCCGGAAGGCACGGCGCAGATCCGGGTTGTTGTGCATCGCCATGGCGACGCCCCGCATCAGCGACGAGTTCTTCTCCAGGGTGCAGTCGTCGTCGACCCTGATGGAGGCGTGCAGGTCCTCCCGGAGCGAGCCGGTGTCGATGCCCTCGCCGTGATCCGGCTTGGTGTGCTTGATGGCTCGTACCACCAGCTCGGCCTTGCCGCCCCACTGGCGGTAGAGCGTGGCCTTGCTGGAACGGGTGCGGGCGGCGACGGCGTCCATGGTCAGGGCGTCGTAGCCGACCTCACGGAGCAGGTCGAGCACGGCCTCGTAGAGCTCGGCCTCACGCTCGGGCGTGATCCGACTGCGACGCGCCGTTGCGACAACCTCGGTCATGCCTCTCACCTTCTCACTCCGCGTGCTTACTCGTTCGTACAACCATGAAGATACCCCGAAGCCGAGCGAAACGAAACCGTTTCGTACGTGTGCTGGGTCACGTGTGTGAAGAATCCGTAAGAGGGACCCGCCACGGGACCCGCCACGGAGGCCTGTGAAAGTTCGGACCGGTTCACGAGTTGCTGGTACCCATCCCCCGGAAAAGCATGGGGAGGTGAGCTATCTGCGCCTGCCTCATCTCAGCGGTGATCTGTTGTGCTTCGTGGCCGAGGACGACCTCTGGCTCTCCCCGCTCGACGGCCGGGAGCGCGCCTGGCGGCTGACCGTCGACCGTACGAAGACCGGGCACCCCCGCTTCTCGCCCGACGGCCGGCAGATCGCGTACACGAGCTGGCGCAGTCTGGTGCCCGAGATCCACGTCGTGCCGGTGGACGGCGGGCCCGGGCGGCAGCTCACCTACTGGGGGTCGGCCGACACCCAGGTCTGCGGCTGGGACCCGGACGGCACGATCCTCGCCGTCGCCTCGCACGGCGAGCCATTCTCGTACTTCACCTGGGCCTACAAGGTCGCCACCGACGGTGACCCGGGGCGCAAGCTGCCCTGGGGCCCGGTCTCCGACATCCAGGTCGCCGACCTCGACGGCGACCGCAAAACCCTGCTCCTCACCGGCACCCCGCCGCACGAACCGGCCGCCTGGAAGCGCTACCGGGGCGGCGCCACCGGCCGCCTGTGGCTGCACGGCGAACGGCTGCTCACCGACCTCGGCGGCCACCTCGACTCCCCCATGTTCGTCGGCGGCCGGATCGCCTTCCTCTCCGACCACGAGGGCGTCGGCAACCTCTACTCCTGCGCCCACGACGGCTCCGACCTGCGCCGGCACACCGACCACGACGCCTTCTACGCCCGGCACGCGGCGAGCGACGGCACCCGCGTGGTGTACCAGTGCGCGGGCGACCTGTGGATCGTCGACGACCTCGCCGCGGGCTCCGAGCCGCGCCGCCTGGAGGTACGGCTCAGCGGGCCGCGCGCGGGCCGGCGCACGTACCAGGTCCCGGCCGCCCAGCACGTCGACGGTCTCTCGGTCGACGAGACGGGCCGCGCGAGCGCCGTCGTCGTCCGCGGCAGCCTGTACTGGCTGACCCACCGCGACGGCCCCGCGCGCACGATCACCGACACCCCGGGCGTACGGGCCCGGCTCCCGGAGATGCTCGGCTCGCTCGGCCAGGTCGCCTACGTCACCGACGCCGAGGGCGAGGACGCGGTCGAGATCGCCTCCCTGCCCCGCGCCAGCGGCGACCGCGAACCGCGCCGGCTGGCCTCGGGCGAGCTGGGCCGCGTCCTGGAACTGGTGTCGGACGCCAAGGGCGAGCGGCTCGCGATCGCCTCCCACGACGGCCGCGTACTCCTCATCGACGCGACCGAGGACTCCAACGGGGAGGTCACCGAGCTGATCCGGTCCATCAACGGGCCGGTGCGCGACCTCGCCTTCTCCCCCGACGGGGCCTGGCTCACCTGGTCGCACCCCGGCATCGGCCGCTCCCTGCGCCAGATCAAGATGGCCCGCATCGCGGGACTCACGGGCGGCGAGCGGCTGATCGTCGACGTGACCAACGGCCGCTTCGAGGACGAGAACCCGGTCTTCACCAGGGACGGCCGCTATCTCGCGTTCCTCTCCTGGCGCGGCTTCGACCCGGTCTACGACGTCCACACCGGCGACCTCTCCTTCCCGCTCGGCTGCCGCCCCTACCTGGTCCCCCTCTCCTCCGCCACGCCCTCCCCGTTCGCGCTGAGCCCCGAGGGCCGACCGGCCGCCGGCGGCCTGGACCCCGTCGAGGACGAGGGCGCGGACGGCGCGGTGACCGTCGAGGTGGAGGGCCTGGAGAGCCGGGTCACCCCCTTCCCGGTCACCGCCTCCAAGTACTCGGCGCTGTACCCCGTCGCGGGCGGCGGCCTGGTCTGGCTGCGCTGGCCGATCTCGGGCGCGCTCGGCGAGACCTTCGCCAACCCGGACGACACCAGCGGGCGGCCGACCCTGGAGTACTTCAACATCAGCAAGGCCAAGAAGTCCGAACTGGTCGACCACCTCGACTGGTTCGCGCTCAGCGGCGACGGCACCCGGCTGGTCGTGGTCGACGAGGACGAGCTGCGGGCCGTCCCCTCCACCGAGTCCGGCGACCTCGACAGCACGGTCTGGATCGACCTGCGCCGCATCCTGCACGAGGTCGACCCGCCCGCCGAGTGGCGCCAGTCCTACGCGGAGGCCGGCCGCCTCATCCGCGCCTACTTCTGGGACCCCGGGATGTGCGGCATCGACTGGGACGCGGTCCTCGACCAGTACCGCCCACTGGTCGAACGGGTCGCCTCCCCCGACGAGTTCGCCGACCTGCTGCGCGAGGTCCTCGGCGAACTGGGCACCTCCCACGCATACGTCACCCCCGCCCGCCGCAACGAGGGCCCGCCCCACTACCAGCGCCGCCAGGGCCTCCTCGGCGCCAACTTCGTGCGCAGGGACGAGGGTTGGGCCGTCCACCGGATCCTCCCCGGCGACTCCTCCGACTCCAAGGCCCGCTCCCCGCTGGCCGGCACCGGCATCCGCGAGGGCGCCGTCCTCACCCACGTCGACGGCCGCCCGGTGGACCCGCTGACCGGCCCGTATCCCCTCCTCGCGGGCGCCGGCGGCACGACCGTCGAGCTGACCTTCACCCCGGCGGAGGGCGAGGCCGGCCGCGCCCGCCGGGTCGCCGTCGTCCCCCTCCTCGACGAACGCCCCC
Organism: Streptomyces sp. NPDC088794; assembly: GCF_044750545.1. Classification (NCBI taxonomy): domain Bacteria; kingdom Bacillati; phylum Actinomycetota; class Actinomycetes; order Kitasatosporales; family Streptomycetaceae; genus Streptomyces; species Streptomyces sp. NPDC088794. Next base: position 455,595 of record NZ_JBIVKB010000004.1, on the reverse strand, counting down.
TGCGCTACCAGGACTGGGTGGCCAAACGCCGGGCGGTGGTACGGGAGTTGAGCGGCGGTCGCTGCGGCTATCTGCACATCCCCGACATGGGCGGCTCGGGCTGGGCCCAGTTCAACCGCGACCTGCGGATGGAGGTGTCCCGCCCGGCACTCCTGGTCGACGTGCGCGGCAACGCGGGCGGCCACATCAGCGAGCTGGTGGTCGAGAAGCTCACGCGCGTGATCCTCGGCTGGGACCTGACCCGCAACGCGCAACCGGTGTCGTACGCCGGAAACGCTCCCCGGGGCCCGGTGGTGGCCCTCGCCGACGAAGCGACGTCTTCCGACGGCGACATGATCACGGCGGCGTTCAAGCTGCTCAAGCTGGGCCCGGTCGTCGGCCAGCGCACCTGGGGCGGAGTCGTCGGCATGACCGGCCGCCACCGCCTGGGCGACGGCACGATCATCACGGTCCCGATGAACGCGGCCTGGTTCGACGCGTACGGCTGGGGCGTGGAGAACCACGGCGTCACCCCCGACCTGGAGGTCCTCCGCACGCCGCTGGACTGGGCGGAGGGACGCCATGTCCAACTCGACGACGCGATCCGACTGGCCGTCGAGCTACTGGAGACCCGGGCCCCGGCGACGCCGCCCGACTACTCGACGGTCCCGGACCGGTCGAGGCCGAAATTGCCGCCACGAGAGTAATCGGGGCAGGCGCCGACTCCCGTGCTCTTAGGGGCGCGGGGAACTGCGCGACCAGCCCCCACGAACCCGCACCCGACAACGCACCCCACACGGCAACGCGAACGTGGGGCGCCCCAACACACAGGGCACCCCACGTTCGTAGGACAAGCCAGACTTAGGCGTCGAAGTCCTGGTCCTCAGGCTGCCGCCGCTCCGGCTCTTCCTCGCGCCCGGCGCTACGCTCCGAGTCCTCGTCGCGCCCAGCGGAGCGCCCCGCCTCGTCCATCTTCTTCTTGGCCTGGTCCTGCCACTCCTGCGACTTGTCCTGGAACTGGTCCTTCATACCCATGTGGGTTCACTCCCGTATCGAGTGGGGGGAACGGCCCTTGACCGGGCCTCGACCAGATTCACACGCCAGGACAACCCGCGCATTTCGATCAGTCACGGTGCGTAGCGCGAGCCTCCTCGTCGGCCGTCCCACCCGCGCCCACGAGCCCGTTGCGCATGCCGTCCAACCGGGATCCGAACCGCTTCATCTCCCGTTGCCCGACGGTGCCGATGACCCCCGGCAGATACCCGCGCACGCCCTGCATCCCCCGCAGCCACCACTGCCCGTACACATGACTGGACCGCCGCTCGATCCCGGCGACGATCCGGTCGACGGCCGGGCCCAGCGGATACGTCTTGTTGGACGGCCACGGCAACCGCTGCCGCAGCTCCCGCATCACCTCGTCCTGGTCCGCCCCGCGCACCATGTCGGTGTCGGTCCAGGACAGATACCCCACCCCGACCCGCACGCCCTTGTACCCGACCTCGGCCCGCAGGCTGTGCGCGTACGCCTCCACACCGGACTTGGAGGCGCAGTACGCGGTCATCATGGGCGCCGGCGTCATCGCCGCGAGGGAGGCGATCTGGAGCAAGTAGCCCCGGCTCTCCATCAGTTGGGGCAGGAACGCGCGGGCCGTCACCGCCGACCCGATCAGGTTCACCTCGATCACCCGCCGCCAGGCGTCCGGATCGGAGTCGACGAACGGACCGCCCGTCGCCACACCGGCGTTGGCGACCACGATGTCGATCTTCCCGAACCGCTCCTTCACCTCCCGCGCCACCCGGGCCATCGCCTCGTGGTCCGTGACGTCGGCGAACCAGTGGTCGCTGTCGCTGTGCAGCCGCCCGGAGACCTGCTTGAGGGCGTCCGGCTCAAGGCCGACCAACGCCACCTTCACCCCGCGCGCGGACAGCTTCCGGGCGAGCAACTCCCCGACACCCCGCGCCGCTCCGGTGACGACGGCGACCTGTCCTTCGAGACCGACCCTGCTCATGCGCTCTCCTTAGTGGCCGTGTCGGACGTATCAACTGCCCTGGCGGTACCGGCTGTCACGTACGTCGTCACCAGCTCCCGGATCCGCCCGCTCACCGACTCCGGCGCCTCGACCGGCGTCATGTGCCCGAGCCCCGCCAACTCCGTGCTGCCCACGCAGTTCGGCAGCGCGGCGACCAGCGCCCGTGTGTGCACCGGCGGTGTCAGCCGGTCGGCCGTCCCGCACAGCACGGCCGTCGGTACGCCGATCTCCCGTACGCCGTGGTCGAGTTCGAGGAGATCCAGCACCCGCGACCACGCGTACCGCGCCTTGGGCGGACACGCGAGCACGATCCGCGCGACCGCCTCCACCATGTGCGGCGCCGAACCCGCGCCCATCGTCCCGTACTTCACGATCCGGCGGGACAGTGGCGTGACCGGTCCGAGCGGTCCCCGCGCGCCGAGGATCTTCTTGGTCAGCCAGGTCCGCAGCTTCCCCGCCCGGATCGGCAGGACGGTCGACTCGGCGACCAACCGCGAGGAACCGGTGCTGCACAGCAGGACGGCGACGGCGTGTTCGCGGAACGCGGGGCGCGTGGCCGCCGCCATCACCGTCATGCCACCCATGGAGTGACCGGCGATCACGGCCTGCCGGCCGGGCGCGAGCGCCGTCTTCAGTACGGCTTCGAGGTCGTCGGCGAGGGTGTCCGTACTGCACGACGGGCTCGCCGGGCTGCGTCCGTGGCCGCGTTGGTCGTAGGCGATGACGCGGTGATCGGCGGCGAGGTCGCGGATCTGGGCCGCCCAGAAGGCGGTCGAGCAGGTCCAGCCGTGCGCGAGCACGACGGCGGGGGCGTCCTCGGGGCCGTGGAACTCGACGTGGAGCCGGGAGCCGTCGGCGGAGACGGCGGTCACCTCACGGACGGGGACGGGCGGGGCGTAGGGACCGGCGGTGACGTGCATCAGACGGCTCACGCGGAGACCTCTTTCCTGGGGCCCTTGCCGGCGCCCTTCTTGGCGGAGACCGCCTTCTCGGCGGGAGCACCCCGTGCGGGTTCGGCCGACGGCCGGACGACGTCGTACTCCGCCAGATCCACCCGCCGCGTGGCCCGCCGGAACTCGGTCGTCGTACCGGGCCAGACCGTGGTGTTGCGGCCGTTCGCGTCGAGGTACCAGCTGGTGCAGCCGCCGGTGCTCCACACCGACCGCTCCATCCGCTCCTGCACGCGCCGGTTCCAGGCGTGCACCGCGGCGGGCCGGGCGTCGAGGGCCGCTTTGCCGCCGAGGACGTCCAACTGCCGCAGGTAGTCCGCCATGTAGTTCAGCTGGGACTCGATCATCAGGATCATCGAGGAGTTCCCGAGGCCGGTGTTGGGCCCGATGATGGTCATCCAGTTCGGGAAGCCGGCCGCGGACGCGCCCCGCAGGGCCTCCATCCCACCCGTCCACGCCTCGGCGAGGGTCTTGCCCTCGGCGCCCACCACGCGGTCGGCGATCGGCATGTCGGTGACGTGGAAGCCCGTACCGAAGACGATCGCGTCGACCTCGGTCTCGGTGCCGTCGGCGGCGACGAGGGTGGAGCCGCGCACTTCGCTCAACCCACTGCTGACGACGTCGACGTTGGGCTGGGCGAGCGCCGGATAGTAGGTGTTGCTCAGCAGGATCCGCTTGCAGCCGATGCGGTAGTCGGGGGTGAGCCTGGCGCGCAGGGCCGGGTCCTTGATCGCGCGGGCCATGTTCCGTTTCGCCAACTGCTCGACGAACCCGAGCTCTTCGGGGTGCTTGGTGAAGGCCTGGACCTGCAACTCCCTGATCCCCCACAGCAGTCCGCGGCGGGCCTTGGTGGTGAAGGGCAGCGCGCGGTGCAGCGCCCGCTCGGCGCCGCTGATGGCGCGGTCGGCGCGGGGCATGACCCAGGGCGGGGTGCGCTGGAAGAGGGTGAGCCGGCCGACCCGCGGCTGGATGGCGGGCACGATCTGGATGGCGGAGGCGCCGGTGCCGACCACGGCGACGCGCTTGCCGCGCAGGTCGTAGTCGTGGTTCCAGCGGGCGGAGTGGAAGACCTCGCCGGGGAAGGAGTCGAGCCCCGGGATGTCGGGCGTCCTGGGATCGGACAGGGGCCCGGTGGCGGAGACGACGACGTCGGCGGACAAGGCCCCCGCACTGGTCTCGATGTCCCAGCGCAGCTTCTGTCCGTCCCAGGTCATCTTCTTGACCTCGGAGTTGAAGCGGAGGTGGGGCCGCAGGTGGAAGACGTCGGTGACGTGCTCCAGATAGGCCCGGATGTGCTCCTGCCCGGAGAAGGCGCGCGGCCAGTCGGGATACGGGGCGAAGGAGAAGGAGTACAGGTGGGAGGGCACGTCGCAGGCGCACCCCGGATAGCTGTTGTCCCGCCAGGTGCCCCCGACGCTGCCGGCCCGCTCCAGCACGACGAAGTCGGTGATGCCCTCGCGCCGCAGCCGCACGGCGGCCCCGAGCCCTCCGAAGCCGGACCCGACGACCACCACCCGCACATGTTCCTGTTCGGCCATGCCGATGCCCTTCCCTGCGCGACTCTGCCAGTGAACACTGGCACAATCGGAGCGTAGAGCAGCTCCGTACTCATGGGTAGGGGTCGGCGGAAGGAAAGTTACCGCCGGTACGACATAGGCTCACGACGTGACAGCGGCCGAGGGACGACGAACCGAATACCGCATGGAGGAGCTGGCCGAGAAGGCCGGCATCACCGTGCGCACCCTGCGCTTCTACCGCGAGCGCAAACTGATCCGGCCACCCCGCCGCGAGGGCCGCATCGCCTGGTACGACGAGCACCACCTGGCCCGCCTGCGCACCATCTCGACCCTGCTGGAACGCGGTCACACCCTCAACGGCATCGCGGAACTGGCCGACGCCCTCGACCACGGACGGGACGTGGCCGACCTCCTCGGCGTCGGCGGCCCCACCGAGGAGGAGCCGGTCCGCCTCACCCCCGAGGAACTCGCCGCCCGCTTCGAGGGCGAGGTCACCACGGAGAACCTCGCCGCCGCCATGGAACTCGGCTACCTCGGCACCGACGGCGACGAGATCGTCCACATCAGCCGCCGCCTCCTGGACGTCTCCTCCGCCCTGGTCCGCGAGGGCATCCCCCTCGCCGACGTCCTGGCCGCCGGCAAACAGGTCCGCGAACACGTCGACATCCTGGCCGAGATGTTCGCCACCCTGGTCCTACGCCACGGCCCGGAAGAAAACCTCCAACGCCTGCGCCCGCTGGCGAGAAGCGTGGTGGAGGCGGAACTGTCACTGGCGTTGGACCGACGGTTGCGGAAGCGGGACTGAACTCGACGCCCTTTGAACAGGGGGCGGTTGGGGGGCACGTGACAGTCTTGATCATCGGAGGCAACGGGTTCCTGGGCGCCGAACTGGTCCACCGGTCGACAGCGGCCGGCCACGCGACGGACGCGACCTTCACGACCAGGCCCGGCAGCGCTCCGGGGATCACCTGGCACGCCCTGGACCTGCGGGACGCCGAGCGCGTCGCAGCCGTGGTGGCCGCGGTCGGCCCGAGCCTCGTCGTCAACGCGACGAGCGGCGGACCCGACTGGGCGATCACGGCCGAGGGCCCTGTCCATCTGGCGATGGCCGCGGCGAAGCACGGCTGCCGCCTGGTCCACGTATCGAGCGACGCGGTGTTCTCCGGCACCCGCGTCCACTACGACGAGTCCTGCCTCCCCGACCCCGTCACCCCCTACGGAGCGGCAAAAGCCGCGGCGGAGACGGGTGTTCGCCTCGTCCATCCGGACCCCGTCGTCGCCCGTACGTCGCTGATCATCGGCGACCTGCGGTCCGTGCACGTACGCGCGGTACACGACCTCGCGACCGGCACCCGAAAGGGCGTCCTGTTCACCGACGACATCCGCTGCCCCGTCCACGTCACCGACCTGGCCGCCGCCCTCCTGGAACTCGCAGCATCCGACGCACACGGCATCCACCACCTGGCAGGAACCGACGCCATGAGCCGCCACGAACTCGGCACGCTCATCGCCGGGCGCGACGGACTCGACGCGTCCCGCCTACCGGCGCGCGGGACTTCCTTGCCGTGGGGGCTTGAGCGCTTACCGGAGATCGGAGAGCAGAGTGACCTTGTAGCCCCGATTCACTCCATCGGGGCACTTTCACCCAAAACGTAAACGGACTCGGGTTCGCACTCCGACAGTGAGATCGAAAAGGCCCCGGCGGCTGTTCCAGCAGCCCCGGGGCGCGGCCGACACTTCACGGAGCGCCGACATGTCCAAGGCTAGTCCTCAGCCGTCGCAACCGAGTTCGCCTTCTAACGAACGCCGGCGAGCGCTGGGAGCCGTACGTCTCAGCACCCTGACCCAAGTCACCACCTCGCCCGGAAGGCAGCGTGCGTCAATCCGGCTGTGCACCGAGCGTCTGGGCTTCACACTGATCGCCGAAGCGACAGATCTCGGGGTGTCCGCGCGCACGATTTCTCCCTTCGAGAGGCCGTCCCTGTCGTCTTGGCTGCGGCGACCACACGAATACGACGCCATCGTGTGGTCACATGTGGACCGCGCCGTAAGATCCGTCAGCCATATGTCCGAGTTGATCGAGTGGGGCCACAAGCAGGCGACGACACTCGTGTTCGCGATGCCCGAGGAACAACGGCCGCTCGTAGTCACTCCACAGGTGGACGGCGACACCGTCCGCCACTGCATGAATCTGGCGTACGCCGCCGAACAGGAAGCTCGTGCCATCTCCGCTCGTCTCACCAGCGCCCACGAAGTACTGCGTGCGACAGGCCGATACGGCGGCGGCCTTGTCCCCTTCGGGTACAAGAAGGCCTCGCATCCCTCCGGTATCGGCTGGTGTCTCGCTCCTGACCCGGAGACCGTCACCGTTGTACGCGCGATTGTGGACGACGTGCACTCGGGGCTTTCTCTCGTCGCCATCGCCCGCAAGCTCGAAGCCGCATGCGTTCCGGTGCCACGCGATCGCCACGCCCAGCTTCAAGGACGCCCCACGGGTGGGCGGCGCCACGGGCGGGACTTCGAACGATTCCGCTGGACAGCAGGCAGCTTGTCCAAAATCCTCCGCACGCCGGCGCTGATGGGGCACCGGGTGCACAAAGGGAAGACCGTCCGGGACGCTGAGGGCACTTCCGTGCTGATCGGTCCTCCTCTGCTCACCGAGGAAGAATTCGGCGCTCTCCAAGAGGTCCTCGACACCCGGTCGAACGGGATTCACCCCAAGCGCCGGGAAACGTCTCTGTTGATCGGAGTCGCGCACTGCGCCGGGTGTGGAGGCCGCATGTACTTCGCCACGAGGACGGCCTACGCCTACGGCGACTACGTCTGCCGTGCTTCTGCCCGCGGCACGACATGTCCCGCTGCTGCCGCGATCCGCGCCAGCTGGCTGGACGACTACGCCGTCAGCCGCTACCGCGAAGTGTTTGCCACTGACGCCGAGGTGACACGGGAGCAACTCCTCAAGGACGGCGTTCGAGTCACGGTACGCAAAGGACGACCTGGCGGTGGACCGGCCCGACTCGCCGGTCCAGACACCTCACGGCTGACGTTCACCGTCGACGGCTCCCTGCCCCATCAACACCTACGCTGAGACGAGCGGGGCGTGCGGATCCTGTGCGCCCCGCATCATTCTCCTCACAGGTCGAATACTGCTGTTACGGGAGCGTGGTCCGACCATCGTTCCTGGTGGCTGGCCGCACGCTCCACGTACCCCTTGACCGCCCGCTTGGCGAGCCCAGGAGTCGCTACGGCGAGGTCGATCCTCCAACCTGAATCGTTCTCGAAGGCCCGCCCCCGATAAGACCACCACGAGTACGGCCCCTCCACCTCCGGATGCAGAGCCCGCACCACATCGACGTACCCCCCGTCCGCCGCGTCGAAGACCTGGGTCAGCCACGCGCGTTCCTCCGGGAGGAAGCCGGAGCTTTTCTGGTTGGCGCGCCAGTTCTTGAGGTCGGCCGGCTGGTGGGCGATGTTCCAGTCGCCGCAGACGACGACCTCGCGGCCGTCGGCGGCGGCGCGTTCGCGCAGTTCCTTGAGGTAGGCCAGGAACTCGCCCATGAAGCGGACCTTCTCGTCCTGGCGGTCGGTGCCGACCTCGCCGGAGGGGAGGTAGAGGGAGGCGACCGTGACACCGGGCAGGTCGGCCTCGACGTACCGCCCGCTCGTGTCGAACTCCGCCGACCCGAAGCCGACCCGGACGCGGTCGGGCTCGCGGCGGGTGTAGAGCGAGACACCGGCGCGGCCCTTCACGGCGGCCGGCGCGTGCACGACGTGCCAGCCGTCGGGGGTGCGGACGTGTTCCGGCAACTGCTCCGGCTCGGCGCGCACCTCCTGGAGGCAGAGCACGTCGGCGGAGGTCCCGGCGAGCCACTCCACGAAGCCCTTCTTCGCGGCGGCACGCAATCCATTCACGTTGGCGGTCGTCACAGTGAGCACGCGGGAACGATACCGGCACACTGGGGACAGTCAGATGCCCCACTCTGTGCATAGGTGTACGATCTTCGACATGAATATACGCCGGGTCCCCTTCGACCACCCCGACGCCGTGAAGCTGAACGACCAGGTCCAGGCCGAGTACCACGTCCGCTACGGCGACGGCGGCGACGCCACCGTCATGGACCCGACGCACTTCGAACCGCCCAACGGCGTCTACCTCATCGCGTACGACGAGGACGACAGCGCGATCGCCACCGGCGGCTGGCGCGCCAAGGACGCCAACGGCGAGGGCAACCTCGACGGCGACGCCGAGCTCAAGCGGATGTACGTGGTCGAGCGGGCACGGGGGTTGGGGCTCGCCCGGCGCATCCTGGCCGCGTTGGAGGAGGACGCGCGCGTGGCGGGGCGGCGACGGATGGTTCTGGAGACCGGGACCAAGCAGCCGGAGGCGATCGCCCTGTACACGTCGAGCGGGTACGAGCCGTGCGAGAAGTTCGGCTACTACCGGTTCCACGAGGACAGCCGGTGCTTCGCCAAACCCCTGAACCCGTAAGGGTGTTCACGCCCTGAGATACGCCAGCACCGCCAGCACCCGCCGGTGCGCGTCGTCCGCCGGTGGCAGGTCCAGCTTGGTGAGGATGCTGCCGATGTGTTTGCCGACGGCCGCGTCCGACACCACCAGCGCCCGCGCGATCGCCCCGTTCGACTTCCCCTCCGCGATCAACGCCAGCACCTCCCGCTCCCGCGCGGTCAGCCGAGCCAGCGGATCACGGCGCCGGCGCAGCAACTGCCGCACCACCTCGGGGTCCACGACCGTGCCACCGTCCGCCACGTCACGGAGCGCGTCCACGAACTGCTCGACCTGCCCCACCCGGTCCTTGAGCAGATACCCGACCCCGGTCCCGTCCCCGGAGTCCAACAGCTCGGCCGCGTACGCCCGTTGCACGTACTGACTCAGCACCAGCACCGGCAACCCCGGCCGCTCCGCGCGCAGTTGGAGCGCCGCGTGCAACCCCTCGTCCTGGAAGCCGGGCGGCATGCGTACGTCCGTCACGACCACGTCCGGCCCGTCCGGACCCTGCGCGGCGACCGCCGTGAGCAGCGCGTCCGCGTCACCGACGGCCGCGACGACCTCGTGCCCGAAGCGCGTGAGCAGCCCGGTCAGTCCGTCCCGCAGCAGCACGCTGTCCTCGGCGAGGACTACCCGGAGCGGTCGGTCGGTCGGCAAGGGATCTCCACACGCAGCAGGGTCGGTCCGCCCGGCGGGCTGGACAGGGTGAGTCTGCCATCGAGCACCGACACCCGGTCGGCGAGCCCGGTCAGCCCGCTGCCGGCCCCCGGCGAGGCGCCCCCGCGCCCGTCGTCCCCGATCCGCAGCACCAGCCGCCCGCCCTCGTACTCCCCACCCACCTCGGCCCGGCGCGCCCCGCTGTGCCGGGCGACGTTGGCGAGCGCCTCGCAGACGACGAAGTACGCGGCGGACTCGACCGCCCCGGGCAACCGCCGTCCGTCCAGGCCGAGTTCGAGGTCCAGGGAGAGGTCGACAGGCACCGGACTGCGGTCGGCCGCGTCGGCGACGGCGGCCTCCAGTCCGTAGTCGGTGAGCACCTTGGGATGGATGCCGTGGATCAACTCCCGTAGCTCGGCGAGCACTTGTCCGGCCTCCTCGTGCGCCTTGGCGAGTTGCTCGGCGAGCGGTCCCGGCGGGGCGTCGAGGCGGGCGAGCCCGAGGGTCATGGTGAGGGCGACGAGCCGCTGCTGAGCCCCGTCGTGCAGGTCGCGCTCGATCCGTCGGCGCTCCGCCTCGAAGGCGTCCACCAACCGCACGCGGGAGCGCACGAGTTCGGTGACCCGCACGCTGTCCTCCGCACGGACCGGCGGCGCGACCATGGCACGCGCGAGTTCGGCACGCGCTCCCGCGAACACCCCCAGCGCGTACGCCCCTGCCGCGAGCAGCACCACCCCGAGCGCGGCGACCGCGAACGCCCCGGGCAGCGTGTCGACGGCCCACACCTTCACCACCTTCGCCTCGCCCTGGACACCGACCAGCACGGGCGCGGCCACCAACTGCCCCGGCACCCCCACCGCGAGGACGACCACCAGCACGTCGAGCGGCCACAGCACCACCCCGACCAGCACGGCGTACGCCAACTCCCGCCAGGTCGCCGCCTCCCGCAACCGCGTCGACAGCCACGCCCCCAACCCCGCCCGCTCCGGCACCCGATGCCGCCCGGCGGGCTCCGCACGGACCCCCACCAGCCGCAACCGCCACCGTTCGACCGCGGCCACGGGTATCCCGGCCAGCACGGTCAGCCCTAGCAGCGGCAGTCCGACGAGTACGACGGCGAGGGCGCCCCCGAGCACGGCTCCGCAGCCGATCACCACGAGGACGACGATCCCGAACAGCGCCCCGCTGCCCAGGTACGCCAACGCCCGCCACGGCCACGCCGACCACAGGTACCCGCGCCCTCGGAGCGCCCGCCACACAGTCATGAGGATCACGGTAGGAGCGACGGGCGCGCCGGGCCATCCGTCCTGGGCGAGGCCGGGAGGTATGCCTGGCCCTACCCCAAGTCTCGTCCCTGCCGCAGTGATCGACCGGCCCGTCCCGCGGTTCGCTGATCCCACCTGCCGACGACGGTCGTACGGGCGGGCATACGGGAAGAGGGTCGGATGCGGTCCAGCGCGATCGAACTACAAGGCGTGCGGCGGACGTTCGGGTCGGGAGACGGCCAAGTCACCGCCCTGGACGGCGTGTCGCTCGCCTTCGGGCAAGGCACCTTCACCGCCGTGATGGGCCCGTCCGGCTCGGGCAAGTCCACGCTGTTGCAGTGCGCGGCCGGCCTGGACCGCCCCACCTCGGGCTCGGTCCGGCTCGGCGGAACGGAACTGACGACACTCACCGAACACCGCCTCACCCTCCTGCGCCGTGAACGCGTCGGCTTCGTCTTCCAGGCCTTCAACCTCCTCCCGTCCCTGACGGCGGAACAGAACGTGGCCCTCCCGCTGCGCCTGGCCGGCCGCCGCGTGCCGAAGGCGGACGTGCGGGCGGCCCTGGCCCGCGTCGGCCTCACCGACCGCGCCCGGCACCGCCCCGGCGAACTCTCCGGCGGCCAGCAGCAACGCGTCGCCCTTGCCCGCGCCCTGATCACCCGCCCCGAGGTCCTGTTCGCCGACGAACCGACCGGCGCCCTCGACTCACGGACCGGCAGGGACGTACTCGCCCTGCTGCGCGCCATGGTCGACACGGAAAGCCGCAGCACCATCGTGATGGTCACCCACGACCCGGTCGCCGCGTCGTACGCGGACCGCGTGGTGTTCCTGGTGGACGGCCGCGTGCACGGCGAACTGGCCGGTGCCCCCGCGGCCGACATCGCGGCCCGCATGACGACGCTGGAGGCCGTGCCGTGCTGACGGTCACCGTCCAGACCCTGCGCACGCGTTGGGTCACCTTCGTCGGCAGCTTCGTCGCCCTCGCGCTCGGCGTCGCGCTGATCGCCGTCATGGGCCAGTCCCTCGCCGCCTCCCTGGACGCCCCCGAGCGCCGGCCGGAACGGTTCGCGGCGGCCGAGGTGGTGGTGAAGGGGCAGGACACCCTGCGCGTCCGCACCCCGAACGGCGTCCGCACCGAGCAACTCGCCCTGCCACGCCCGGTCCCGGCGCGGACGATCGCCGCCCTGCGCCACCTGGGCAGGGTCACCGAGGACCGCGCCTTCGCCGTACCCACCGCGGACGGCCCCCGCGACCTCGTCGGCCACCCGTGGTCGACGGCGGCGTACGCCCCGTACGAACTCACCGCCGGGCGCGCGCCCCGCGCCGCCGACGAGGTGGTGGCGACCGGGAGTTGGACGGAGGTGGGCCGACAGGTGTGGACCGCTTTCGGGCGGGTCCACGTGGTCGGCACGGTTGAGGTGGGCGGCACGGTCGGCGTGGGCGGCACGGTTGGCGCCCGCTCCTTCGAGAACGCCCTCTTCTACACCGACTCCCGGGCCGCGCGCCTCTCGCCGGTGAGTACGCAACTCGTGGTGGACGCCGACGCGGGGGCGGTACGGCGGGTGGTGACCGGTGCGCGCGAAACGGGTTCCGGCGTACGGGCGGTGACCGGGACAGGCGGAACAACGGGCTCAGGCGCGCGGGTGCTCACCGGCGACGCCCGGCGCCTCGCGGACGCCGACCCCGACCGTGACGCCGAGGCCCTCACCGCGCTCAACGCCCTGTTCGGCACGGCCGGCGGGGTCACCGGGTTCGTGTCGGTGTTCGTCGTGGCGTCCACCTTCGCCTTCGCGGTCGCCCAGCGGCGCCGGGAGTTCGGGCTGCTGCGCCTGGCCGGCGCGACCCCGGCCCAACTCCGCCGCACGGTCTGCGCGGAGGCACTGCTGGTCGGCGTCGCGGCCTCGGCCACGGGTTGCGCGCTGGGGGCGTACGCCGCCCCGCATCTGGCGTCCCGGGTGGTCGACGGCGGTCTCGCACCGGCGTGGTTCGCGATCGGCGACCACATCTGGCCGTACCACCTGGCCTTCTGGACCGGCGTACTGGTCTCGCTGTGCGGAGTGCTGGCCGCGGCCCGCCGGGCGGGCCGAACCAGCCCGGTGGACGCGCTGCGGGAGGCGTCGGTGGACACCGCGCCCCTGACCGGCGGCCGCCTCCTGTCCGGTACGGCTCTGCTGCTCGCGGCCGTCGCCACGCAGGCGTTCGCCCTGCTCACCGACCCGGGTGACCTGCTGCACCGCAAGACGTACGTCAGCCGCCCGATGCTGCTGATCACGGCGGTGGCGTTGCTGTCACCCGCGGTGGTGCGCCCCCTGGTCCGGCTGGTCGTCCGGCTGCCCGGCGCCGTCGGCATGCTGGTGCGCGAGAACGCCGCCGCCGGTGTCCGCCGTACCGCCGCCGTCGCGGCCCCCGTCCTGGTCACGGTGGCCCTGACCGGTTCCCTGCTGGGCGCCACCGCGACGCTGGAGGGCGCACGGGCGACGGAGGCTCGGGAGCGGACGGTCGCCGACTTCGTCCTCACCCCACCATCCGGAACGGGCTTCACCCCGACCACTCTGCGCCGCCTGCGCACGGTCCCCCACACGGTCGTCTCCCCCACGGCGACGACCTCCGTCCACTACGTGGAGGACGGAGTCGCCCTGATCAAGTCGCAGGCGCGCGCGGCCGATCCGCACGCCCTCGCCGCGACCGTGCGCCTGCCGCTGACCGCCGGCCGCGTCACCGACCTCGACGACGACTCGATCATCGTGAACGAGGAATGGGCCAGGCACACCGTGGGCCGGCACGTGAGCGTCTGGCTGGGCGACGGCACCCGGAAGTCCCTGCGCATCGCGGCCGTGATGCCGGTCGGCACCGGGGACAACGGCGCGTACGTGACGCCGGCCAACGCCCCGCGCGCCCCCGTCGACCGGGTCGAGGTGAAGGTACGGGCGGGCGGGAGTGCGAGCGAGGTGGCGGCGGAGCTGCGGAAGGCGGTGAACGGCACCGGAGCCGAGATCCTCACGAGGGCCGACTGGCTACGACGCACAGCCCCCTCCCCCTCGGTCGGCCTGGGCGCCGGAACGGACCGCACGACCCGCCTCGGCTTCCTCCTCGTCCTCGGGATCGCCCTCCTCTACACCGGCATCTCCCTCGCCAACACCCTGGTCATGGCGGCCACCGACCGGCTGCGCGACCTGGAGACCCTCCGCCTGACGGGCGCCACGAGGGGCCAACTCCTGCGTCTGATCACGGCGGAGTCATTGACGACGGTGGCACTGGGCGCGTTCCTGGGCCTGCTGGTCGCCGCCCTGAACCTGCTCGGCATGTGGACGGCCCTGGCCCGCCAGTCGGTATGGACCCCGCTCCGACTCCCCTGGCCCGCCCTCGCCCTGACCACGACGTGCTGCGCGGCGGTAGCCGTCATCGCGGCCCTGATCCCGACGGGCGGTACGGCCCTTGGCAGGCGCTGCACACCCGCTTGCGCGCCCCGAGCCGACCCACCCTGATAGCTGTCAGGGTCACGACGTCCCTGGTGCGGTCTACGGTTCGGGTCGTCGATCAAGACTACAGAGGAGACCCCATGGGACTGAGAAAACGAGCGGCTGCGACGGTCGCGACGCTGATCGCCGCGTTCCTTCTTCCGCTGGCCGCGCAGGCACCGGCACAGGCCGCCGCCACCGCGTGGACGCCGGGGATCTCCCCCTTGTACTCAGGCGAGTATGTGCAGCGGGACGTACAAGGTGGTGACAATGCTGACCAGGCGCTCAAGATTTGCGCCTTGGCCTCAGGCATCGCCTGTATCTCGGTCGGTCAGGGCGACGGCAAGCAGAGCATCTTCCACCTGTACAGGTGCGGTTCGCGGTCGCTCTCGAACTTCATCGACGCGCTCTCTGTGCTCAACAACCAGACGGGCGGAGCCGAAGTCCGTTTCACGGGGCCCAACGTGGGCACGTACCGCGCCCCTGCCAACTCCAACACCATCTGGAGATTCCCGAACGCGGCGACGTACGACTTCAACACCATGTCCATCTGCTGAGGTCACACCGCCCCGGGCACGCCGATGAGGGTGTCCGGGGCATCGCCCGTACGACACCAAAGAGCCCCAACCGGACCAAACCGGTTGGGGCTCTGAGCTGCGGTGGACCTGTGGGGATTTGAACCCCAGACCCCCTCGATGCGAACGAGGTGCGCTACCAGACTGCGCCACAGGCCCTTGCAACGAGTGAAACTCTAGCATCCCGGTCCGCGTGCTTGGAAATCCGTTCCCGGGCCCGGCAGACGGCCGCGGCACAGGTGGGGGCGGGGGCGGATGCGGAGGGCGAGCGCCCCGGGCCGGCCTATTCGTTGGCGGCCCGGGGCCGCTCCCCGTCCTCGTACTGGTCGAACAGCGGCGTACGCCCGCGCTCCCGCGCACGCCTCGCGGACGCGGCCCGGCGGGCGTCGCTGCGGCCCTCGTCGTCCGTCTCCGTCTCCGCCTGGTCGTCGGCGGGATCCAGGTGGGCGTCCGCGCCGGGCTCGGCACCGGAACCGGCCTCCGCCTCCTGGCCCCCGGCGACCGAGCTCGACCGCGCCGAGCTCCACGCGTCCGGCGCCCCCAGGTCCACGTCCGAGGTGGCCCGCGGAGCGACCGGCGCGGTCACGTACGTCGGCAGCGGCACCGGCACCGGGTCCCAGCTGTCGCCGTGTCCGGGCCGCCGCTGGCGCTCGCGCTGCTGGTCGACCCACTCGGCGTGGTCGGTCTGCTCGACGAGGGCGCGACGGTCGGCGGCGAGCGCCGACATGCCGGGATCCAGTTCCTGCTCTGGCGCACCCTCCGGCGACTCGGCCTCGGCCTCCGCGGTGGCCCGTCGGCGCGGCTGGCGCTGCCGCTCCCGCAGCCGCTGCGCGGCGGCCTCGGCCCGGCGCCGGTCCATCTGGTAGGTGAACCGGCGCTGCTCCTGGGAGCGCAGGTACACGATGTAGCCGCTCAGCAGTATCGCGGGCACACCCGGCGCCCACAGGAACGCCAGTCCCCCGACCGCCGCGACGATCGTGCCCATCGTGAAGGCGAGGAAGAGCATCACGGTGGTACGCCGACGGCGCGCGAGCACCTTCGTACGTCGGGCGCGTGCGGCGGCCGCCTCGGCCGCGGCCGAACGCCGGGCGGCCGGGACGCGCTTGCGTGCCGGCGCGGAGCCGGATGCGGGCGCCGGTGCGGAGTGGGACGCGCGCGCCGGCGCGGAACCGGACGCGGGAGCGGACGTATGACTCGATGCGGGACCGGATGTACGGGCGGGTTTGGGACTCGGCGCCTGTGCCGACCCGGTGCCTGCCGCCGGCGCCTTCACGTCCGCGCGCACCTGGGCGCGCGCCGGAGGCATGGCGAAGGCCCGGACGTCCACCGAGTCGGTGACGACGTCCGGAGCGTCGGCGCTGGGCTCCCCCTCTTCGGTGGAGCGCGCGCGCAGGTCCTTGGCGTACCGGCGCTCCATGCCCGCCCGTCCGGACAGCAACCGGATGGCTGTGCTGAAGCGTTCCGTCGGACGGGCCTCGTTCAGCTCGTCCTGCCTACGGAGCCACATCGGCACCAAGTAGGCGGCCCAGGCCCCGACAATGACTGCGTAGATGAGGCCGCTGCTGCTCACGCCTCACACGGTAGAGGGGTTTGCGTGAGGCCATCTGCCAATTGAGCCGGTGTGTCGCACGATCTGGCTGATATTTCGAACTTTTTTTGTGACCGATGCGATCAGCAGCCCACCGAGGGCGCGAAATTAATGCCTTCAGGCGGTCGCCGAGCGATCAATTTCGAACACTTATTCAATTTCTGGGTCTAACGCCGGCCCTATCGCCGGACCTATCCGGGATTCCCCGGCGTGTTCTGCGGGTTCCGCTGAGAGCGTGCCCGCTGCCAGCGGTTCAGCAACCCGTCGGGGACCTCTTCCGCCGTGAGCGCGAAGACGAGATGGTCGCGCCAGGCTCCGTCGATGTGGAGATAACGCGGCCTGAGCCCCTCCTCGCGGAATCCGAGTTTCTCCACCACG
This sequence comes from Streptomyces sp. NPDC088794, assembly GCF_044750545.1. NCBI lineage: Bacteria > Bacillati > Actinomycetota > Actinomycetes > Kitasatosporales > Streptomycetaceae > Streptomyces > Streptomyces sp. NPDC088794. The sequence goes on along the minus strand of NZ_JBIVKB010000004.1, from coordinate 438,692 downwards.
CGGCGGCTGGGTCCGTTCTCGGGGCGAATGCAGACCTCGATGCGGTGCAGACCAACGGTGCGGAAACAGTGGTCCACGACGAGCGCCACGGACGTCGGCATCACACCGCGCCCGGCCACCGACTCGTCCACCCAGTAGCCGACATGGCCCGAGCACATCGAGCCCCAGGTGATCCCGGCGACCGTCAACTGCCCGACCAGGCGCCCCTGGTACTCGATGACGAACGGCAGCATCCGGCCCGAGTTCGCCTCGGACCGCAGATGCCGGACCATCTGGCGGTAGGTCGGCCGGTGCGCGATGGGCCCGCTGGGCGTGGGCGGCGGAATGGTCGCCTCCCAGGGGCGCAGCCAGTCCCGGTTGCGCCGGTTGACCTCGCGCCAGGCGCGCTGGTCACGCAGTTTTATCGGCCTCAGGACGATGTCGCCGTCCGCCAGCACGGCGGGCCAGGATGGGCTGTTCAGCTCGCACCCCCACTGGTGACGCCGGGTCTTTGGTGGTCGCCGCCCCGGATCTGGTCGACGGCGTGCACCAGCAGGGGTTCCAGGACGGCGAGACCGTCCTTCACCCCGCCGGTGGAACCCGGCAGGTTGACGATCAGTGTCCGACCGGCCACCCCGGCCAGTCCCCGGGAGAGCGCGGCGGTCGGCACCTTCTCCCGTCCGAACGCCCGGACGGCCTCGGCGATGCCCGGTACTTCGTAGTCGATCACCCGGCAGGTCGCCTCCGGCGTGCGGTCGGTGGGCGAGACGCCGGTGCCGCCGGTGGTGACGATCACGTCGTAGCCGGCCTCGGTGCCCGCCCGCAGCGCGGCCTCGACCGGGTCGCCGTCGGGCACGACCCGCGGCCCGTCCACGGCGAAGCCCAGGCCCTTGAGTCCCTCGGCGATCAGCGGACCGCCCTTGTCCTCGTAGACCCCGGCCGCGGCCCGGTTGGAGGCCGTGACGACGAGGGCGCTGTAGGGCGCGGCAAGGGCACCGCCTATGGGCGCGTCGAGGCTCATGACCGGCTCCAGTCGCCCGACTTGCCGCCCGTCTTCTCCTCCACGCGCACGTCTGTGATGACCGCTCCCTTGTCGACCGCCTTGACCATGTCGATCACGGTGAGCGCGGCGACGGAGACCGCGGTGAGCGCCTCCATCTCGACGCCCGTGCGGTCCGTGGTCTTCACGGTGGCCAGGATCTCCACGGCGTCGTCCGCGACCGACAGGTCCAGTTTCACACCGGACACCGACAACGGGTGACAGAGCGGGATGAGGTCCGGTGTGCGCTTGGCGCCCATGATCCCCGCGATCCGCGCGGTGGCCAGCGCGTCGCCCTTCGGGACGCCCTCACCGCGCAGCAGTTCGATCACGCGGGGCGAGACGAGGACGCGCCCGCTGGCGCGGGCGGTCCGGGCGGTCACGTCCTTCCCGGATACGTCGACCATGCGGGCGGCACCCGCGTCGTCGATGTGGGTCAGACGGTCCTGCGTGCTCATGGCGTGTGGCGCTCCCGGTCCGGGCCCGTCGCGATGCGGCGCGCGGGCCTGTTGTGCGCGACACGGTACCGCCAAGTCGGCGCGGACAACGGACCAGCACGGCCTCTTCGACCGGCACGCACGCGTGGGCTCAGCCCAGCAGGACGACCTCGACCTCACTGCCGGGCTCCACGGACTCCACGTCCTCGGGTACGACGATCAGCGCGTCGGCGTGCGCGAGGGCCGCGACCAGGTGCGATCCGGCACCACCGACCGGGCTCACCGAGCCGTCGGCGTACGTGGCCCGCAGGAACTGCCGGCGCCCCTTCGGCGAGGTCAGCGCCTTGGCCGCGGTCAGGGTGGCCCGGGTCCTGGGCCGGTGGATGTCGTCGAGCCCCATGAGCGCGCGGATCGCGGGCCGCGCGAACAGCTCGAAGGAGACGTACGACGACACCGGGTTGCCCGGCAGGGCGAGCAGCGGGGTGTGGTCGGGGCCGATGGAGCCGAAACCCTGGGGCTTGCCCGGCTGCATGGCAAGCTTGCGGAACTCGATGCCGCTGCCCGGCGCGTCCTCGTCGCCGACGTGGGACAGCGCTTCCTTGACGACGTCGTACGCCCCGACGCTCACGCCGCCGGTGGTGACCAGGAGGTCGGCGCGGACGAGTTGGTCCTCGATGGTGGCGCGCAGGGTCTCGGCGTCGTCGGCGACGGCACCCACCCGGTAGGCGATGGCTCCGGCGTCGATGGCGGCCGCGGTGAGGGCGAAACTGTTGGAGTCGTAGATCTGGCCGCTGCCCAACTGCTCGTCGGGCTGGACGAGTTCACTGCCGGTGGACATGACGACCACGCGTGGACGCGGGCGCACGCGTACCGTGCCGCGGCCGATCGCCGCGAGCAGGGCGATCTGCGGCGGGCCCAGGACGGTGCCCGCGTCCAGGGCGCGGTCCCCGGCCTTCACGTCGCTGCCCTTCGCGCGGACGTGCGCGCGTGCCTCGGCCGGCCGGTACACGTGCACATGGCCCTCGGCGGCCTCGGGGGCCAGGCTGCGGGCGCGCATCCCGGTCACCGGTCCTTCGCCGAGGCCTCCGTCGGTCCACTCGACGGGGACGACGGTCTCGGCGCCGGGCGGCAGCGGGGCGCCGGTCATGATGCGGGCGGCCTGGCCCGGGCCCACGTGGAGCAGGTCGGCCTGGCCCGCCGCGACGTCGCCGACGACCTCCAGGACGGCGGGGAACTCCTCGCTCGCGCCCGCGACATCCGCGACCCGTACCGCGTACCCGTCCATGGAGCTGTTGTCGAAGGGCGGCAGCGACAGAGGCACCGTGATGTCTTCGACGAGGACGCAGCCCTGGGCGTCCAGCAGGTTCAGCTCGATGGGTTCGAGGGGGCGGACGGTGGCGAGGATGTCCTCCAGGTGTTCCTCCACCGACCACAGGTGGTCCGGGCCGGCGGTGCGGGGCGCGGCGCTGCTCAAATCGCTACATCTCCTCGGCTACGTAACTGCGAAGCCAGGTCCGGAAGTCCGGGCCCAGATCTTCACGTTCGCACGCGAGTCTGACAATGGCACGCAGATAGTCGCCGCGGTCGCCGGTGTCATAGCGGCGGCCCTTGAAGACGACGCCGTGCACCGGGCCGCCGACCTTCTCGTCCTGGGCGAGCTGCTGGAGGGCGTCGGTGAGCTGGATCTCGCCGCCGCGGCCCGGCTCGGTCTTGCGCAGTATGTCGAAGATGTGGGGGTCGAGGACGTAGCGTCCGATGACCGCGTAGTTCGACGGGGCGTCCACCGGGTCGGGCTTCTCGACCAGGCCGGTCACCTTGACGACGTCGCCGTCCGCGGTGGGCTCGACGGCCGCGGAGCCGTAGAGGTGGATCTGCTCCGGCTCGACCTCCATGAGGGCGATGACGCTGCCGCCGTGCTGCTCCTGGACCGCGACCATGCGCGCGAGCAGCGGGTCGCGCGGGTCGATCAGGTCGTCGCCGAGCAGGACCGCGAAGGGCTCGTGGCCCACGTGCGGGGCCGCGCAGAGCACGGCGTGACCGAGACCCCTGGGGTCGCCCTGGCGCACGTAGTGCATGGTCGCGAGGTCGCTGGACTCCTGGACCTTGGCCAGCCGGCTGGCGTCACCCTTCTTCTGAAGGGCGGACTCGAGCTCGTAGTTGCGGTCGAAGTGGTCCTCCAGGGGACGCTTGTTGCGCCCCGTGATCATGAGGACGTCGTCGAGGCCCGCGGACACGGCCTCCTCGACCACGTACTGGATCGCCGGCTTGTCGACGACGGGCAGCATCTCCTTGGGAGTGGCCTTCGTGGCCGGCAGGAACCGGGTGCCGAGGCCGGCTGCGGGAATGACAGCCTTGCTGATCCTGGGGTGCGACTGAGTCATGTCCGTAACCTTATCCGGTGCCTTTGCAGTGAATCTGTGGCTCCGGTTAATTAGCTCTCATATGAGCGCATTAGGAAGGGTACGGGTGCGACCTGTGAGTCACATCGGACGTGCGGCCGAGCCTGGCAAGCAAATGTTGCGGCGAGAGTTCCTCGCGGTGAGGAACAGGTTGACGGCGGATGACGTGCGGGAATCCGCGGGCGAGTTGGCCACGCGCGCGCTCGAACTGCCCGAGTTGGCGCACGCGCGCACGGTGGCGGCGTACGTCTCCGTGGGCAGCGAACCCGGAACGCTCGCGCTGCTGGACGCGCTGCACGCGCGGGGCGTGCGGGTGCTGCTCCCCGCGCTCCTGCCGGACAACGACCTGGACTGGGGCTCCTACGCCGGCGAGGGCTCCCTCGCCCGGGTCCAACACGGCGGAAAGATGGCCCTGTTCGAGCCCACCGGCACACGTCTCGGCCCGCACGCCGTCACCGAGGCGGACGCCGTGCTGCTGCCCGGCCTCGCGGTCGACGCGCGCGGGATGCGGCTGGGACGCGGCGGAGGGTCGTACGACCGGGTGCTCGCGCGCCTGGAGCGCGCGGACGTCCGTCCCGCGCTGGTGGTGCTCCTCTACGACACGGAGGTCGTCGAGCGTGTTCCGGCGGAGGAGCACGACCGGCCGGTGCACGCCGCGGTGACGCCGTCGGCGGTGCACCGCTTCCGGTAGCGGGGCAGCGGCGGGTGACGTCCTGCGGGATACGCCGAAGGGCCCTCCACGCGTGCGTGGAGGGCCCTTTGAGGTCGTAGCCGCTTACCGCGGGCGGCTCACGGTTTCAGGACCAGCGTGTCGCTCGTGCTGTCGTCGACGGCCTTGTCCGAGAAGGACCACGGCAGCAGTTCGCCGTCGGCCCACTTGCTCGTCTGGTCGGTGTAGTGCGCGCTGAAGGCGTGCCCGGAGGCGCCGGTGAGATTGATCCACTTCGACTTGTCGAGGTCGTCGAGGTTGACCACCATGCGCATCGACGGCACCCACACGACGCCGTAACCGCCGGCGGCGTTCCACCCGGTGGCGTTGACCGTCGCCTCGCCGCCACCGAGCTTCCAGGGGCCGCGGTTGAGGATGTACTGCACGACGGCGGGACCGCTGGTGCCGAGGGTCTGGTTCTTCAGGAACAGGCGGTGCAGCCGGCCCCAGCTCCAGGTGTCGATGTCCTTGCCGAGCTTGGCGGTCAGCTCCCAACGGGCGTCGATCATCGCGCGCTTGAACAGGTCGTCACGGTTGTCGGTGGCGCCGGGCCGGGTGCCCGACTTGGGCGTGGTCCACCAGTCGCTCTTGGGGTCGTTCATGAGGTTGCGCACGACCTCGAACCAGCGGTCGCCGCCGTCGGGTTGCGCCTGGTCGGCGTCGCGCTGACCGCACTCCCTGACCTTCTGGGTGTCGTCCACGGGCCCGGTGTCGTTGACGGGGTCGACCCACAGGCACTGGCCCTCGACCCGCAGTTCCTTGGGCAGCTTGTTGCCGAAGGCGAGCTTGAGGATGTTGCGCCAGACCGAATTGAAGTAGGCGGCCGCGGCCGAGTCGGCGTCCTGGGTGTAGTCCCAGCCCTCCAGCAGCTCCTGCGCCTCGCGGACGTCCTTGTCGTCGATGTCGAGCTTCAGCAGCTTGGGGACGAGCAGCTTGGCGATCTCGCTGCTGTTGTCCAGCTGCATCTGGCGCATGTCGTCGGTGGAGATCTTGCCGCCGCCCTTGATCTTCGACTGGATCAGGTCGGTGATGCGCTGGCTGCGGGTGCCGTAGCCCCAGTCCGTGGTGAGCGTGTAGGGGTACTTGTCCGGGTCGATGACGGCCTGGTTGGCGGTGACGATGTAGCCGCGTTCCGGGTCGAACTCGTAGGGCAGCTCGTCCTGTTCGATGAAGCCGGTCCACTTGTACTTGGAGTCCCAGCCCGGCGCGGGGATCGAACCGTCGTCGCCCTTCGCGCGGATGGGGATCCGGCCGGGCAGCGTGTACCCGATGTGGTTGTCGGTGTCGGCGTAGACGAGGTTCTGCGAGGGCACGTCGAACTTGGCGGCCGCCGAGCGGAACTCGGTCCAGTTCGACGCCTTGTCGATGGCGAAGACGGCGTCCATGGTGGTGCCCGCGTCCAGCGCGGTCCAGCGCAGGGCGATGCCGTAGCCGTCGCCTCTGTCGGGCGCGGCCGTGTCGACGGTGGCCTTCTTGCCGACCTTCACCAGCTCGCTGTCGCGGTCGGACAGCAGGGGGCCGTTGTTCGTCTCGCGGACGACGATCTTCTTGGAGTCGCCGCCGGCGACCTTGATGGTCTCGGTACGGGACTTGAAGGGCTTCACGGTGCCGTCGTACAGGTAGCCGTCGCCGCTGAGCTTCTCCAGGTAGAGGTCGGTGACGTCGACGCCGGAGTTGGTCATGCCCCAGGCGATGTCCTGGTTGTGGCCGATGACCACGCCGGGCATGCCCGAGAAGGTGTAACCGGTCACGTCGTACTGGCACTTGGCGGAGACCGTGCGGCAGTGCAGGCCCATCTGGTACCAGACGGACGGCAGCGAGGCCGACAGGTGCGGGTCGTTGGCCAGCAGCGGTTTGCCGGTGATGGTGTACTTCCCGGCCACGACCCAGGAGTTGGAGCCGATGCCCTGGCCGTTCACGCCGACGGCCGTGGGGACGTCGTCCAGGACGTCGTAGAGGCCCGAGAGCTGGCTCTCCAGGGCCGAACCCGCCGACGAGGTGGACGAGCCCGTCGTACCGCTCGTGGACGTCCCGGAAGTGCCGCTGTCGCCCTGCTCGAACGTCTTGGTGAGCTCGTCGTACTGGCCCTCCTGGACGATCGCCTGGTTGCGGCTGTACGGGTACTCCGGGTACAGGTCCTTGATCTGCTTGGGGCCGAGCCGGCTGGTCATCAGGGCACGGTCGATCTCGTCGTCCATGTTGCCGCGCAGGTCCCAGGCCATCGCCTTCAGCCACGCCACGGAGTCGACCGGGGTCCACTGCTCGGGCTTGTAGTCGTTGACGAAGCCCAGGGCGGCGTACTCCAGGGAGATGTCCTTGCCGTCCTTGCCCTTGAGGTAGGCGTTGACTCCCTTGGAGTAGGCCTGGAGGTACTTCTTGGTGGAGGCCGACAGCTTGGTGTCGTACTCCTCCTTGGCGACCCGGTCCCAGCCCATGGTGCGCAGGAACTCGTCGTCCTTGACCTGGTCCTTGCCGAACATCTCCGACAGGCGCCCGGACGTCATGTGCCGGCGCACGTCCATCTCGTAGAACCGATCCTGCGCCTGGACATAGCCCTGCGCCATGAACAGGTCCTCGTCGGAGGAGGCGTAGATCTGGGGGATGCCGTAGCCGTCACGCTTGACGTCGACGGGTCCTGACAGACCGTCGAGCGTGATGGAGCCCTTCGTCTGCGGGAAGGACGCACGGACGGTACTGATCGACCAGTACGCCCCGTAGGCGACGCCTCCGATGATGGCCAGCACCAGGACGAGGACGACAAGGCGGGCTTTGCGCCCCTTCTTCCTGCCGGACTTGCGGGCCTTGCGACCCGTTGAGGCGGTGGTGTTGGGGGGCATCGCTGTCCTTGCTGTCCTTCCGCGAGCGGCAGGCGGGCTGGTCCATGTGACTGAGCGCTGGAGCAACCATAGGCGCAGGGCCCACAGCCCCTTGACGCGGTGTCCGCAACGAGCGCGGACGAGCGTTCGATCATGCCTCGCCGAGTGTCAAGGAATCGTCAAGAGTTAGGTAAGGTAACGAAGTACCTGGATGCGGAGCTCCATGGGCTCGTGTCCTATGTACGTGAGCTCCCGCGCGGGATGCGCGTGAGCCAGGGAAGGGAACGGCCGCTGACTGTCCACCACCTCAACCAGCTCCTGTTCGTCTGCTCGCTCGTCCTGCTCGTAGCCGTGGCCGCGGTCCGGATCTCCTCGCGCAGCGGACTCCCCAGCCTGCTCGTGTACCTGGGGATCGGCGTCGCCATGGGACAGGACGGCATCGGCGACATCCACTTCGACAACGCCGAACTGACCCAGGTCATCGGATACGCGGCCCTGGTCGTGATCCTCGCCGAGGGCGGTCTTGGCACGAAGTGGAAGGAGGTCGAGCCCGTCCTGCCGTCCGCCACCGCGCTGGCACTGGTCGGCACCGGGGTGAGCGTCGGGGTCACGGCGTCGGCCGCGCACTTCCTGATCGGGCTGGAGTGGCGCCAGGCGCTCATCATCGGGGCGGTCGTCTCCTCGACGGACGCGGCCGCGGTCTTCTCCGTGCTGCGCAAGATCCCGCTCCCCGCGCGCGTGACGGGCACCCTGGAGGCCGAGTCCGGCTTCAACGACGCCCCCGTCGTCATCCTGGTCGTCGCCTTCTCCACGGCGGGCCCGGTCGACCACTGGTACGCGCTGATCGGCGAGATAGCGCTGGAGCTGGCCATCGGCGCCGCCATCGGCCTCGCGGTGGGCTGGCTGGGCGCCTGGGGCCTGCGGCACGTCGCCCTGCCCGCCTCCGGCCTCTACCCCATCGCCGTCATGGCGATCGCCGTCACCGCGTACGCGGGTGGCGCGCTGGCGCACGGCAGCGGCTTCCTGGGTGTCTACCTCGCCTCGATGGTGATGGGCAACGCCAAGCTGCCGCACTGGCCCGCCACGCGCGGGTTCGCCGACGGGCTCGGCTGGATCGCCCAGATCGGCATGTTCGTGCTGCTCGGCCTCCTGGTCACCCCGCACGAACTCGGCGACGACATCTGGCCCGCCCTCGTCATCGGCATGGTGCTCACGATGGTGGCGCGGCCCTTGAGCGTGGTGGTCTGCCTGACGCCGTTCCGGGTGCCCTGGCAGGAGCAGACCCTCATGTCCTGGGCCGGGCTGCGCGGCGCGGTGCCCATCATCCTGGCGACGATCCCCATGGTGGAGGGCGTCGACGCCAGCCGCCGCATCTTCAACATCGTCTTCGTGCTGGTCGTCGTCTACACCCTGATCCAGGGCCCGACCCTGCCCTGGCTGGCCCGCAAGCTGCGCCTGGGCGGGGACGCCGAGGCCGCCGACCTCGGCATCGAGTCGGCGCCCCTGGAGCGACTGCGCGGACATCTTCTGTCGGTCGCCATTCCCGACGGCTCCAAGATGCACGGCGTCGAGGTGGCCGAGCTGCGGCTGCCCGCCGGAGCGGCCGTCACCCTCGTCGTCCGCGAGGGAAAATCGTTTGTCCCGCTGCCGACCACGGTCCTGCGGCACGGGGACGAACTCCTCGTCGTCGCCACCGACCCCGTCCGGGACGCCGCGGAACGACGCCTGCGCGCCGTGGGCCACGGCGGCAAGCTGGCGGACTGGCTGGGCACGGACGGGGCGGGCGCGGGGCGGTGACGCGCTCCGCCGAGCCGGGCCTTCGATCCTGTAGGCCCTTGGTCCTGCAAGCCTTCGATCCCTGTAGAATGCAAGCAGACTTTGATCGAACCAACTCTGCCTGACGCAGAGCTGGCGCGACCGTATGGCGGTCGGAACGCTCTCCACGGCGGAGACAGCGGGCTCCGGCATCTACCGCAGTTCCGCGCAAGAGGACAGCTCTCGGCGCCCCCGCACGGGCGCGCTACCAGGTGGCAGAAAGGCACGGGCCGTGGCATCCACGGTCACCACCGAGCCGTCGGAGAACTCGCCGGCTCCCACCCGCCCGGGATACGGACAGCTGCTGCGCACCCGCGGCGCCTGGACCTTCCTGCTCCCCGGCTTCGCGGCACGCCAGCCGTTCGCGATGCTCACCATCTCCATCGTGCTGCTCGTGCAGCACACCACCGGCTCGTACGGCGCCGCGGGCGCCGCCGCGGCCGTCACGGGCGTCTCGATGGCCCTGTTCGCGCCCTACAGCGGCCGCCTCGCCGACCGCTACGGACAGCGCACGGTGCTGCTCCCCGGCGTCCTCGTGCACACCGTGTCGGGTCTGACCCTGACCGCGCTCGCGCTGGCCCACGCGCCGCTGTGGGCGCTGTTCGTGGCGGCCGTGCCCACGGGCGCCTCGGTACCGCAGATCGGCCCCATGGTGCGCGCCCGCTGGGGCGTGAAGCTCCAGGACTCGCCCCTGCTGACCACCGCCGCCGCCTTCGAGTCCGTCACCGACGAACTGACCTTCGTCTTCGGCCCGCTGCTCGCCACCGCCCTGTGCACGGCCGTCGACCCGGCCGCCGGCCTGGTGACGGAGGCGGCCCTGACGCTCATCGGCGGCCTGCTGTTCGCGGCGCAGAAGAGCACCCAGCCCACGGTCGCGGTCCGCGGGCACGCACGCGTGGAGCACGTTTCCGCGCTGAGCATCCCCGGGGTGCGCGTCCTGATCGTGACCTTCCTGGGTATCGGCACCGTCTTCGGCGGCATGCAGGTCTCCCTGGCCGCGTTCACGGAGTCGATCGGCGAACCCGGCCTCAACGGCGTCCTGTACGGCGTCTTCGCGGCGGGCAACATGCTCTCCGGCATCGTCTGCGGGGCGATCGCGTGGAAGACGGCCCCGCGGCGGCGCCTGGTCGTCGGCTACGGCGCGCTCGCCCTCACGGCCTCCGGGCTGTGGGCCGCGCACTCGGTGCTCGGCCTGGCGGGCCTGGGCCTGCTCGTCGGCATGTGCATCGCGCCCGCGCTGATCACCGGTTACACGCTCGTCGAGGGCCTGGTCCCGGCGGGCGCGCGCACCGAGGCGTTCACCTGGCTGACCGGCGCGGTCGCACTCGGTCAGGCGGCCGCCGTCACCCTCGCCGGACAGCTGGAGGACCGCTTCTGGACGGGCGCCGGGTTCTTGGTGCCGGCGGCGGGCACGATACTGGCTCTGGCGACTCTCCTGACCCTCCGCTCACGCCTCGCGGTGCGGCCCCGCAGCCGGACCGTGGCACGTGGCGTCGGTCACCGCGTGCCGGTGACGGTGGACTGATCCTCAGGAATACGTCACTATGGACCGTCGTTAGCACTCACTGAGTGAGAGTGCCAGGAGGAAGACAGTGCCCACTTACCAGTACCAGTGCACCGAGTGCGGCGAGGGCCTCGAGGCGGTGCAGAAGTTCACCGATGACGCCCTCACCGAGTGCCCCAACTGTGGTGGCCGCCTGAAGAAGGTGTTCTCCGCGGTCGGCATTGTCTTCAAGGGCTCCGGTTTCTACCGCAACGACAGCCGCGGCTCCTCTTCGAGCAGCGCGCCGGCGTCGTCGGGCTCGTCGTCCAAGTCGACGTCGTCGTCCTCTTCGAGCGACTCGTCGTCGTCCTCTTCGTCTTCGTCCTCCTCGGACTCGAAGTCGAAGTCGTCGAGCACCGGCTCCTCCAGCAGCAGCTCCGCCGCATAGGACTCGCTCCCAGGACCCTGCCGTCGTAGGACGGCAGGGTCTTCGGTGTTCCCGGAGGTGTTCCCGGAGGTGTTCCCGGAGCGGCTCACCGCCCGCCGCCCGGGCCGATTACTGTGCTCGTCATGGCGAACGCAGAGATCGGTGTCATCGGCGGTTCGGGCTTCTACTCATTCCTGGAGGACGTGACCGAGGTCCAGGTGGACACCCCGTACGGGCCACCCAGCGACTCCCTCTTCCTGGGCGAGGTCGCCGGCCGCCGGGTCGCCTTCCTGCCCCGGCACGGACGCGGCCACCATCTGCCCCCGCACCGCATCAACTACCGGGCCAACCTGTGGGCGTTGCGGTCGGTCGGGGTGCGCCAGGTCCTCGGCCCGTGCGCGGTGGGCGGCCTGCGCCCCGACTACGGACCGGGCACGCTGCTCGTGCCGGACCAACTGGTCGACCGTACGAAGTCCCGGGCCGGGACGTACTTCGACGGCCTGCCACTGCCCGACGGAAACGTGCCGAACGTCGTGCACGTGTCCCTGGCCGACCCGTACTGCCCCACCGGCCGTGCCGCCGCGCTCAAGGCCGCGCGTGGACGGGACTGGGAGGCGGTGGACGGCGGCACGCTGGTCGTGATCGAGGGTCCGCGCTTCTCGACCCGCGCCGAGTCGCTCTGGCACCAGGCGCAGGGCTGGTCGATCGTGGGCATGACCGGCCACCCGGAAGCGTCCCTCGCCCGTGAACTGGAGCTCTGCTACACGTCGTTGACCCTGGTCACCGACCTCGACGCGGGCGCCGAGACCGGCGAGGGCGTCTCGCACGACGAGGTGCTGCGGGTGTTCGCGGCGAACGTGGACCGACTGCGCGGGGTGCTGTTCGACGCGGTGGCCGACCTGCCGTCCACCGAGGACCGGGACTGCCTGTGCACGACGGCCCTGGGCGGGATGGATCCGGGGTTCCCGCTGCCGTAGCGGGGTGCGGGCGCGGAGGGCTGTGCGGCTGTGGACAGCTGGAGGGTGCGGAACGTCCCGTTCGGGTGAGGGAGTTGTCCACAACCCGGCGGTCGTCCACCGGCCTCGGCGAGCTTCGGCGAAAAGCCCCATCGTGGGTTCGCAAGCCGATCCCTCGACGCAGGTGGTGACCCCCATGTCCTTCACGCACCCTTCTCCCCCGCCCCGCACCGAAACCCCCGCCACCTGCGAGGTCCCGCACTTCGCCCCCGTGCGGGTGCGCGGCGGGCGGTATCAACTGGGGCGGCTGGTACGGCATCGACGGCGGGCGCTGGCCGCGGGCCTGGCCGTGACAGCGGCCGCGCTGGTGGCGGCGGGACCGCAGCACACGGACCGGGCGCGCGGACATCCGGTGGCGGATCCCGTACGACACCACCGTGCCGTCGAGATGGTGGCCGCGCCGGTGCGGATCACCGACGGCGCCACGGTCCGGCTCCTGCGGCCCGGCGACCGGGTCGACGTCATCGCCGCGCGGGAGACGGCGACGGGCGGTGACGCGCACGTGGTCGCACGCGGGGCGCGGGTGACCAAGGTGCCTGAGCCGCTGGACGGTTCGGTCGACAGCGGGGCGCTGGTGGTGCTGTCGGTTCCGCGCTCGCTCGCCGCGCGGCTGGCCGGCGCCGGGGCGACGGCGCGGTTGGCGGTGACGCTGTGCTGAATCGGGCTGTACATGGCGTCCGTTTTCTGCTGCCTCGCTTGTCAAGTCCCTCGTTCGAGCTACCCAATTGGACAGGGCGACCTTGCCCTGACGTAGGTTGCGGAGCTGTTTGTTCCACAACCGGCGCATGCGAGAAGAGGCCCCGCGGTGAGCGAGAAGAAGGATCCGAATGTCTGGCAGGGCTTCAAGGCCTTCCTGACACGCGGGAACGTCGTGGACCTGGCGGTCGCGGTGGTCATCGGCGCCGCGTTCACCAACATCGTGAACGCGGTGGTGAAGGGACTCATCAACCCGCTCGTCGGGGCGATCGGCACCAAGAACCTCGACAGCTACAGCTCGTGCCTGAGCGACAGTTGCTCGGGCGACGAGGGCATCCAGCTCATGTGGGGCTCGGTCCTCGGCGCCACGCTGACCTTCGTGATCACGGCGGCCGTCGTCTACTTCCTGATGGTCCTGCCGATGTCGAAGTACCTGGCGCGGCAGGCGGCCCGGGACAAGGCGAAGGAGGGCACGCACGAGGTCATCGAGCTGACCGAGCTGGAGGTGCTCAAGGAGATCCGCGACGCCCTGGTCGCGCAGCGCGGCTCCGGGCCCGGCGGACAGCAGCAGTAGCGGCGGGGGTCGGTCCGGCCCGGCGGGCAGCTTGGCGGGCGGCGGTCGGCGCGGTTCAGATGTGGTGGGGCGGCTTCTCGTCGAGGAACCGCTTCAGGTCCGCCGCGCCGCCGTCGGCGCCGGGACGCTCGCCCCAGCCGCGGTCCGTGTCGTCCGAGGACTGCTGGTCCAGCGGGTCGTCGAAGACGAGCGAGGGCTTCGGCTCAGGCGACTGCGAGGCAGGCTCGGGGGCAGTGGTCATGTCTCCAGGATACGACCCCTGTGCACTTGTGAATGCTTTCACAAGAATTTCCGCCGATTATCTGGTGTGCTGGACCCATGACCAGCAGCTCGACTCCGTCGTCGGCGCCCTCCGGCGACCCCGCACGCCACAGACCCCTGCGCAGGATCACGGCCCGGGGCCGGGACGAGGCGCACCGCGTCGCCTCACCGCTCGAGCTCTTCTTCGACCTGTGCTTCGTGGTGGCCGTCGCCCAGGCGGGCATCCAACTGGTGCACTCCGTGGCCGAAGGACATCCGGGCGAGGGGATCCTCAACTACGCGATGGTGTTCTTCGCCATCTGGTGGGCGTGGATGAACTTCACCTGGTTCGCGTCGGCGTACGACAACGACGACGTGCTCTACCGGGTCGTCACCCTGATCCAGATCGCCGGAGTGCTCGTGCTCGCGGCCGGGGTGTCCCGGGCCTTCGAGGACCACGAGTTCCTGGCCGTCTGGCTGGGCTATGTGATCATGCGGGTCGCCATGAGCGCGCAGTGGCTGCGGGTCGCGCGGTCGAGCGAGGGCGCGGAGAGAACGACGGCGTTGCGGTACGCCGGCGGAGTACTGCTGTGCCAGGTCGGCTGGTTGGGGCTGCTGGTCCTGCCCGAGGGCGGCCGTGCCTGGGTCTTCCTGGTGATGGCGATCCTGGAGATGTGCGTCCCGCTCTACGCGGAGAAGGACCACCCCACCTCCTGGCACCCGCACCACATCTCCGAGCGGTACGGGCTGTTCACGATCATCGTGCTCGGCGAGACCATCGCCTCGGCCACCGTCGCCGTGAAGACGGGTGTCGACGAGAACGACGCCCTGGGCGAGCTGCTGCCCATCGCCGCGGGCGGGTTGCTGATCATCTTCGCCGCCTGGTGGATCTACTTCGTGGTGCCCATCCACGGGCACCTGCGCTCCAACCGGCAGTCCTTCCTGTGGGGTTACGGCCACTACGTGATCTTCGCGTCGGCGGCCGCGATCGGCGCGGGTCTGGAGGTGGCGGTGGAGCAGGCGGTCGGCGAGGCGCACATCTCCACGCTGGCCGCGTCGGCGGCCGTGACGCTGCCGACGGCGCTGTACCTGCTGACGGTCTGGTTGCTGCACGCACGGTTCTACAAGGTGGGCACGGTCCAGCAATTGGTCCTGCCGACCGCCGCCCTGCTGGTGATCCTCTGCACGTTCCTGGGCGACTGGGCGGTGCTCGCGGCCGGCATCGTGTCCGCGCTGACGGTGGCGACCGGGGTGACGCTGACGGCGCGCATGGTCGCCGGGGAGCGCGGGGCGACGCAGGAGGTGTGACCGGAGCACCGGGACGCCGGGCGCCCGCGCCCCGAATACGGGCACCCCACGCCGCTCACGTAACCGTGCCTCACGCCGGGCGAGACTGGGCCCATGACAGTTGACGCATTGACGGACGTGGCCGGTGTGCGGGTGGGTCATGCGACGCGCATCGGCGACGGTTGGCTGACGGGCACCACCGTCGTCCTCGCGCCGGAGGGAGGCGCCGTGGCCGCCGTGGACGTACGCGGCGGCGGTCCCGGCACCAAGGAGACCGACGCCCTCGACCCGCGCAACCTCGTGCAGAGGGTCGACGCGATCGTCCTGACCGGCGGCAGCGCGTACGGGCTCGACTCGGCGTCCGGGGTGATGGCGTGGCTGGAGGCACAGGGGCGCGGAGTGCGCGTCGGGCCGGATCCCGCGCACGTCGTGCCGGTGGTCCCCGCCGCCTGCGTCTTCGACCTCGGTCGGGGCGGCGACTTCTCCGCCCGCCCGGACGCGGCCACCGGAAGGGCGGCGGTCGAGGCGGCGGCAGGTAGTGCGGCCGGCGCTCGGGTGGAGGAGGGGTGCGTGGGTGCCGGCACCGGGGCCACGACAGGACCGCTGAAGGGTGGGATCGGTACCGCGAGCGTCGTACTCGACTCGGGGGTGACGGTGGCCGCGCTGGTCGTGGCCAATGCCGCGGGGTCGGTGGTGGATCCCGAAACGGGCGTGCTGTACGGGGAGTTGTTCCAAGGGCGCGTGCGCTATCCGGAGGCGGGCGTGCACGAGGCCGCGAGCCGGCGCCTCGCGGAGACCCAGGCGAAGAACGCCCGCCCCCCGCTCAACACCACGCTCGCTGTCGTCGCCACCGACGCGGAGTTGTCCAAGGCGCAGGCGCAGAAGCTGGCCGGTACGGCGCACGACGGCATCGCGCGCGCGGTGCGGCCGGTGCACCTGCTCCACGACGGAGACACGGTGTTCACGCTGGCGACCGGAGCCCACCCGCTCGACGCCGAGAACCCCCTCGCCCTGAACGACCTCCTCGCGGCAGGCGCGGACCTGGTGACCCGCGCGATCGTACGAGCGGTGCACGCCGCGAGGCCGGTGACGGGGGCGGGCGGGGAGTGGCCGTCGTATGGGGAGTTGTACGGGGAGAGGTGACGCGGGGGGAGGGCATCGGCGTTCGCTACGACGGCGCGGCGACCGGGGGTGGCGGGGCGGCCGGGGGTGGCGCGGCGGCCGGGGGTGGCGCGGCGGCCGGGGGTGGCGCGGCGGCCGGAGTGGCGTGGCGGGAAATCGGCTCGGCGGTCCGGCGCGGAAGCCTGGCGCGGCGGCTCGGCGCGGAAGTCCGGCGGACGGCGCAACAGCGCGCCTGCGCAACGCAGAAGCCTGGCGCAACGGCGCGGGAGTCCCGCACGGCTGCATGGTGCGGCGGCGCAGCCGCGGAGGTTCGACACGGCGCCCCGGCGCGGCACCGGGAGCCCGGGAGCCCGGGACAGGGAGCTTGACCGCGTGCCGGGCGCTGCCGGCGAGGGCGCGAGGGCGGCGAGGGCGGGGACCGGCACGCGGACGCGTCCGTAGGGCACGGAAGTTGGGCGGGTGATTGTCCGGGTTTTGTCACGCGATGGCGTTCATGGGGAACGCGGGGAACCTCACCCCGGGTGGGGGCCCTCTTTGTTCACGCATCGGAGCGGATCACGCACATCACACGAACCTGGAGCAGCCCGTGACAACGCCGGACATAGCAGCGCGGCGCGTACTGGGGGCCATCGCCGCCCTGGTGGTCGGCACCCTCACCCTCAGTGGCTGCGGTGGCGACGCCAATGCCGACACCAACGCCGGGAGCGGTGGCAAGAACGGTGACACGGCGGTCAGGACGTCCGTCGCGAAGATCGTCATCTCGGCGAAGGACGGCTCGACCAACGCGTCGATCAACACGACCGGAGTGAAGGTCAGCGGCGGCAAGTTGGCCGCCGTGAAGATGACGGTCGCGGGGTCGGGGCAGGCCGTCGAGGGCGTGCTGTCGGCGAACGGCAGCAGTTGGCAGCCGAAGGAGCAGTTGGAGCGCGGGACGAAGTACGAGATATCGGCGACCGCGAAGGACGCGAGCGGCAAGACCTCCGCGGCCAACTCGATCTTCACGACGGTCTCTTCGGCCAACAGCTTCATCGGCACGTACACGCCGGACAACGGGACCACGGTCGGTGTCGGGATGCCGGTGTCGTTCACCTTCGACAAGGCGATCAGCGACACGAAGGCCGTGCAGTCGCACATCACGGTCACCTCGACCAGCGGGCAGCAGGTCGAAGGGCACTGGTTCGGGGCGCAGCGGCTCGACTTCCGGCCCGAGGAGTACTGGAAGGCGGGCTCCAAGGTCACGATGAAGATCGACCTGGACGGCGTGCAGGGCGCGAACGGTGTCTACGGGGTGCAGAAGAAGACCGTCACCTTCACCATCGGGCGTTCGCAGGTCTCCACGGTCGACGTCAACACACAGACCATGACGGTCGTACGCGATGGCCGGACCCTCAAGTCGGTCCCGATCTCGTCGGGCAGCCCGGAGCACACGACGTACAACGGGCAGATGGTGATCTCCGAGAAGTTCACGCAGACGCGGATGAACAGCCGGACGGTCGGGCTCGGCGGCGAGTACGACATCCCGGACGTGCCGCACGCGATGCGACTGACCTCGTCGGGGACGTTCATCCACGGCAACTACTGGTACGACAAGGGCAACCCGCCCTTCGGCCGGACGGGCACCAGCCACGGCTGTGTCGGGCTCGCGGACGTGCAGGGCGCGCAGGGCGCGACGAACGCCAAGTGGTTCTACGACAATTCACTCATCGGGGACGTAGTGATCGTGAAGAACTCCCCCGACAAGACGGTCTCCCCGGACAACGGGCTCAACGGCTGGAACCTGCCGTGGAGCGAGTGGACCGCCGGAAGTGCCGCCTGACCGGCGGGTTTTGACGGATCTTCGGGCCGTGCGGGAACTCCCCGCACGGCCCGCGCGTTTTGTGGACGTACGTTTTCTCGGTTCCCGGACATGATGTCCGACCGAGGGGCTACGGTATGCACCCACAAGGTGACATGCAGCAACGCCGGGAGAAACCTTGAGCGTTCCGTACGAGACGGCAGCGTACGAACCACCCGAGTCGTTCGAGTCTCCGGAGGAGCATCTCGAACGGCTCCTCGGCCGTGCCCTGAACTCCTTCGAACTGCCGGACGAGACCATACGGCGGCTCGACTGCGCGCTGGCGCACGACAGTTCACTGCACTCCGCGCACCACAGCGCCGGCCTGCACCGCGAGACGTACCGGCACACCTGGCTGCTGGCCGACGGCTCGGCGCTCACCCTCTGGGAGCTCGTGCACAACACCGCGCCGGACAACACCGCGCAGCACGAGGTGTACGTGGACGAGGAGGAGCTGCGGGCCGCCACCGCGCGCCTGCCGCTGCCGCCGGACGCCCCGGACTTCGAACTGCCGGTGACGGTGCAGTTGTCGCCGGTCCCCGCGCCGCGGCACGCGTACGTGCCGGACGACTCGGCGGATCACGCGCGCCGGCTCCTGCGCCGCGCGGAGAACACCGACAGGCCGGACGCCGCCACCGCCGACCTGCTCACCATGGCGTGCGCGCACCAGATCACGCAGGCCTTCGGGCGCCCGTGCCGCACGGTGCGCGCCGGGTTGTGCTTCGCGCTCTACGAGCACGCGTTCCTGCTGTGCGACGGCGCGGAGGTCTCCCTGTGGGAGGTCGAGCACACGGCGACGCCGGACGGGCGGCACATGTGCGAGGTGTACGTCACCGAGGACGCGGCCCGCGACGCGATCGAGCGGCGGGCGGCGCAGGTCTCCTGACCCGCGCCCCAGTGCCCGCCGGCGGCCTCAACCGCCGTTGCTGAGCTGTCGTACGAGACCGGCGAACGCGGCCTTCTCCGCCGGGGTCAGTTCGACCGACTCCAGGTGGGGTGCCGTTCGGCGTTGGTGCGGGAGGGCGCGCAGGGTGGGGTCGGTGCCCCAGAGGGCGGCGCCGGAGCGGGCGCGGCGCAGCAGGCGGCCCAGGCCGATCAGCCAGACGACCGTGGCGAAGGCGAGCAGGGCCACGCCGAGTGACTGGAGGATCGAGACGCTCTCATCGGCCATGTGCCCCAGTAGACATCACGGTCCGGGACTTTGGTCCCGGACCGTGATGTATCTCGCAGATGGCGCAGTTGCCCCTTAGCGGGTCACGCCGCCACCGGCTGCTTCTTCTCCGCCGTCGGCGCGGCCTTGCCGTCCGGGGCGCCCGTTGTCACGGCTCCCGGGGCCGGCTTGCGCATGCCCTTCAGGACGACCACCAGGGCGGTCGTGACACACACGCCCGCCGCGAGGGCGATCAGGAAGAGGAACGGGTTGCCGATCAGCGGGACCACGAAGACGCCGCCGTGCGGGGCGCGCAGCGTGGCGTCGAAGGCCATCGACAGGGCGCCGGTGACAGCGCCGCCCGCCATGGACGCGGGGATCACGCGCAGCGGGTCGGCCGCGGCGAACGGGATCGCGCCCTCGGAGATGAAGGAGGCGCCGAGGACCCAGGCGGCCTTGCCGTTCTCGCGCTCGGCCGGGGTGAAGAGCTTCGCGCGCACGGTCGTCGCCAGGGCCATGGCCAGCGGCGGGACCATACCCGCGGCCATCACCGCGGCCATGATCTTCATCGCGGAGTCGCTGGGGCTCGCGACCGCGATACCCGCCGTGGCGAAGGTGTACGCGACCTTGTTGACCGGGCCGCCGAGGTCGAAGCACATCATCAGGCCGAGCAGGGCGCCGAGCAGGACGGCGTTGGCGCCGGACAGGCCGTTCAGCCAGTCGGTCATCCCCTTCTGGGCCTCGGCGATCGGCTTGCCGATCACCACGAACATCAGGAAGCCCACGATCGCCGAGGAGATCAGCGGAATCACCACGACCGGCATGATGCCGCGCACCGCCGCGGGGATCTTGACCTTCTGGATGGCCATCACCACGCCACCGGCGATCAGACCGGCGGCCAGACCGCCGAGGAAGCCCGCGTTGATGGTGAGGGAGATCGCGCCGCCGACGAAGCCGGGCACGAGACCGGGTCGGTCGGCCATGCCGTAGGCGATGTAGCCGGCCAGGACCGGGACGAGGAACTGGAAGGCCACGCCGCCGATCTGGAACAGCAGCGCGCCCCAGCTGTCCACCTGGGTCCACGCGAAGTGGTCCATGACCGACGGTGCCTTGTTGACCTCCCAGCCGCCGATCGCGAACCCGAGGGCGATCAGCAGACCGCCCGCCGCGACGAACGGGACCATGTAACTGACGCCGGACATCAGCCACTTGCGGAGCTTGGAGCCGTAGCCCTCGCCCGCGTCGCCGCCGCGTTCGACGGGGGTCGCGGCGCCCGAACCGGCCGTCACCTCACCGCGTTCCGCCTTCGCGCGCACCTCGGAGATCAGCTCGCCGGGGCGGCTGATGCCCGCCTTCACGCCGACGTCGACGGTCGGCTTGCCGGCGAAGCGTTCCTTCTCCCGTACGGGCACGTCGTGGGCGAAGATCACGCCGTCCGCCGCCGCGATCACCGCCGGGTCGAGGCGGGTGAAGCCGGCCGAGCCCTGCGGCTCGACGACGAGTTCGATGCCCGCCTCGCGGCCCGCGTTCTCCAGGGACTCGGCCGCCATGTACGTATGGGCGATGCCGGTCGGGCAGGAGGTGACGGCGACGACCCGGAAGGGGCGTTCGTCGTCGGACGCCGGTGGTGTGCTGTCCGTGGCGGCGTCGGCGGAGGCCGCCACCGACGCCGCCACGGAGTCTGTGCCGCCCTCGGGCTCGGCCTCGGACCGGGCCTCGGGCTCGTCCCCGCGGATCAGCGCCGCGGCCACCTCCGCGTCGCCCGCCGACCGCAGCGCGTCGGTGAACTCGGAGTTCATCAGCTGCCGGGCCAGCGAGGACAGGATCGTCAGGTGGGCGTCGTCGGCGCCGGCCGGCGCGGCGATGAGGAAGATCAGGTCGGCGGGGCCGTCCGGGGCACCGAAGTCGATCCCGGCCGCGCTGCGTCCGAAGCCGAGGGTCGGTTCGGTGACGTACTCGCTGCGGCAGTGCGGGATGCCGATGCCGCCGTCGAGACCGGTCGGCATCTGCGCCTCACGCGCGGCGACGTCGGCGAGGAAACCCTCCAGGTCGGTCACCCGGCCCAGGGTCACCATGCGCTCGGCCAGGGCGCGTGCCGCGGCTTCCTTGGTATCGGCGGACAGGTCGAGGTCGACCAGGTCCGCGGTGATGAGGTCGCTCATCGCGGGCTCCTTCGCTCGCGTATCGCCCGGGGAGTGGAGTGGGCGCGTATGGGGACGGGGGCGGTGCGGGGGGTTGTGGGGAGCGGGGAGTGGGGGAGACCGGGGGCGGTGAGTAAGGGATCGCCTCGCCGCCCGGGGACCGGTCGCACAGGGGCGCGACGAGGACCGCGCCGAACGGGGCGAGGACAGTCGCTGGGAGCCGTACGAAGGTTCATGGCAGCGTTCATGACACCGGCTCCCTCAGCACGCGATCCGCGGGAACCTCCGCCGTCACCGTCACCGCGGCCGGGTCCAGGTCGCCCGGGGACGGCATCACGCTGCCCGGCAGCTGGACGGCCGCCGCGCCGTGCGCGACCGCGGAGGCGAGGGCCTCGGGGCCGCTGCCGCCGGCGATGAGGAAACCGGCGAGCGAGGAGTCGCCGGCGCCCACATTGCTGCGTACGACGTCCACGCGCGCGCTGCCGAACCAGGCGCCCGAGTCGTCCACGAGCAACTGCCCGTCGGCGCCCAGGCTCGCGAGGACGGCGCGTGCGCCCATCTCGCGCAACTCCTCGGCCGCCTTCATCGCGTCGCCCACCGTGGCCAGCGGACGCCCGACGGCCTCGGCGAGTTCCTCGGCGTTCGGCTTCACCACGTCGGGCCGTTCGCGCAGCGCCGCGAGGAGCGCGGGCCCCGAGGTGTCCAGGGCGATCCGCGCGCCGCCGGCGTGCGCCCGCGCGACGACATCGGCGTACCAGGCGGGCGCGAGCCCTCGCGGGAGGCTGCCGCAGCAGGCGATCCAGTCCGCGTCGCGCGACTGCGCGCGGACCGTCTCCAGGAGCAACTCCTGCTCCTCCGCGGACAGTTCGGGCCCCGGCGCGTTGATCTTCGTGAGCACCCCGTCCGCCTCCGCGAGCGCGATGTTCGAGCGGGTGGCGCCCGCGACCGGGACCGGCGCGACCTCGATGCCCTGCGCGTCGAGCAGGTCGGCGACGAGCGCGCCCGGCGCACCACCCAGGGGCAGGACGGCGACCGTGCGCCGTCCGGCGGCCGCGACGGCGCGCGAGACGTTGACGCCCTTGCCGCCCGGGTCCATGCGTTCGCCGGTGGCGCGTATGACCTCGCCGCGGTCCAGCGAGGGGACTTCGTACGTGCGGTCCAGGGACGGGTTGGGGGTGACCGTCAGAATCATGCGCGCACTACTTCCGTACCGCCGCGCTCGATGTCGGCGGCGTCTTCCGGGCTCAGCCCGCTGTCGGTGATCAGCAGGTCCACGTCGCTCAGGTCGCCGAAGCGGGCGAAGTGCTCCTGACCGTACTTGGAGGAGTCGGCGAGCAGCACCACGCGCCGGGCGGCGGCGATCGCCGCGCGCTTGACCGCGGCCTCGGCGAGGTCCGGGGTGGTCAGGCCGTGGTCGGCGGAGAAGCCGTTGGCCGCCACGAACAGGACGTCCGCCCGGATCTCGCCGTACGCCCGCAGCGCCCAGGCGTCCACAGCGGCGCGCGTACGGTGGCGCACGCGCCCCCCGACGAGGTGGAGCTGGATGCCGGGGTGGTCCGCGAGGCGCGCGGCGATCGGCAGGCTGTGCGTGACGACGGTGAGGGAGGCCTCCAGCGGGATGCCGGCGGCCAGCCGCGCCACGGTCGAACCGGCGTCGAGGATCAGCGTGCCCTCGCCGGGCAGTTCCGCGACGGCGGCCTTCGCGAGGCGGTCCTTCTCGTCGGCCGCGGTGCTCTCGCGCTCGGCGAGGTCGGGCTCGAAGTCGAGACGCCCCGCCGGTATGGCTCCGCCGTGCACACGGCGGAGCAGTCCGGCGCGGTCGAGGGCCTTCAGGTCCCGGCGGATCGTCTCCGCCGTCACCTGGAACTCCTCGGCCAGCGACACGACGTCGACCCGGCCGCCGTCACGGGCGAGCCGGAGGATCTCCTGCTGCCGCTCCGGTGCGTACATGTCCGTTCGCCTCCGACTGAGTGCCTGACCGTGCCCGATCAATGCCCGAACTTGTGGTTTCACTCGGAGGCTACGCCCGGATTTCCGGAAAGTAAACGGGTTCGGACACGACTCAGACGTAAACGGGCAGGACTCCGGCTCGGGTCGGCGCGGGTCGGCGCGGGTCGGCGCGGATCAGCGAGGGTCGGACCGCACGACGCCCTCTGCTTCCGGTGACGGAGTCAGCTCGCGCCCGCCGGGTCGGCCCCGGCGGCGAACTGACGCAGCGCGTCCACGTCGTGGACGATGAACTGGCGGTACCGGGCCTCGATGGCGCCGTGGTAGCGCAGGGTCCGGATCGCGTTCTCCACGGTGGACATGGCGATCTGGAGGGCGGCGGCGATGTCCTTCTGGCCCGGGCCGCTGATGACGGTCCAGCCCGTGCGCGGGTCGCGGACGCCCGCGGTGTCGGCGAGGTGCGCCAGCAGCCGGCCGATGCGCTCCAGGGGCGGCCGGGTGGCCATGGCGTAGACGAGTTCGTCGCTGCGGCTGCGGTCCTCCAGGCTGCACAGGAGGGCGAGTTGGATCTCGGGGCGCCGGCGCATCAGGATGTTGAAGTGGCGGGCGCGGCAGGGTATGGCCACGGTTCTGGTCAGGCACTTGGTGCGGACGCCGGAGCCGGGGGTGATGAGCTTGGCCTCGCCGACCAGCTGGCCGCCGCCCCGGAACCGGGTGACGGTGGGAACGTTTTCCCCTTCCCCCAGCGGGAAGCGGTCCTGCCGTACGACGCCCTCCCAGATGATGTAGACGTCCCGGCCGTCAGGGCCCAGCGGCAGGAGTTCGTCCCGGCCGAAGACGAGGCCGCGCAGTCCGGCCTGGAGCAGGGTCTGCCAGTCCTCGGCGGGCAGGCGTTGCAGGAAGCTTCCCTCCGGCTTGTCCTCGTGGCCTAAGAGGAGGCCGGTCGGCCGGGAGGTGTCGACGGTCGCGGGCATGCTCACTCCCCGACTCACTCCCCCGCTCCGGCGCCCGTGGCGGCGCGCGTCCCGGCGAACACGCCCTGCCGCGCGCTGTGGTGACGGTGTGTCACGGGTGAGGTACCGCGGTGCCCGCGGCCCGACGGCGGAATGACGCCGTCGTCGTTGACGGTGCGCATTGACGTTGATCCCTGTTCTGTTGGCGCTCTGGAACCTCACTGGTCAGCGGGGTTCCGGGTGGTGGGTCCTGCTCCCTCTCCGAGAGGTGCGACAGCGCCCGGGTGGTGAGGCCGGGCGGGTGGAGACAGTTGAGCGAGATAAAGCTACCCCTCGCCGCGAGTGCAGAGCCAGTCGTGTATTCCGAGGCGCGTCGGCAGATATCGATCATGGCGCGGACCCCCTCGCCACGGGGTTTTGTTACAGAAGATCACGCGCAATCCGGACAGGAAAGCCGGAGCTCTTTTACTCAATTGCCGATCGCGGTTATCGACGCACCCCCACGGGCCCGACAGAACCCTTCCCGGGTGAGCCGCATATGACGTCCACGCAAACCGAAAGCAAAAACGAGAGGCCCCGGGGCACCACCCCCAGGACCTCCCGGAAAGGTCCGGACCCACCAGGGATCAGACCGCTGCCCAGTAAACACCACGGACGGCCTTTTGGTCACTCCCCGTCAGGCGGCAGTCCGCCCCCGCCACCGGACGGCCAGCCGAAACCCCCGCCCGCGGGGGTTCGTTACGGACACCACGGCACCCCGCACATGCCGACACCCCACCCCATCCCGCCGCACGTTTTACCCCCTTTATCCACGCGGGGGCGAGAAGACTCCAAGCTCACAGGGCCGTGACAGCGTTATCAAATGGCGCCCACCGATCAAGAGTCAACAGATTCGGCCACCACACCCCCGCTCACCCGACGCCCGCGACGGCCAGAAACACACCCGCCGGGCTCTGCGGGTGCGGATCGCCCCCACCCGTCCAATTGACCCCGCCGCCGACTCATGGATTTCTTTTCGAGAGGTAATCCGAGTCGACTCGGAGTCGACTCGGAGTCGACGGAGAATACGGTGTTTCCACGCGAACTGCGGATCCCCGTACGGGAATCCGCAGTTCGCCCTCGCACACCCTCAAATGTCGACTAGTGAACAAGCGTGCGAGGCAGTCAGAGCGCCTCCTTCTTGGCGCCCCGCCCCGGCAACGCGAACATCAGCAGGAAGATCAGCCCCATCACGCCGGCCACCCACCCCAGCGCCCCCTGGAACGCGTCCACGAACGCCGGTCCCACCCGCTCCGGCGTCAGGTGGTCGTCCATCGTGCCGAAGAAGACCACCGAGACCAGCCCGAGCCCGAGCGCATTGCCCATCTGCTGAACGGTGTTGATGAGCCCGGACGCCGAACCGGCGTGCTCACGCGGCACCTCGGAGAGGATCGTGTCGGTCAGCGGGGCGAAGATCAGGCCCATGCCGGCGCCCATCACGACCAGCGGGAGCGCCATCTGCCAGGAGGCGATGGCCAGTCCGTACCGCTCGGACTCCCAGAGGTAGAGCAGCACGCCCGCGGCCATCACCAGCGCACCGGCCTGGAGGACGTTGCGCCCGCCGACCCGCGGCACCAGCTTCTGTACCGACATCCCGGCCGCCACCGACACCGCGATCGAGAACGGCACTCCGGTCAGCCCCGCCCGCAGCGGGCTCCAGCCCAGGCCGATCTGCATGTACAGCGTCCAGACGAGGAAGAAGATGCCGAGTCCGACGCCGAAGACGGTCTGCACGGCGATGCCGGCCGCGAAGCTCTTCACCTTGAACAGGGAGAGTTCGACGAGCGGGGAGCCGTCCCGTACCGCCTTCTTCTTCTCGTACGCCACCAGCCCCCAGAAGACGCCGACCGAGCCGGACATCGACACGAACCCCCAGGCGGGCCAGCCCAGTTCCTCGCCGCGGGTGAGCGGGTAGAGCAGCATCAGCAGGCCGAGCGTGACCAGGGCGACGCCCACCAGGTCCAGCTTCAGCGCGCGCGGGGCCTTCGACTCGGTGATGAAGCGGCTGCCGAGGACGAGGCCCGCGACACCGACCGGCAGGTTGATCAGGAAGATCGGGCGCCATTCGAGGCCGAAGAGGTTCCACTCCGTCAGCAGGGCGCCGAGCAGCGGGCCCGAGACCGCGCCGAGTCCGACAATCGCGCCGAACAGACCGAATACCTTGCCCCGTTCGTGCGCCGGGAAGGTCGCGTGCACGATCGACAGCACCTGTGGCACCATCAGCGCCGCCATCCCGCCCTGGAGGATCCGCGAGGCAACCAGCATCTCCGGGTTCGCGGCGAAGCCGCACAGCGCGGAGGCGAGCGTGAAGCCGCCGATGCCGATGAGGAACAGCCGCTTGCGGCCGTGGATGTCACCGAGCCGGCCGCCCGTGATCAGGCCCGCGGCGAACGCGAGCGCGTACCCCGCGGTGATCCACTGGATCTGGCTGAAGGACGCGCCCGCGTCCCGCTGGATCGACGGGATCGCGACATTGACGATCGTGACGTCGACGAGGTCCATGAAGGCCGCGGTCATCACGATGGCGAGCGCGAACCAGCGTCGCCGGTCGCCCGGGGCGGGCTGCACATCGTCGTCCGGTACTGCCGTCACCGCCGGCTGGACGCTGAGAGGGGTGGTCTCCGTTGAGGTCATGGAACGAACTTAGAAGGCCACTAGGTCAGATCGTGTCCTAGTTCTACGGCATCCTCGAACTCATGACGACGGACACCCCGGCCCGGCTCCTCCAACTCCTCTCCCTCCTCCAGACGCCCCGCGAGTGGCCCGGCGGCGAACTCGCCGACCGGCTCGGCGTCTCGCGCCGCACGATCCGCCGCGACATCGACCGCCTGCGTGAGCTGGGCTACCCGGTCGAGGCCTCCCTCGGCTCCGACGGCGGCTACCGGCTCGTCGCGGGCAAGGCGATGCCCCCGCTCGTCCTAGACGACGAGGAGGCGGTGGCCATCGCGGTCGGCCTGCGCGCGGGCGCCGGACACGCCCTGGAGGGCGTCGACGAGGCCTCTGTACGCGCCCTCGCGAAGCTGGAACAGGTGCTGCCCTCCCGGCTGCGCCACCGTGTCTCCACCCTCCAGGCCGCGACCACCCCGCTGACCAGCGGCGACGGCGCGAGCATCGCACCCGAGACGCTGACCGTGATGGCCTCGACGGTGGCCGGGCACGAGCGTCTGCGGTTCGGCTACCGCGCGGCCGACGGCACCGAGTCGCGCCGCCTCACCGAGCCCTACCGCCTGGTCTCGACCGGCCGCCGCTGGTACCTCGTCGCCTACGACCTCGACCGCGCCGACTGGCGCACCTTCCGCGTCGACCGGGTCGCCGACCCCTTCGCGACCGGCGCGCGCTTCGCTCCGCGGGAGCTGCCCACGGGGAGCGCGGCGGAGTACCTGCGGCGCTCGATGCAGCGCCAGCACGAGTCGTACGACTTCGAGGTCACGTTCGCCGCCCCCGCCGAGTCCGTCGCGGCCCGCCTCCCGAGTTGGCTGGGCACGCCCGAACCCCTCACCGCCGACAGCTGCCGGCTGCGCGCCGCGGTCGGCGACAAGAAGGAATGGCTGGCGGTCCGGCTCGCCCTGCTGGGCTTCGAGTTCACGGTCCAGGAACCGGCGGAACTGGCGGAGTGCGTACGGGAGTTGGGTGGCCGGCTGACTCGAGCGGCGGGCGGCTGAGGTCGCCACCCGAGTCAGCCGAGGTCGCCTCTCTGCCCAGCGGAGGTCACCGTCCTACCCGGCTGCGATCGCCGTCCTGCCCAGCAGAGGCCACCGGCCTACCCGGCTGTGATCGCCGTCCTGCCCAGCAGAGGCCACCGGCCTACCCGGCTGTGATCGCCGTCCTGCCCAGCAGAGGCCGCCGCCCTGCCCGGCTGTGATCGCCGTCCTGCCCAGCAGAGGCCGCCGCCCTGCCCGGCTGCGATCGCCGCCCTGCCCAGCAGAGGCCGCCGCCCTGCCCGGCTGCGATCGCCGCCCTGCCCAGCGAAGGCCACCGGCCTACCCGGCTGTGATCACCGTCCTGCCCGACTGTGATCGCCGTCCTCCCCGGCTGAAGTCGCCGGCGACCGCCGAGCCAGGATCCCCGCCGCCGGCCTACGTCCTCGCCACGTCCGCCCACGGGAAGTCCCGCAGCGCCTCCAGGTTCCGTAGCGCCATCGCGGCCGGCCCCTTCGGCCCCGACGCGGGTGCCTCGCCCGCCGCCCAGCCCTCCACGGCGACCCGTACGGCGGCGCTGGCCACGGCGGCCGCGAAGCGCAGGCCGGGAGCCTGGGCGGGGCCGCTGCCAACGTTGTCCGCGCCGCGACCCGGATCCCCGTCACCCCGTACCGGACCCTCGTCACCCCGTACCGGGCCCCCGTCACCCGGTACCGGATCCCCGTCGGAACCCCATGCCGGGAACATCCCCAGCCGCACCGCCAGCACCTCCCCCAGTCTTCCCTCCGCGTCGTGCGAGACCTCCGCCCACACCTTGCGCAGGGCGGGGCTCGTGTCGGTGAGGCGGATGAGGGTGCGGACCAGTTCCCAGGAGGCCGCGGAGACGCCGACGCCCGGGGTCAGGGTGTGGCGTACCGCGTGTTCCAGCGCCTCGGGCACGGAGAGGTCGGCGGGGGCCGCGCGCAGCGCCTCGCCCCAGCGCTCGGCGCCCGCCGCGTACAGCGGGGCGACGGCTTCTTCCTTGGAGGCGAAGTAGCGGTAGAAGGTGCGCGGGGCGATACCGGCCGCCTGGGCGATGTCCTCGGCCCGGGTGGCGCGCAGTCCGTGTCGTACGAACAGTCCGGCCGCGGCCCGCGCGATCTCCATCCTGGTCGCGGCTTTGCGCCGTTCGGTCAGCGAGGACGCGCGGGACTGCTGTGCGGGGGTGGAGCTGCTCACCCCGGCAGGCTATGCCCATGTGGCACAATCTGCCATTCGGCGGGCCACCCCGGGGTTCAGGTTCGGGGTGCCCCGCCATCCACTCTGCCCTGCCCCGCGACGGGTGACAAAAGCGGACGGCGGCGGCGGACGGCAAAAAGAGCCGGGCTCCGGCGCCCGGGGGGAGGGCGCCGAAGCCCGGCTCAGGGAAGGTCCCGGCGCCGGGGGGGAGTGCGTCGGGACGTGGTCCAAGGGGGTCGCGGGGACGGTGTCCCCTGACCCGAACTCCTGGGCCCTGAAGTCTTGTTCCCAGGGCCCGGAGGCTTGAAGCGGCGGAACACGGCCATGTTTGCGCCGGTGTTCCGCCACCCGGCGTACGCGGTGGAGGCTGTCGTACGCCACTGGCATCTGCCGGGTGACGTGCGCTCCTCCGTGCCGCCTACGCCGCCGCTTCGAAGCCGGTGTCGCGGGCCAGCTTCTTCAGTTCCAGCAGTGCGTGCTTCTCGATCTGACGGATGCGCTCGCGCGTCAGTCCGTGCTCCTTGCCGACCTCGGTCAGCGTCCGCTCACGGCCGTCGTCGATGCCGTAGCGCATCTTGATGATGGACGCCGTGCGCGGGTCCAGGCGGCCGATCAGGTCGTCCAGCTCCTCGCTGCGCAGCAGGGTCAGAACGGACTGCTCGGGGGAGACCGCGGAGGTGTCCTCCAGCAGGTCGCCGAACTGGGTCTCGCCCTCGTCGTCCACCGCCATGTTCAGCGAGACCGGGTCGCGGGCCCAGTCCAGGACGTCGACGACGCGCTCCGGCGTGGACGCCAGCTCGGCGGCGATCTCGGCGGGCTCCGGGTCGCGGCCGTGCTCGCGGTTGAACTCGCGCTGGACGCGGCGGATCCGGCCGAGCTCCTCCACCAGGTGGACGGGGAGCCGGATGGTGCGGGACTGGTCGGCGATGGAGCGGGTGATCGCCTGGCGGATCCACCAGGTCGCGTACGTCGAGAACTTGAAGCCCTTGCGGTAGTCGAACTTCTCCACCGCGCGCACCAGGCCCGCGTTGCCCTCCTGGACCAGGTCCAGCAGGGGCAGGCCGCTGCGCGGGTAGCGACGGGCCACGGCCACGACCAGGCGGAGGTTGGAGCGGATGAAGACGTCCTTGGCGCGCTCTCCCTCGTCGACCAGGGCCTGCAGCTCCTCGCGGCTGGCCTCGGCCTGCGAATCCTCGTATCCCTCGAGAACCTGTCGCGCGAACACACCCGCCTCGATGATCTGAGACAGCTCGACCTCCTTGGCGGCGTCGAGCAGCGGTGTGCGCGCGATCTCGTCGAGGTACATGCCGACCAGGTCACGGTCGGCGATCTCGCCGGCGTGGGCGCGAACACTGCTTGCCCTGTCGGCCGTCTCGCCAGAGGCGGACTTACGACGGGCGACGGCACGGGTTGCCATGCGAGCTCCCTTGCGATGGTGGCTGGCGGGTGGTCTGTCGGACACCGGCACTCACCGTCGAGTGCCTCTCAGCACCTTTCTCGGGTGCCCTGCATCCGAAGGAAACAACGACTGGAATCCGGACAGAATTCCCAACCTGCCCCCCGATTTTTCTGATCATGCAGTACCCTGTGCCGCCACGGAGGTGGTCCGGTGTCGTCGGAACGTACAGAAGTGCAGGTCAGGGCGGGAGTCGAGGGAGACCTCGAAGCCCTCACCGACATCTACAACCACTACGTTCGTGAGACGCCCATCACATTCGATACCGCTGCCTTCACTCCGGAAGAGCGCCGCCCTTGGTTGCTCTCCCATCCTGAAGACGGCCCGCACCGGCTGAAGGTTGCCGTAGATGCGGACACACAGGAGATTCTGGGCTACGCCACATCCGGCCCTTACCGCGCGAAGCCGGCCTACTCGACCTCGGTGGAGGTCACGGTCTACGTCGCCCCGCGCGCGGGCCGCCGCGGCATCGGCACGCTGCTCTACAAGGCCCTCTTCGAGTCCCTGGCGGCCGAGGACCTGCACCGCGCCTACGCGGGCATCGCACAGCCCAACGAAGCGTCCACGCGGCTGCATGAACGCTTCGGGTTCCGGTACGTCGGCACCTACCGGGAGGTGGGCCGCAAGTTCGGCCGCTACTGGGACGTCGCCTGGTACGAGAAGGAGCTGTAAGCACCGGACGGCCGGGCCTCAGCCGAACTGCACCGACCGCTTCGCCATCCCCATCCAGAACCCGTCGATCACCGACTTCTGCGCGTCCAGCTCGCCGGTCACCTCGGCCGCGCCCATGGTGACGAAGAGCGGGGCGAAGTGCTCGGTGCGCGGGTGGGCGTAGCGGCCGGCCGGGGCCTTGTGCAGGAAGTCCAGCAGCCCGTCCCAGTCCCGCTTCTCCAGCGCACCTCGGCCCCAGTCGTCGAACTCGGAGGACCAGGTGGGCACTCCCCCGCCGGTGTGCCGCAGTGCGGCGAGGTTGTGGGTGAAGAAGCCGGAGCCGACGATCAGGACGCCCTCGTCGCGCAGGGGCGCGAGCCTGCGGCCGATCTCCATGAGCTTCACCGGGTCGAGGGTCGGCATGGAGACCTGGAGGACGGGGATGTCGGCGGCCGGGAACATCTCGACGAGCGGGACGTACGCCCCGTGGTCGAGGCCGCGGTCCGGGACGTCCTGCACGGGGATACCGGGGGCGCGCAGCAACTTCCGTACGGACTCGGCGAGTTCGGGGGCGCCCGGGGCGTCGTAGCGGACCTGGTAGTAGTGCTCGGGGAAGCCCCAGAAGTCGTAGACCAGCGGGACCGGGTCGACCGCGCCGAGGGCGAGGGGGGCCTCCTCCCAGTGGGCGGAGACCATGAGGATCGCCTTGGGGCGGGGCAGGTCGGCGGACCAGGCGGCGAGTTCGCCGGGCCAGATCGGGTCGTCCGCGAGGGGCGGGGCGCCGTGGCTGAGGTAGAGGGCGGGCATGCGCTCCGGTGCGGCGGTGGACATGACGGTCACTCCCCATGCTTGAACTCTCAACTTCTACGAGAAGAGGTTACGCCTCATTTGTTTAACCTTCAAGGAGAGTTCTCGTACAGTGGAGTGCATGAACTCGGAAGAACCCCGCTGGCTGACCGCCGAGGAGCAGCGTGTCTGGCGCGCCTACCTGCAGGCGTCCACACTCCTCGAAGACCATCTCGACCGTCAGCTCCAGCGGGACGCGGGCATGCCGCACATCTACTACGGGCTGCTCGTGGTGCTCGCCGAGGCGCCGGGGCGGCGGCTGCGGATGACCGAGCTGGCCAGGATGGCGAAGATCACCCGCTCCCGGCTCTCGCACGCGATCGCGCGACTGGAGAAGAGCGACTGGGTGCGGCGCGAGGACTGTCCCTCGGACAAGCGGGGCCAGTTCGCGGTGCTGACCGACCAGGGTTTCGAGGTGCTCGGGCGCAACGCGCCGGGCCATGTGGCGGCCGTACGGCAGGCGGTGTTCGAGCGGCTCAGCCCGGAGCAGCAGAAGGCCCTCGGCGACATCATGGAGATCGTCGCCGAGGGCCTTCAGCCCAAGGAAGCGGGTGCGGACCTGCCCTGGCTGCGCTGAGCCGCTCGCTCAGCATGCCGGACAGGTCCGCCGGGTTGTACGTGCGGGGCGTCCCCTTCCCCGCACGTACGAGTTTTCCGAAGGGGTACCTGGGTGGCCGCCGTCAGTGGGCGATCACCGGCACCGCCAGCTCGTCCTCCACCGCGTCACCGGTGGCGACCGGGCCGCCGCCCTGCTTGCCGGCGGTGACCAGGACCGAGACGATCGCGGCGGCGGCGACCAGCATGCCGACCGCGAACCAGATCGCGTTGGTGTAGCCGTGCACCTGGCCCTGCAGCGCGACGAGCTGCTGCTGGGTCTTGGAGGTACCGGCGGAGGCGATGTGGTCCTTGATGTACGCGGTCGTCGCGGACGCGGCGATCGTGTTCAGCAGGGCCGTGCCGATCGCGCCGCCCACCTGCTGCGAGGTGTTGACCATCGCGGAGGCGACACCCGCGTCCCGGGGCTCGACGCCCAGGGTGGCCAGGGACATGGCGGGCATGAACGCCGTACCCATGCCGAGACCGAGCAGCAGCATCGCGGGCAGGATGATCGAGGCGTACGACGAGCCGATCTCCAGCTGCGTCATCAGGAGCATGCCGACCGCGGCGACCAGGAAGCCGGGGCCCATGAGCAGGCGGGCCGGCAGGCGGGTCATCAGGCGGGTGCCGATCTGGGTCGAGCCGACCATCATGCCGACGATCATCGGCAGGAAGGCGAAGCCGGTCTTGATCGGCGTGAAGCCCTTCACGACCTGGAGGTAGTAGGTCAGGAAGAGGAACGTGCCGAACATCGCGATGATGGCGATGCCGAGCGAGAGGTAGATCCCGCCGCGGTTGCGGTCGGTGATCACGCGCAGCGGCAGCAGCGGGGCCTTGACCTTGGCCTCGACGACCACGAACGAGACCAGCAGGACCGCGGACGCGATGAACAGGCCGACGGTCGAGGAGTCGCCCCAGCCGTTGGACTCGGCGCGGGTGAAGCCGTAGACCAGCGAGACCAGACCGAGGGTGGACAGCAGCACGCCCGGGATGTCGAGCGGGTTGCGGTTGCGGCCGCCCTCGGGCTCACGGATGACGAAGTACGCGCCGAGCGCGGCGACGATGGCGAAGGGGATGTTCACGAAGAACGTCCAGCGCCAGTCCAGGTACTCGGTCAGCACACCGCCGAGGATGAAGCCGACGGCGCCACCGCCACCGGCGATCGCACCGTAGATGCCGAAGGCCTTGGCGCGCTCCTTGGCGTCCGTGAACATCACGGCGAGCAGGGAGAGCGCGGCCGGGGCGAGCAGGGCGCCGAAGACACCCTGGAGGGCGCGGGCGCCGAACATCATGGCGCCGCTGGTGGCGGCGCCGCCGAGCGCGGAGGCCGCGGCGAAACCGGTCAGACCGACGACGAAGGCGCGCTTGCGCCCCCAGAGGTCGGCGATCCGGCCGCCGAAGAGGAGGAGCCCGCCGAAGGCGAGGGCGTAGGCCGTGACGACCCACTGCCGGTTGCCGTCGGATATGCCCAGGTCCTGCTGGGCGGAGGGCAGGGCGATGTTCACGATGGTCGCGTCGAGCACGACCATCAGCTGGGCGAGCGCGATGAAGACGAGCGCCTTCCAGCGGTTGGCGTCGCCGGACGTCGCCGGCACGCCGTTGGCCTTGGTGGCTGTTTCAGACATGGGGGTACCCACTTCGGTACTTCGGGACGGAAAAATACGGAAAAGAAGACTGTGGTCCTGAACGGCCCTCGTCGTTGACGGCCGGTGGCGTGCCGGACGCGCTGTGGAAGGTGCGGCGCGGCACTGAGTCGGTTCTTCAGCTGTCGAGAACGTTTCGCGGTGTTGAGACTCCCCCGTGACTCCTGACTAATCGGTCGGTTGTCGTCGTCAGACCCTGCGCAGGTCCTCCATGGTCATCGCCGTACCCGGCAGCACGGAGGGGGCCGGGGCCCGCAGTCCGTCCAGGAACAGCTGGAGATGGCGGTGGACGAAGCGGTCCACGCTGAAGCACGCCGTACCGGCCAGGGGCCGGCTCAGCTGGGCGACTGCCATCATGATGTCGCCGACGTCCACGTCGGTGCGGAGCTGACCTGCCGCCTTGGCGCGGCCCATGATCTCCCCGATGAGCTGCTCGCACCGCTCGCGGGCGTCCACCAGATCCGGGTGGTGCTGGTCGAAGGTGCTGGAGATCATCGGGCACAGCGCGGTGACCCGCTCGTCGGCGGCCGTGTGCACGAAGCGCTCCAGCGCCCCGAAGGCGTCCCCGGTCTCCGCCAGCGCTGCCTCGGCCGCCTCGTTCGTCCGGTCCATGACGGAGCAGACGACCTCGCGGACCAGCGCGTCGCGGTCGGGGAAGTTGCGGTACACCGTGGCGTTGCCCACGCCTGCCCTGCGGGCGATCTCGTCGAGCGGCACGTCGGGGCCGAACTCCGTGAACATCTCGCGGGCGGCGGCGACGATCCGCTCCCGGTTGCGCAGGGCGTCGGCTCGTGGCCGGGGCACCTTGCGCTGCACGGGGTTCGCGGTCGTCATGGCGGTCACGGCGTACTCCTTCAAGTAGATGGTTCTGCGATCGGGTGCTGAGGCCGGATCCCGGGATCCGGGGAGGCAGTCCCCGTTTCGCTCGGACGCCTGATTAAACGGGGAAACGATCCCCGGTTATTTCCCGACCTGACGAAGACTTCCTGTGACCTGAGTCACATGCCCTTCGGGCGGAAACCTCCGTTCGGGTTCCTCCAGCGCGCGCCCCCACGACCCGCGACCCAGGGTGATCGAAAGGGCGCAGCCAGAGACCGGCGGCTGCCATGGACGAAGGGCCCGTGCATGCCGCCTGAGCGATCCCAGCCGCTCCGCCGCCGGATATCCGCGCGCCGCGTGGCCGCCCTCGCGTCGGTGACCGCGCTGACCCTCGCGGTCAGCACCTCGGCCGGCACCGGGCACCTCACGGCCGGCTCCACGACGGCCGGCGCCGGCTCGGTCGCCCTGGCCCGCTCCGCCGCCTTCGGCCCCTGCATGATCAGCGGCGGCCACACCGTCCAGATGTCGGAGGGCGTACCCACCCCCGGCGGCTACTCCCGCTCCACCGGCACGGTCCGCGCCCTGACCCTGATGGTCGACTTCTCGGACGCGCCCGGCAAAGGCACCGCGCTCGACCGCTTCCACGAGTTCTTCCCGCAGACCCAGGAGTGGTTCACCGCCGCCTCCTACGGCCGCCTCGACTACCGCCCCGAGACCCCGATCACGCACTGGCTGCGCATGCCCAGGTCCTTCCGGGCGTACGGCATAGAGCGCGGCGCGCCCTTCGACCCCGGCTACCGCGACCTGGTCCAGGACATCGTGTCCGCCGCCGATCCCGACGTCGACTTCCGCTCGTACGACTTCCTGAACGTGCTGGTCACCCCGAACGCGGGCCCCTCCGCGCTGGACACCGTCCTGTCGGTGACGTTCGCGGGCAACATGGACGCCCCGGTCGCCGACGGGGTCCCGGTGGCGAACGCCTCCTTCGTCTACTCCCGCCAGGACGACGGCTCCGGCTCCTACGCGCAGACCGGCTACCGCGTGCTCCCCCACGAGAACGGCCATGTCTTCGGCCTGCCCGACCTCTACACCCAGGAGGGCGGCGGCTCGGTCGGGCACTGGGACATCATGAGCGAGGACTGGGGCGCCAACAACGACCTGCTCGGCTGGCACAAGTGGAAGCTGGGCTGGCTGGACGCCGCGCAGGTCGGCTGCGCGGCGAGCCGCGGCACGACCGAGTACACGCTGACCCCGCTGGCCCGCCCGGGCGGCGCGAAGCTGATCTTCGTCCCGACCGGCACCCGCACCGGCTACGCCCTGGAGCTGCGCACCCGCGAGGGCAATGACGAGACCGTCTGCCGGCCCGGCATCCTGGTCTACAAGGTCGACGCCGACGTGGACACCGGCATGGGCCCGGTCACGGTCTACGACTCCAAGCGCGACAGCGGCGGCTGCACCCGCAGCCCCAACGTCAACGCCGAACTCTCCGACGCCCCCTTCACCCCCGGCGAGACCTTCAAGGACCCGCGCCGCGGGATCCAGATCACGGTGGCGGGGGCCGATCTGGCCGGGGACTACCGGGTGCGGGTCACCCGCAGGTGACGGACCGCGGAGCGGTGGGCGCACGGGTCGGCGCATTACGGTAGGCCTGCCCTGATTGCCGTACCGGAGATGTGATGGCCGCGAACCGCACGCTGGATGCCCTTGCCGATGCTTCCGTCGTGCCCCAGGAGGCGGTCACGCCCCTGATCAGGGGGATCGCCGTGCTGCGGGAGCTGACCGAGGCCGGCGGCACGGTCAGCCTCAGCGGCCTGGAGCGGGCCACCGGCCTCGCCCGCTCCACGGTCGACCGCATCACCGCGACCCTCGCACGCATGGGGTACGTCCGACTCGACGGCCGCGACGCGATCCTCACCCCCCGTCTGATGGAACTGGGCAACGCCTATCTCTCCGCCCTGCGGCTGCCCGCGCTGCTGGACGCGCGCGCCGACGCCCTCGCCGACGAGCTGGACGAGTCGGTGTCCCTGGCGGTCGCCGACCGCGACGGCATCCGCTTCATCCACCAGGCCACCCGCCGCCGCGCGATGTCCCTCAGCTTCCGCATCGGCGACCTGCTGCCGGCCGAACGCACCGCGCCGGGACCGCTGTTCGCGACGGAGTGGACGGCACGCGAGTGGCGCACCTGGCGCACGCGCCGGTCAGCGGACCCGCAGGACCGCGGCTTCCCGGCCCTGCCGCCCCACGAACACACCGACCGGGAGGCGGACTTCCAGCGGCGCGCGGCCCAAGCCGCCCAGGACGGCTGGGCGTTGGACGACGAGCTGATCGAGCCGGGCCTGGTCGCGGTCTCGATGCCGGTACGCGACCCCCGCACCGGGAAGATCGCCTGTGCGGTCAGCGTGGTCAGCCACACCAGCCGGCACACGGCCGCCGGCCTGCGCGACACCCTGCTGCCGAGGCTGCGGGCGGCGGTCGCGGACATGCAGGAGGAACTGCGCACGGCGCCGGCGCCCGCGCCCGGCGCGGCCCCCTCAGGACTGGCCGGCTGGACCGGTGCCTCCAAGCAGGAACTGGGCCGGGAGTTCATCGAGTCGCTCGCCCGCGGACTGACCGTCCTGACGGCGTTCGGCGAGGGCCGCGCCGCCCTCACCCTCACCGAGGTCGCCCAGACCACCGGGCTCGCCCGCGCCACCGCCCGCCGCGCCCTCATCACCTACGAGCACCTGGGCTACATCGCCGCCGAGGACCGCGTCTTCCGCCTCACCCCGCGCGTCCTGAACCTCGGCTACCCCCCGCTGTCCCGTGTCGCCCTCCCCGGGATCGCCACCCCGCACCTGGCCGAACTCTCCGCGCAGGTCCACGAGTCGGCGTCCCTCGCGATCCTCACCGGCGACGAGATCCAGTACACGGCCCGTGTCGCCACCAGCCGCATCATGAGCGTCAACATCACCATCGGCACCCGCCTGCCCGCGTACGCCACCTCGATGGGCCGGGTGATCCTGGCCGGCCAACCCGCGCCCCACTTCCCCGAGTTGCGCCCCCTGACCCGCCACACCCTCACCGACCCCGACGCGCTGCGGGCCGAGCTGGACCGGGTCCGCACAAACGGATACGCCCTGGTCGACGGGGAGTTGGAGGAGGGACTGCGGTCGATCGCGGTCCCGGTGCGCGAGCGCGGCGGGCAGATCGTGGCCGCCGTGAACGTCGCCCTGCACAGCAGCCGCCGCACCGCCGAGGAGTGCGTCCACGACATCCTGCCCGCCCTGCGCGCCACCGCCGACCGCATCGAGGCGGACGTGCGGATCGCTGGGCGCTTCCGGGCGGTGCCGCTCACCTGATACCTTCGCGAAGGAATGTTATTCGACGGAGGGGGAGTCCGAGCGATGACGGTACTGGCAGGTACGGAGACGGGCACACAGTCGGGGGCCGGAGGCGACGCCGGTGCGGGTGGCGTCCACCGGCCCGCGTACCTCGTCTTCTGTGACGTCGACGAGACGCTGATCAGCTGCAAGAGCATGTTCGAGTTCGCCCGCTTCCAGCGCGTGCGCCGGTACGGGGACGCCGGGGCACGGTGGTACGAGGAACTCGCCGGGGAGATGCGCCGTCAGTCCGCGGCCGGGGCACCACGGGAAGCCGTCAACCGGTCCTACTACCGCGCCTACACCGGTGAGAGCGCGGCGACGATGACGACGCTCGGCCGCGCGTGGTTCGACCTCGCCTCGCAGGACCCCGGGTTCTTCATCACCTCCACCGTGGCGGAGCTGAACGCGCACCGGGCCGCGGGCGCCGAGGTCGTCCTCGTCTCCGGGTCCTTCGCGCCCTGCCTCGACCCGATCGCCGAACGCGTCGGCGCCCGGCACGTGCTGTGCACCTCGCCGGTCGTCCACGACGGCCACTACACCGGCGAGGTCCCCGAGCCCGTGATCGGCGAGGGCAAGCGGGCGGCGGTCCTGCGGCTGCTGGCCGAACACCCCGGCGTCGACCCACGCGACTGCTTCGCCTACGGCGACCACCCCTCGGACTTCCCGATGCTCGACTGCGTGGGGCATCCGCGGGCGGTCGGCGACGATCCGGCGGTACGGGAGCATCTCGCGCGGCGGAGTGCGGGGGCCGCGGGGACCGTGAGGGTTTCCAACGCCGGTTGCGCGCTGGCCTGTTGGTCGATGGGCCGGGACGAGCACTCCGAGGGGTGCTCGGGGGACTGCGCGCTGCCGCTGGGCTGACGGAGAAAGGGCGCGTCGAGACAGGACGACATGCGTCGAGGGACGGGGAGTTGTCTCCTCCGTCCCTCGACGTGCGTGCCGGCTCAGTCGATGCTCCGGCAGATGTGCGGTTCCAGCCAGGCGTCCTCGCTGTCGCCCGCGAGGCGGAGGACGGGTGCCTTCGCTCGCGGAGCGGTGGCGGGTGTCCTTCTGGGCGTGGCCGGGACGGTCTTGTCTTTTCTCGTCCTGCGCTGTCGCATCTCGCTCACCTCTCAAGTGGTCGTCTGTGTCCGGGCCGGCTGCCGCTACCGCGCTCCCACCAGCACCGGCTCCCCCGTCGCCTCGGCCCCCGCCGGAACGGCCCCGCGCTGCCTGGCCGGGCGGGCGTGCCGGGTCGGTGCCCAGCGCAGCAGGGCCGAGCCGACCGACATCCCGCCGCCGAAGGCCGACAGGACGGTGAGGTCGCCCTCGGTGAACAGGCCCCGCCGGTGGGCGAGATCGAGGGTGATCGGGACGGACGCGGCACCCGTGTTGCCGTGCAGGGCGAGGGCCAGGTGCATGCGGGCCGCGTCCAGGCCGAGGGCGGGCCAGACCTCGGCGAGCATCACACCGTTGGCCTGGTGCGGGACGAAGTGCCGGACCGCGCGGCCGGGTACGCCCGCCTTCGCAAGCAACTCGTGGATCGCGCCGGGCAGGTTGTCGTGCACGAAGCCCCGCACACCGCGCCCGTCCATGGTGAACCAGTGCGCGCCCTCCGCCAGCGTCTCCGCCGACGCCGGCCGCCTGCTGCCGCCCGCCGGCACGCTGATCAGCCGGTGCTGGTCGGCGCGGGTGGTCAGGCTGGTGACGAGGGATCCGGTTCCGGCGGGCACCGGACCGAGGACCACCGCGCCGGCGCCGTCACCGAACAGGATGGCCGTCTTGCGGTCCCCCTCGTCCAGGATGCGGGAGTAGACGTCCGCGCCGATGACCAGGGCGTACGGGCCCTGCGCGGGCGGACGGTTCGGGTCCGGACGCTTGGCACCGGCCGCGTCGGCCACGTCCGCCCGCAGCATCCGGTCCGCCGCCGTGAGCGCGAACATGAAGCCGCTGCACACCGAGTTGACGTCGAAGGCGGCGGCCCGGCGGGCGCCGATGCGGTCGGTGACGATGGCCGCGGTGGCGGGCTGGGGGTGGTCGGGGGTGGAGGTGGCGACGACGACGTACGACACCTGATCAGGCGTCAGTCCGGCCTGTTCGAGGGCCCGTTGGGCGGCCCGGGCGGCGAGGTCCGAGGTGGCCTCGTGCGGGGCGGCGCGGTGTCGTCGTCGTATGCCGGTCTTGTGCTCGATCCACTCGGCGCTCACGCCCGCCGCCGCGCCGACCTCCGCGTTGTCGACGACCGTGGCGGGCAGGTAGGAGCCGGTGGCGATGATGCCGATCGAGGTGCTGGTGTTCATGCGTCTCTCCTGAGTTGGCGATGAACTACTGGTCTGGAAAGGTCAGTTCGCCGGGACCGTCGTGAACTCGCCGAAGCTCGGGCCCCGCATCTTCAGTTGGGCGTGGATGTCGCCACCGAGGCCGAAGTGGCCGATGGCGCCGCCGTAGTTCTGCTGGTAGCTCATCCACAGCACGACCACGTTGATCACGCGGTTGGCTCCCGGGGTGCCGGGCGCGGGGAAGGGGTTGGGCAGGGTGGCGCGGTAGTGGGCCATGCCGTTGCTGTCGCTGATGAACGCGTTGGGCACGCCGAGCGGGCCGGGGCGGGTCGGGCCCGCCGGGTCGAGGTCGTGCTCGCGCAGCGACATCACCGTGTAGAGGCTGTCGGGGATCAGACCGGTGAAGGCGAACGAGAAGTCGGCGCCGCGCCGGTGCGCCGGCACGTGCACCTCCAACTGGCCCCGGGCCTTGACCCATTGGCCCAGCGTGATCGGCTCACGCACCTTGGGCCCGTCCTCCTCCCGCAGATCCGGGATGGGGGCACCGTGCAGCGGATAGCTCGGCCGCCGCACGTCGTGCGCGTCCGGCCGCTGCTCCGGGGCGAACAGCATCGGGTAGTTGTTGCAGGGCAGCGGCAACGGCAGGGTGTACAGCTGGACTTGGGCGTCCGGCCCGGTCGGGTCGGCGAAGTCCAGCTCGCGGACGACGTCGTAGGGCAGGTTGGTGCCGAGCGGGGGCAGCGGGCTGTCCGGGGAGACCACCGCACTCCCCCACTCGGAGACGGTCGCGCCGTCCGGGCCGGGCCGGTTGACGCGCCCGACGACGACGAAGTCACCGTTCGCGTCCACGATCTCGCTCGGCGGGTAGAGGGGGCCCTGGGTGGTGACGCTCAGGTCGTAGGTGCGGGTCATGGGGGCGGCGGGGGTCTCGGGGGCGACCGCCCCGGGTGCCGGGGGCGTCCCGGGCGCGGTGGTCAGGTCGGGTGCGATG
This sequence comes from Streptomyces sp. NPDC088794, assembly GCF_044750545.1. Classification (NCBI taxonomy): domain Bacteria; kingdom Bacillati; phylum Actinomycetota; class Actinomycetes; order Kitasatosporales; family Streptomycetaceae; genus Streptomyces; species Streptomyces sp. NPDC088794. The sequence goes on along the minus strand of NZ_JBIVKB010000004.1, from coordinate 397,110 downwards.
GTCATGTCGGGTGCTCCTTCGCCGGTGCGAAGCCGATACGAACGGCCGGCCGCGGGACGCCTTGCTCGGTGCACCGCAGTGCAGAGGGGGTTCCGCGACCGGCCGTGGGAGGAGGGGAGTCGGTCGAGTCGGCCGGGATCAGGCGGTGAAGCGCTCGTAGATGCGGGTGTAGAGACCGTTGTCGCCTCCGGTGATGTACGTGTCGCCGGCCTCGCGGACGATCTGCTGGTAGCGCGGGGAGGTGAAGGCCTCCATGTACGTCGCCGGGTCCGCGTCGAAGCCGGACACGAACATCACGCCGGGCTCGGTGCTGGCCAGCGAGTGGAACGCCTGGAAGCTGACGACCTCTTCGGAGCCGCGGACGACGTCGAATATGGTCTCCTCGCGCCAGGCGCGGTACTGCCGGTAGACCCGCGGCACGACCTCGACGTGCCGCATCTGCACGTACCGGGTGTCGGGCAGCGCCCCCGCGGCCGGCTTGGGCGCCTCGACGAACTGAAGGAACTGGCGGCGGAAGTCGCCCTCGCCCAGCGGGCCGACGGCCTCCCACAGCTTCCACCAGTCGGCGCGCAGCTCCTCCATCTCCTCGAAGCCCTTCAGCGGGGCGAGTTCGAGGACGGAGTTGCTCTCCAGACCGCGGTAGAGAATGCGGCCCGCGAACCCGGCGGCGTCGTTGTGCGCCTGCCAGGCCTCGGCGACGGCGTCGATCTGCTCGGGCTTGGCGAAGAGCTCGGTGGCGGTGATGAGAGCGGCGGAAGCGGAAGCGGACATGGCTGTCTCCTTGAGTGAGTGCTGCTGAGAGGTGGTGGATGGCGAAGATCGCGGTCGTGCGTGGTGAAGTGACGTGTCTACGACGTGAGTTGTGCGGTCGGCCCGATCCGCTCAGGCGCCGACCAGCACCGGCTGCCCGGCCTTGGTGCCCGCGCCCGCCGCCGTGGCCCCCGCCGCCACGGCCGCCTGCGTCGCCGTACGCACCGAGTGCTCGACCGCGTGGCGCGCGCGGCGGTGTTCCTTGGCCTCGATGACCGGGCTGTCGAAGGCCGTGTAGGTCACCGTGGTGATCGAGGCGCGGCGGCCGGCCTGGTGGAGGGAGATCTCCGCGGCGAAGGAGAGCCGGTCCGGGTCGTCGGTCTCGGCGCGGAGCGTGTGGTAGACGACGGTGGCGTCGACCGGGAACAGGAAGTTCTCGAAGTCCGTGTTCAGCGACTCGATGACGTAGTAGTACGAGCGGTCCAGGTGCCGGGAGGCGTGGTAGCGCTCGCTGACCGCGAGGAACATCTGGCGGGCGGCCTCGACGACGACCATGCCCTGGACGTGTTCGCCGGTCTGGTGGTCGATGAGGAGCTCGTTGTCGTTGTGCACCCGCAGGGTCGCGGAGAACAGGTCCTCGCCGTCCCGCCGCAGGTCGGCTATGAGGGTGTTGCAGCTTCGGTGTTTGTGCGCCTCACCGCGCCCGGCGAGTGCCGGCGCCCGGTAGTCGAGGTCCAACCGGTCGGCGAGACCGAGGAGTTGGGCCTGGCCGCGGACGAGCTCCCATTCCTCGGCGGTGACGCCCTGTCCGGCGCGGACCAGGATCGGCCGGGTGTCCCAGGAGTACACGCCGAGGCGCATCTCCTCGACGAACTGCGTGACGGTGAGGACGTCGTCCTGTGCGGCGAACCCGACGAAACGGTCGCCGACGATCAGCAGGGTGCGGGGGGTCGCTGTGGCTGACATGCGTTTCTCCTTGGTGGGGATACAGCTGTCGCTTCTCGCTTGCAGAGGCCTGCCGCCTTCGTCGATGCCGATACCTGCCGGCTCATGACGGTTTCCTGCCGGTTTCTGCCGGTGTGGCGGGGCCGATGTGAAGAACGTAGAGGAGTCCGGACGAGAACGCAACCATCTAGTTGGTTTTTCAGAACTATCCAGTTGGTTTCACCGTGGACTACGCTCGCCCCATGGCTGAGACACCCAAGGGACTGCAGACCCGCGCCAAGCTCCTGGAGGCCGCCCAGGCGGAGTTCTCCGAGCACGGTCTGGCGGGTGCGCGCGTGGACCGCATCGCCGAGCGCTCCGGCGTCAACAAGCAGCGGATCTATGCCTACTTCGGCAACAAGGAAGCCCTGTTCGCGGCCGTGATGAGCAAGGTGTACGCCCACATGTCCGAGGTCGTGCCGATCCCGACCACGGAGGAGGGCCTGCGCTCCTACGTCGGCGAGGTCTTCGACTACCACCGCCGGTCCGACCTGGTGCGACTGCTCGCCTGGGAGGGTCTGCACTACGGCGCGGGACCGATCCCGGACGAGAAGGAACGCGAGGCGTACTACGTCCACAAGACGGCCGCGCTCAGCCTCGCCCTCGGCATCGACGACCCCTCGGCGGCGGCCCGGGTGCTCATCATCCTGGTCGGCATCGCCTCCTGGCCGTTCATCGTGCCCCAGCAGCGCCGGCTGATGCTGGGCCCGGACGGCGACACGGAGTCGGGGTGGGCGCTGCTGCGCACCAGCATCGTGGCGCACGGCCACTCGATCATCGACAACGTGCTGCAGGGGTCGGTCTGACGGGGCGCTCCGCGGTAAGGCGGTTCACGGTAAGACGGTTCGCCGGCAAGGGAGTTCGGGTTGTTCCGGGCTCCCCTTTTGCTGGTCGGAGTGTGTGCGGGCGGCTACCCGGGAGGGCCTTTCGGGAGGCGGGTCCAGCAGAAAACCAACTAGATGGTTGCGATGCTCTCCGAACCCGGCTACCTTCTTCATCACCAGGCCGGAACCGCTGCGTTCGGACCGCGCCTGTTGATCTGACGTTCCGTCAACTGGGGGCGATGCCCCGGAAATCGAGGAACCCATGGAGACCGTCGCCCCCGTCGCAGAGACCCCCGTCATCGTCGTCAGCGGTGCCACCGGCGGCATGGGCGCCGCCGTGGTCGAGGAGCTCGCCCGCTCCGATGCCACCGTCGCCCTGCTCGGCCGGGACGCGGACGGTCTGGACCGCGTCCGGCGCGAGATCGACGCCCGCACCGGCGGTGCCGGCCGGCTCGTGACGTACGAGACCGACATCAACGACACCGCGCAGGTCGACGCCACCGTGGACGCCCTGGTCGGCGAACTCGGCCGGGTGGACGGGCTGGTGCACACCGCGGGCGACGGCCCGCTGGCCCCGCTCGCCGAGACGACCGACGCGATGTGGCAGGCCACGTTCAACGGCAAGCTGCTCGGCGCGGTCCGGCTCGTCCGGGCGCTGGCCGGTCCGCTGACCGCGGCCGGCGGCGGCTCGGTCGTGCTGGTCAGCGGGGTCTTCCGCAAGGACCCCGACCCGCTCTTCCCGGTGAACAGCGCGGTCAACGCCGCCGTCGCCGCCTTCGCGAAGTCCGTCTCCAAGGACCTCGGCCGCGCCGGGATCCGCGTCAACGTGCTCGACCCCGGCGCCGTACGGACCCCGCTGTGGGACGAGATCGCCAAGGCCATCGGCGACCGCGTCGGCGCCACCGCCGAGGAGGTCAGCGCTCAGGTCGCCGACGGGACACCGCTCGGCACGCTCGCCGAACCGGCCGACGTGGCCCGGCTCGCCGCCTTCCTGCTCTCCCCCGCCGCCCGGCACGTGACCGGCGCCGCGATCACCGTCGACGGCGGAGCCTCGGCCGGGCTGTAGCCCGCCGCGCCCCTTCGACGCGCAGACCCCTCACCTCTCGTACGGCACTCGACTCTCGTACGCCTGAAATCCCTTACGCCACAAGGAGCTTCGTCATGCCCATCCTCCACATGACCACCTGGCCGAACCAGACCGACGAGAAGTGCCAGGAGCTGATCGAGGAGCTCACCGCCACGGTGCACCGCGTGATCGGCGCGCCCCTCGACAAGATCACCGTCTTCATCCAGGAGATCCCGCAGAACCGCTGGGGCGAGGGCGGGGTGCTCGGCACGAACCCCGAGTTCGCCGAACTCAGCCGCCGCCGGGCCGCGCCGGCTCAGGTCTGACGGCCCTCCCCCACCTGTTGTCTCTCTGCTCCCCCCACCCCAACTCGGCCTCTTCCAAGGAGAGTTCCCATGGCCATCCTGACCCGGTCCGCGCGGACCGACCGGAGCGACCGGACCCCGGTCGTACCGGGCGAACCGGCTCCGCCGCGCACGTCCTCCCCCACCACCGTCCTCGCGGCGGCCCTGCTCGCCTTCTTCGTCATCTCGCTCGACGGTTCCGTCGTCAACGTGGCGCTGCCCGCCATCTCCCACGACCTGCGCGGCTCGATGGCCGATCTCCAGTGGATCGTCGACGGCTACACCCTGATGTTCGCCGCGTTCATGCTCTCCGCGGGCACCTTCTCGGACCGGATCGGCGCCAGCCGGGCCTACGCCTGGGGCCTGGCCGCCTTCACCGTGGCGTCCCTGGCCTGCGGTGTCGCACCCAACCTGGGCACACTGATCGGCGCCCGCATGGTGCAGGGCGGGGCCGCCGCGCTGATGGTGCCGGCCTCGCTCGCCCTGATCCGGCAGACGTACTCCGACCCGGGCAAGCGGGCCCGGGCCATCGCGATCTGGACGGCCGCGGGTTCCGTCGCGGTCGCCTTCGGACCGGTCATCGGCGGCATGCTCACCAGCGGACTGAGCTGGCGCGCGGTGTTCTACCTGAACCTTCCGGTGGGCGCGATCGGACTCGCCCTCCTCACCCGTATCGCCCCCTCCGCCCGCCGTGCCGCGCCGGTCGACCTGTTCGGCCAGCTGTCGGTGGTGGCCTCGCTCGCCGGTCTGACGTACGCCGTGATCGAGGGCGGGCGCGCGGGCTGGAGCAGCCCCGACGTGCTCGGCACGCTGGCGCTCTCGGCGGTCGCCACGGTGGCCTTCGTCCTGACGCAGTCCCGCCGCGAGCACCCGATGGTGCCCCTGAGCATCTTCAAGTCCCGCACGGTCGTGGTCTGCCTGGCGGCCGGCTTCACCATCAACGCGGTCTTCTACGGCGCCATCTTCCTGCTCGGCATGTACTTCCAGCAGGTGCGCGGCGCCTCCCCGATCAGCACCGGCGCGATGTTCATCCCGATGTGCGCGCTGATCTCCGTGGTGAACATGGCGGGCGTCAAGCTCGCGGCCCGCAAGGGTGCGTGGGTGCCGATGGCGATCGGGCAGGTGGTGATGGCGGCCGGTGCGCTGCTGATGCTCACGGTCACCTCCTCCACCTCGTACCTGATCCCGGTGCTGCTGCTGGTCCCGATCGGCCTGGGCGGCGGGCTCGCGGTGCCGTCGCTGACGGCGGCGATCCTGGAGAACATCGACGGCGAGCGGGCGGGCACGGCGGCCGCGGTGCTCAACACCTTCCGGCAGGTGGGCAGTTGCATCGCGGTGGCGGCGTTCGGCGCGCTGATCGCGAACCCGGCGCACTTCCAGCACGGCTTCGACACGAGCTTCGTCATCAGCGTGGTGATGTTGCTGACGACGGCGGCGGTGACGGCGTTGCTGCTGCCGCGGTTGACGAAGGCCTCCGGCGGTCAGGCGTAGTCGCCTCGCCGTTTCACTTGAGGTCGGTGGCCGGCTGCTGGTTCGTTGTGGCTGGTCGCGCAGTTCCCCGCGCCCCTTTGGGGCGCGGGGTCTCTGCATGTCCGGATGCCCGCTCCCCGCCCGGGCAAAGTCACGCTAAAAAACCTTCACGAAGGAATTTAAATACGTCATGCTGGACCCATGACCGTCACCGAGGAACGCCCACTCACTCCACCCGCACCCCCGCCCCCGACAACCCACTGCCGCCTCACCGAACTGGAGTCGATACGGCGGCTCGCGCACGAGGGTCCGGCCCCGGGTGCGAGCGACCAACAGCACGCGCGCGGCAAGCTGACCGCCCGCGAGCGCGTCGAACTCCTCCTGGACCAGGGCTCGTTCACCGAGATCGAGCCGCTGCGCCGGCACCGCGCCACCGGCTTCGGCCTGGAGGCCAAGCGGCCCTACACGGACGGCGTGGTCACCGGCTGGGGCACGGTCCACGGCCGTACCGTCTTCGTCTACGCCCATGACTTCCGTATCTTCGGCGGCGCGCTCGGCGAGGCGCACGCCGCCAAGATCCACAAGGTGATGGACCTCGCGCTGGCCGCCGGCGCCCCGCTGGTCAGCCTGAACGACGGAGCCGGCGCCCGCATTCAGGAAGGCGTCAGCGCACTCGCCGGCTACGGCGGCATCTTCACCCGCAACGTGGCCGCGTCCGGCGTGATCCCGCAGCTCAGCGTGATGCTCGGCCCGTGCGCGGGCGGCGCGGCCTACTCCCCCGCGCTCACCGACTTCGTCTTCATGGTCCGCGGCATCTCGCAGATGTTCATCACCGGCCCGGACGTCGTCCAGGCGGTGACCGGCGAGCAGGTCACGCACAACGGGCTGGGCGGCGCCGACGTCCACGCGGGCGTCTCCGGGGTGGCCGCGGGGGCGTACGACGACGAGGCGAGCTGCCTGGAGGACGTACGCCATCTGCTGTCCCTGCTGCCCGCCAACAACCGCGAACTTCCGCCCCACGAACCGCCGTCGGACGATCCGGAGCGGCGCTGCGAGGCGCTGCTCGACCTGGTGCCGGCCGAGCCGAACCAGGCGTACGACATCCACCGGGTGATCGAGGAGGTCGTCGACGACGGCGACTTCTTCGAGGTGCAGCCCTCCTGGGCGGCCAACCTGGTGTGCGGGCTTGCCCGGCTCGACGGTCATGTGGTCGGCGTGGTCGCGAATCAACCGGCGGCGACGGCTGGGGTGTTGGACATCGCCGCGTCCGAGAAGGGCGCACGGTTCGTGCAGTTCTGTGACTCCTTCAACATCCCGTTGGTGACGCTGGTGGACGTGCCGGGCTTTCTGCCGGGGGTGGGGCAGGAGCACGCCGGCATCATCCGGCACGGCGCCAAGCTCCTGTACGCGTACTGCAATGCGACGGTCCCGCGTATCTCGCTGGTGCTGCGCAAGGCGTACGGCGGCGCGTACATCGTCATGGACTCCCGCTCGATCGGCGCCGATCTGGCGCTCGCCTGGCCCACCAACGAGATCGCGGTGATGGGCGCCGAGGGGGCCGCGAACGTCGTCTTCCGTCGGGAGATCGCCGCCGCGGCCGACCCGGAGGCGGTCCGGTCCCGGCGTATCGCGGAGTACAAGTCCGAGCTGATGCACCCCTATTACGCGGCCGAGCGCGGTCTGGTCGACGACGTCATCGACCCGCGCGACACCCGCGCGGTGCTGATCCGCTCGCTCGCCATGCTCCGTACCAAGCACCGCGACCTGCCCTCCCGCAAACACGGGAACCAGCCGACATGAGCGACGAGAGGAAGCACGGCGGGAGGACCGAAGTCGCCGGTTTCAACGAGGAGTTCATCCTGCGTGTCGTGCGCGGCGCCCCGACCCCGGAGGAACTGGCCGCCGCCACCGCCGTCCTGCTCGAACTGGCCCGACGGTCGCCTGCCGCGGAGGAGCCCGCGCCCGTCCGGCCCGTACCGACCTGGCACCGCCCCACGCTGACCCCGCACCGCGCCGCCACGTCCTGGCACCACTGACCCGGAGGAGCACGATCACCATGCAGACGACCCCTGTCACACCGACGGGCCCGAGCACGCGGGCGACCCACGACAACCGCCCCACCGCGTACGTCACTTCGCTCGCCGAGACCTTCTCCCTGGAGGACGTCGTCCGCATCAGCGGCCTCGACGCCGACACCCTGCGCTGGTACGAGGACCAGGGCCTGATCGAGGGCGCCGCGGAGGACCCGTACGGCGGGCGCGCCTACAGCCCGCTGCATCTGCGCTGGCTGGAGTTCCTCAACCACCTGCGCAGCACCGGGATGTCGCCAGCCGATATGAACCACTACGTCGAGCTGTACCGGGCGGGCGACTCCACCATCGCCGCCCGGCGCGAACTCCTGGAAGCGCACCGGGAGTTGTTGCGCGGACAGGCCCGCGAGCACGACTCCACGCTGCGCTACCTGGACTGGAAGATCGGCTTCTACCTGGAGCGGGAGGCAGCCCTCGTACGGGCCTCCGCCGCGTCCGCCCCGAGCACGGCGGAGGCGTAGGCGTCCGCCACCGGCTCCAGTCGCAGCACGCCGTGCGAGGCGACGGTGTGCACATCCCGCCACAGCCGGGTCAGTTCGCCCGAGCCGTCACGGATGTGCGCACCGCCGGTACGGAAGAGCCGGTCGACGGCGTCGGCGAGCATCCGCGCGGCGACGGCGGCGTCACGCCGGTTGCCGGCGACCAGGGCCTCGGTGACGGGAGCGGTGTCCGCTCGGCGGGCCGCGCGCTCCAACAGCAGCCCGGCCGCGTCGACTTGGGCCGAGGCCACGGCGAGCGTCTCGCGCACCGCCGGGCTGTCGTGATGGGGGCGGCCGCCGGGTCCCTTCGCCGCCGCCCACTCGGACCAGACGGCAACGGCCCGCCGGGCTGCGCCCAGCGCCGGGGCGCAGAACAGGAGACCGCCGGGGAGGTGAGCGGGGACGCGATGACAGCGGGCGGCCTCCGGGGCATCGCTCCCGCGCATCAACTCGGCGAGCGGGAAGGTCCGTCGGTGCGGGACGAAGACGTCCCGCACCACGGCCGTATGGCTCCCGGTGCCACGCAACCCGGTGGCGTCCCAGGTGTTCTCGACGTCCACGGCATCAGCCGGCACGGCGCACACCCGTACCCCGTCGCCGTACGCCTCCGGCGCGGCGACCAGCACCCACTCGGCGTGCTCGACCCCGCTCACGCACGCCCAGCTCCCGGTCACCCGCCAGCCGCCGTCGGCCGGTTCGGCCCGCCCGGCCGGCGGCACGAGTGCGGCGGCGATCCGTAGGTCGGGCGAGCCGCCCCACACCTCCCGCTGGCCCTCCTCGGGCAACAGCGCGGCGAACCGCCCGTGCGCGGCCCACAGCATGGCGACCCAGGCGGCGGACGTGCAGGCCTCGCCGACGGCCGCGACGTCTTCGAGGGCCCCGAGGAAACTCCCCTCGGTACCGCCCCACCGCCGGGGCACGAAGTGCCGGGCGAGACCGGCGGAGGTGAGCACGGTGACGACCTCACCGGTCAACTGCCGTTCCTGGTCGGCGAGTCGGGCGTGTTCGGCGGCGAGGACGAGGACGTCGTCGGTGAGATCAGGGGAGGGATTCGAGGACATGGAGCAGCTCCCGTCTACAGAAAAGTGCGTTCAAGAAGGTATTCTTTTGGGACCAAGGACGAAGGGACGGACCAGCCATGGCGAAGCAGGCACGCGCGCGCCGAACCCACGAACTCGTCCTGGACGCCGCCGCGGCCGAGTTCCTGCGGCACGGCTATCCGCGCGCCAACCTCCAGCACGTGGCGGACCGCACCGGGCTCACCAAGGGCGCGCTGTACGGCCACTTCGCTTCCAAGGAGCAGCTGGCGCAGGCGCTGACCGCCCATCTGGACGAGGTGGTCGACGAGTTGGTCGCGCGGACCACGGCCGAGGACCTGCCGGCCAGGGACCGGCTGCGCACCCTGACCTGCGCCCTGGCCGAACGGATCGAGTCGGACGTACGGGTCAACGCGGCCCTGCGGCTGGTGATGGACGAGATCCACTCGACGCCCCGACCGCCCAAGGTCCTGGCCGACTTGCGCGCCCTGGGAGAGCGCCCACCGACCGCGCCCCTCGCCGATCTCGCCGTCGTGATCCTGGTGGGCGCCTACTGCACGGCGCCCGACCCGGACCGACGCGGGCTGGCGGAGCGGGTGCGCGATCTGTGGGACGCGTTCCCGACGGACGGTCAGGCGCTGAGCGGTACGTCCCGGTGAGCGGCGCCGGGACCCCAGGTGGCCCGGCAGGACGCGAGCGCCGTACCGCCCTGTACGGCGCCGAGCGTCAACCGCACCCCCGCGGGGCCGGTCTCCCGCTCCCCCACCACCAGGTCGATGGGCTGGTCCAACTCCCCGAAGGCCAGGCAGTCGACCTCCATACCGAGGAGGGCGCGCGGGGCACCGGCCACTTCGGGGGCGCGCGGGCCGCCGACCTCCGCGTGCAGCAGCAGATGTCCGAGCTGCCGGAACCCTTCCAACGTGACCATCAGCGGCACATGGTCACTTGGGTGGTCGAAGAAGATCGGGTGCTCCACGTCGACGAGCAACTGCCAGGGCCCGTCGGTGCGTTCACGCACGAGCACGCTGTCCTTGGCGCGCAGGCGGCCCACGGCGGCGGGGTGGACGCGCTCGACGGGCCGGCCGTTCGCCGGACGCGGCGCCCGCGTGGTCGCGCTCACCTCTGCGCCGCGCGGCACGGCACCCCGCCCGCGCAGCATGGCGTACCGCTTGTCGTCCACGGCGACGACGTGCAACGCCCCGCGCCCGCACGCCCGTCCGCCCACGGTCAGGACGACCTCCAACCGCATGCCGAATCGATTCGGCGGCCGGTTCCCCACCCACACCCACTGGGCTTCCAGCACCACGGGCACCGGCTCCCCGCCGATGCGCAGCGCGGCCGGGTCGGTGATCCGGAACTCCGAGCCGAAACCGATGAATCGGTGGCTGAGCGGCACGTCGTAGTAGGCGTGCGCGAGGTAGACCAGGGCCTGCCGGATGGTCTCCATGAACAGCAGCGGATCGCTCGTCCCGTCGCTCCCCGGCGAGTAGAGCGCGTGATCGCGCGGCCACTGCGCGGCGACGAGAAAGCTGTGCTCGCCGGTACGGACGGCGTCGGTGAGGAAGACCTCGGCGATCGCTGCGCGGTGCACCATGTGGCGGGGGACGGGCTGGAGGTAGCTGAGCGCGGGTGGGCGTGCGGGTGCGGATGTGGACGTGCGCGTGGGCACAGGTATGACGACCGGTTTGGTTTCCGGTACGGCGGCAGGCTGATGCATGGTCTGAACCCCCAGTGAATGTATTCACACAGACAGCAACACCGGCCCGACGCTTCTGCTCATCGAGCCGCCCGCTTACAATACATTCCCGAAGGTATATTTCAAGGACGCCCTGAGGATGTGCACGAGGACATGAGGACGGACGCGATGGCCAAGACAGACGGTGCCGGTACCGGCGTGAGCGGCCAGGGGCCCCGCGGCGCCTCTCCTCGGAACCGGGACACGGGCCTCAAGCAGGAGCGCGCGGTACGCACCCGGGGCCAGGTCCTCGACGCGGCGGCGGAGGCGTTCGCCACGAAGGGCTTCCCCGCGGTGACCGTCCTCGACGTGGCCGAACTCGCGGGCGTGACCAAGGGCGCGGTCTACTTCCACTTCGCCAACAAGGAGGCTCTCGCCCAGGCCGTGGCCGAGGAGTTCTACCACCTCCTGGGGGTCATCGGCAGCGAGGTCGAGGAGGCGGGCCTGTCCCCGCTGGCGGCGGTGGCGGAACTCCTCGAACGCACGGCACGCGCCTTCCGCGACGACACCATGGTCCAGGCCGGCGCCCGCCTCCAGATCGAACGCTCCCTGATCGGCGTCGAGATGCCGATGCCCTACCTCGGCTACACGGAGTCCCTCACCCGCTGGCTCCGCCAGGCCCAGTCCCAGTCCCAACTCCCCCCCGGCACCTCCCCCGAGTCCACCTCCCGCGTCCTGGTCTCCGCGTTCTTCGGCGCCCAGCACATCTCCTGGGTCCTGAACGACCGGGCGGACATCGCGGAGCGGGTGCGGGAGATTCTGGTGGCGCTGGTGCCGGGGGCGGGAACGGGAACGGGAACGGAGGAGGGGCGGGACTGACGGCCGGGGGCGGAGCAGGAGTCCGGGTCCGGTGGCGTTGGTGCCGGGACGGGGTCCGGTGGCGTTGGTGCCGGGACGGGGTCCGGTGGCGTTGGTGCCGGGACGGAAAAGGCTTGCCGGTCGTCACATGGTCAGCCGCTACACTGTGGGCGGCGGCATGACCGTAGATCGGCGTGCCACCACCGCACCACCCTCGCCTTCGTAGCTCAGGGGATAGAGCACCGCTCTCCTAAAGCGGGTGTCGCAGGTTCGAATCCTGCCGGGGGCACAGTGAAGTACCTGGTCAGGGGCCCTTTCGTCCGGTGGACGGGAGGGCCTTTGTGCTGCGCTCCCTGGGGTGGGGTCAGCGCAGGAGGGCCTCCAGCAGATCCGTGCCCAGGCGGGCGCCCGTGGTGAGGTCGAACTCGTAGCGGACGTACCTGCCCCGGCGGTGGGTGATGAGGAGGCCTGCCTTCTTGAGGACCGCGAGTTGGCGGGAGACCTCGGGGGCGGTCAGTTGCCAGTAGGCGGCCAGTTCGCCTGTGGTGTGGGGGCCTCGGGCCAGGGTGCGGCAGAGGCGGAGGCGTACGGGGTGGGCCAGGGCGTCCAGGCGGCGTTGGACCAGTTCGGGGGGTGCCGGGTGGGTCAGGCCCGGGATGGTGGCGGGGTACTGGACCACCGGGTGCCAGCCGGGTGAGAAGACGATGGTCAGGTGGGGGCGGCCGAAGTCGCTGGGGATGAAGGTCAGGCCGGTTTCGGTGGTCGTGCCGGTGCTGACGTCCTGGAGTTTGTCGATGACGATGCGCCGGCGCTGGTGTGCCGTGTCCAGGGTGATCGCGCTGGAGACCGCCGCCAGGGTTTGTTCTGGGCCCTGTCTGTTCAGCAGGTCCGTCTTCTGGCGGGCGTCTGCCGCCAGGTGAGGGCGGGTGCGTTGCCAAGCCCCGTCGAAGAACGCCTTCTCGCAGTCCTGGAGGAGTCTGCGTACCCACGTCCGTACGGCCGGAGGGTCCGCCAACAGCCGTTCCGCGAAGGCCGCTTGTCGTGGGCCGCCCGCTCTGGCCACCTCCAGGGCGCGTTCGCGGGCTGTCTCGTCGGTGAGCGGTGACGACGGTTCCGCGAGTGCGGATGCCGTCGCGCGTTGGGAGGTAAACGCCGCGGTGGCGTACGCCTCGTCCGAGACCCGGTCCACCGCGTCCAGTTCGTCGGCCAGGGTCGCTCCGGGGCGGCCGGGGATGAGGAAGTCCGCGCGGGCCGATCTCCACAGTGCCTCCGCGTCCAGCAGGCGGTCGGCCAGGCCGGACGGGAGCGCGGAGGTGGTGGCCGTGGCCCAACCCCGCAGCTCCGGATGGTGGTTGGGCTCGGACAGAACGTGCAGCATCGCGGTCAGCTCGGCCAGCGGGGAGGGCATGAAGCGGATCTGCTCGGGCGGTAGGTCCGTGATGTCGATCGTCACGCTCATGGTCTTCATGGTTGGAGTCGGAGGCCGGCCTGCCCGGGCTGTGGGAAGCGCATTGGCGCTGATCGTCAATCCGCGTGCCCGGTGGTGGTAGCGGTGGGGATCGTGACGGCCATGAGTACGGACACCGGTACGGGTACGGGTACGAGTACGGGTACGGGGAGAGGTACGGGTGCGGCCGGCAAGGGCGGGAGTCTTCTCCCGCCGGTCGCCTTGCTGCGGGTTTCCGGCGGTGGGCGGTACACCTCGGCCGTTGTCGTGGACGCTCTTGCCGCCGGGTTGATGCGGCCGTTTCTGCTGCTGTACGGGATCGGCGTGCTGCACCTCGGCGCGGGCGACGCCGGGATCGCGCTGTCCGTCGGGATGCTGGCGGGGCTGGGCGCCGTACCTCTGACCGGGCGGTGGATCGACCGCGGGGGCCTCGCGGCGCCGGTGGCCGCAACGATGTTGGTGCGGGTTGCGGGGACCCTCGTGCTGTTGGTGGCCGGTCGGCTACACGGTGGCGGCGGTGCTGCTCGGCATCGGGGTCCAGTCCTGGCCCGCCGCGCACGCGGCCGTGGTCGCCGCCCTCACGGACGACCGGCAGCGCGACGCGGCGCTGGCGGCGGCACGGTCGCTGCGCAACGCCGGTTTGGGAGCGGGGGCGTTGATCGCCACCGTTGCGGTGGCCGGGGGTACGGGTGCGCTGCGGGTCCTGGCCTTGGTGACGGTTGTCGGGTATCTCGTGGCGGCCGTGCTGGTGGGGTCGGTGCGGATTGATACCGACGGGCCGGGTGGGAGTGGAAGTGAGCGGGGTGACGTGCCTCCTGTCGGTGGTGGTGCCGGCACCGAAGGCGATACGCGCGGTGGGCCGTTGCGGCACGTCACCGTCCTCAGCCTCGCCAATCTCCCGTACGCCTTCTGCTACGACGTTCTCGAAGTCGCCCTGCCCGCCCTGCTGGTGACCTACCTGCACGCCTCCCCTTCCTGGTCGGCGGGCATCTTCGTGGCCAACACCGTGCTGGTCATCGTCACTCAGGTGCCGGTGGTGCTGTGGCTGGCACGGCGTTCGCGGCGTTCGGTGCTGGCGTCCTCGGGGGTCGTACTGGCCCTGTCCTACCTCGGGTTCTGGGCGGCGGGCGCACTCGGTGGTGGGGCGGGCGCGATGGCCGTCGCCGCGGTGTCGGTGCTCTACACGGCCGGCGAGATCCTCTACACCGGCAGCGCCACCGCGCTCGTCCTCGCCACGACACCGGCGCGGTCGCGCGGTCGGGCGCTCGCCCGTTGGCAGGTGTCCACCGGCATCGGCCGGGCCGCCGCGCCGGCCGCGCTCACCGCGCTGCTCACGGTGGGGCCGGGGTTGTTGTGGGGTGTCCTGGCCGGAACCAGCCTGCTGGCGGCCGCGGTTGTCCGCGCGACGCGGTGATCACGTATCTCCGGGCACACTGGTTCCCGCGCGGAGCAAGAAGATGAGGAGCAGGGCATGCGGTCTTCCACGGTGGTCGCGGTCGTCCGTGAGTGGAGCGACGAGGAGGGGTGGGGTGTTCTCGACTCGCCCGAGACTCCCGGCGGTTGCTTCGGGCACTTCGCCGACATCCGGGCGGAGGGCTTCCGCACGCTGTCGCCCGGGCAGCGGGTCGACCTCACGTGGGAGGCTCCCGGTTTCAAGCAGGACGGGTACGACTATCGCGCGGTGAGCATCGTGCCTCGGCCCGCCTGACCTCCGTACCGGAACAGGGCAGCCCGGGAAGTCTTCCTGGGCTGCCCCTTTCTTCGGGCCGCTTCAGGCCTCGTGCGGCCTGTTGAGCGCGCGGATGGCTATGTCGTACGCCAGTCCCGCGATGGCGAGGGCGACGGCGGGCCAGACAACGCCGGGCTGGACGTGGCCCGTTGCGATGGCGGTCGCGAGGCCTCCGCTGCTGCCGACGGCGGTGATGGTGGGGATCGCCGGCAGCCGCGGGGCCGGCACCTCCAGGCGCCAGACGCTGCGGCGGCCCGCGTCCAGGATTCGTACGTCCGAGGCGGAATCGCGCTCTCGGGTGAAGTTGGCTGCGTTCCCGCCCGGAGGGCTCTTCTTCGTGTCACGCTGAGAAGGCATGTGCAGCTCCAGTGCTGATTGCCGGCCGTGTTCGGTTTCGGCTTTGGCCTCGGCTTCCGCTTGGGCTAGTGGTCAGGTTTTTGCTTGGACTTGTACTTGGCATATCCAGTGAAGGCGGATCTGAACTTCCAGCCAAACGCGATAGTTCAAGTCGATGAAACATCGAACAATCGGCGTCCGGCCGCCGACGGAACCGCGTACGGAATTCCTCCCGTTCTTCGCTTCCTTCTTCGTCGCTCAGCGCGGAAGAATCTTGAGGGATCGTTTCCTCATAGCCCCCCGCCCCGACATATGCGGATCAGGTGGATTACGGCGCCCTCGCCCGGGAAGAATGGCCCACCATCTGAGGAGGCGTGGCAAAGGGGGGCTCATGGGGCGCAGGGTCAATGCCCTGCCCGACGACGGGCGGCCGTTGACAGGCTTCGCGCTGCGGTTGCGTGCCCTGCGTGAGAAGGCCGGTTCCCCGAGCCTGACCGAGTTGGCGGAGCTGACCGGCTATGGCCAGCCCCGCCTCTCGGAGTTGTTCAACGCGAAAAGAATGCCGAGCGACGACCTTGTGTGTGACGTCGTCCAGGCACTCGGCGGAGACGATGCGGCGTGGCTCGTACAACTGAAGGCGCTGCGGGAGGCGGAGGACGAGTTCCAGGCGGTCACCGCGCGCGACGGAGACACTCTTGAAGCCCAGGTCGCGAGGCTGGAGTTCGAGAACAAGAGGCTGCTCGCGCTGACCTTTCACCCGGATTCCGTCATCGCGCAGGCGAAGGCCGCGACCGAGGCCGCAGCGGCCCGGATAGACAAGGCCACGGCTCTTGAGGCCCAGGCACGCTCGGTGCTCGCGGAGGCACTGGACCAGACCCGGCAGGCGCATGAGCGGCTGCCTGCGGTGGAACGGCAGGCCGAGTCGATCCTCGGGGACGCGCGTGCCGAGGCAGACCGGCACGCGCTGTTGGGCCGCTCGGAGCGCGACCAGATAACGCTCGAAGCCAACGACAGGGCCGACGCGATCCGCCGCAAGGCGCAGCAGGAGGCGAGCGCGCTCAAACAACGCGCCATCGAGAGCGCCCGGGAGCACCGGGAAAAGGCGGCGGCCGCAACCGACCGGATGCTCAAGGAAGTCGATCTGCTGCGCGCCGAGGCCGAACAAGCGGTCCAGCTCGCTCAGGCGCAGCGGTCGAACATGGAACGGCGCGCGAAGATCGAGATTGAACGGCTCGTCCGAGCGGTCCAGAAACGACTCGAAGAAGTGGGGGCCCGTGAGGAGACGGAACTACTTGAACTGCTCCTGCTCGACTTCAACATCAACGACAGTCACGACGGGGTGATCGGGCGGCATGCGCGGAGGCCCGTCGAATCCGCGCCGTCTCCCGCGCCTTCCGCGGATACCGGAACGGTCATCCCCGAGCAGGCGCGCGGGATTTCGGAGGAGGACGCCGAACAACCCTGGCTGCCTTGGGGATTCCCGCCTTCGAAAGAGTGAGCCTCTGCGGATTCGATACGTCCCATTCACCCGACCCGTCTGATCACCGCGGTCGCGGGGAGTGCCCCCATCGGCGGCGCGAGCAGGTACACGGGCAGGAGTGAGAGGTCGCCGGCGAACACCGCCGGGCCGAACTCCCGTGCCGGGTTGACGTGTCCGCCGGTCACCCTGCCCCAGGGCGAGAGCATGACGGCGGTGACGGTGTAGCCGGACAGGGGAGCCGCGGCGACCAGCCTGCCCTCGGGGGTGTTCCCAGCCGTCGGCGGCCGGGTCGAGGGTGCCCATCAGCCAGCGGACCGTGGTGGCCACGGTGAACATCATCAGTGCGGTGAGGGTGAGTTCGAGGAGGGCGGAGTGGAGGGTGTGGCGCCAGGTGGGGTGGGGGGTTAGTCCTGTCTACGTCGCCCTCACCGTCGTACCGCGCACATCGTTCTTCGTCACAGCGGCTTCGTCCACGAGGCGTCCGACCGCGTCAGCGTGAACGCCGCGATCGTCGTCGCCACCAGCAGCACCGCGGCGAAGAGCAGGGGCAGGGCCGTTCCGCCGTGTTCGACGGCGACGGCGCCCGCGAGGCCCCCGGCGAACATCGCCCCGGCCGAGAGCATCCGGCGGCCGGCCTTGCCGCCCTTGCCGCCCGCGAGGCGGCTGTCCGCGGCGACTCCGGTGATGGTCAGGGTCAGCACGGTGGTCGTCAGGTCGGGGACGGCGAGGGTGCGGGCGGTGGCGTTCTGGATGCCCAGGGCGAGGCCGAGGAGGGCGATCAGGGTGTACTGGACGGCGCCCGTGTGGGGGGCGGCCGTGGTCTGCGCGACGACGTACGCCGCCAGGACCAGGGTGGTCTCCAGGAGGAGTGCGAGGTGCAGTACGCGGCCTCGGTGGGCCCCGACCCGGTGGGCGAGGCGGCCGCCGGCCAGGGCGCCCGCGGCGAACGCGGCGAGTGCCGCGAGCGAGGCGGCCAGGGAGAAACCGGCCGCGCCGGCGATCGCGAAGCCGGAGAAGACGACGTTGCCGGTCATGTTGGCGACGAAGACGTGGCCGAGGACGAGGTAGCTGAAGGCGTCCACGAGGCCGGTGACCACGGTCAGCGCGAGCATCAGGGGTGGGAGCGGGCCGTGTCGGTCGTCCTTGTCGGGGACGACCGTGGCCCACGCGTCGCGCAGTACGGCAGCGGCAGACATGGCGTTGCTCCCCTTCGCTGGAGGTCTCCTGGGCTCCGGTCTCCCGGCCCTTTCCGAGCCTCTCTCCACAGGGAACGTTCCGTCCAACATATGGATACGGATGCAGCAATCGGCGAGAGCGATCGATTGGGCCGAGCCTGCCGTCAGCTCCTGACCGCGTGCCGTTCCACCACTTCCAGGAACGCGGCACCCGCCGGCGCCAGCCGCTTGCTGTCGTGGACCACGCAGATGGTGTGCACCGCCGCCTCGTCCGCGATACGGAGCGCGCGGGCGCCGTAGGGCAGCGGTCCGGCCAGCGGGCCCGCGGCCCGGTCTGAGCCCTGGCTCCCACCCTGGTCCGGGTCCTGGCTCCCGACCTCGCCCTCGCCCGGCACGCCGTCACCGCCGAAGAGCGACGACCGCGGTACGACCGTCACGCCGATCCCCCGTGCCGCCAGCCGGACCATGTCCTGGATCTGGCCGACCTGAAAGTGCCGGCCCGGTTCCACTCCCGCGCGGGCGAACGCGGCCTCGACCTGCCGCCGCAGTCCGCTGCCCTGCGTGAACTGGATGAGCTGGTGGCTCTCCGGCAGGTCGGCGAGGTCGACGACGTCACCGCCGTCGGCGAAGGCGTGGTCCGCGGGCACGACGAGGACGAGCGGGTCGCCGTCCAGGACGAAGTGGTCGAGCCCTTCCGGGACTTGGCGCGGACCGAGGCCCACTACGGCGATGTCGAGGTCCCCGGCCAGGACCGCGGCGGCCATCTCCGCGCTGGGCGCGTTGGTGACGTGGAAGTCGATGCCCGGGTAGCGGGCGTGGTAGTCGGCCATCACCTCGACCAGGTCGACCGAGGAGGCCCGCGTCTGCAACAGCCCCAGGCGCAGGCGCCCGCGCCTCAGTCCGGACAGGGCGTCGAGGGCGGCCTGGGCGTTGTCGACGTCGGCGAGGATGCGGCGGGCGAGCGGTTCGAGGAGCTCTCCGGCGGCCGTCAGCCGTACGGAACGGCTGGTGCGGCTGAACAGCCGGGCGCCCACGTCCTTCTCCAGGCGGGCGATCTGCTGGCTGAGCGCGGACTGGGCGACGTAACAACTGGCCGCGGCCTGCGTGAAGTTGCGGGTCTCGGCGACGGCGAGGAAGTACTTCAGGTGCCTCAGGTCCATCGCTCGCTCGACCTTCCATTCATCTCTGCCACAGATCAATACGAGCAGAACCATGTGTTGAGCCGATTCATTGTCGCAGACCTAGCGTCGATGGCGTCGCCGGACGACCCATCCCCCACTGCCGCTCCAAGGAGCCTCCATGTCCGCCCTGCCTGCCCTGCCTGCCCTGCCTGCGCTGCCTGCGCTGCCTGCGCTGCAACGGCGCCGGCGAGAACTTCGCCTGGTCCTCGACA
Source organism: Streptomyces sp. NPDC088794 (assembly GCF_044750545.1). Taxonomy (NCBI): domain Bacteria; kingdom Bacillati; phylum Actinomycetota; class Actinomycetes; order Kitasatosporales; family Streptomycetaceae; genus Streptomyces; species Streptomyces sp. NPDC088794. Next base: position 377,973 of record NZ_JBIVKB010000004.1, on the reverse strand, counting down.
ACGGCTGGGGTTTCCGTCTGCACGCCACCTAAGACGGCGGATTCCCGGACGGGACACGGTGGTTGTTCGACCAAGCGGAGACGGTGAGCCGGCGCAGTCTGGAGCGGATCAAGGCGCTGGGCGGAGCCGTCTCGGTGCAGAACCGCATGATGTTCCAGGGCGAGGCCTTCATCGACCGCTACGGCCCCGAACGCGCCGCGACCGCCCCGCCCGTCCGGGCGATGCGCGACACCGGCCTCCTCGTGGCCGGCGGCAAGATCGTGCATGCGGCCGGGGGACTACGAGAACATCGCCGCCCCGCTCCCGGAGATCAGCCCCGCCTGGAGCCCGGTCGCCCGCTTCGGCGGATTCCAGACCGAAGCGGGCGACCGGCGGTCGGTGGTGAGCGAATCGGGCGTACGGCAGGCCCGCGCCTTCGTCGAGGCCGCGGCCGACTCCGAGGAACAGCGCGCGTGGCGGGACCGGCGTGGAGACCTCGACCGGGTGCCGCGGCAGCTGAACGGCACACTCGACCCACTGGACGGCTGCTACTGAGGGCCACCGGCTTCCTCGGGCAACTCCCTTCCCCCGTCCCGAAGTTCTCCTTCTACTGGTGACCTGACCGCCGCCCAGTCGGGCGCGCCGCAGGTTGGGGTCGGTGGCCGTGGTGCAGGCGCGTGTTGGGGCCGTCGAGCGCGGCGAGCACGTCGTCGTCGACGCTCACACCTTCATCAGGTCCTGCGCCTCGGCACGGTGCCGGCCCTTCGGCAGAGCCGTCTTGGCCGTCAGTCCTCGGGACTGCCACGCGTTGTCACGGAGCTTGAACAGGGCCCAGTAGCGGGTGGGGCACAGCAGCACGATGTTCATGAAGACCGCGGTCGGAGTTCCGACGAGCCACGAGTGCAGCCGTTGGCGGGTGGTCATGTCCGGCCGCATGAGTACGTAGAGGCCCGCTTGGCCGTATCGGACGACGAGATAGACAGCGAGGTAGACCAGGGCCACGCCGGGGTTGTGGTAGCGGCCGCCCAGAGTCATCACCGTCATCACGAGGGTCCAGGCCAACATCACTGGAGTGATGACGAGTTGGAGCAGGCCGAAGGTCGGTGAGATGAGTTGTTTCAGGGAGAGCCGGGAGTAGACGAACGGGAGCATCCACCACCAGGACCGGGCCCAGCGCAGGCGTTGCCGGTACGTCTTCTTCAGCGTGGTCGGCATGTCGGTGATCACGCCGGCCTCGTTGACGGCCACGACCTCACCGCGCATGAGGGCCCGCAGCGCCAGCCAGCGGTCGTCGCCGGTTCCGCACTCCACCTCGTAGGCGTCCAGGTGGTCGTACAGCAACTCGGCCCGATAGAGGGCGAGTGCGCCCGACGTGGTCTCCAGCGCTCCGAGCATGGAACGCGAGGACCGCATCATCACGCACGAGGTGCCGATGTCGATGTCGGCGGCCCTGGAGACCCAGGTCTCCTCGAAGTTGCGGATGTAGATCATCCCGGTGGTGGCCTGGATCCTCGGATTGCTCATGGCCCGGAGCTGCTGCTCCAGCGCGTCCGGGAAGGGCTCGCCGTCCGAGTCGATGGTGAGGACGAAGTCGAAGTGCTTGTTCCGCGCCTGGAGATGACGCAGCACGGTGACCTGGGCGCCGCGCTTTCCCTTGTTCTCCTGTCGGTGCCAGAAGACCCGCGGGTGCTCGAAGGGCTCCACGGGGTGTTGCTTCGAGCCGTCGTCGATCACGTGGATCTCGTCGACCGGATGAGTCTGGGCCAGCAGTGACCACACCGTTCGGTGCAGGTTCTCGGTGGGCTCCTCGAAGGCGGGGATGATGGCCACCGTCCGGCCGGGAGCCACGGGCAGGTGGGTGAAGGATCTGCCTTTCAGGAACGAGACCAGGCAGAGCACGATCACCATCATGCCCAGCCACCAGTAGAACGTCAGGATCGGGCTCTTCGACTGCAGGTGCACCACCACGGTGGCAGCGGCCAGAGCCGCCACCACCACAGCGGTCACCGCGATGAATCGGATCCGCGATGAAGTGCTCAAGCGGTCACCCGCTCGGCGCGGGTCGCCAGGCGGAAGACCGCCACGCCGCTCATCACCAGGAGCATGGCCCCCAGCACGATCCATCCCAGCGCCGTACCGCCGGTGGCGGCCAGTGCCGCTCCCCCGGTGGCCGTACCGATTGCGGCGCCCACACCATTCTGTCCGTACATGCTTGCCTCTTTCCGGAGCGCCTCGGGCGCTCGACGTCGTGGCCGGTCGGCATGGCACCGCGCATGTCCTGCACGCGGGCGCCGAGCTACGGCTGTTGAGCCTTCTCGCGCTCTAGAGCCGCTCGACGTGCGGGGCTGTCGCCATGACGCCTCGGGTGTCCAGCACGTAGGCGGCCTCGGCGGCGAGTCGGGCGAGATCGAACTCACCGTGCGGGGTGAGCAGGACGACCGCGTCGAAGTCGGCGACGCTCATGTCGTGTTCCGCGGTGGCGAAAGGAATCTCCCTGGAGCCACCGTCCGGCAGATAGGGGTCTACGACAGTGACGTCAGCCCCCATGGTGCGCAGTCGGTCGATGACCTGGACGGCCGGCGACTGGCGGGCGTCCGCGGTTCCCGGCTTGTACGCGGCGCCGAGGGCCAGGACGCGGGCGCCGTGCACGCTGCGGCTGAAGCGACGGCTGAGCGAGTCCTGCAGCCGGCGCACCACGTAGTCCGGCTGGCCTTCGTTGATGTCCTGAGCCAGCTCGATGAGCCGGAAGGTCTGCCCGTGCCGCGCCTTGACGTGATGGCTGAGGTAGACGGGGTCGATGGGCAGGCAGTGTCCGCCGACACCCGGTCCGGGTACGAACTTGGTGAAGCCGAAGGGCTTGGTCGCGGCCAGCTCCAAGGTGTGCCACACGTCCACGCCGAGTGTGTGAGCCATCCGGGAGAGCTCGTTGACCAGGGCGATGTTGACGTGCCGGTAGGTGTTCTCGAACACCTTGGCCAGTTCGGCTTCTTCGAGTCCCGATGCCGGGACGGTGACTTCGGTGACCGAGTCGTAGAAGGCCTTCACCTGACGCAGGCAGGCATCGGTGAGTCCGGCGACGATCTTGGGTGTGTTCTCCAACCGCCAGTCCGCGTTGCCGGGGTCGATGCGCTCGGGACTGAATCCGACGTGGAAGTCCCGCCCGGCGACCAGGCCGGAGCCCTCCTCCAGCAGCGGGATGAGCACGTCACGGGTGGTGCCCGGATGTGTGGTCGACTCGAGCACCACGGTGGCTCCCGGTTCCAGCCACTCGGCGAGTACGGCGCCCGCCTCCCGTACGCAGCTGAGGTCCGGCGCGCGGTCGGTCAGCGGGGTCGGCACGGTGATGACCGCGACCTCGAAGCCCTTGAGGTCCTTCGGGTCCGAGCTCGCGGTGTACGCGCCCGAACGCAGCACCCGCTGCAGGCGGTTGGAGTCGATGTCCTCGATGTAGGACGATCCGGCCGCGAGCTTCTCGCAGCGTTTCCGGTCGGGTTCGTAGCCCGTCACGGTGTGTCCGGTCTCGGCGGCCCTGAGAGCCAGAGGCAGGCCGACATAGCCCTGCCCGAGCACGCAAACGTGCATGGTGGTTTCCTCCCCTTGAGCCGGCTCGCAAACATGCGCGAACCGGAAGACGGCGCCCTTGAGATGCGAACTGGCTGCTCCTGAAGCAGGCAGTCGCGGCGTCGGGTACTGCAGGAAGCGGTGTGGGAGCGTCAGCCGAATCCCGGTCGGATTGCACACATGCCGACGTCGAACCCTCACCGCGTCACCGACCTGTCCAGGCCCCCTGCCTGAACGTGACCGAAGTACGGTCGGTGATCTTCGCGAACCCCCTCGAAAACTTCACAGGTCCCCCGTCCTGTTGCTTGGTCAAGACTTCAAGGGTTTGCCGCAAAGCGGAAGGCCTGTTTCCATTTCGCGACATTGGGACCGGTGCATTCGCGAACATCGTGCGCCCCCTACGTGCGCCCTTCACTCCGCTGTTCAGAGCGAACGCCCAGTTCGCGGAGCCTGTCGTAACCCACGAACTCGAAGACCCGAACCCCCAGTTGAAGCGGCGCAGGAGTCCCGTCGAAGCGATGCACCCCCACCGACTGGACCTGCCCCTCGCCGGTGAGCCATTCGCCGGCGAAACCCCGCTCCTCGAACCACCGGCAGATCAGTGGGACCCGGTCGGGGGTCTTGCGGTGGCGGGTCCAGATGACTCGGCCGCCGGTCTTGGTGAGTTGGGTGCAGGCGGTGATCGTGCGCTCGATGTCCGAGTCCGTGATGTTGCCGAACAGCCCGCAGATCAGGACGAGGTCGGCCGGGGTCAGGCCGGCGTAGTGGTCGAGGAGTGCGGCATCGGCGTTGACCGTCTCGATCTGGTGCAGGCCTGCCGATCGGGCGGCCGACGCGGCCGACTCGGTGTTCTGCGGGTCCAGTTCGACCAGCCGGGCGTGTACGTCGTCGCGACGGGGGTGGGCGGGCAGGACACCCAGGAGGTCGCGGCCCTGGCCGGCGCACAGGCTGATCACCCGGAGGGGGCCGGGTGGGCAGGTGTCCAGGGCCAGGCTGATGCGGTGCTGGACCGTCAACAGCCGCTGAGCCAGGGGCGATTCGGGGGTGTCGTAGGCGTTGTGCCATTTCTGCCAGTCCATGGGGCGGACCCTAGGCGAGCCTCATTCAGCGACCAGTGCCGCTTCAGGCGGCATTTACCTCGTCTTGATGTGGGGCGTTGGTCGCTGGTTCCGCCCTGAGCCACAGGGATCAGGGCAGCGGATCCAAGGTCGTCCAGATCCTGACCGCCGCGGCAGGTTCCACCATGGTTCCGGGTGAGGGCTCTTGATGAGCGATCACCATGCTCCGCGGCAGCTGCTGATCCATGTTGTAGTAGCCCAGGAACAGCCCCAGATCACGGCAGAGAGAGCGCGCTTCCTGCCCCGTCATCCCGACCAGATCAGGGACTTCGATACGTGCCGGCCAGCCACCCGTCCCCGCACCATACGGTCACCGCGCCGCAGCGGCGAGGCTTCCCGCCGGGATGTCAGCGCCCGCTCGTCCACGTGTCCGGGCTCGGCGCCAGCACCGCGTCCACCACCCCACCCCCCGTCGTCATGACGTCCGCCACGAAGCGGAGGCGGCCGACCTGGAGTTGGTGGAGGGCGCGGCCGTGGTCCGCCGCTACCACCAGGGTGACTGCCAGGAGGAGGAGGCGCCACGTGAGCATGACCGGGCGGCGGGTTATGCGGGGGAGTTCCGTCAGCGACTCGTGCAGGCGGTCGCAGTGGAAGGGGACGTGGCGTTCCTCGTCGGCGAGGATGCGGGACGCCACCGACGAGGTGAGCGGGTCGTCGGTGCCGTCGCGCAGGGCGCGGTAGTAACGGAGGGCCACCACCTCCGCGATCATCAGGACCAGGAGTTCCAGGCGCAGGCCCATGAGGCGGCGTAGCCGGACGAAGACCGTGTCGGTCCAGTGGCCGGTCAGGGTCGGTTCGCCGCCGGACTGGAGGAGGCGGGCCAGGAGGCGGGCGTGGTTCTGTTCCTCGGCGACGAAGAGGCGGACCGCCCGGGCGTAGTCGGCGTCGCCCGCCTGGTCCGCCTTGGCGACGAGGTTGGCGCCGTCGCCGTCCTCGCCGACCTGGAAGCGTTGGACGCTGGACCAGGTCGCCGGGTGCAGGGTCGCCCCCTGTGTCCAGTCCGGGTCGCCCTGGGCCTGCCGCGCCTCCCGTTCGTCCTCGAACCGCTGTGTCCACTTGGCGAATCCGTCGGTCCGCACGTCGGGCCCCCTCTCCGGGACACGGTCACCGTGTCCGTGTCCTGGAGAGCAACGACGCCCGGCGGGCACCAAAACGTTCCGCCCAGTTCGATTCGACCAGTTTGATCAGCTCGACCAGTTTGATCAGTTCGACAGATTGATCAGCTCGGCCCGTCCGGCCAGTTCAGCCCGTCAGGCCCGTTCGACCAGTTCAGCCCGTTCGACCAGGTCGGCCCGTTCAGCCCCGGCTGTGCCTCAGCGCTTTCGGGCCAGTGTGATCCCGTCCGCCATGGGCAGCATCGCGAGGTCCACCCGCTCGTCGCCGTGCAGCGCCTCGTTGACCGCGCGCACACCCACCGTGTTCGGGTCCTGCTGCGTGGGGTCGGCGACCCGGCCGGACCAGAGGGTGTTGTCCAGGACGATCAGGCCGCCGGGGCGGGTGAGGGCGAGGGACTGCTCGTAGTACTGCGGGCAGTTCGCCTTGTTGGCGTCGATGAAGACCAGGTCGAAGGAGGAAGGGCCGCGTTCCAGGAGCAGCGCGTCCAAGGTCTCCACGGCGTCGCCGAGGCGCAGTTCGATACGGTCGTCCACCCCCGCCTGCTGCCACGCGTGGCGTGCCATCGCCGTCCATTCCTCGCTGACGTCGCAGGTGAGCAGCGTTCCGTCGGCGGGCAGGGCCCGGGCCATGCACAGCGAGCTGTAACCGGTGAAGGTGCCGATCTCCAGGACCTCACGCGCCCCGGTGAGCCGGATCAGCAGCGCGAGGAACTGGGCCTCCTCCGGCAGGATCTGCATGATCCGGTTGGGCAACGCGGCGGTGTCCTCCCGCAGTTGCCGCAGGGCGGGTTCCTCGCGCAGGGAGATGTCACGGACGTAGTCGAGCAGGGGTGGGGTCATGTCGATCTGGTCACGCATGGTGGCTCCCTGACGGTGAAGTTACCGGTGAAGTAACCGGTGAAGTATCGTTACGCTCTGCATTCACATGCAATCAGAGCGTGACGAATCTTGGCCAATCACACTTCATCCGTTTGCGTGGGAACTCACCGTCGGGACACGCGTGTTGATCGCGGCCACCGCCTGCGACCGCTACCCGACCTTGGCCGAATCCGCCTCCACCGGCTCCCCCGGCTCGGCCTCCGCCGCCGCCAACGCGGCATTGCGCCGCACCGAGGACCAGAAGGACCAGCCGATCAGGACGACGCCGACGAGGCCGGTGATGACCTCGTTGATCTGGTACTGGATGGTGACCATGAGGATCACGGCCAGCGCGCCGATCGCGTAGTGCGCCCCGTGCTCCAGGTACACGTAGTCGTCGAGCGTGCCCTGCCGGACCAGGTAGACCGTCAGCGACCGGACGTACATCGCGCCGATGCCCAGGCCCAGCGCCATCAGCACGATGTCGTTCGTGATGGCGAACGCGCCGATCACGCCGTCGAAGGAGAAGGACGCGTCCAGGACCTCGAGGTACAGGAACATGAAGAAGGCCGCCTGGCCCGCCAGTACCACCGGCGCCCGCTTCCGCCCGCTCCGCTCGGCCGCCTCCTGCTCCTCCTGCTCGCGCTCCTCCTCCGCCTCCAGGCGGTCCTCGAAGAAGCCGGAGAGCCCGCCGACGACCATGTAGGTGATCAGGCCCGCGATGCCGGAGATGAGGACCGTCTGCGCCTTGTCGGCGTGGCCGCCGCCGTGCTGGTGGGCGTGGGTCGCGAAGGTGAATGCGGTGATCAGCAGGACGATCAGGGCGATGCACACCGCCAGCATGTCGACCTTGCCGAGCTTGGCGAGCGGGCGTTCCAACCAGCCCAGCCACTTGATGTCCCGGTCCTCGAAGATGAAGTCGAGGAAGATCATCAGCAGGAACATGCCACCGAACGCGGCGATCGCCGGGTGCGCGTCGGTGACGAGCTGCTGGTACTGGTCCTTGTCGGTCAGCGCCAGGTTGACCGCGTCGTACGGGTTCTTCTTGGCGGTGATCGCGACGATGGCGACCGGGAAGAGCAGCCGCATGCCGAAGACGGCGATCAGGACGCCGACCGTGAGGAAGATCGTCTGCCAGAACGGCGACATCTTCTTCAGGATCCCGGCGTTGACCACCGCGTTGTCGAACGACAGCGAGATCTCCAGGACGGTCAGGATCGCGATGACGCCGAACGCCGTCCACCCGCCGTACAGCACTCCTACGGCCAGTCCGAGCGCGGTGGCCACGAACGACCAGCGGAAGGTCTTCAGAAGCACCGGTTGCCCCTTCCCGTTGTCCCGTTGTCGTGCGGTCGCCCGCGGACCGGGCACAGAACAGCCCTGACCGTCACCGGCGTTGTCTATCATGGCCGCCTGTCGCCCGGGTGTCGCGGCGAGCCCCCGGCACGGACACTCTGGCAAGGGGGCGCGTGGTCGTCACAGCGATACACAGGCGCGTACGGCGCCGGGAGTACTGGCCGATCGGCTGCGCCGTCACCGTCACCGCCCTCCTGACCCTGCACTCCCTGGTCCCCAACCGCCCCGGACGTCTCGGCAGCGCCCTGGAGACGTTCCTGCCGTGGCTGGGCGTGGCCGTACCGCTGCTCGCCTGCCTCGCGCTGGTCCTGCGGTCCGTGTGGGGCCTGGTCGCCTGTCTGCCGCCGACCCTCGCCTGGCTGTGGCTGTTCGCCGGACTGTGGGTGCCGCCGGGCCCGTACGACCTGAGCATCGTCCAGCACAACGTGGCCGACGACAACACCGACCCCGCCGGCACCGCCCGGGTGCTGCTCGCCACGCGCGCGGAGCTGGTGGCCGTGGAGGAGCTGACGCCCGCGGCGCGGCCCTCGTACGAGGATGTCCTGCGCGCCACCCATCCCCATCGCGCGGTCCGCGGCACGGTCGGGCTCTGGTCCGCGTACCCCCTCTCGGACGTGCGGGCCGTCGACATCCGGCCCGCGGGCTTCCCCGACGGCTGGCAGCGCGGTCTGCGGGCCACGGTCGCCGCGCCCGACGGCGAGATCGCGGTGTACGTCGTCCATCTGCCGTCGATCCGGCTCGGCGCGGGCGGTTTCGCGTCGGCGGCGCGGGACGAGAGCGCGGCGCTGCTCGGGACCCGGATCGCGGCCGAACCGGCGGACCGGCTCCTGGTCGTCGGCGACTTCAACGGCACCGTGCGGGATCGTGGGCTGGACCCCGTCATCTCCCAACTCACCGCCCCGGGCTCGGGGTTCGCGTTCAGCTGGCCGGCCTCCCTGCCGGTGGCGCGGATCGACCAGGTGCTCGGGAGAGGGGTCGAGGTGACGGAGGTGTCGACGCTGGAGGCGACCGGGAGTGATCACCTTCCGGTGGTGGGGCGCGTACGACTCGGTTAGGGCGTGTACGGGCAGGCCGGTCGGGCGCTCACCGCGGTTCGCTCTCCCGGCGCTGGAGTTGTCGTAGGGCTTCCAGCGGCCCATGGCTCCAGGGTGCCGCCGACCTCGTCCCGGCCGCTCGGGATTTTCAGCCGCCCGCATCAGCCGCTCGCAGCCGAATCCCCCCTCACGCCAACCGAATCCCCCTCGCCTACAAGCCCACGTCCCGGCTGCGGATGTCGTCCAGGGACTCCCGGCGGACCAGGAGGCGGGCGTGGCCGTCGCGGACCGCGGTGATCGGGGGGCGGCCGACGAGGTTGTAGGTGGAGGCCATGGAGAGGTGATACGCGCCGGCGACGGGGACGGCGAGGAGGTCTCCGGGGCGTACGTCCGCGGGGAGTTCGACGTCGGTGGCGAGAGTGTCGCCGGCCTCGCAGTGCCGGCCCACGACGGTGACCGGGGTGCGGTCGATGGTGGTGCGGCGGCCGATCAGGCGGGGGGCGTAGCGGACGCCGTAGAGGGCCGGGCGCGGGTTGTCGCTCATGCCGCCGTCCACCGCCACGAAGGTGCGCGTGCCGGTGCGCTTGACGGCGAGCACGTGGTAGAGCGCGATGCCCGCGGGTCCGGCGATGGCCCGGCCCGGTTCGATGGTCAGACGGGGTACGGGCAGGCCCGCGGCGGCGCAGGCGTCGTGCAGTTCGGCGCGGACCCGGCGGGAGAGTTCGGTGAGGTCGAGGGCCGGTTCGCCGGGGCGGTAGGCGATGCCGTGGCCGCCGCCGAGGTCGAGTTCGGGCAGGACCAGGCCGTGCTGCTCGTGCAGGCGGGCCATGAGGCCGACGACGCGGCGCACGGCGGCCAGGTACGGCTTGACCGTGGTGATCTGCGAGCCCAAGTGGCAGTGCAGACCGGTGAGTTCGAGCTGCGGCTGGTCGAGGATGCGGGCGATCGCGTGCTGCGCGTGCCCGTCGGCGATGGACAGCCCGAACTTCTGGTCGTCGGTGCCGGTACGGATCTTCTCGTGGGCGCCCGCACTGACCCCGGGCACGACCCGGACCATGACCTTCTGGTGACCGCCGGGCCCAACTGCCGCCGCCAGTCTGGCGATCTCCGACGGACTGTCGATGACGATGCGGCCGACACCGAGGCGCAGGGCCGTCTCCAGGTCGCGCGGGGACTTGGCGTTGCCGTGCAGCACCATCCGCTCGGGCGGGAAACCGGTGGTGACCGCCAACTCCAGTTCACCGGCCGAGCAGACGTCGAGACCGAGGCCCTCCTCCTCGATCCAGTGGACCATCGCCCGGCACAGGAACGCCTTGGCCGCGTACAGGACTTCGGTGTCCGGGAAGGCGTGCAGATAGGTACGGCAGCGGTCGCGCACCTCGGCCTCGTCGAGGACGTAGACGGGCGTGCCGAAACGGTCGGCGAGCTCCGCGAGCGGTACGCCGCCCACGGACAGTTCGCCGGGGTGCGGCTCGGCGGTGGAGGCGGGCCAGACCGACAGGTCGTCGGCGAGGGCGGCGACCGAGGGGTCGTGAACGGTGGTCATCGGGACAGCCCTCTCTCAGCCGACGCGCAGCGCGAGTACGGCAGGGACGACGGGGACGACGGGGTTCGCCGGCCGCGCGGACCGGGGCGTGGACGCGGGAGCGGGAGCCGGGGCGGGAGCCGGGGCGGGAGCCGAAGCCGGGGCCGTGAACTGGGGATCCACCGTGACGGTGGTAACGCCGAGGGGCGCGGTGAGCGCGCGCAGGGCGGGTTCGGCGAGCCTGATCCACGCCTGGCCCGCGCCGAGGGTCGCGGTCAGCCGCCGCGCGGAGGTGAAACCGACCGCGGTGCGGTCGCCGAGCGGGGTGCGGAAGACGCGGGTCACGCACCCCGACGGACCCGGCCGGACCGGGACGTACAGGGGTCCGGCCGGGAACCGATCGGAGGGTTCGGGGTCCTCGCCGTAGCCGGTCTCCGTCATGGAATGCCTCCATCGAACGCGGGTGATGTGCGACGGCCCCGCCGCGGGGAGGAGGACGGGACCTGCGAAGGACGCTATGCCCGCGCTCCCCCTCCCTGTCCCGCCCGCCGACGGCTCATGACGCGATGCTGACGGAGATCGCGCGGACGCTGACGTGCTGCTTACGCGGCCGACCGGGAGGCCCCGCGCACGGCGTCAGAAGGGCGCCAAAGTGCGGCGTACGGGGTGGTCGTAGGGCGCGCACGGGAGTGTGATGGAGGCAGGCAACAGGCCCTGGGCAGTACCTGCCGGGTGCGCGTGTACGAGGAGCGGTGAGCCATGTCTGATTCCGGTGCCCGTGACGGTCTGCCGGGAGCGGTGCGTGTGGTGGCCGGCGTGAGCGGCTCGCCGGGCAGTCTGACGGCCCTGCGCCGGGCGGCCCAGGAGGCCGCGCGCCGGGGCGCCGAGCTGTGGCCGGTGATCGCGTGGGAGCTGCCCGGCGGCGAGTTCCACGCGGCGCGCTCGTCCGTCCCGCCGCTGCTGCGGGAGCGCTGCGAGCAGCTCGCCCGGGAGGAACTCCTCGGCATCCTCGACACGATGTTCGGCGCGGCCGGCCCGGGTGTCCCCCTGCACGCGCTGGTCGCCCGCGGCCGCCCCGGCCAGGCCCTGGTCGAGATCGCCGACCGCGACACCGACGTCCTGGTCCTCGGCGCCGGCCACCGCGGCCGTCTGCACCGGCTCCTCGCCCCCTCGGTGAGCCGCTACTGCCTCAGCCACGCCACCTGCCCGGTCCTCGCCGTCCCCCCGTCCCCGCTGGCGGCCGACCTGGCGACCCTGCGCCGCCGCAACAGCCGGCATCTGCGGCTGGACGCGGGGCAGTTGACGCGACGGCCTCGGGGGCCGGTGCAGGACGCGTGAACGCCGGCGGGCAGGCCTCCTGCCGCCCTCGCGGCGCGCGTCCCGTCGGCGCCGGGCCGGGCGGCGGCGCGGAGTGAGCCTGCCGGTCCGGTCGCGGGCGCATGTGCAGCCGTCGGCGGGCCGGTGAGAGCCGAGCCCGGGGCTGCCGACCCGGTGCCGGATGCGGGGGCACCTCGCCGAGGTGCGGCCGGGGCGTCGGCATCAACCGGTCGGCCTGCCCTCCCTCACCCTGCTTCGCCCTGCGCGATCTCGATGTTCTCGTGCACCTGGAGGGCCACCGTCGCCGCCGTGGCGGAGGAGAGCAGCGCGCAGGTGGTGAGGAGCGCGGCGATCCAGGTCCGGGCGCGGAGGGGTACGGGGCTGAGGAGCGCCGTGACGCGGTGCGGGACCGGGCCCGTCGCCATCCCGGGCAGGACGGACGAGCGCGGCGCGGCCGAGGCCAGGGCCGCTCGGGCGATGGCCCGGGCCGTGAGGCGGCGGTCCCCCACCGCGCCGGCGGCGACCTCGTCGGCGGCCCGTTCCGCGGCGAGCCGGATGGCGGCGCGGACCGGGCGCAGGGCGGGGTGGCAGTGGGCGGTCAGCTCGGCGGCGGCCAGGAAGTAGTGGTGCCGGCCCGCGTTGTGGGCCCGCTCGTGTGCGAACAGCGCCTCGCGCTCCGCCGCGTCCAGGCTGCGCAGCATGCCGGTCGTGACGACGATGCGCTGCGGCCGGCCGGGCAGGGCGTACGCGTCCGGGTGCGGTGAGTCGACGACGCACAGGTCGCCCGCCGCGGGCCTGCGGTCGGCCTCGGAGCGGGCCGCGCGGAAGCCGGTGACCTGGCGCAGCACCGAACGGCCCAGCGTGAGGGCCCCGACGGTGAGCAGGCCGGCGGCCAGGGCCGCGAGCGGGAGGATCAGGTGGGCGGACGGGGTGCGCAGCGGGTGGGTCAGCTCGCCGAGCGCCGCGAACGCCGGGATCTTCAGCAGGCCGGTCAGCGCGAGCGTGCCGAGCGCGGCGACCGTGCCGCCGGCCAGCAGCAGCGCGGAGGCGGTCAGGGTCCACAGGGCCGCGACCGGCGGGCAACGGTCCAGGACGCGGCGGGCCAGCGGGGGCGCGGCGAACGGCAGGAGCAGCGGGACCAGGAGCAACAGGACCTGGAGCAGCGGCACCTGGAGCGGCGGGATCACCGGCGACGCGGGCGTCACTCGCCGTCCTCCAGCAGCCGGCGCAGCACCTGCTCGTCGTCCGGGTTGAGCTGCGCGACGAAGCGGGCGAGCACGGTCTCGCGGTCGCTGTCCCGGTCCAGTTCGCTGTGCATACGAAGGGCGGTGAGGCCCTGCGGGTCCTGGACCGGCCGGTACGCGTACCCACGGCCCTGCCGGTCCCGCTCCAGCGTCCCCTTCTCGTGCAGCCGGGACAGGATCGTCGTCACCGTCGTGCGCGCGAGGCCGGACGCGAGTTCCGTCTGGACCTGCGCCGGGGTGAGGGGCGCGCCGGCGGCCCAGAGCGCGGCCAGCACCGCCGCCTCCAGCTCACCCGCGGGCCGGCGCTCGTCTCTCTCCTGGGACGACTTCTCGTCGGTCTTCTCATCGGGCTTCTCGTCGGTCATGGGGAACGATCCTCACCCTCAGATCGTCTACAGTGTCGTAGACCGTCTACATAATTGTAGTCGGCGCGCGGAAGTGTCCGTCTGTTCGCCCGCCCGCCCGTCGACCGGAAAGGTGCACGCGATGACCACAACCGCAGCTCCATCGTCGCAGCCCGCGTCGTCATGAACCGCCGGGACGCCGCCGAGCTCGCGGGCAGCGCCGGTGTGGGCGCGTGGACCGGGTTCGGTGTGCTGGCGATGGTCGTGGTGGGCGGCGGCGGGGCTCCGCTGTGGCTCGACGACACCTCGCTGAGCTGGTCCGTCGGGCACCGCCCGGACGTCCTGGTGGCACTGGCCCGAGGGGTGACCTCGACGGGCACCGGCGTCGTCCCCTACCTGCTCGTCGTGCTCGCCGGCATGGTCGCGGGCCGGACCGCGCGCGGTCGGCTGACGGCCGCCGCCCTCGCCCTCGTCTGTCTCACCTCGGGCCAGGCCGTGCGGTACGGCGTGCGGGACCTCGTCCACCGTGCCCGCCCGCCGCGGGCCGACTGGGCGACGACGCACGCCTCCGGCTGGGCGTTCCCCTCGGGTCACACCACCACGGCCGCGATCACCGCCGGGCTCCTGATGGTCGCCCTGTCCCTGCGCGCCCCGCGCGGCGGCCGGGCCCTCGCGGTGACGGCCGGCTGCTGGGCCCTGCTGGTCGGAGCGAGCCGCGTCTATCTCGGGGTGCACTGGTTCACGGACGTCGTCGGGGGCTGGCTGTTCGCCATCGGCTGGCTGGGGATCTGCCTCTGCGTGATGGCCCATCGGCTGCCGGAGTGGTTCATATCGGACACGACCACGGGACCGCCGGGCGACGGGACCGCGCACGCGACGGACGGCACGACGGACGGCAGGGCCATCCGCACCACCGGGTGAGTCGTGGACCCACGTCCAGGTGAGGTCGCCGCTCCCTCCATAGGTGCCCGCGCCGCCTCCGGATGAGTACGCGTGCTCAGGACCGCGTCCGACGGCCCGGTCACCATGGCCGTATGAGCACACGGGGAGCACTTCTTACCGCCGCCGTCGTCCTGAACGCCGGTGTACCGATGGCGACTTGGGGGCTGATGGGTCAGCAGAACGCCGACGGGTTCACGGCGTCCGAACTCGACCACGCCTACCGGCCGCTGTCCGTCACGGACGGCACGGCCGCGCTGATCGGCGCGCTCGCGCTGGCGCTGGTGGTCGCGGCCGGGGCGCTGTTGGCGCGGGCCGGCAACAGCGGGGCGCTGGACCGGCGTTGGTGGGGAGTGCTGGGGCCGTTGGCGGTCGCCGGGCTGATCGTCGGGGCGGGGCTGCGGATCCTGACCGCGGGGGTGATCGGGGCGAACATCGGTGCCGGTCTGACGATCCTGTTCGGGGGCCCGGTCGTGGCCGCGCTCGTGCTGTGGGCGGTGGGCCGGAGCTGGTGGCTGACAACGCGTCACCGGAATGAGGGCCACCGGCGTGACGGAGGCGACGAAGGCGGGCGAATTATCCGAATCGCCCCCGACGGAGCGTGACTTCCGGGATCCTGATCACAACTCACAGCTTCTGAAGGCACGATCTCGAAACGAACGACCCGAACCGCGCGTCCTCTTTTGCACACGATCCCGAGACGCGGAACCTGGTTGACCACAACCCGGACACGCACGGCCCGGGTACCCCCCACGGCCCAGGTACGCATGATCTTGACGCGCACGACCTCCATCCACCGACCCGACGTCCCGAAAGGACACCACTCATGGCCACACCTCTCTCCGCCGCGAAGACGCTGTCCGCCTTAAAGGCCGAGGGACTCACCGTCCACGAACACACCGGCTGGAAGACCCACAACCGCGACGCGGCGACCGGCAAGTCCTTCGGTCCGGTGATCGGCGTGCTGATCCACCACACCGCGGGACACGGCGACAAGGAGCTCTGCTACAA
The DNA here is from genome assembly GCF_044750545.1 of Streptomyces sp. NPDC088794. NCBI lineage: Bacteria > Bacillati > Actinomycetota > Actinomycetes > Kitasatosporales > Streptomycetaceae > Streptomyces > Streptomyces sp. NPDC088794. Next base: position 362,572 of record NZ_JBIVKB010000004.1, on the reverse strand, counting down.
GGGCAGAGCAGATCTCCCGGGTCCGCTGTGCCACTCCTGGCTCGGCAAGACGGACGGGCTGTGGATGATCGGCCACGGCCGCGCCAACCACGCCGGTTCCGTCGACCTCGACGTACTGAACGCGCTGCGCGAGGAGAAGTCGCTCCCGCACGACGACCAGGCCAACGCCGACGGCAACGACGTGCTGTACGGCCTGGAGATCGAGAACCTGGGCAACGGCAAGGACCCCTACCCGGACACGCAGTACCGGCAGGCCGTGCTGTGGGCCGCCGCGCTGTGCCGGGCGCACGGCTGGTCGGAGAAGTCCGTCGCCGGACACAAGGAGGTCCAGCCGGGCAAGATCGACCCCAGCTTCGACATGGACGACTTCCGGGCCGACGTGAAGAAGCAACTCGCCCTCCCGGTCGGCAAGTCCACGCCCGGCAAGCCGCTCCCCGGCAAGGCCAACAAGCCCCGCGTCGACCTCTCCCGGCTGGTCAAGGCCGCGAAGACCGACCCCGGCGCCAAGCAGGGTCACGTCAGCTACCTGGCGGGCACCAACCTCGTCGAGGCGGCGCTGGTCAAACTGGGCTACCTGTCCAAGACGTACGCCGGCGACGGCTCCTTCGGCTCCACCACGATCGCCGCGTACGCCAAGTGGCAGCACCACCTGCACTACACGGGCGCCGACGCGAACGGCATCCCGGGCAAGATCTCCCTCGGCAAACTCGGCGACGCGACGGGCCTGTTCACCGTGGTCGCCTGATACCGGCGGCCACGGCCACCGATATCAGCCGCCTCGCTCGGCCCACGCGCCGCTCACTCCCTCTCCCCACCACCTACATCTTCCGCCTGTATCTTCCCGCTGTATCTTCCGGGCGGTCTCGGGGTCTTGTCCGAAAAGGACCTCCCCGGGACCGCCCTGACGGCTCTGTGGAGTGAGCGCAACCCGGAGGAGGCATCTCCATGGCCAAACATCTGGTCATCTGCTGCGACGGGACCTGGAACATCGCCGACCAGCAGTGCAAGACCAACGTCACCAAGGTGGCCCTGGCGGTACGGCCGCATTCGGCCGTGGGCACCGAGCAACGGGTGTACTACGGCAAGGGCGTCGGCACCCTGCGCGGCGAGCGGCTGCGGGGCGGCGCCTTCGGCGCGGGCCTCTCGCGCAACGTCCTCGACGCGTACCGCTTCCTCGTCCACACCTACCAACCCGGCGACCAGCTCTACCTGTTCGGGTTCAGCCGGGGCGCCTTCACGGCCCGCAGCCTGGCGGGGCTGATCCGCAACTGCGGCATACCGCGCCCGGAGCACGCCGACCGGATCGGCGAGGCGTGGGCCCTGTACCGCAGCCGCGCGAGCAGACCGACCAGCGTGGCCGCGACCCTCTTCCGCCGGGCGTACTCGTACGAGACCGAGATCCGCTTCATAGGCGTGTGGGACACGGTCGGCGCCCTCGGTATCCCGGCGCTGCCCGGCCCCCGTCTCTTCCGGCGCCTGGTCGAGCGGTTCAACCGCCGCTGGTCCTTCCACGACACCGAGTTGAGCAGCTGGGTGAACGGCGCCTTCCACGCCCTCGCCATCGACGAACAGCGCTCGGCGTTCGCCCCGACGCTGTGGCACCAGCAGCCCGGCGCGTTCGCGAAGGGCCAGGAGCTGAAGCAGGTCTGGTTCGCCGGGGTGCACACCGACGTCGGCGGCGGCTACCCGGAGTCGGGCCTGTCCGACATCACCCTGCACTGGATGGTCGACCACGCCCGCGCGTACGGCCTGGAGTTCGAGGCCGACGCGTTCACCTCCGCAGGTCCCGACCGGGCGGAGTCGGGCGAGCCGGAGCCGATGACGATGGATCAGGACCCGGACCCCACGGACGAGGACGACAGCGTCCAATTCACCGTGGACCCCAGCCCGTTGGGCGAGCTGCACAACTCCCGGACCCGCCTGTACCGCCTCTTCCGTCCCCTCCACCGCCCCATCGGCCGGGCGGCCGACAAGAAGACCAACCTCCTCGACGGCCGCGAGTACCTGGCCGACACGGCCCTGCGCCGCCACCGGGAGGACAGGCCCGCCTACGACCCGCCAGGGCTCGACGCCTATCTCAAGGAGTACGGCGAACAGCACGTCGAACGGATTCCCCTTCCGGCCGAGTGACCGACGGACGGCGTTCCTCGCGCCTGCCGGCCGCCCACAGGGCCGAGGTCACCAGGATCGACGCGGTCGCCATCACCGTCATCGCCGTGGCGGGCGAGGTGAGTTGGGCCACCGAGCCCGCCAGCGTCGCCGCCACGCCCTGCATGGTCAGCATTCCGGCGCCGCGCAATCCAAGAGCGTGGCCCGCGAGTTCGTCGGGGGTCAGGGTCATCAGGCGTTCCTGTTGGACGAGGCTCGCGCCGAAGCCGACGGAGGCGACGCCCGCGGCGAGGGCGGCCCAGGGCATGCCCGGCCGCAGCGCGAAGAACAGGTACGGCGTGGCCAGGAGCAGGAGCAGCGGGGTGGCCAGCCGGGGGCGCAGGGCGGACGGCAGGAAGCGGCCGACGCTCAGGTCACCGACGAACATGCCCAGCGCCGCGCACGCGAACAGCGCGCCGGCGGATCCGGAGTCGTAGGAGACGAAGAGGGATTCGCAGCCGACCACCAGGCCGTTGGGCAGCCACATGCCCAGGTAGACGAGGCGGCGGGGGCGGGAGGACCACAGCAGGGCGTTGGTCCGCCAGGTCGCCCTGACGGACGGACGCCCCTCGGCCCGCGGCGGCCGGGCGGTCAGACCCAGCCGGATGCCGAGGGCCGCGGTGGCGTACAGGGCCGCCGCCAGGAGCAGACAGACCCGGGGAGACAGCAGCGCCAGCAGGGCGCCGCCGGTCGCGAACCCGATCACCTGCATCAGCCCGGAGACCATGTTGAACACCGAACGCCCCAGCAGATAGCCGGACTTGGGCAGGATCTCGTTGAGCAGCCCGCCGCTCACCCCGCCGCCGAGCGAGGCGATCAGGCCTTGCAGGAATACGACGCCGAAGATCGCCCCGATCGGCAGGCCGGGCAGCGCCAGGAGTGCCGTGCAGCCGGCGAAGGCGAGGTTGATGCCGGTCAGCGTCACGCGTGGGGGCAGTCGGTCGGCGCCCGAGAGGAAGAAGGTCGCCCCCAGCATCTGCGCGAGCTGCGGCCCGAACATGCTCACCGCCGATAGCAGCGGCGAGTCGGTCGCCCGGTAGACCAGCGTGGCGAGCGAGAGCCCGCCGATCGTCAGGGCCGCGTTCTGGGCGGCGAAGGAGAAGAAGAACGGGGTGTACTCGGGCGTGCGGAAGAGCTCGCGGTAGCTGCGCATGGGCGGAGTCTGCGGGGGTGCGCGCGGGAGTCGTATTCTTTCGCGCGGACGCGAAACACCGGGGGGCGCGGATGGGGTGGTGGCAGCTCAACGCGGACACGCTCGCCCGCAGCCGCTTCGTCGTCTCCCCGTTCGCCGAGACCTTCGCGGCCCTGAAACTGCTGCACGCGGGCACGGCCACGCACCCAGGTGAACAGGCCTGGCTGCGGGACCGGCTGCCCGGCTACCGCGCCCGCCTCGCCGCCGACCCGGTGGCCGCGCACCTCGTACGGGCGGGCCTGGGCCGGGCCTGGATCGCCGACTTCATGACCCCCACCCCGAAGGACGGGCAGTCCTTCGAGGAGGTCGTCGCCCGCGTACGGTCCGCCGACCCGGCCGCGGCCCGCGCCCACCTCGCCGTCTCCCTCGCCGGCCCGCTGCCCGCCGTACTGGACCGCGACGACCTCCCCGACCGCGCCGCCGCGCTCCTGGAGTACGTCTGGACCGAGACCGTACGACCGGACTGGGACCGGCGTCGGCGGGTGCTGGAGGCGGACGTGGTCGCCCGGACCGCGTTGGTCAGCCGGGGCGGCTGGGCGGCCGTACTGGACTCCCTGCGGCCCGGGCGGATGCGCTGGCTCGGGGAGAACCGGCTCCAGGTGAACCTGCACGAGTACCCGCCCCGCGAGATCTCCGGCGCCGAGCTCGTCTTCATGCCGGTCACCCCGAGGACCGGCTGGGTGTCCTGGGAGGAGTCCGAGATCTACGCGCTCGTCTACGCCTGCGCGGGCGCCCTCGCCGACCCGGGCAACCGGACCGTGCCCAGCAGCCTGGCCACCCTGCTCGGCCCGGCCCGCGCCGGCGTCCTCGTCCTCCTGGATTCCCCCATGAGCACGAGCCAGCTGGTCGCGGTGACCGGCCAGGGTCTCGGTTCCGTCGGCCGACATCTGAAGGTGCTGCTGGACGCGGGGCTTGTGGAGCGGCGGCGGGCCGGGCGGTCGGTGCTGTACTCGCGGGCAGCGGCCGGGGAGGTGCTCGTGGAGGCCCAGAACCGGGCCGACACCGAGCGGAGTTAGCATCCGCTTATGACGACTACAGATGGTTCTTCCCCCCTCGACGTCGAGATCGGTGCCCTCAAGGGCGGCTCCGCGGACCTCTCCCAGTACGCAGGCCAGGCGGTCCTCATCGTCAACGTGGCCTCCAAGTGCGGCCTGACCCCGCAGTACACGGGCCTGGAGAAGCTCCAGGAGCAGTACGCCGACCAGGGCTTCACCGTCCTCGGCGTGCCCTGCAACCAGTTCATGGGCCAGGAGCCCGGCAGCGCCGAGGAGATCGCCGAGTTCTGCTCGGCGACGTACGGCGTGACCTTCCCGCTGACCGAGAAGGTCGAGGTGAACGGCGAGGGCCGGCACCCGCTCTACCAGCGCCTCACCGGCTTCGCCGACGCGGAGGGCCACACCGGCGACATCCGCTGGAACTTCGAGAAGTTCCTCATCGGCCGAGACGGCGAGGTCGTAGCCCGCTTCTCCCCGAAGACGGAGCCGGATTCGGCGGAGGTTGTGGCGGCGGTGGAGGCACAGCTGGGCTGACCTGACCCACTCGGTCTCAGTAGGCGGTCATTTCAGCTCGTCCGGACATGGGGTGCCCCGGGGCAGTTGGTACGGGGCACCCAATCTGTACGTGCCCGCCTTCGGTGCGACCAGGATCGTCCACTTGTCGCCCTTGTCGTCCTCTTCCGTCTGCATCAGACAGCCGTTGACGTTGTCGAACGACTTCGGCGTGTCCTCCGCCCGGTGCTTGGACGCCTGTGTCTCCTGCGGCGGCTTCACGCCCTTGCCCTTGGCGTCGACCAGGCCGAGCCACGGCGAGTAGGGGACGCGGATCAGGACCCGCCCCGGCTTCTTGACCTCGATGGTCAACTCGCCCTGCTCCGCGCGGTCGACGGTCGCGGGCGAGTCCGCGAGCGGGGTCGGGTCGGTGACCTGGAACAGCTGCCAGTTGGCGTCGCCCCAGATCTGCTTCAGATACGGCATCCCCCGCTGCACCAGCTGCCGCTCGCGCGCGCCGCCGTCCCCGTCGGGCTGGTCCTTGGGCAGCACGACGAAGTGGACGGCCCAGCGCTGGAGCCACTCGTGGTAGTTCGCCGAGTTGAGGGTGTCGTCGTAGAAGAGCGGGTTGCGCTCCATGTCGGCCTGGCGGTTCCAGCCACGGGCGAGATTGACGTAGGGGGCGAGCGCGGAGGCCTCGCGGTGGGAGGCCGCGGGCACGACTTCGACCCGGCCCTTGGCCGCGCCGACCTCCTGGAGCTCGTTCACCAGCGGCGCCAGCTCGCGCGCCCAGGACGCGGTCGGGGTCGTGATGACAACGTCGTCGACCGACTTGAAGCCGATCCAGAAGGTGAAGCCGACGATCGCCAGCACGGTCACGTACCAGGTGCGGGAGCGCGGCACCATGAACGGCAGCGCCGCGACCAGCGCCACGCCCGCGAAGAGCATCGCGAGGCGGGTGATGTTGGAGCCGATCTGCGAACTGACCAGCCACACACCGAGGATGGACAGGCCGTAGACCGCGGAGGTCAGCCGGACCGTCTTCCACTCCTTGGGGACCAGCGTGAAGACGAGGACGGCCGAGGTGAAGGGCAGGATCACCGACGCGAACTTCATCGGCTGGGTGCCCGAGAACGGGAACAGCCAGGCCGAGACCGCCACGACCACGACCGGCGCGATCCCCAGCGCCCACGCGCCCGGGCGGCGCTTCTGCAGGAACAGGGCCACCGCCACCAGCCCCACGAACAGCCCCGCCACCGGTGACGCCATGGTCGCGAGCGCCGCCAGCGGGGCCGCGCACAGGGCCTTCGCCCAGCGTTTGTAGCGCCAGCGGTGCGGCCAGCAGAAGACGACGGCGACCGCGCCGAGCGCGAAGACCGTGCCGAGTCCGTACGTCACCCGGCCCGAGGCCGCGTTGCACAGGAAGGCGAAGACGCCGGCGAGCGAGGCCCACAGCGGGTTCCGCACCGACCGGCTGCGCAGCAGGATCAGCGTCAGCAGCCCCGCCGAGATCGTGCCGGCGATCATCATCGTCGTACGGACGCCCAGGACGGACATCAGATACGGCGACACCATGCTGTACGACACCGGGTGCATACCGCCGTACCAGGCGAGGTTGTACGCGGAGTCGGGGTGCCGGCCGACGAACTCGGCCCACGCGTCCTGAGCTGCGAGGTCGCCGCCACTGTTCGCGAACGTGAAGAACCAGGCGATGTGCAGGACGCCGGACAGGGCCGTGAAGGACAGCACCGGGTGCCGCAGCAGCCGCTCCCGCAGGGCGAGCAGCGCGGCCCGCGCGGCGGCGGTCCTATCTTTGGCGGCGGTCGTGGCGGTGGATTCGTCCGTACCCGTGGGCCGGGTCTCCCGCCCCTCGGACCGATCTGCGGACACACGTATTCGCGGGCCGGATACCGGGCCCGGATCGGCGTCGTCGGCGCGTGTCGGCTCCGCTGTGGCCACCTGAAGGCACTCCCCGTGGTGTCCCGTCTTCTGTTCAGGTCTTCTTCTCGTTCAGGTCTGCCGTCTGTACGCGTCCCGAGCGCTCCGGCCTGCCCCGTTTCGTGACGCTAGCACGCACCCCGCCGGGGAGCGCCCGGGTGGGGCCCACCGACGGGGTGCGCGGGCGTCAGTTGTCTTCCGGCGACCCGGATCAGCCGATACGCGTCAGCTTGGAGGTGAAGCCGGGCTCCGTGAGGTCGGACTGCAGGGCGACCGGCACCTTGACCGCGCCGCCGGAGCCGTCGCCCACGGTGAGGGTGCCCACCTTGGTGCCGGCCTTCGCGGTGTGCGGTACCTCGTCGGCGGCGAAGGACAGCTTCACCTCGAGGCCGGCCCAGCCGACCGCGGTGACGTCCTTGGTGAGCACGACCGGGGTGTGACCGCCGAGACCGTCGTCCACGTAGCCGACGACGGTGTCCTTCTTGAGGATCTTCGCCGAGGTCAACGCGTCCTGCGCGGCCAGCATCGCGGTCTTGCTGACGGCGTTGACCGTGTCGATGATCGGCGCCGTGTGCTGGCCGAGGATCGCGCCGACCACGGTGACCGTCTCACCGCCGACCTCCTTGGTGGCGGCGAAGAGCAGGTTGCCGCCGGCCTTGGTGGTGGTGCCCGTCTTGATGCCGAGGGCGCCGTTGTAGGGGACGAGACGGTTGTAGTTGTTCCAGGTCTTGCCCGACGGGTCCTTCCAGCTGGGCAGCTTGGTGATCTCCATCAGCGCCGGGATCTTCACCAGCTCGTTGCCGAGCTTCACCTGGTCCGCGGCGCTGGAGACGGTGGTCTCCTTGAGGCCGGAGGCGTCGGTGTACGTCGTGTTCGTCATGCCGAGTTCCTTGGCCGTGTCGTTCATCTTCTTGATGAACGCGGCCTCGGAACCGGCGTCCCAACGGGCCAGCAGACGCGCGATGTTGTTCGCGGACGGGATCATGATCGCCGACAGCGCCTGCCGCTCGGTGAGTATGTCGCCCTGCTTGACGGTGTTGAGGGTGGACTCACCGTCCTTGTCGTAGCCGCCCTCCTTCTCCGCCAGCGCGTCCACGGTGATCTTCTCGCCCTCGGCGCCCGCCTTCAGCGGGTGGTCCTTGAGGACGATGTACGCCGTCATGGCCTTGGCCACCGAGCCGATCGCGACGGGCGTCTGCTTGCCGAAGGCGCCCATCGTGCCGATGCCGTTGATGTCCAGGCTGCCCTGGCCCTCGGACGGCCACGGGAGGTCGGCCTTGCTGCCGTCGAAGGTGTACGAGTCGTCGGCGGTGAGCTGGAGCGAGGGGGTCGGCAGCGGGCGCATGGCCTGCACGATCGCAAACACGACGGCCAGCAGCAGGACCAGTGGGGTCCAGATCTTGACCCGCCGCACGAACGTGCGGACCGGTGTCTGGGGCGGCGGCGGGGTGTTGGTCAGCTCGGCCAGCAGGTCCAGCGGCGGCTTCGGCGGCAACGGCTGCTGGGTGGTCCGCTCGGGCGAGACCTGCGGAATGGCCGCGGTGGCGTCCGCCGGCTTGCGGACGGGTGGCTCGTCCAGCGGCCTGAGCGCGACGAACCTGCTGGTGCGCTCGGCCTCCTGCTCGGGGGCTTTGGCGGCGGGCGCCTTGGCGGCGGGGGCCGTGGAGGGCTGCTCCGCCTTGGCCGCACCGGCGGACTTGGGCGCGTCAGCGGGCTTGGGCACGTCAGCGGACTTGGGGACATCGGATGTCCTGGCGGCATCGGATGCCTTGGGAGCCCTGAAGTCGCCCAACTTGAGCATGGTGGTCGGCTGGTCGACCTGGGGCCGCTTGAGCATGGTGGTGTGCTGATCGCCGACGGGTTCGTCGGCAACACCGTCGCCACCACCGCCGCCCTCGGGCGCGTCCTCGACGTCGGCGGCCTTGCCCGCGTCCACGGGGGCGTCTTCCGGCTCGGCCGCGTCTGCCTGGGTGGCGTCGACAGGGGCGTCCTCGGGCTCGGTCCTGGCCGTGTCCGCCGGTGCGGCGTCCACAGGGGCGTCCGCAGACTCGTCGTCCACGACGACCGCGTCGGCGGGCTCCGGAGCCTTGTCGCTCACGTCGGCGTCCACCGGGGCGTCCTCGGGCTCGGCCGCGTCTGCCCGGGCGGCGTCGACAGGGGCGTCCTCGGGCTCGGTCCTGGCCGTGTCCGCCGGTGCGGCGTCCACAGGGGCGTCCGCAGACTCGTCGTCCACGACGACCGCGTCGGCGGGCTCCGGGGCCTCGTCACGCACGCCGGCGTCCACCGGGGCGTCCTCGGGCTCATCCGCGTCCGCCGGGACGGCGTCCACAGGCACGTCCGCAGGCTCGTCGTCCACGACGACCCCGTCGACCTCCGCGGCCGACTCCTCGCCGTCAGCGCCGCCGATGGCGTCCTCGGGGGCCTCGGACTCGTCCCCGGTCCCGTCGGCGTCCCCAGGACCCGCGGAGCCCTCTGAGTCTTCGGCGCGCTCGGAATCATCGGAGGCCTGAGAGGTCCCGTCGTCGGACGCGCCCTCGCCTCCGGCCGTCCCTCCGCCGCTCTCGCCGCCCTCGGCACCTTCGGCGCCCTTGGTGTCCTCGGCGGACTCATCGGCCTCGGCCGACCCCGCGGGCCTCGCCTCAGCCTCGGCATCGGGCTTCGCGTCAGCCTCCGCCTCAGCCCCGGCATCGGGCTCCGCGTCCGTCGCGAGATCCCGTACCGAGAACACCCGCGTCGCCGTGTCCACCCCGCCCCGGGCCCCTGCCTCCGTCTCGGAAGGCGTCCGCTCCGGATCCCGGCTCACCGCCAGGCGCGGATCGCGTTGCCGCGTCCTCGCCTCGGGAACCGGACCCGCGCTCCCCGACGTCGATCCTGTCGACGACTCGCGCTGCTTCGACCTGTCGGGGGACTCGCCCGCCACCGGTGCCTCCTCCTTGCCGCACGCCGTCCGCGCGGCTACCGAACCGTCTGACCGCCCGCTCGGACCACGCCTCCCCGACGCTGTCCGAACCATGTACCAGTGTCCTGTGTGCGGGCTTAACCTCTGCGGTAGACGAGAACGACATACCTACCGGTTCCACTACAAAGAGGTCACGCACCCTCGACAGACCAATGTGAGAGGGGTCACCCTGTCTTTCATCCACGCGGGGAGGCATGGATGGGCAGGAGCCGCAGAACACTTCCGGAAGAGCTTCTGCTGCTGGCATTGGACCCGGCCACGGGTACCACTGCACAGCCGCAGTCGCTCGACCTCGGTCTGGCCGGAGCACAGCTAGTAGAGCTGGCGCTGGCCGGACGGATAGCCCCAGACGGGGATCGTATCGCCGTGGTGGCACCACGGCCGACTGGAGATCCGACACTGGACTGCGCGTTGGAGTTGCTGCGAAGGCGTGGCGCTCCGGTGCGTGCGGTCCACTGGATCGGCGGGCCCCGACTGGGGTTGCGCCAGACCTACCTCTCGCATCTGGAGCGGTGCGGCATGGTGCATGCCGTGGCGGGACAGATGTGCGGGGTGTTGCCGACGACTCGTTATCAGGCGACGGACAACGCCATCAGCCGGGAGATCCGTGCCCGGCTGGATTCCGCGATCCGTACCGGCGTTCCGCCGGACCCACGGACCGCGGCGTTGGCCGCGCTCGCTCACGCTGTCGGCCTCGGCAAGCACCTGTATCCGGGTAATGAGGGACGCTCGTCCCGCTCCCGGCTGCGGGATCTGATCCGGCACGACCCGATGGGCGGCCTCGTGGCACACGCCGTGATGGACGTCCAGAACGGTGTGGCGGCCCAGCCGCGTCGCAGTCCGGCCCCGGCCGGCCGGCAGGCGGTCGGACCACCGGCCAGGCAGGTGTCCGAACCCGCTCGCGGTGTTCCGATGCAGCCGCACCGCAGTTCCATGGCGCGTGTCGTGGCCCACTGAGCCGCAGTTCCACGACATCGCCGTACAGCACAACGGCATGACAACCGCAGAACCGCACCGCCAAGCGCCGCACCGCAAGTCCCCATGACCCGGTACGGGAGCCGCTGGACCGAGCGGGGTGAAGCAGACGTAACGTCTCTTCACCCCGCTCGGCCGCGTCTCGGCCACGTCCACAAGGGCTTTCGGAAAACCCGAATACGGCCTGGACCTGCCGCATATCCAACGTTTCCCAGCGGTAGTAACCACCTTGGTGGCAATCTGCTCAACAGCAGATACGCAAAGTGGCAAACGTAGGTTCGCAGCCGGAGGTGCACGTCCCGTGGCGTCCAGTGTCAATCCCACCGTCCGGCGACGCCGGCTGGGTCAAGAGTTGCGCCGGCTCCGTGAGCTGAAAGGCATGACGGCCGAAGAAGTCGCCGAGCGACTGCTGGTGTCGCAGTCGAAGATCAGCCGGCTGGAGAACGGCCGGCGCAGCATCAGCCAGCGTGACGTCCGCGATCTGTGCGGGGTCTACGAGGTCGAGGACGTCCGCATCGTCGACTCGCTGATGCAGATGGCCAAGGACTCGCGCCAGCAGGGCTGGTGGCACTCCTTCGGCGACATCCCCTACAGCGTCTACATCGGACTGGAGACGGACGCGGCGAGTCTGCGCGTCTACGATCCCCAGGTCGTCCCCGGTCTGTTGCAGACCCGGCAGTACGCCGAGGCGCTGATCGCGGGCGCGTTGCCGGAGACCGCCGCCGCGGACGTGGAGAAGCGCGTCCAGGTGCGGCTGCGCCGGCAGGAACGAATCACCGCCCCGGAGAACCCGTTGCGCCTGTGGACGGTGATGGACGAGGCGGCGGTGCGCCGGGTCGTCGGCAACCGCTCCCTGATGCGCGACCAGTTGGAGCATCTCGTCGAGCAGTCCCAACTGCCGCACGTCACCGTGCAGGTGATCCCCTTCGAGATGGGCGCGCACCCGGGCGTGAACGGCCAGTACGCGATCCTGGAGTTCCCCGACGCGGCCGACTCCAGCGTGGTCTACATCGAGGGCGTGACCAGCGACCTGTATCTGGAGAAGGCGAACGACGTCCAGAAGTACAGCGTGATGTACGAGCACTTGAGGGCGCAGGCGCTGAACGCGGACCAGTCGCGGCAGTTCATCGCGGACATCGCCAAGGAGTACGCGCGATGAGGTGAACCAGGGCCTTCCGAGGCGGTCTTCGACGGAAGCGGCCGCAGAGTACACCTTCCGTAGGCCGAATTGGAAGACCCACCTGGAATATGCCATTCAGACGAGTGAATAGCCGCTTCGTACGCGGGGGTTGGCGAGTACCGTCGATCACGCCAATCAGACACCAAGGTTGGCGCAAACCAGCAACTCGTCATCTGGCAATACGGAGCAAAAATGGCAATTCGTCAGGGCGCCACGGCCACCTGGACCAAGTCCTCCTACTCCACCGGGAACGGGGCCTGCGTCGAGGTCAAGTCCCCGGTCATCGAGGGCCTGTCCGTCCGTGACTCCAAGGTCACCGAAGGACCGGAACTGGCCTTCCCCTCCGACGCGTGGAACGCCTTCGTGGCCTCGGTCAAGGCGTAACGGCACGTCTGTCACACATGCGACAACTTCACAAGCTGCACCATCAGAGCCCTCTCGACCAGCCCGCCGTCCTTGCCGAGGGGGCTCGGCTTGTGCCCCGACATTCCTGACGGTTCCGGTCAGCGGAGCCGGTCCACGTAGGTGTCCGTCCCCGGCACGGTCGGGATGAACGGCGCCACCAACTCGACCCGCCCCAGGCCCGATTCGGCGACCTGCTCGTCCAGTCCGGTGAAGTACTCCTCCCAGCACTCGCGCGGGTCCGCCTCCAGGAACCACAGCAGGGTCAGCCGCGTACCGACCCCTTCGACCTGCTTGACGTAGGTCATCCGATCACCGGGCAGGGGCGTCGGCCGGAAGACGGTCACCAGCGCGGCCGGTGATCCGGCGACCCGCTTGGGCAGATGGCGCGAACGCAACCACTCCGCCAACTCGGCCCGCTGCTCGGCCGATTCGGCGTCGATCACCTCCAACACCAGCCCCGCGTACGGGTGGTCGAGGGCGTGGAAGTCCCGCGGCCCGGCCGCCCCGTCCCGGTACACGCTCGCCTCGTGGTCCTGGAAGGCGGTGAAGACGTGCGTGCGGTCCTGGTAGACCCGGGCGTCCCGGTTGAGCCGCTTGTTGATCCCCACGGTCCACTTCATGTGGTCGTCGTAGCGGCCGTCGGTGATCCAGTACGTGGAGAGGTAGCAGCCGGCGGCGACCGGCTGGGCGATCGCCGACTTCTCGGGGTAGCGCAGGAGTTGGAGGTCCCGGGTGGCGACCCAGCGGCGCCCGGCGTACATCCAGGGCATCGCCATCGCACCGGCGTAGTAGTGGTCGTCCTCGTACCACCTGTTGTACGCGTACTCGTGGCCCGGGTGCGGCTCGACCATGGTGATCAGCGCGTGGCCCGGGCGGACTCCGTACGGGCCTACGGCGGCCAGTTCGGCGTACGTCTGACTGCGGGTGTCTGTCTTTTCGGGGCCCTCGGACATGGGCGCTCCCCTTCCTTCGTCCGCCGGTCGCCCATACTCTGACGCCCCGTCAGAAAAAGCGCCAGGGTCAGGGAAGCGCTGGGTCGGAGGTCTCTCATGTCACTGCTCACGGGCAAGACGGTCGTCGTGTCGGGAGTCGGCGCCGGGCTCGGTCATCAGGTCGCGGCGGCGGTCGTGCGCGACGGCGGGAACGCGGTGCTCGGGGCGCGCACCGAGGCGAACCTCGCCAAGAGCGCCTCCGACATCGATCCGGACGGGGCGCACACGGCGTACCGGGCGACCGACATCACCGACGAGGCGCAGTGCGAGGCCCTCGCCGCGCTCGCGCTGGAGCGGTTCGGGCGGATCGACGCGGTGGTCCAGGTGGCCGCCTGGGACAGCTACTTCGGCGGGGTGGAGGACGCCGACTTCGCGACCTGGCTGTCGGTGATCGACGTGAACCTGCTGGGGTCGCTGCGGATGGCGCGGGCCTGTCTGGCGGGGCTCAGGGCGGCCGGGGGCGGGTCCGTCGTCCTCATCGGGACGCAGTCGGCGGTGGCGGCGCCCTCGCAGGTGCGGCAGGCGGCGTACGCGGCCTCCAAGGGGGCGCTGACGAGCGCGATGTACTCGCTGGCGCGGGAGCTGGGGCCCGACCGGATCCGGGTCAACACCGTGCTGCCCGGCTGGATGTGGGGGCCGCCGGTGCAGGCGTTCGTGCAATTCACCTCGCACACGGAGGGGGTGCCGGAGGCGGACGTACTGAAGCGGCTGACGGATCGGATGGCGCTGCCGGACCTCGCCACGGACGAGGACGTGGCGGACGCGGCCGTCTTTCTCGCCTCGGACCGCGCGCGGGCGATCACGGGACAGTCTTTGCTGGTCAACGCGGGTGAGTTGATGCGATGACGCCACTTTCGCAGTCGATCGACTGTTCAGATACATAAACCCAGGACAGCAATCGGAACGATTTTACAGTCTCTTGACCTTCCACTTGCTTGCCGTGGGCACGCCACCCCGCCCAGAGTTCACATGCCCGACCCCGGCAGCGGGAACATGGAAGGGGACCCATGAACAGTCTCGACTGGGCTGTGCTCATCGCCTATTTCGGCGTGATGATCGCCATCGGCGTCTGGTCGCACAAGCGAGTGGACAACGTCAGCGACTTCTTCACCGCCGGCGGCAAGATGCCCTGGTGGCTGTCCGGCATCTCGCACCACATGTCGGGCTACAGCGCGGTGATGTTCACGGGCTACGCGGGCATCGCCTATACCTACGGCGTCACGTCGTTCATCACCTGGTCCTTCCCGATCGCGCTGGGCATCGCCATCGGCTCCAAGCTGTTCGCGCCGCGCATCAACCGGCTGCGCTCACGGCTGCACGTGGCCTCCCCGCTCGAATACCTCAAGAACCGCTACGACTTGAAGACGCAGCAGGCCCTCGCGTGGTCCGGCATGCTGCTGAAGATCGTCGACGTCGGCGCCAAGTGGGCGGCGATCGCGACCCTGTTGTCCGTGTTCACCGGGATCTCCCTCAACCAGGGCATCCTCATCACCGGCGCGATCACGGCGGTCTACTGCACGATCGGCGGCCTGTGGGCCGACGCGCTGACCGAACTGGGCCAGTTCATCATCCAGTTGCTGGCCGGCGTCGCGATGTTCGTCGCCGTCGTGCTGAAGCTGAACGACAAGGGCATCGGCTTCCTCGGCGCCTGGGACGAGCCGGCCCTGCACGGCCACGGCAAGCCGCTGGTCGGCCCGTACGGCACGGTCTTCCTGCTCGCCTTCCTCTTCATCAAGCTCTTCGAGTACAACGGCGGCATGCTCAACCAGGCCCAGCGCTACATGGCCACGGGCAGCCCGCGCGAGGCCGAGCGCTCGGCCCGGCTGTCGGCAGCGCTGTGGCTGATCTGGCCGGTGGTCCTGTTCTTCCCGATGTGGATGTCGCCGCTGCTGGTGACCGCGAAGAAGCCGGACGGCTCCGACTCGTACGCCCTGATGACCGAACAGCTCCTCCCCCACGGTCTGTTGGGCCTCGTCATCGTCGGCTTCTTCTCGCACACCATGGCCATGTGCTCCTCCGACGCCAACGCGATCGCGGCCGTCTTCACCCGTGACGTGGCGCCGGTGGTGTCGAAGGCGGCGCGGGCCTGGAACGAGCGGGCCGGGCTGATCGCGGCCCGTGTCACCACCGTCCTCTTCCTCGGTCTGTCCATGGCGGTGGCCACCCAGGTCAACTCCCCCACCTTCAACGACATCATCACCGTCGTGATCAAGTGGGTCGCCGGTCTCATGGGTCCGATCGCGATCCCGATGATGCTGGGTCTGCTCCGCCCGTTCCGCCGCTCCGGCCCGACGGCGGCGCTCACCAGCTGGTCCATGGGTCTGCTCGCCTTCTGGCTGGTCAACTACCCAATCAACTGGAACGTCGACGGCGGCGTCCCGCTCCAGTACCAGGTGTCGATCCCGCTGGCCGTGTCGCTGGTCCTGTACATCCTCGTCGGCTACCTGAAGCCGGAGGACACCCCGGAGCGCCTCGCGGTCATCGAGACGATCAACACGGACGACGACAGCACCGCGGTCGCCGTACCGGCCCCGGCCGGCCCGGTCGAGGACACGGTCGCCACGTCACCGACCAAGGACTGACCGACGTCACCGGCCAGGGACCGACCGCTCAGGCCCGCGGGTAGCGCACCAGCCACCCCGGGGACGATCCCCCGGGACCGTGCAGCGCCGGACCCTGGGTCATCTCCATCGCGAAGTCGTCCGCCAGTTCCAGCAGTGTGGGACGGCCCTCCAGCTCGGCCAGCCAGGCCGGCGGGAGGGCCGTTTCGCCGTGCAGGGCACCAAGGAGGCCGCCGGTGAGGGCGCCGGTCGCGCCCGAGGGACCGTCGTGGTTGACCGCGAGGCACAGACCGTGCCGGACGTCCTCGCCGACCAGGGCGCAGTACACGGCGGCCGCCAGCACCCCGTCCGCCGAGCCGTCCGCCGCCAGCTCCTCCACCCGCGCCGGCGTAGGCATGCCCTGCCGGACGGCGCCCAGGGCGTGCTGCAGGGCGTCGGAGACGTGCTCGTGCCCCGGTCGGGCCGCCAGCAGCCCCAGCGCCCGCTGCACGGCCGCGTCGAGGCTCTCACCGCGCGCGAGCCCGTGCACGATGACGGCGTACGCCCCCGCCGACAGGTACGCCGTGGGATGCCCGTGGGTCTGCGCCGCGCACTCCACGGCGAGCTGGACGACCAGCTGCGGCTCCCAGCCGACGAGCAGCCCGAAGGGCGCCGAGCGGGCGGTCGCCTCCGGGCCGAGCTCGGCCGGGCTCTTGGGGGACTCCAGCGTGCCCATGGTGTCGTCGCCGAACCCGATGAGCAGCGCGCGGGTCGGCTCGCGCCGGGCGTACAGCCACTCCTCGCGCGCCAGCCAGCCGTCGTCCTTGCGACGCTCGTCCGGCCCCCAGTCCCGCTGGGTGGAGGCCCAGCGCAGATACGCCCGGTGCAGATCGGTCGGCGGATGCCAGGCGCCCGTGTCACGGCGTACCTGGGCCCGTATCAGCCCGTCCACGGAGAACAGCGTGAGCTGCGTGAGGTGGGTGACGGCACCGCGCCGCCCGTAGGCGAAGACGAGGTCGGCGACGCCTTCCGCGCCGTACGCCTCCTTGATCTCCTCCAGGTCCAGTTCGTCGACGGGCGCGCCCAGCGCGTCCCCGACGGACACCCCGAGGAGCGTCCCGCGCACCCGGCTGCGGAAGTCCTGCTGCTCGGCACGGCCCCAGACGGCCCCGGCTGTCGCACCCACCAAGACCTCCCCGACGGCACCGCCTCTACGCACGACAGCACAGCACTGTAATCGAACGGGGACGGTGGGTTGAGGGGGCGGGAGGATGCACGGAATGTTCGATGGTCGGCCATGAACGGTCGAACATCAGCCATATCCGGTCATATCGCGTCCAGCCGTCGCCGTACGGCCGCCCGCTGTTCCTGGGCCCAGGCGGAGGAGGGGTTGAGCTCCAGGGAGCGGTCCAGGTCGGTCAGGGCCTCCTCGTCGCGGCCCAGGTTCGCCAGGCTCGCACCGCGGCTGGCATACGCCGACGCGTAGTCGGGGTCGAGGGCGACGGCCCGGTCGAAGTCGGCGAGGGCCTCCTCGTCACGGCCGGTGGTGCGCAGGGCGTCGCCGCGTTCGCAGTAGCTCCACGCCCAGTCGGGTTGCAGCTGGACGGCGCGGTCGAGGTCGGCCAGCCGGTGCTCGGGGTCGCCGAGGTCGCGCCACACCCGGGCCCGCCGGACGAGCGCCCAGGCGTAGGCGGGCTTGAGGTCCAGCGCGCGGTTCAAGTCGGCGAGGGCCAGGTCGAGTTCGCCCCGGGCGAAGTGGGCGGTGCCACGGGACGCCCAGCCGAAGTCGCTGCCCGGGTCGAGCCGCAGCCCCTCGTCCAGGTCCCGGACCGCCTCGTCCGGATGGCCCGCCATACGGTGGTGCTCGCCGCGCAGGATGTGGTGGTAGCCGTTGGCCGGCTCCAGCGCCACCACCCGGTCGAGCGCGTCGAGCGCCTCCCGGTAGTCACGCATCCCGCCCAGCGTCACGGCCTTCGCCCGCAGAGCCCGTACGAGGTCCGGCTCGAGGGCGAGCGCACGGTCCCAACTCTCCAGCGCCCGCTCGAAGTCACCGGCCCGGGCCAGGGCGTCGCCGTGGTGCGCCCAGGCCTCGGCCCGCCAGGGTTCGTCCCCTCGCGCGCGACTCAGCAACAGCCGCAGCAGCCCCGCCGCCCCACCGTCCGCGAACGCGTCCGTCAGGGCCCGCCCGTACGTCCGTACGGTCTCGGCGTCCGTGTCCTCCCCGGCCTCCGCGACCAGCCGCACCCACCGCCCCACCACGTCGTCCCCGTCCGCGCAGGCGGCGACGAGGTCGGCGGGGAGCATGGTCTGCGCGGTCCGGGGCCGGGCGCACAGGGAGTGGTACGACTCGGCGAGGCGCAGTGCGCGCCACTCCTCGTCGGCCCTGAACTCCGCGGGCTCGCGGCCCAGTTCGGCCTCCGCTCGCCACCGGGCGAAGACCTCGGCGAGCCGGTTGTGCCGTTCGGCCCAGCCGCGGGGGGAGCGGCGGCGTTGCAGCCGGAGCATCGGCTCGCGCACGAGGTCGTGGTAGCGGACGCGATCGCCACCCCGGTCGTCCACGAACGGCAGCCCGCGCAGCCACGCGAACAGTGCGTCCGCCTCCTCGGCCGGGCATTCGGCGGCGGCCCGGAACACGTCCATGTCCAGGCTGCGGGGCAGCGCGCACGCGAGCGCCACCGCGCGGCGCACCGGGTCCTGCTCCCACTTGAGGAAGCGCTCGACCGCCGTGGCGCTGGGATCGCCCACGTCGTCCGGGTCGGCGGGGTGCTGCTCGGCCAGCGTCGACACCAGTACCGGGAGCCCGCCGGTGAGCCGCAGCACCTCTTCGACCACGGGCTCGTCCACGACTCCCTTGCCCGCCAGCAGCCCTCGGGCCTCCGCGTCGGTGAACGGCCCCAGCGGCAGGTCCGTCATGAAGTCGGCGAAGGCGCCCCAGCGGGCGGTGTCGAAGGGGCGTTGGCCGGAAGTCACGACGACGACGTTGGGGGCCAGGGTCCCGTACTGATCACTGTCCATCAGGTCGTGCAGCCACTCATCGAGGAAAACCCCGGTCCTTTCAAACGTATCGAAGAACAGGACGACCCAAGGAACGGCCGACGCCGCCTCGTTGAGCTCACCGAGCAACACCGGCGTGAGCACTCTTTCGGGCGCCAACACCAACTGCACGTCCTCCTGACTGCGGAAGCGCGCACTGAGCCCGGCTCTCAACCGCTCGGCCCCCTGGGCGAGTTGACCTGCGTCGAGAACCCCCGCGAGGGCCCCCACTCCCGGCACCATCCCCAGCCCGACCAGCCCGGCCCGCGCCGCCACCACGCTCCCGACGGAGGGCCCACCCGCCTCCCCCTCGAGCGCGAGGCCGGCCTCGGCCTCGTGCCGCCGCGCCCGCTGCGCGGCAAGCAGCCGTTCGACTTCCTTCAACCGCCGCCCCTGGGAGGCGAATTGGCGCGCGATGACCCCCATGGCCTCGGGCAGACCGCCGACACCTTCGTCGACGTACGCGGTGAGCGCCCCCTTCTCCCGGGCGATCTGCTCCAACTCCCGCACGAGGAAGGTCTTCCCGACCCCCGCATTGCCGTGCACATGAAACAGGAACCGATGCCGCTCGTCCTCGGGCGGAAGATCGAAGTTCCCCCGAAAGACGGCCCGTTCAGCACCCCGCCCGACAAACCCGGCCCGCCGGCGCCGCCGGATGAGCTCCTGCATCGACGGCCGAGCCTGCGCCACGCTTACGCTCCCTTGTCGGGCGGGTGCCTCTGGGGCCGGGTGGGGCCATTGTCGCCCAGCGGCCGTACGGGCGGGAGCGCCGCGTCGCCGCATGCGGTGAGCGTCCGTGAAGGGTGGGGAAGGGTGGGGAAGGGCAAGCCCGTCGATTGACTTCGGAATACGTTCCGAAGTACCGTCGGATCATGCCCACTCCCACGGTCGCCTTCTCCGAGCTCTCGAAGAACTCGAAGCGTGTCGCGGACACGCTCGACCGGGCCCAGCGCGTGCACATCACGCGGCGGGACGGTGAGGATCTCTATCTGACGACGGCACGCCATGACCAGCAGCGCGAGGAGACTGCGGACATCACGGCCCGTCTCCTCGCCGCGCTCGTGCGCAGTGATGCCGGTGAGCGGGCGATACTGCGGGCGCTTCCCTCGGTGTTCCCGTGGGTCCGTCATCTGTCGGCGGACGAGCTCAAGGAGTTCGTCGTCGAGCTCATCGACGCCACGTACGACGCGGCCCAGCTGGACGTCCACGCCAACCTCCATCGAGTCGTCGTCGAATGGCGCGCGACGGCCCGCGTCCTCGCCGACCCCGAGCTCACCACGCAGCTCACCCGCCGGCTGCCCGGCGAGGACCACGGCGAGGTGACCGCGCCGTGAGCCCGAAGCGGGGGGACGACGCCGCGCCTCCGCCGGTGGGCGAGGAATGGCGCCTGCGGTTCGCGACGAACGAAGCGGCGAAAGGCTGGGGCGAGCTGGGCGCGGAGGCACCTGGCAACACCCGGCGTTGCTTCGAGGCGCTGCGCCGTGACCCGCTGTGCCGGGCGGATCCCGACCGCCAGCACCGGCTGCGCGGTCGCCTGGCCACGGGCAGCCTCGGCGGTCAGGAGTATCCCCAGTGGGAGTACGAGGTGACCGCAGGGGGTCGCGTGCGCTACCTGGTCGACGAGATCCGCCGCACGGTCCACCTGGTGTACGCGTCCACCCGCCACCCCAAGGACACCGACTGACCCCTGTCCGCGCCGCCGATGTCCGCGCCACCGAACAAGTTCTGGCTCAAAGCCGACGCGACCCACCCCGTCATGTGGGGAAGGACATCCCCCATGACCACCACTCCCACCTCACGCGCCCCGCATGCCCCGCGTGCCCTTCCTCTCGCCGCGACCCTTCTCACGGCGACCGTCGCGCTCTACATCACCCTGGTCGCGTTCGGGAACATCACCGACTTCGACAGCAATCAGCAGTTCGTGCGGCATGTGCTGGCGATGGACACGACGTTCAAGGACGACGACCTGATGTGGCGGGCGGTCACCAGTCATGGGCTGCAGGACGCCGCGTATGTCGTGATCATCGCCTGGGAGGTCGTGGCCGCGGTCGTGCTGATCGGCGGGACCTGGTTCTGGGGGCGGCGGGAGTACGGGCGGGCCCGGCAGGTCTCCACGTACGGGCTGCTGATGCTGATGGTGTTGTTCGGGGCCGGGTTCATCGGGATCGGCGGTGAGTGGTTCGCGATGTGGCAGTCCGAGGACTGGAACGGGCTGGAGGCGGCGGCTCGGGTGTTCGTGCTGAGCGGGGTGGTGCTGCTGGTGATCCACCTGCCCGGCGCCGCGCCCGACGCCGGTTGAGCGGCCCCGGACGAGGCGAGGCGGCCCGCGAGGCTCAGGCGCCGGGGCCGTCGCGCAGCAGGCGCCGGGCCACCTCGGTACGGGCCGCGGCGAGTTCCGCGGTGATCCGCTCGGTCCGGCCGGCTCGCGGCAGCACCGCCGCCGCCACGGGCTCCCCGACGAGCAGGGACGCCCGCCGCAGATGGGTCGGCGGATGGGTGGCGTCGACCTGGTGCCCGCGCCGGACTCCGGCGCGCCGCTGCCGTTCGTACTCGCGCTCGGGGACGGACGCCACGAACGCGGTGAGCAGCCCCCACAGCTCGTCGGCCCGGGCCGTGGCCGCCCGGACGGACCGCGACCCGGCGAGGCCGGCACGGTTGGCCTCGCTGCGCAGCAGGACATCGAGCGAGCCGGTGATGAGCAACCGGTCCATGAGGCCCACGGCCGCCTGAGTGGAAGCGGTGCGGGCGGCCAGCCGGTCGGCGAGGTACTCGGCCCGCATCCCGGCCCGTGACGTCAACCGGACGAGCAGCACCAGCGCTCCCCGGACCAGCAGACGTGGCACCACGTAGAGGGCGTTGACGGCCATCTCGATCAGGGACGGGTGCGGAATCGGCTGGAAGGTGTGGTGCCAGAGGGACAGGGTCCGCATCGCGCTGCCCACCACCAGGCCGTTGCGCGTGTCACCGTTGGCGTAGTGGGCCAGCTCGTGGCCGAGCAGCGCGATCCGCTCCCCGGGCGTGAGGACCTCCCACAGGGGCATGCCCAGCACCAGCAGCCGCCGGCGGCGCACGCCGTACGTCATGACGGCGGCGTTGATACTCCCGTCCACGGCGATCGCGTGCACGCTCCGGGTGCCGACCGCCCGCGCCACCTCGTCCACCGAGGCGAAGAGTTCGGGCGCGTCGGCCCTGAGCAGCACGGGCCAGTCGTCGGGCAGGCGGCGCACCTTCGGGGCGAGCGCCCAGGCCAGCGCCAGAAGCACCAGCCCCGCCACCATGCCCATGCCGCCCCAGCCCGCCACCACGCACCAGACACCACCGACGGCGAGCGCGAGGGTGACGCCGTGCACGGTCAGGGCGAGCGCGGTGGCCGCCACCGCCGAGGCGTCGCGCCGCGGGCGCGTCTCCCGCCCGCTCAGCATCTCGGCGAGCAGCTGCTCGCCATGTCGTCGCGCCAGCGCGCGCTCAGCTCGGTCCAGCCGTCCTTTGTCCGGCCGCGACTCCTCGGGATCCACGTTCCAGTCGCAGGCGGCGCACCAGACGGCGAACCGGCTGTCGCCGCGGATCTCCGTGCCGCATTCCGGGCACGACTGCGTCGTTTCTCTGGCGATATCGGGCATCACGAATTCCCCCCTAGGCGGCCCCTCCCCGGGCCGCTGCCTGCTGATACGGGCCGATCCGATCACACGGCGGAACTGCGGCGAAAGCGCGGTCGCCCGGCGTGCGAACGACAGCCCCTAGTCGACGACCGCGACCTTCGTGCCCGCCGAGCCGAACGTCCACACCGCCGCGCCGTCCGCCGTACCCATGCGGATGCCGCCGGTCTGGACGCCGGAGGCGGGCGGTGGGGAGGAGCCGTCGACCGCGTTGGAGAAGGCGACGTTGACGCCGGACTTCACGGTGAAGTAGAGGACGTGCTCGACCCGCACGCCGTCGGAGCCGGTGAGCGGGCCCTCCGTGCGCTGACCGACCGTGTAGGTGCCGGCGTCCGGAGCGACCGTCCCCGGCCAGACGGCGAAGGTGCGGCTCGCGGTGTCGGTCGCGCCGACCAGCCAGACGCGTTTCTGGCCCAGGGAGTAGACGATCCGGCGCCCCGTACCGGAGCCGTCCGGCACGGCCGCCGGTGCCGCCGTCTTCGTGGGCTTGGGATGCGCCGTCGCGGACGCGCTCGGCCGGGCGGTGGCCGCCTCCGGCTTCGTTCCCTTGTCGGCCTGCACGGCCAGGACGACGACAGCGGCGATCGCTCCCACCGTCAGACCGGTAACCCAGACCTTCGGGGCTGGCACGGCTCGCATCTCCTCGACTAAGGATCCCCGTCAAACGGAGAACGGGCGTCGGATCATCGTACCGGCCCCGACCTCGACGCCCGCCCAGCCGACAGCCTCCGGCCGCCCGGCCCGAAGCCTCCGGCCTCTCAGTCCAGGACCGGCAGCAGCTCCGGCAGGTGCCCGTCCGAGGCCGCCGCCGCCCGCTGCCGCTCCTGGGGCACCTCGCCGTACAACGTCGTACGCGCCCGCGCCGGACGCCCCGCCGCCTCCGCCACCGCGATCAGGTCCTTCACCGACTTGTACGAGCCGTACGAGGAACCGGCCATGCGGGAGATCGTCTCCTCCATCAGCGTGCCGCCGAGGTCGTTCGCGCCGGAGCGGAGCATCTCCGCCGCGCCCTCCGTGCCCAGCTTCACCCAGCTCGTCTGGATGTTGGGGATGTACGGGTGCAGGAGGAGACGAGCCATCGCCGTCACCGCCCGGTTGTCGCGCATCGTCGGGCCCGGCCGCGCGATCCCCGCCAGGTACACCGGCGCGTTGGTGTGGATGAAGGGGAGCGTCACGAACTCCGTGAAGCCGCCGGTCCGTTGCTGGATGCCCGCCAACGTCCGCAGGTGGCCGAGCCAGTGCCGCGGCTGGTCCACGTGGCCGTACATCATCGTCGAGCTCGACCGGATGCCCAACTCGTGGGCGGTCGTGACGACTTCGATCCAGGTCGCCGTCGGCAGCTTGCCCTTGGTCAGGATCCAGCGGACCTCGTCGTCGAGGATCTCGGCGGCGGTGCCGGGGATGGTGTCCAGGCCCGCCTCCTTCGCCGCGCTCAGCCACTCGCGGATCGAAAGGCCGGTCCGTGTCGCGCCGTTGACGACCTCCATGGGCGAGAAGGCGTGGACGTGCATCCCGGGGACGCGCTCCTTGACCGCCTTCGCGATGTCGAAGTACGCCGTCCCGGGCAGGTCAGGATGGATCCCGCCCTGCATGCAGACCTCGACTGCCCCGACCTCCCACGCCTGTTGGGCGCGGTCGGCCACCTGGTCCAACGACAACGTGTACGCGTCCGCGTCCGTACGGCGTTGCGCGAAGGCGCAGAAACGGCAGCCCGTGTAGCAGACGTTGGTGAAGTTGATGTTCCGCGTGACGATGTAGGTCACGTCGTCGCCGACCACCGACTTGCGTACGTCGTCCGCGATCCGCGTCAGCGCGTCCAGCGCCGGACCGTCCGCGTGCAGCAGCGCCAGGGCCTCCGCGTCGGTCAGCTTCGTCGGGTCGTCCGCCGCCGTCGCCAGCGCCTGCCGTACGTCCGTGTCGATGCGCTCCGGGACCATGCCGGGGGCGGCCGCCTCGCGCAGGGCGCCCCAGTCGCCGTACACCTCGTCGAAGTCGTCACGGCGGTCGGACGTACGGCCCTCGGTGTCGATCGTGGAGTGCAGATCCGTACGGCCGGTCGAGACGAAGGCCTCCTCCGGCTCCTGCCAGGCGTGGCCCTCCACCACCGCGTCCGGGCGGGCGAGGCCGGTCTCCGGGTCGGCCAGCGCGGCCACGTGCGGGCGCAGGCGCGGGTCCAGCCAGGGCTCGCCGCGCTGCACGAACTCCGGGTACACGCAGAGACGTTCCCTCAACTCGAAACCGGCCGCCGCGGAGCGTGCCGTGAGCTCCTCGATCTGCGGCCAGGGGCGTTCCGGGTTGACGTGGTCGATGGTCAGCGGGGAGACCCCGCCCCAGTCGTCGATGCCGGCGCCGAGCAGCCGCTCGTACTCGCTGTCGACCAGGTTCGGCGGGGCCTGGATGTTGGCGCCGGGGCCCATGATGTGCCGGGCGACGGCCACCGTGGCGATCAGTTCGTCGAGTTCCGCGTCCGGCATGCCGCGCATCGCGGTGTCCGGCTTGGCGCGGAAGTTCTGGATGATCAGTTCCTGGATCGAGTGGTAGGCCCGCGCCACCTTCCGCAGCGCGAAGAGGGACTCCGCGCGCTCCTCGTACGTCTCGCCGATGCCGATCAGAAGGCCGGAGGTGAAGGGGACGGACGAGCGGCCCGCGTCCTCCAACACCCGCAGACGTACGGCGGGTTCCTTGTCCGGGGAGCCGTAGTGGGGGCCGCCGGGCTCGGACCAGAGCCGGGTCGCGGTCGTCTCCAGCATCATGCCCATGCTCGGTGCGACCGGCTTGAGCCGCTGGAAGTCGGTCCAGCTCATGACGCCCGGGTTGAGGTGGGGCAGCAGGCCCGTCTCCTCCAGGATGCGGATGGAGATGGCGCGGACGTAGGCGATCGTGTCGTCGTAACCGTGCGCGTCGAGCCACTCGCGCGCCTCGGGCCAGCGGTCCTCGGGCTTGTCGCCGAGGGTGATCAGGGCTTCCTTGCAACCCAGGGCCGCGCCCTTGCGCGCGATGTCCAGCACCTCGTCCGGGGACATGAACATGCCGTGGCCGGCTCGGCGGAGTTTGCCGGGGACCGTGACGAAGGTGCAGTAGTGGCATTTGTCGCGGCACAGGCGGGTGAGGGGGATGAAGACGCTCTTCGAGTACGTGATGATGCCGGGGCGAGCCGCTGCCGCGAGGCCGGCGTCGCGTACTCGGGCCGCCGATGCCATGAGGTCGTCGAGTGCTTCGCCGCGGGCCTGGAGCAGGACAGCGGTCTCAGTGACATCCAGGGCGACGCCGTCACGGGCACGTTTGAGGGCGCGGCGCATGGAGTTGTCGGTCGGCCCGGTTCCAGGAGTCGCGGAAGTCGTCATTTAGTGAGCATACGTATCGGCTCCGCCTGTTCAGCAGGGTCCGGGGGGTGCAGGGAGGCTGCTGTGCGTTGCGGGGTGCGGGTTCGTTGTGGCTGGTCGCGCAGTTCCCCGCGCCCCTGAGGCGGTTGGCCATGACCCTCGACTACAAGTGCTCTGCGTATTCGTCCAGGACCCCAAGCACCTCTGCCTCTCCCGCCGGTGGCAGCTGGACCACCACCTCCTCTATGCCCAAGTCCCCGTAATGCGCGAGCTTGCCCGCCGTCGGGTAGATCGCGTAAGGGACAACCTGAAGAGCCGCCGGGTCGCGGCCCGCGTCCGCCCACACTCCCCGCAGCACCGGCAGTGTCTCCGTCAGGCCCCGCCCCCCGATCGGCATCCAGCCGTCGGCGTACTCCGTGATGTGGGCGAAGAGCTTCGGGCCCGCCGCTCCGCCGATGAGGGTGCGGGGGCCGATGACCGGGCCGCGTGGCTTCTGGGCCGGCTTGGGGAACGCGTAGCTGGCCCGTACGCCGCCGAACTCCCCGTCGTAGGCGGTGGGTTCGGCCGACCAGAGGGCGCGCATGAGGCCCATCCGGTCCCGGCTCAGTTCCCGCCGCGTCCGCCAGGTCACGCCGTGGTCCGCGGCCTCCTCGACGTTCCAGCCGAAGCCGAGGCCGAGGGTGAAGCGGCCGCCGGAGAGGTGGTCGAGGGTGGCGATCTGCTTGGCGAGGTCGATCGGGTCGTGCTGGGCGATCAGGGTGATGCCGGTGCCGAGGTCGAGCCGTTCGGTCACCGCGGCGGCCTGGGCGAGGGCGACGAAGGGGTCGAGGGTGCGGCCGTACTCGGGCGGCAGCTCGCCGCCCATCGGGTACGGAGTCGTCCGCTCGACCGGGATGTGCGTGTGCTCGGGCAGGTACAGGCCGGCGAACCCGCGCTGCTCCAGCTCACGAGCGAGCCGGGTCGGGGCGATCGTCTCGTCGGTGAGGAAGATCGTTACGGCGATGCGCATTCCCCATCTGTACCGGCCGCGCCCTCAGATGTCCATACCGACCGGTCGGCCTCATCCATGCCGGTGACGAAGACCACTCCGGGATCTACGGTGGACGCGTGACCCTCGACCGGGAACAGGAAACGAGGACCTTCAGCGGCACCCTTCCCCCAGGGGCGCCGGACTATGTCTACGTTCCCTTCGAAGTCCCCGACGGCGTCCGGGAGTTGTGGGTCTCGTACTCCTACGACCGGCCGTCCGTACCGCCCGGCACCCTCGGCAACGCCCTCGACATCGGCCTCTTCGACGAGCGCGGCACCGAGGTGGGCGGGGCGGGCTTCCGGGGGTGGTCGGGCGGGGCCCGGAGCGAGTTCTTCGTGCGGGCGGACGCCGCGACGCCCGGCTATCTGCCGGGGCCCGTGCGGGCCGGTACGTGGCATGTCGCGCTGGGGCCGTACACGGTCGCGCCGCAGGGGCTGTCGTACGAGGTCGTGGTCACGTTCACGTACGGGGAGCCCGGGGACGCGGCGCCGGAGCCGGCGTATCCGCCCGGTCGGGTCGTCGGCCGGGGTCCCGGCTGGTACCGGGGCGACTGTCACCTCCACTCCTGGTACTCCGACGGGCGCCGGACCCCGGCCGAGATCGCGGCGCGGGCGCGGGCGGCCGGGCTGGACTTCATCACGTCGACCGACCACAACACGCCTTCCGCGCACGCCCATTGGGCCGCCGAGGCGGGCGAGGACCTGTTGATCCTGCTCGGCGAGGAGGTGACGACCAGGAACGGGCACGTGCTCGCCCTCGGGATCGAGCCCGGCACCTGGGTCGACTGGCGGTACCGGGCCCGCGACGGCCGCTGGGAGGAGTTCGCCCGGCGGATCCGCGACGCCGGCGGGCTCGTCGTGCCGGCCCATCCGCACGCCCCCTGCATCGGCTGCGGCTGGAAGTTCGGGTTCGGGGAGGCGGACGCCGTCGAGGTGTGGAACGGGCCCTGGACGCCGGACGACGAGGCGGCGCTGGCGGAGTGGGACGGCGGGCTCGTCGCGTCCGTGCGCGACCGCGAGGAGGGGCGGGGCTGGCTGCCGGCCATGGGCAACAGTGACGCGCACCGCGATCCGGACGTGGTCGGGCTGCCGCAGACGGTCGTCCACGCCGAGGAGCTGACCCGGGAGGCGCTCCTGGAGGGGCTGCGGGCGGGGAGGTCGTACGTCGCCGAGTCGCGGTCCGTGTCCCTGGACTTCACCGCGTCCGC
This sequence comes from Streptomyces sp. NPDC088794, assembly GCF_044750545.1. Lineage (NCBI taxonomy): Bacteria > Bacillati > Actinomycetota > Actinomycetes > Kitasatosporales > Streptomycetaceae > Streptomyces > Streptomyces sp. NPDC088794. The sequence goes on along the minus strand of NZ_JBIVKB010000004.1, from coordinate 334,507 downwards.
CGACAGGCAGGTCTCGGGCATCGGCGAGCGGCTGGAGACCGACCCCGACACCCCGGTCACCGTGCGCCTGACGGCCGAGGGCGCCCCGCGCTGCACGGTCCGCCTCGTGACCGACCAGGGCGTGCTGTTCACCAGCGACCCACTGCCGGTCTCCGGCTCCGGCACGGTGGAGTGGCGCACGACCGCCGGGTACGCGACCTACGTACGGGCCGAACTACGGCACGAGACGGTGGTCGGGCCACTGCCCGGGGTGATGGCGGCGTTCACGAACCCGGTGTTCCTGGGTCGTCGCTGACCGACTGGAGGTCGGCGACGACCGCCGCGTGGTCGGAGGGCCAGACGCCGTCGACCGGGCCGTGGCCGGTCCGCCGTACGTCCCGCACGGTGCCGATTCCGTCGGGGCCTGCCGGGCCGCCCACCAGGACGTAGTCGATACGGGTGCTGGGGCCGAGGCCCGGGTGGACGTACGGGTTCGCGTGGTCCCAGGTGGTCGACGGCGTCGACGGGTCGGCGTACTCCCAGGCGTCGAAGAACACCTGCCTCGGTACGACGGGCGCTGTCCTCGTCCCGGCGAAGCGGCGGACCTCGTCCGAGTCCGGCGCGGCGTTGAAGTCGCCGGTGACGACCGGTGGGAAGTCGGTGCCGGAGCGGTGCGCGGCGACGAACTCGGCGAGGGCGGTGACCTGGCGGCCGCGCAGGGCGGAGAGGTGGAGCTGGGAGGTGAGGTGGACGGTGAAGAAGGGCACCTGGTGGCCGGGGGCGTCCACGCGCGCGTACAGGGCGAGTCGGCCGTCGTCGGACTCCTCGGGGGCCGGCAGTCGGAGCACGTCCTGTTCGACGACGGGCCAGCGGCTCAGTACCGCGTTGCCGACCTCGACGCCCGGCCGGCCGATCCGGCGCTGCCAGCGGTCGGAGGCGGGTGAGGGGGCCCAGGTCCAGTGCAGACCGAGTTCGCCGGCCAGCCACCCGGCGAGGTTCTCGCCGTCGGCGGCCCACACCTCCTGCAACCCGACGACATCCGCGTCGGTCTCCCGCAGCACGGCCAGGATCGCCTTCTGCCGCTCCGCCCAGGGGCCGAACCGCCACCACAGGTTCCAGGTCATCACACGCATCGCCGACACCCCTTCACCTGCCTGCAGCGGACGCTGGGACCATTGAAGCCGCTGCCACCGGCGCCCGCCGGGAATCGGACGACAAAAGAGACGACACGAGACAGGAGTCTCAGCGGCCATGTCCAGCAACGCCGAGAACAAGTACCGGAAGGCGCGCTCCTTCCAACGCCTCCTCAACCCGGTCATGTGCCGCCTGCCCCTCCAGACGGTCCTGGAGACCACGGGCCGCACCTCCGGCCTGCCCCGCCCGACCCCCGTGGGCGGCCGCCGCATCGGCGACACCTTCTGGCTGGTCTCCGAGTTCGGCGAACGCTCCCACTACATCCGCAACATCAAGGCCGACCCGAGGGTGCGGGTGCGGATCCGGGGACGGTGGCACACCGGCACGGCCCACCTCATGCCGGAGGACGACACGACGGCCCGCCTGCGCACACTGCCGCGGATGAACAGCAGGTCGGTACGGGCCATCGGGGCGGGGTTGCTGACCGTGCGGGTGGATCTGGAGGGGTGAACACCTCTTCTCTCGCCTCTTCCTCTCGCCTCTTCTCCAGCCCCTTCTCTCACCCCGGCCAGACGATCGCCTGTACCTCGCTGTACGCGTGCAGTGCGTACGAGCCGACGTCCCGGCCCACCCCGCTTCTCTTGAAGCCGCCGAAGGGGGCCTCCATGTTGCGGCCGACGGTGTTGATGCCGACGCCGCCGGCGCGGAGGCGGCGGGCTACCCGGAAGGCCTTGGCGACGTCGGCGGACCAGACGTAGTCGATGAGGCCGTAGTCGGAGTCGTTGGCGAGGGCGATGCCTTCCTCCTCGTCGTCGAAGGGGATGACGACGACCACGGGGCCGAAGATCTCCTCGCGGGCGACCCGCATGTCGTTGCTGCATTCGGCGAGGAGGGTCGGGGTGACGTAGAAGCCGCGGTCCAGGGGCGGGCGTTCGCCTCCCGCCATCACCACCGCGCCCTCCTTGCGGCCCAGTTCGACGTACGACTCGACGCGGTCGCGGTGGGCGGCCGAGATCACCGGGCCGACGACCGTGTCGGGTTCCTGGGGGTTGCCTACCTTCAATCGGCCCGCGTACAGGGCCAGTTGCTCCACCAAGCGGCCGTACACGCCCCGTTGGGCCAGCACGCGCGTCGGTGCCGTGCAGATCTGGCCGCTGTAGAAGGAGAAGGTCGTGCCGATGCCGGCCACCGCCGAGCCGATGTCCGCGTCGTCCAGGACGACCGCCGCGCCCTTGCCGCCCAGCTCCATCAGCTGGCGTTTCATGTCCCGGCCGCACGCCTCGGCGATCCGCTGCCCGACCGCCGTGGAGCCGGTGAAGCTGACCATGTCGACGTCGGGTGAGGAGACGGCCGCCTCGCCGACCCCGACCGAGCCGCCGGAGACGACGTTCACCACGCCCGGCGGCGCACCGGCCGCCTCCAGCGCCTCCGCCATCCGGTAGACGGAGAGCGGATCCTGCGGGGCCGGCTTCACGACCACCGTGTTGCCCATGGCGAGGGCCGGCGCGACCTTGCCCGCCGGGTTGGCCCACGGGTTGTTGTACGAGGTGATGCACGTGACGACCCCGACCGGCTGGCGTACGGCGAGCGCGCCCATGACGCCGGCCTTCCCCATCGGCCCGGCCTCGTTGATCTGCGGCGCGATCGCCCACTCGGCGCTCTCCACGCGCGCGTACCGCCGGAAGCGGGCGACGCCCACCCCGACCTGCATCGCGCGCGCCGTGCCCGTCGTGGCGCCGGTCTCGGCCCGGGCCAGCTCGGCGTACGGCACGAACCGGCTCGCGATGATGTCCGCCGCCCGCCCCAGCACCGCCGCCCGTTCCTGGGGCGAGGTGCTCGACCACGGCCCGAAGGCCTCGCGGGCCGCGGCGCAGGCCGCGTGCACCTGATCCCGCGAGGCCTCCGGCGCCCAGCCGACGGTCTCCTCGGTCGCCGGGTCGACGACCTCGTAGTGCCCGCCGTCCGGCTCCACCCAGGCGCCGCCGACGAACAGCCGCTGCCCCTCGGTCACTTGGCCCGGCCGAGTCGCCTCGCTCACCTGGTGCTCACCGTCCTGGTGTCCCGCCCCGACCGCAGCACCTTCCCCGGCACCGACCCGCTCACCACGTCGTCCCGGATCGCCTCGACCCCGTTGACCCACACGGCCCGTATCCCGATCGCCTTGGCGTCCAGGCGCGGGCTGTCACCCGGCAGGTCGTGCACCAGGGTGGCCTTGCCGGCGTCGATCCGCTCCGGGTCGAAGAGCACCAGGTCCGCATGGAAGCCCTCCGCCACCCGCCCGCGCTCCCGCAGCCCGAACAGCCGCGCCGGATCGTCGGTCAGCATCTTCACCGCCTGTTCCAGACCCACCAGCTTCCGTCCGCGCAGGCAGTCGCCGATGAACCGCGTGGTGTACGGCGCCCCGCACATCCGGTCCAGATGCGCGCCCGCGTCGGAGCCGCCGAGCATGACGTCCTCGTGCTGCCAGGTCTCGGCGCGCAGCGTCCAGGACGCCGGGTCGTTGTCGGTCGGCATGGGCCACAGGACCGTACGCAACTCGTCGGCGGCGCAGATCTCGACCAGGGTGTGGAAGGGGTCCTGCCCGCGTTCCGCCGCGATGTCCTCGACGACCCGCCCGGTCAGCCCCTCGTTCGCCTCGCTGTAGGTGTCGCCGATGACGTACCGCGCGAAGTTCGCGAGCCGCCGGAAGACGCCCGCCTCCTTGGACTCGGCGCGCCGCAGCATCTCCGCCCGCACGTCCGCGTCCCGCAGCCGCTCGATCCGTTCCGGCACGGGGAGGCCCAGGATCGGGCCCCAGCCGGGTATCAGGTTCAGCGCGCAGAACGTGCCCAGGGACATGTTCATCGGCGTGAGGATCGGCATGGTCAGCGCGACCACCCGCCCCCCGGCCTTCCGCGCCCGCTCGCTCGCGAACAACTGCCGGGGCACCCGCTCGGGCACGGACGCGTCGATGGTCAGCACGTTCCAGTTCAGGGGCCGCCCGGCCGCCGCGCTCATCTCCGCGAACAACTCGATCTCGGCATCGCTGAACTGATCGAGACACCCGGCCACGATCGCCTCGATCTGCGTCCCCTCGTGCTCTCCGACGGCCTTGGAGAGCGCGATCAGTTCGGCGGGCTTCGCGTGCCGCGAGGCGACCGGCTGTCCGTCCCCGTCGGAGTGCGTGGAGGACTGGGTGGTGGAGAATCCCCAGGCCCCGGCCTCCATGGCCTCGTGCAACAGCCGTACGATCTCGGCCAGTTGCTCCTCACTGGGCTGCCCGCCGACGGCATCCGGCCCCATCACGTGCCGGCGCAGCGCGCAATGCCCCACCATGAAACCGGCGTTGACGGCGATCCGCCCCTCAAGGGCATCGAGGTACTCCCCGAAGGAACTCCAACTCCAGGGCGCCCCCTCCTCCAACGCCACCAGCGACATCCCCTCGACCTTGGACATCATCCGCCGGGTGTAGTCGGCGTCGGCGGGCCGGGAGGGATTGAGAGGGGCGAGAGTGAACCCACAGTTCCCGGCGGCGACCGTGGTCACGCCGTGATTGAGGGAGGGAGTGGCATACGGGTCCCAGAAGAGCTGGGCGTCGTAGTGGGTATGGGGATCGACGAACCCGGGCGCGAGAACGAGCCCGGAGGCGTCCTCGGAGGTCCGGGACTCCTCGGTGACAGCGCCGACGACGGCGATCCGACCGTCTCGTATGCCGACGTCGGCGGTACGGGCGGGCGCACCCGTGCCGTCCACGACAGTGGCACCTTTGATGACGTGATCGAGCATGGAACGGATCCCCCCTACACGGACTGACGGAACCGCGACGTCCGATGAATCGGATCCGTGTCGATCTTCGGAATCACGTGCTCCCCGATCAACCGGATCGTCCGCAACGTCTCCTCCTTCGGCACCCCCACCGGCAACCCGAAGCTCAACTGGTCCGCCCCGGCCTGCTCCCACCGCTTGCACTGCGTGAGCACCTCGTCGGGGTCGCCGCAGATCAGCAACTCCTCCTCGATCAGCAGCTCCACGAACTCCGCGTTGTACTCGGGCAGGGTCTCCGGCCACACCGGGAACCCCTCGGGACGAGGGAACGTGTCGTGGTAGCGGAACACCAGCGAGGGCAGATAGTGCAGCCCGCCGTTCACCGCGACCTCGATCGCCTCGGCATGCGTCGGCGCGCAGATCGCCGTCGTCGTCACCATGACGTTGTCGTTGACGAAGTCACCGATCGGCTCCGCGTTCACGACCGCCGTCTTGTACTGCTCCAGCACCCACTCCATGTCGGAGACCTTCTGGATGCTGAAGCCGAGCACGCCGAGCCCCTTGCGCGCGGCCATGGCGTACGACGGAGGGGAGCCCGCCGCGTACCACATCGCCGGGTGCGACTTCCCGTACGGCTTCGGCAGGATCTTCCGCGGCGGCAGCTGCCAGTGCTTGCCCTGGAAGCCGACGTACTCGTCCTGGAGCCACATCTTGGGGAACTCGGCGATCGTCTCCTCCCAGATCTCCTTGGTGTAGTTCATGTCGGTGATGCCGGGGAGGAAGCCGAGGATCTCGTGCGAGCCGGCCCCGCGGCCCGAGCCGAACTCGAAGCGGTTGCCGGTGAGATGGTCGAGCATGGCGACCTTCTCGGCCACCTTCACCGGGTGGTTGACCTGGGCCAGCGGGTTGAAGATGCCCGAGCCGAGGTGGATGCGGTCGGTCGCATGGGCGAGGTAGCCGAGGAAGACGTCGTTGGCGGAGAGGTGCGAGTACTCCTCCAGGAAGTGGTGCTCGGACGCCCAGGCGTACTTGAAGCCGGACTTGTCCGCCTGGATGACGTACTCGGTCTCCTCCATCAGCGCCTTGTGCTCGGCGAGCGGGTCGGTCTCGGCGCGCTTGCCCACATATCCCTGTACAAAGAGCCCGAATTCCAAGGAGGTTCACCGTCCCCGGTTCTGGTGTCCACGGTTTCTGACGATCCGTCAGCTCAGTTGGCCCGACTGTTGCACCACGCGCATGGAGGGTCAATACCTGACGTGGAGTCAGATGACGGAGACCCCGGCGAGCCAGCCCCCGTCGATCACGAAGGGCTGCCCGGTGATGTAGGAGGAGTCGTCGGAGGTGAGGAAGAGGGCGAGTCGGGCCACTTCCTCCGGGCGCCCGATCCGGCCGAGCGGCACGAGCTTGCGGTACAGGTCGTCAAGGGCCCTCGACATCCCCTCCACGTCCGCGCCCGGGTCCAGTTGGGCCGGGTTGGACATCGCGGTGTCGATCGCGCCGGGGCACATGGCGTTGACCCGGATGTGCCGGTCCGCGAGTTCGAGGGCGGCGACGCGGGTGAGTCCGAGGATGGCGTGCTTGGTGGCGGCGTACGTGCCGACGGCCGCCATGCCCGTCACCGCCGTGTACGAGGCCGTGTTGACGATCGTGCCGCCGTCCTCCATCGCCGGCGCCACGGTCTTGATGCCGAGGAAGCAGCCGACCTGGTTCACTCGCACGACCTGCATGAACTCGTCCAGGGGCGTGTCGACGAGGGAGTTGAAGCGCAGGATCCCGGCGTTGTTGATCAGTCCGTCGATCCGCCCGTGAGCCTCCTTGACCGCGGCCACCGCGGCGCCCCAGCCCTCCTCCTCGCCGACGTCGAGATGGACGTACAGCGCGCCCAGCTCCTCGGCCAGCGCCTTGCCCTGCTCGTCCAGCACGTCCGCCACGACCACGCTCGCGCCCTCGGCCGCGAACAGCCGCGCCTCCTGCTCCCCCTGCCCGCGCGCCGCCCCGGTGACGAGGACGACGCGTCCGTCGAGCTTGCCCATGGCGCACTCCTTCGCATCGGTGGATACCGGCATCGTAGCGCCGGATCTGACGGAGCGTCAGACAGTCGTCCGACCATTGCACAAGCACACATCAAGTGACCTACGGGTAGGGATATTTGACCCTGGCCATACCTCTGCTCGGCTCCAACAATGCCGGGTATGGCACAGCGGAGATTGCGCAACAGGAAAGTCAGGTATGTGGCGATCGGCGCGGCGCTCGCCACCGGCGGGGCGGTCGTCGCCCTGCTTCCGTCGGCGAACGCGGCCGAGGAGAAGACGGCGGACCAGATCATGACCATGTGTGAGCGGTCCGCGGTGGTGAATGGCGAGCAACGGTCGGTGGAGGATTTCGGCGGCGCGTTCGCGGACGGTTTCCAGGCCGACAACTGCGATTTCGTCGAGACGAATTTCGAGACCTTCGACGGGCCCACCGAGAAGGCCTCCATCGACTTCCCGAACTGCGAGCCGAACGCCACCGAACCGGCCAAGGTGTCCGTCACCTGGTCGTCGACCGTGGCGCAGGGACAGGGCACGTACGTCTCCACCCAACAGGGCGCCGCGGGTGGCCTCTTCGGATTCCTGAGCGGGTCCTGGACCAAGCACAAGGGCACCCTGGACATGACCGTGAAGTCGGCGACGGCCGGGGACACGGAAGCGCGGGACGTACCGGTCGGGAAGGTGCTCCACATGGAGTTCACGCCGAAGGTGCAGCGCATGACCGGCGAGTGGCGGGTGCGGATCGACGCCGACCCCGGCAGCTTCGCGGTGAACCCCTCCCCCGAACAGAACTTCGTCGCGCCGGACGTGGTCGAGGGACCCGTCGTCCTGCCCGGCGCCGCCGGCGCCCCAGGTGTCGTGGACGGCACCTCCAAGGCGGTCCTGGAGGACTGCTGAGCCTCCGGCCGGTCGTCAAGCAACCGCAGCTCACCCCCACTTCACCCTTACTGGAGACACCCATGACCCGGACCGGCCGCACCAGAAGCCACCGGAGCAGGAAGAAGCGCATCACCCTCGCCCTGGCGCCCGTGGCGGCGCTGGCGGTGATCGTCCCGCTGATGAACCAGGCGAGTGCCGCCACCCCGTCCGAGGTGGCGGCCGACTGCTCCTCGGACTCCGACAGGCTGGCCGACTGCCAGTTCGTCGATGTCCAGTTCAAGGCGAACAGCCTCGGACCCAACGAACGCGTCTCCCCGGTGACCGACAACTGCGGTTCCACGAGCACGGCCACGAAGACCTTCAATGTGAGCACCTCGGTGACCAGGACGCTTCAGGTGGAGGAGGGAACCGTCACCGAGGCCGGTACGAAACTCGGCAGTTCGCTCTTCGAGGTCGGCCTGGAATACAGCACGTCGACCATCAACATCACGCGTGACGACAAGACGACCACCCTGGCCTTCAGCCGGACGGACACCGTGCAGGCGGACAGCACCGCCTTCTTCATGTGGTCCGCCAAGCGCACCGATGTCAGCGGATTCCTGCGGGCCACGTACAAGGAGGCGCAGGACGGGCAGACGGTGTTCTTCTCACCGAGCGAGGGCGCCGCGACCGTGCACGTCTTCTATCCGCAGATCCTGAACAACGGAACGCCCGACGGGCGCCTTTGGCTGCGGAACGTGAAATGCGGAACCGCCGCGGCCGAAGCGGTCCCGAACTCGACGAAGGCCGTCCGGTCAGAGCCCGGATTCGGCCAGGGCGGCGCCGATGTCACCGACGTGGAAATACCGCTGACGGAGATCCCGGCCCCCTGACCGCCACCGGCATCGGTTCTCAGGTGCGAAGCACGGGCGTGGTCCCCAGCCAGCGCAGGACCGCGTCCGTGCCGCTGCGGGCGTCCAACTTGGCATAGATGTTGCTGAGGTTGTTGCGGACCGTCTTCTCGCTGAGCCGCAGGCGCAGGCCGATCTGCCGGGCGCCCAGGCCGGTCGACAGCAGCTCCATGATCTGCTGCTCGCGCGGCGAGAGCAGGCCGCGCAGCCGCTGCATCGCGCCGTCGGTCGCGGCCATCCGGCGGGCACCCTCCCGCAGGGCGGCGGACGCGGACGGCGAGAGGTAGGTGTGCCCGACGGAGGCTGCCATGGCCGCCGAGGACAGCACCTGGTCGCAGTAGTCGCCCTCGACCAGATAGCCCGCCCCGCTGCGGAACACCTCGACCACCGTCCCGGTGTCCTGACGCGGGCTGATGACGACCACCGGAACGCCCCGGGCGCCGAGGTGCGCCAGCAGTCCCGGGAAGGTCTCCGCCGGATCCTCGCAGCGCAGCAGGACGACGTCCGCCGTGGTCTCGCGCAGCCCGCGGTAGGGCGGGAGAACGCGCAGCAGACTGCCGACGAACGCGTCGTCCGGGGCCGGCCAGTCGTCGTAGGGCCAGCTGTCCCCCGTGGAGGCCAGTACGACGGAGAGCCGCTGGAGGGATCGCACTTCGGGGGTCCTTCCGCCGGAGCCATCACGTCCGTACGTCCGTACATACGCGGCTCGGCGTGACCATGTTCAAACAGGGGGTGATCAGAGCAGGGGCGCCACCTCGGTGCCGAACGCGGTGATCTGGTCGGTGAGTTCGGCGCGGTCGCGGCAGCGGAAGCGGACCTGGATCTGGTGCGCGCCCATCGCCCGGTACGCCCGCAGGGACTCGGCGAGGGCGTCCGGCGGGCCGGTGAGGGTGCGGCGGCCGACGTCCCAGCCGGCGGTGCCGACGTAGAGCGGCTCGGTGATCGCGCCGTTCGTGAACGGGCCCTCGATGCCCGCCCGTTCGCGCAGTTCGCGAATGCGGGCGAACTGGGCGGGGAGGCGGTCGCGCGGGTCGCCCTGGGGCAGCCAGCCGTCGCCCTTGAGCGCGGCGCGGCGGACGGCGGCGGGTGAGGAGCCGCCGACCCAGAGGGGGACGCGCGGCTGGGCGGGGCGGGGGCGCTGGCCCAGGCCCTCGAAGTCGTAGAGCTTGCCGTGGTGTTCGGGGAACTCGTCCGGGCCGAGCGCCTCGCGCAGGGCGTCCACGCACTCGTCCAGGACCGGGCCGCGCCGGTCGAAGTCGACGCCCAGTGCCTCGAACTCCTCCCGTACGTGCCCGGCGCCGACCCCGAGGATCAGCCGGCCGCCGCTGAGGTGGTCGAGGGTGGCGTACTGCTTCGCGGTTGCGAGGGGGTGGCGCAGGCCGACCACCGCCACGTGGCTGAGCAGGCGGACGCGTTCGGTCACTCCGGCCAGGAAGGAGAGGGTGGCCACGGGGTCGTACCAGGTCGTGCCCATCGCGGCGGCCAGGCGGCGCGGGACGCCGACGTGGTCGCAGCCCGCGATGTAGCCGAAGCCGGCCCGGTCGGCGGCGCGGGCGATCTCGACCAGGTCGGTCACGCCGGCCGCGGCCTCCCACGGCTCGGCGTAGATCGTGCTCTGGGACTGGACCGGGAGCTGGATGCCGTACGAGGGGGCGGTCACCGCCACAGTCCCTCGGGGGTCAGGCCGAGCAGGTCGATGGCGTTGCCGCGCACGATCCGTTCCACCACGTCCGGGGCCAGGTGGCCCATCTGGGCCTCGCCGACCTCGCGGGACTTGGGCCAGGTGGAATCGGAGTGGGGGTAGTCGGTCTCGTACAGGACGTTGGCGACGCCGATGGAGTCGAGGTTCTTCAGGCCGAAGGCGTCGTCGAAGAAGCAGCCGTAGACGTGCTCGGCGAACAGCTCGGACGGCGGGCGGTGGACCTTGTCGGCGACCCCGCCCCAGGCGCGGTTCTCCTCCCAGACCACGTCGGCGCGCTCCAGGATGTACGGGATCCAGCCGATCTGGCCCTCCGCGTACATGACCTTGAGGTTCGGGAAGCGCTCGAACTTGCCGCTCATCAGCCAGTCGACCATCGAGAAGCAGCAGTTGGCGAAGGTGATCGTCGAACCGACCGCGGGCGGCGCGTCCTTGGAGGTGGAGGGCATCCGGCTGCTGGAGCCGATGTGCATGGAGACGACCGTGCCGGTCTCGTCGCAGGCGGCGAGGAAGGGGTCCCAGTCGTCGGTGTGGATGGACGGCAGGCCCAGGTGCGGGGGTATCTCGGAGAACGCGACGGCCCGCACGCCCCGGGCCGCGTTGCGGCGGACCTCGGCCGCGGCCAACTCCGGGTCCCACAGCGGGATCAGGGTGAGCGGGATGAGGCGGCCCCGGGCGGCGGGGCCGCACCACTCCTCCACCATCCAGTCGTTGTAGGCCTGGACGCAGAGCAGGCCCAGTTCGCGGTCGGTGGCCTCGGTGAAGGTCTGGCCGCAGAAGCGCGGGAAGGTCGGGAAGCAGACGGCGGACTGGACGTGGTTGACGTCCATGTCGGCCAGGCGCTGCGGGACGTCGAAGGAGCCGGGGCGCATCTGCTCGTAGGTGATGACTTCGAGTTTGATCTCGTCCCTGCTGTAGCCGACGGCGGTGTCGAGGCGGGTCAGGGGGCGGTGCAGGTCCTCGTAGACCCACCAGTCGCCGATGGGGCCGTCGTCCCCCGGCTCGCCCATGACGGGGGCGAACCGGCCGCCGAGGAAGGTCATTTCCTTCAGCGGGGCGCGGACTATGCGGGGTCCGGTGTCGAGGTACTTCTTCGGGAGGCGGTCCTGCCAGACGTCCGCGGGCTCCACGGTGTGGTCGTCCACGGAGATGATCAGGGGGAACTCGGCCTGGGCGGTGTCGTGGGTGTCCATGGCGGCCACGGTAGCGCCGATCTGACGGGTCGTCAGCTAGGTGGATGACGGCTTCTTGGCGGCTTCTCGGCCCGCCGCTCCGCGCAGATGTATGCACAGAGCGTGTGAGGGCTTTGTGATATCCCGCGCGGCCGGCTGTGACCGTGCCCTCCACAGCTGACGCATCCGCCATGAACAAGGCAAACTGACGGGGTTGAAGACAGGCTCTAGGGGGACGGCCATGGACGTACCGCGAGTACCGCGAGTACCGGAGCAGCGGCGCCGCGATGTCGCGGACCCGGAGGCGCTGGGCTTCGGTGTGCTCGGCCCGGTGCGCGCCCGGCGCGGCGCGGAGCAGCTGAGCACCGGCTCCCCGCAGCAACGCGCCCTGCTGGCGGCCCTGTTGCTGCGCGAGGGCCGGATGGCGACCGCGGCCGAGCTGATCGACGCCCTGTGGGGCGAGGAGCCGCCGTCGCAGGCGCTGGCCGCGCTGCGCACGTACGCCTCCCGGCTGCGGAAGGTGCTGGGCGCCGGGGTCCTGGTCAGCGAGTCCGGCGGCTACGCGGTGCGCGGACTCGACGAGGGCGCGCTGGACCTCGCGGTGGCACAGGAGTTGGCGGCCGAGGCGGAGAAGGCGAAGAACGCCGGTGACCTGTGCCATGCTCGGGAGGTGCTGGGCCGGGCGCTGGCGCTGTGGGACGGGGAGGCGCTGGCGGGGGTGCCGGGGCCGTACGCGGAGGCGCAGCGGGTCCGGTTGGAGGAGTGGCGGCTGCAACTGACCGAGACCCGGCTGGACATGGATCTGGAGCAGGGCTGCCACGCGGAGGCAGTCTCGGAGTTGACCGCGCTGACCGCGGCGCATCCGCTGCGGGAGCGGCTGCGCGAGCTGCTGATGCTGGCCCTGTACCGCAGCGGCCGGCAGGCGGAGGCCCTCGCGGTGTACGCGGACACCCGCCGCCTGCTGGCCGAGGAACTCGGCGTCGACCCGCGCCCCGGCCTGCGCGAGCTCCAGCACCGGATCCTCCAGGCCGACCCGGGGCTCGCCGAGCCCTCGGCGCCGCAGCCGGAGCCCGCCACGGCATCGGTCCGCCCCGCGCAACTCCCCGCCACGGTCCCGGACTTCACCGGCCGCTCGGCCTTCGTCGCCGAACTCGGCCAGGTCCTCGCCTCGGCGGAGGGCCGGGTGATGGCGGTGTCGGCGCTCGCGGGCATCGGCGGTGTCGGCAAGACGACCCTCGCCGTGCACGTGGCCCACGAGGCACGGGCCGCCTTCCCGGACGGGCAGCTCTACGTCGACCTCCAGGGCGCGGGGCCGCGGCCCGCCGAACCGGAGACCGTACTCGGGTCCTTCCTGCGCGCCCTGGGCACGGCCGACTCGGCGATACCGGCCACCCTGGAGGAGCGCTCGGCGCTGTACCGGTCCGTCCTGGACGGGCGCCGGGTGCTGGTGCTGCTGGACAACGCGCGGGACGCGGCGCAGGTACGTCCGCTGCTGCCGGGGACCGCGGGCTGCGCGGCGCTGGTCACGGCCCGGGTGCGGATGGTCGATCTCGCCGGGGCCCATCTCGTCGACCTGGACGTGATGTCCCCTGACGAGGCGCTGTCCCTGTTCACGAAGATCGTGGGCGAGGAGCGGGTGGCCGCGGAGCGGGAGGCGGCCCTGGACGTGGTCGCGGCCTGCGGGTTCCTGCCGCTGGCGCTGCGCATCGCCGCCTCCCGGCTGGCGGCGCGCCGGACCTGGACGGTGTCGGTGCTGGCGGCGAAGCTGGCGGACGAGCGGCGCCGGCTCGACGAACTCCAGGCCGGTGACCTGGCGGTGAAGGCGACCTTCGAACTCGGCTACGGCCAGCTGGAGCCGGCCCAGGCCCGCGCCTTCCGCCTGCTGGGCCTGGCCGACGGCCCGGACATCTCGCTGGCCGCCGCCGCGGCCGTACTGGATCTCCCGGTGGAGGCGACGGAGGACCTGCTGGAGTCCCTCGTCGACACCTCCCTGGTGGAGTCGGCGGCGCCCGGCCGCTACCGCTACCACGACCTCGTACGGCTCTACGCGCGTTCTTGCGCGGAACGGGACGAGTTGCCGCCCGCGGAGCGGGAGGCGGCCATGTCCCGGCTGCTGGACTTCTATCTCGCGACCGCCGCGGGCGTCTACGCGATCGAACGGCCCGGCGACCGCCTGGTGCACCATCTGGAGCGGACCGCCTATCCGGGGCTCACCTTCGACTCCGCCCGCGCCGCGCAGGACTGGCTCTACTCCGAGGCCAACTGCCTGATGGCCTGCGTACGGCAGTCCGCCCACGACCGGAGTCTGCGGCGGGCCGTCGACCTCCTGTGGGCCACCAAGGACCTGGCCGAGTCGGGCGCCAACGCCCGCGTGTACGAACTGGCCGCGCTGACCGTCCGGGACGCCGCCCACGAGGTCGGCAACGCCCACGCGGAGGGCCGCGCCCGCACGGTGCTGACGACCGTCCACCTGATCGCGGGCCGCTTCAAGGAGGCCGACGAGGAGGCCCAGCACGCCATGGCCCTGGCGGCCGACGCGAACGACCCGCTGCCGAGCTGCTGGGCCCCCAACGACCGGGGCATCATCGCCCTCTACGAGAACCGGCACGCCGACGGCGAGCGCTATCTGCAGCTGGCCATCGACAACTTCCGGGCGGACGGCAGCGATGTCGGCGAGGCCAGCGCGCTGTGCAACCTCTCCCGGATCCGGCTCGCCATGGGCCGTACCGCGAGCGCCATCGAACTCGCCCAGCAGGGCATCGACATCTACGACCGGATGGGCCTCACCCTGCGCCTGGCCAACGGCCGTTACGCCCTAGGCATCGCGCTGACCGAGGCCATGCGCCTGCCCGAGGCGCTCCACCAGCTCACCGAGGCACTGGCGTTGTTCCACGAGCACCGCCAGCCGCTCTGGGAGGGCGTCACCCACTTCCGGATCGCCGAGATGCACCTCGCGGCCCAGCAGCCCACCCTCGCCGCGAGCCACGCGGAACAGGCGATCGCGCTGCGCGGGATCGGCGGCGAGTGGCGGCGCGGGACGGTCCTCACCGTCCTGGGCAGGGCCCTGGCGCGGCTCGGCCAGTCCGACCGCGCACAGGCCTGCTGGCGGGAAGCCCTCACCATCTACGAGCAGTTGGGCTCGGCCGAGGCCGTCGAGGTCCGGGCGCTGCTGGCGTCGAAGGCCGCCGCATAGCGCGTTCATCGTTCGTTTATCGGCGCGCGCCAGTCTTGCCTCAGTCGATCCGTCGCGTCGGGGGGCAGACGGATCTCGATGAGGGCGCCCCATTAGGGTGAACGGCCCGCGACGGCCCGTCCGACAGCCCCCGGGGGAGCAGTCGGACGGGCCGCTCAGATTTCGTGCACCGTCTCGCAGGAGTTGATGATCATGACCCAGCCCGAGCAGAACGACGACGTCGTCAAGCCACTCGACAACCACGCCTCCCTGGTGGAGGAGAACCTCATCACGGCCGCGAAGGACAAGGCGCCGCAGGCCACGACCCAGACCCCGGGTCAGGTGACCACGCTGGACAACCACGCCTCCGGCGAGGAAGCCCGTCTCCTGGACAACCACGCCTCGGACGAGACCGTCTGACCCGGTACACGCGACGTCCCGACGGGGGACCCGGCCGCGGCGGCACCGAGGGGGAGCCGTCGCGGCCGAGGCATGTCCGGGCACCTGGCCCAAGCACCCCGCTAGCGCGCCCGCAGCTCCCTCTTGAGCACCTTCCCGCTCGCGTTCCGCGGCAGTCCGGCCACGAACTCCACCGTCCGCGGCACCTTGTAGTTCGCCATCTCCCGCCGTGCCCAGGCGATCAGGTCCTCGCCCGTGGTGACCGCGCCCGCGCGCCGCACCACGTACGCCTTGCCGACCTCGCCGAGCCGCGCGTCCGGGACGCCGATCACCGCCACGTCGGCCACATCCGCGTGCAGGCCGAGGAGTTGCTCTATCTCCGCCGGGTACGCGTTGAAGCCGCCGACGATGAACATGTCCTTGATCCGGTCGGTGATACGGAGGTTGCCGGCGCCGTCCAGGACGCCGACGTCGCCCGTGCGCAGCCAGCCGTCCGGCGTCACCGCCTCGGCGGTCGCCGCCTCGTCCTCGTAGTAGCCGCGCATGACGTTGAAGCCGCGGACCAGGATCTCGCCGGGTTCGCCGGGGGCCGCGTCCACCTTCACCTCCGTGCCGGGGATCGCGCGGCCCGAGGTCGAGGCGATCACCTCGGGCGGGTCGCCGCGGCGGCACATCGTGACGATGCCGCTCGCCTCGGACAGGCCGTAGGCGGTGAGGACGGTGCCCACGCCCAGTTCGCCGCGCAGGCGTTCCACCAGGCGCAGGGGGACCACGGCGGCGCCGGTCACCACCAGGCGCAGGGCCGGCAGGTCGTGGGAGTCGCGGGCCGGGTGGTCCAGCAGGGACTGGTGGAGGGTGGGCGGGCCCGGCAGGACCGACACCCGTTCCGCCGCGATGTTCGCCAGCACCGTGTCGATGTCGAAGACCGGCTGCGGGATCATCGTCGCGCCGCGCATGAGGCACGCGATCACCCCCGCCTTGTAGCCGAAGGTGTGGAAGAACGGGTTCACGATCAGGTAGCGGTCGCCGTGCCGCAGGCCCGCCAGCTCGCTCCAGATCTCGTAGCCCCGCAGCGTCTGCGCGTGCGTGATCACCGCGCCCTTGGGGCGGCCCGTGGTGCCGGACGTGAAGACGATGTCCGACGGCGTCGAGCCGTCCAACGCCGCGGCGCGGGCGGCGACTTCGGCCTCCGGCACCTTGTCCCCGCTCGCCAGGAAGTCCTTCCAGGAACGGAAGTCGGCCGGTGCGTCGTCGGAGAGCACCACCACCTGCTCAAGGGCCGGCAGCCCCGGCAGCGGTCCCTCCCCCGCACCCTCCCCGGCCGCCCGCCGCAGCGCCGCCACGTACGAGGTCCCCAGGAACGTGCCGGTCACGAACAGCAGCCGCGTCCCGCTGCGGCGCAGCACGTCCGTCGCCTCCGTGCCCTTGAAGCGGGTGTTGAGCGGCACCAGCACCCCGCCGGCCGAGACCGCGCCCAGCGCCGCGACCATCCAGTCCAGGGAGTTGGGCGCCCAGATGCCGACCCGGTCGCCCGGCGCCACTCCGTTCGCCACACAGGCGGCCGCCGCCCGCTCCACCCGCGCGCCCAACTCGGCGTACGAGACGCGGGTCCGCCCGTCCACCACCGCCTCGGTGTCCGCGTACCGCTCCGCCGCCGCACGGACCAGCTCCGGGATGCTGCGCCACTCCACAATCGGCCTCCCCGCACCTGAACTTCCAACGTCCGACGCATTAGCTGACTACCCGTCAGATTAGCTGTAGCCTGACGGGCTGTCAGCAGGCCTCACAAGGTGCGGAGGTGCGTGCAGCGTGACCATCAAGGACGCCACGGCGATCGTCGGCATCGGCCAGACCCCGTTCGCGAAACACCTCGAGGACGACGAACGGACCCTGGCCTGCCGGGCCGTGCTCGCCGCGCTCGACGACGCCGGCATCGCCCCCGGCGAGGTGGACGCGCTCGCCTCGTACACGATGGAGGAGACCGACGAGGTCGAACTGGCCAAGGCCGTCGGCTTCGGCGACCTCACCTTCTTCAGCAAGGTCGGCTTCGGCGGCGGCGGTTCGTGCGCCACGGTCGCGCACCTCGCCGCCGCGATCGCCACCGGCCAGGCCACGGTCGGCGTCGCCTGGCGCTCCCGCAAACGCGGCAGCGGACCGCGCCCGTGGTCCAACACCACCCGCCAACTCCCCACCCCCGGCCAGTGGACCCGGCCCTTCGGCCTGCTCCGCCCCGCCGACGAGATCGCCATGCTCACCCGCCGCTACCTGCACGAGTACGGCGCCACCCGCGACCACCTCTTCAACGTCGCCCTCGCCTGCCGCAACCGCGCCAACCAGAACCCGGCCGCGATCATGTACGAGCGCCCCCTCACCCGCGATATGTACATGACCTCCCGCTGGATCAGCGAGCCCCTCTGCCTCTTCGACAACTGCCTTGAGACGGACGGCGCGTTGGCCTGCGTGGTAGTCAGCGCCGACCGCGCCCGCGACTGCCGCCGGCGGCCCGTCCACATCCACTCCGCCGCCCAGGGCCTGCCCGCCCAGCACCACGGCATGGTCAACTACTGGAACGACGACCCGCTCACCGGGCCCGCCTGGAGCGCCGCCCGACACCTGTGGAAACACGCCGACTTCACGCCCCAGGACGTCGATGTGGCCCAGATCTACGACGCGTTCAGCGCCCTGGTCCCGCTCTCCCTCGAGGGCTACGGCTTCTGCGGGCGCGGCGAGGGCGGCGCGTTCACCGAGCAGGGCGCCCTGGAGATCGGCGGCCGGCTGCCGATCAACACCGGCGGCGGCGGACTCAGCGAGGCGTACGTGCACGGCTTCAACCTCATCAACGAGGGCGTCAAACAGCTCCGCGGCACCAGCACCGCCCAGATCCCGGGAGCCGCGACCTGTCTCGTCACCGCCGGCGAGGGCGTCCCGACCTCCGCGCTGCTGCTCACCAACAGGAGCTGACCCATGCTGACTCCGGTCACCGACGCCGACGGCGCCCCCTTCTGGCAGTACGCGGCCCAGGGCGAACTCCGCGTCCAGACCTGCGCCGAGTGCGCCGAACCCCGCTTCCCGCCCCGCCCCTGCTGCCCGCACTGCCAGTCCTTCGCGAGCGAGTGGCGCCGGGTCTCGGGCCACGGCCGCATCTGGTCCTACGTCGTCCCCCACCCCCCGCTCCTGCCGGACTACGCCGAGCAGGCCCCGTACAACGTGATCGTCGTCGAACTCGCCGAGCATCCAAGGATCCGCCTGGTCGGCAACCTGGTCGCGGAGGCGGGGGCACGCCTTGACTCGGTGCCGCCGGAGCGGATCCGGATCGGGGCTCGGGTGCAGGTCGTCTTCGACGATTCGGGGTTGCCGCAGTGGGTTCTGGAGCGGGCATGAAGGCGGGCCGCGCGGCGGCGGAGTCGTCCGCCCGGGCGGCCGCCGCGCGCCCCGGAGGTGCCATGAACACCGTCCTGCTCGACACCGACAAGGACACCGGGATCGCCGTCGTCACCCTCGATCGGCCCGAGCGGCTCAACGCCATCGATCTGGTCATGCGGGACGAACTCCAGCAGGTCTGGGGGGAGTTGCGGTTCGACGACTCGGTGCGGGCCGTCGTGCTCACCGGCAGCGGGGAGCGGGCCTTCTGTACCGGGCTCGACCGGGACGCGGACGTCCCCCAGCCGAACTCCCCTTACATGGCGGACGATCCGCTGCTACGCGTCGGCCCCAAGGCCAACGACCTGTGGAAGCCGGTCGTCGCCGCCGTGCGGGGCATGGCCTGCGGGGGCGCGTTCTATCTGCTCGGGGAGTCGGAGTTCCTGGTCGCCGAGCCGAGCGCGAGCTTCTTCGATCCGCACACCACGTACGGCATGGTCAGCGCCTACGAGTCGGTGCTGATGGCGCAGCGGATGCCGTACGGGGAGGTCGCCCGGATGATGCTGATGGGAACCGCCGAGCGGATCGGGGCGCAGCGGGCGTACGACATCGGCCTGGTCTCCGAACTCACCGAGCCCGGTGGGGCGTTGGCGGCGGCGACGGCGTGCGCGGCCGTGCTCGCCGGGTATCCGCCCGAGGGCGTCCAGGGGACCGTGCGGGCGCTGTGGGCCGCGCGGGAGAGTGCGGTGGCCGCCGGGTTCGCGCAGGCACCGCACCTGGTGGCGCTGGGGAATCTGCCGGGGGAACGCCAGGCGGAGCTGTTCACGCAGCGGAACAGGGAGTTCCGTATCCGCTGACGCCCACCATGGATCCGCCGGCCCTCGCCATGGATCCGCCGACGTCCGCTACGACGTCCGCGCCGTCCCCGTCCCCTTCTCCGCGTCCAGCGCGTACACGCAGCGGTCCTTGCTGCACGCGTACACCACGCCGTCCTTGACCACCGGGGAGCCGGTGATCTCGCCGCCGGTGGCGAGCTTCCAGCGCAGCCGGCCGTCGTCGGCCTTGAGCGTGTAAAGGAGGTGGTCGGTGGAGCCGAAGTGGATCCGGCCCTCGGCGACCGCCGGAGCACCCACGATGTCGCCGCCCGCCTGGAACCGCCATTTGGGTGTCCCGGTGACCGCGTCCAGGGTGTAGAGGCCCTTGCCGCTGCCCACGTGGACATGGCCCGCGGCCACCAGTACCGGCTCGATGGAGGCCCGGGACTCGGTGGCGATGCGCCAGCGGTCGCGGCCGTCGGTGGCGTCGAGGGCGTAGACCGTGCCGAGGTAGTCGGCGAGGTAGACGCCACCGCCGGTGACGGCCGGGCCCGGTGCGAAGGTGGGCGCGCACAGGAAGGCCGCGGGGGCCTCGAAGTGCCACCTCACCCGGCCGGTCGCCACGTCGATGGCCAGCACGCGGGTGCCGGCGCTGGCGTACACATAGCCGTCGGGCGCGTACGTCAGCCGGACCGGGACCCCGCCGCAGGAGGCCGCGTCGCCGATCGGGTAGGACCAGCGCTCCTCGCCCGTGCGGGCGTCCAGGGCGCGCAGCCGGGCGTCCTGCCAGACGAACACCGTGCCCTCGTGGACGGCGGGCCCGGCCTCCGGGGACTCGAAGTCGCTCTGACAGCCGGTGAGCTCCCAGAGTTTCTGGCCGTTTGAGGCCTCCCAGGCCTGGACGCCACCGCCGCGGGTGCCGGTGACGACCGTGCCCCGGTCGGCCTTGAGGGAGTACACCCAGGCGTCGAGGGACAGCCGCCACAGATCGCCGCCCTCGCGGGCGTCCAGGGCGTACAGCGTGGGCCCGTCGGAGGCGTGGATGCGGCCGTCCGCGACCGCCATCGACCAGGCCACGTCCCGCGTCTTGAAGCTGCGCCGGCCGGTGGCCACGTCCAGGGCGTGCACCTCGAAAGAGGTGACGTAGACGAGCGCGTCGGAGACGGAGGGGGTGCCCCAGACGTCGTTCGACATACGGAACCGCCAGGGCCGCCAGCCGCTCGCGGTCTCCGGCGGAACGGGCGGCAGGGCGGGTACGCCCAGACCGGGGTCGGCGCCGTTGACGCCGGGGCGGGCCTTGGCCCAGGAGGCGGCCAGGGCGGTCTCGGGGCGCGGGGCCTGTACGGCGGCGGCGCGCACGTCGGAGACGCGGGGCCCGGGGCCGATGGGCACCTGGCCGCCGGCCAGCCGGACCGGGCCGGTGTCCGGGGCGCCGACGGGGGCCGGGATCACCGGGTCGTGCGGGGGCGGGGGCGGCAGGGCGCCACGTCCGCCGCTGCGGCCGCCGCCGGGCCCGCCGGGGCCCGGCTTGGCCGGCGGGCGTCCGTTGCGGCGGGCCTCGATCAGGCTGACGGCCCGCTCGGGCAGCCATGCGGAGGCGGTGCCGCTGTCGTCGGAGCCGGAGCCGAAGAGGTGCGGAGCGAGCTGGGACTGGAGGTCGGCGGGGTTGGGCCGGCCGGTGGCCTCCATCTGCATGCAGGACTCGATCAGCGGACGCAGCTCGTCCGGCATGCCCTCCAGGTCCGGGCCCTCGCGCAGCAGCATGAAGACCGTCTCGACCGGGTTGGCCCCGTGGAAGGGCGGATGCCCGGTGGCGGCGAAGACCAGCATCGAGCCGAGCGAGAAGACGTCACTCGCGCCGGTGACGCTGCGGGAGTCCTTCGCCTGCTCGGGAGACATGTAGGCGGGCGTGCCCACCGCCACGTTCGTCATCGTCAAACGCGTGTTCGACACACCGGAGGCGATACCGAAGTCGATCACCCGGGGGCCGTCCTCGACGACGAGGACGTTGGAGGGTTTCAGGTCCCGGTGCACGAGCCCGGCGCCGTGGATGGACTGCAGCGCCTCCGCGACCCCGGCCGCCAGCCAGCGCACCGCCTGGGCCGGCATGGGCCCGCACTCGTTCACTATCTCTTCGAGGGAGGGCGCGGGAACGTACGCGGTGGCCAGCCACGGCACGGCCGCGCGGGGATCGGCGTCGACCACGGCCGCCGTGTAGAAGCCGGAGACCGCCCGGGCCGCCTCCACCTCACGCGTGAAGCGGACCCGGAAGAGCTGGTCCTCGGCGAGCTCCGTACGGACCGTCTTGATCGCCACGCGCCGGCCGGACGCCGAGCGCGCGAGATAGACCAGCCCCATGCCGCCCGCACCCAGCCGTCCCAGCACCTCGAACGGACCGATCCGCCGCGGATCGTGCTGCGTCAGCTGATCCACCACTTGCCTGCCACCTCCCCGTACGGGCCGCGCCACCCACATATGTACGCGACCCCGTGCAGCGTCTCACCACCGCACCGCCCTGGCGGCACGCACCCTGATTCTTCCTGTCCGGGCCACAGGTTGCGAACCCGGGAACATATCGGGATGTCTCGCGCAAAACGGCATGATCCATCACCGATCCACCCCGGATGCCACCCCGATTCCGTCCCGATACCGCCCCGATCGACCCCCGACTACCCCTGAAGCCGCTCCAGGACCGCGAACGACGCCCCTTGATTGTCCGTGACGACCGCCACTTTTCCGTACGACGTCTCGAATGGCGGAGCCTGCACCCGCCCACCGAGACGCTGGACGACCCCGATCACGGCCGCGCAGTCCTCGACGGCGAAGTGGACCAGGAAATGCGGGGGCATCTCGGCCGGGAAGACGTCGGAGACGGCCGCACGGCCGAAGTCGGGCTTGGCGTCAGGACCGAACAGGGCGTCGTGGAAGAGACCGCCGTAGAAGTCGTTCGCGGCCTCGGTGTCCCGGGTGTACAGCTCGACCCACGCGAAGGTGCCCGGCTCGT
Source organism: Streptomyces sp. NPDC088794 (assembly GCF_044750545.1). Classification (NCBI taxonomy): domain Bacteria; kingdom Bacillati; phylum Actinomycetota; class Actinomycetes; order Kitasatosporales; family Streptomycetaceae; genus Streptomyces; species Streptomyces sp. NPDC088794. The sequence goes on along the minus strand of NZ_JBIVKB010000004.1, from coordinate 312,230 downwards.
GGCGCCGCCCGAAGCCGGGGTGCCCGGACGGCTCCCAGAGCCCGAAGACGGCCCCTTCCGGGTCCGTCACCAGCGCCGTCGTGCCCAGCTCGGCGACCGGCAGGGGCGCGGTGACGACCTGGCCGCCGGCCGCCCAGACCCGGTCCGCGAGGGCCTCCGCGTCCGGGGTGGCGAAGTACACCGTCCATACGGTGGGCATCCGCCCGTCCGTCTTGTGCGCGAGCGCGGCGACGGGCTCCCCGTCCTGGCGGGCCCACACGGACCCCCCGTACGCCTCCTCGAAGGTCCACCCGAAGAGCCCACCGTAGAACCGCTTGCCCGCCTCGACGTCGGGAAGCTGCGCGTCCATCCAGCAGGGGACGCCCTCTCCGTACGCGGATGCCCTGTTTTCGGCCATACCGCCAAGCTAACGGCGACTCACGCACCCCGCAGACCAGGCACACCCGCCTCTGAGCACCCGTGCACCCCATTTGCAGTCGGCCGAATCGCGCTCCGATCACCCCTCGGTAAGCTGACGGCATGACAGGACAAGTGCGTACCGTCGACGGCCGCGTGGCCGGCCGGCGTGGGCAGGCGACCCGGCAGAAGCTGCTCGACTGCCTGAGCGAGATGCTCAGCTCTTCCCCCTACCGGGACGTCAAAGTCATCGATGTCGCCCGGAAGGCGGGCACTTCGCCCGCCACCTTCTACCAGTACTTCCCGGACGTCGAAGGCGCCGTCCTGGAGATCGCCGAGCAAATGGCCACGGAGGGCGGCCAGTTGACGGCGCTGCTCGACGGTCGGTCGTGGGTCGGCAAGGCCGGATGGGCCACCTCGCAGGAACTCGTGGACGGTTTCCTGGAGTTCTGGCGGCGCAACGACGCGATCCTCAGGGTCGTCGACCTCGGTGCCGCCGAGGGCGACAAACGGTTCTACAAGATCCGGATGAAGATCCTGAACTCCGTGAACAACTCCCTCTCGGACGCGGTCGCCGAGTTGCAGTCCAAGGGCAAGGTCGACAAGGACGTGAACCCGGCGGCGGTCGCCGGTTCACTGGTCGCGATGCTCGCGGCCGTCGCCTCGCACCAGAAGGGCTTCCAGACCTGGGGTGTCAAGCAGGCCGAACTCAAGCCGAACCTGGCGCTGTTGGTGCACCTCGGCGTGACCGGAAAGAAGCCGACCAAGTAGTACTCGACCTCCAGTACTCCGGCTCAAGTCCTGTCTGACAGGCGGTGGTCCACCCCGGTGGACCACCGCCTGCCGTGTCATTCCCCACGCTCCCGGATCACCTGCGCTCCTGGATTCCCCGCACTCCTGGATTCCCCACGATCCTGAAGACCCGGATCTCGCGCTCGACGCGTTCCTGATACGTCGCGTACGGCGGCCAGAACACGAGCAGCTTCTTCCAGACCTCCGCCCGTTCCTCCCCCTCCAGCAAGCGGGCCGTGACCGGGATGTCCGTGCCCCGCCAGTTGATCTCGGCATCGGGGTGGGCGAGGAGGTTGGCGGTCCAGGCGGGGTGGCCCGTGCGGCCGAAGTTGGAGCCGATGAGGATCCAGGTGCGGCCCTTCTCCTCCGGCATGCAGGCGAGCGGGGTACGCCGGACCTGCCCGCTCCTGGCGCCGGTCGCGGAGAGGATCACCCCCGGCAGCATCTGGGCGCTGAGCAGCACCCTCCCCCGCGTCAGCCGGTGCACGGCACGGTCGAGCGCGGGGATCACATGCGGGGCGACCTTCGCGAACCCCCGCGTCGACGAGACCTTCTGCACCACCCGGACGCCGATCACACCGTCACCTCCCGTCCCTCGAAGAGCCGTGCCGCGTCCGCCGCGTGCGCCCGCAGCCGGTGCGCGGGGCCGAACAGCAGCTCGTCGCCGCAGGCCCGCTTGAAGTACAGATGCGCCTCGTGCTCCCAGGTGAACCCGATGCCGCCGTGCAGCTGGATCCCCTCGGCGGCCGAGTCCCGCAGCGCCTCCAGGGCCTGCGCGAGCGCCACCCCGCCCACCCGCTCCCCGTGGACGGTCGCCCAGGCCGCGTAGTAGGCGGCCGAACGGGCCGCCTGGACCTGCACATACACATCCGCCAGCCGATGCTTGACGGCCTGGAAGGACCCGATCGCCCGCCCGAACTGCTCCCGCTGCTTCACGTACTCGACCGTCCGCTCCAGCGCCCGGTCGGCCGCCCCCACCGCCTCACAGGCGAGCGCGGCGGCGGCCCGGTCACCGACGGAGGACAGCGCGGCGAGAACACCGTGCCCGTCCTCCTCTCCCAACAACTCGGCTTCCACATCCCGCAGTTGGACGCGGGCCTGCGGCCGGGTGGCGTCCAGGGTGGTCTGCCGCGCCCGCACCAGCCCCTCCGCCTCCTCCGCCACCAGGAAGAACAGCGTCCGGGACCGGGCGAACCCACCAGCGTGCGCGGCGACCACCAACAGCCGCGCGCTGTGCCCGTCCAGCACCTGGTCGGCCTGCCCGTACAACCGCCAGCCGTCCCCCACTCGCCGCGCCTGCACCCCGCCGGCCCGTCCGCCGCCGGCCCACTCGCCGCCGTTGTCGCCGGTCAGGGCGAGGGCGGCGGCCAGGGCGGTGCCGGGGACGGCGAGGGCGGCGGTGAGGTCGCCGGCGGCGAGGCGGGGCAGCAGCTCGGCGCGCTGGGCGTCGGTACCGAGGGCGAGGACGAGGGGCGCGGCGAGCACGGCGGTCGCCAGCAGCGGCGAGGGGGCAAGCGCCCGGCCCGTCTCCTCGCAGGCGAGGGCGAGTTCGGTGGCCGAGCAGCCGACACCGCCGTACGTCTCGGGCAGGGCGAGCCCGGGCAGGCCGAGTTGGCGGGCCAAGGCCGTCCACAGGGCGGGGTCGTGCCCGCGGGGCAGGTCGACGGCGGCCCGCAACTCCTCGTACCCGCACCGCTTGTCGAGGAGTTCGCGCAGGGTACGGCGGATCTCGTCCTGTTCGGCGGTGAAGCTCGCGTCCATGGCACTTCCCTCCGGATCTGACGGTCCGTCATATTAGGAGTCCGGGAACGATATGCACAGAGGAAGGCGGGCCCCTCATGACACCGGTCGGCACATCGGTCGGCACCTCCGCCGCGACACCGGCCGGGACACGGGGAGGCCGGAAGGTCGCCGTGGTCGGCGTGGCCCTGTCCGACTGCGGCCGGGTCGACCAGGCGACCCCGTACGCGCTGCACGCCCAGGCGGCCCGGCGCGCGCTCGCGGACGCGGGCCTGGAGCGCCGGCACGTCGACGGCTTCGGCTCGGCGGGCCTGGGCACGCTCCCGCCGGTCGAGGTGGCCGAGTACCTGGGCCTGCGCCCCACCTGGGTCGACTCGACGGCGGTCGGCGGCTCCACCTGGGAGGTCATGGCGGCCCACGCGGCGGACGCGATCGCCGCGGGCCACGCGAACGCCGTCCTGCTGGTCTACGGCTCCACGGCCCGCGCGGACATCAAGGCGGGCCGCCGCACCGGCAACCTCTCCTTCGGCGCGCGCGGCCCGCTCCAGTTCGAAGTCCCCTACGGCCACACGCTGATCGCCAAGTACGCGATGGCGGCCCGCCGTCACATGATCGAATTCGGTACGACGATCGAGCAGTTGGCGGAGGTCGCGGTCCAGGCCCGGGCGAACGCGGCGCTCAACCCCGAGGCGATGTTCCGCGACCCGATCACCGTGGACGACGTCCTCACCGGCCCGATGATCGCCGACCCCTTCACCAAGCTGCACTGCTGCATCCGCTCCGACGGCGGCGCGGCGGTGCTGCTGGCGGCCGAGGAGTACGTACGGGACTGCCGTACCGCGCCCGTGTGGGTGCTCGGCACCGGGGAGCACGTCTCGCACTCCGCGATGTCCGAGTGGCCGGACTTCACGGTGTCGCCGGCGGCGGTGAGCGGCCGCCTCGCCTTCGAGCGGGCCGGGGTCACAGCGGCGGAGATGGACTTCGCCCAGCTCTACGACGCCTTCACCTACATGACCCTGGTGACGCTGGAGGACCTCGGCTTCTGCGCGAAGGGCGAGGGCGGGGCGTTCGTGGAGAAGGGGCGGCTGCGGGTCGAGGGCGGCGAGCTGCCGGTGAACACGGACGGGGGCGGGCTGTCGGCCCAACACCCGGGGATGCGGGGGCTGTTCCTGCTGGTGGAGGCGGTGCGGCAGCTGCGCGGGGAGGCGGGGGCGCGGCAGGTGCGGGGGCGGGACGGGGAGGTGGCACGGCTGGGGGTGGCGAGTGGGACCGGGGGGTGGTTCTGCTCGGCGGGGACGGTGGTGCTGGGGCGGTGAGGGGGTCGGGGCGGCTCGTCTAAGCTCACCGGATGACCTTGGAATGGGAACAGGTAATCGTGCACTCGCTGGATCCGGCGGCCCTGGGCCAGTGGTGGGCCGATGCTCTCGTCTGGGTCGTCGTCCACTCCTCCGACGACGAGTTCGAGATCCGCCCGGCGCCGGATCGGGTACCGGGGCTGGACTTCGTACGGGTCGACGAGCACAAGAAGGCCAAGAGCCGGCTGCATCTCGACTTCCGGCCCGACGACCAGGACGCCGAGGTGGCCCGCCTGGAGGCGCACGGGGCGAAGCGCGTGGACATCGGCCAGGGCGAGCAGTCGTGGGTGGTCCTGGCGGACCCCGAGGGCAACGAGTTCTGCGTGCTGGGCGGGCGGCGCCAGTAGGACGACACGGCCCAGGGAACACGGGCTTGCTCGAACTTCGTTGTATGGATGTAGTTCGACGCCGCCGAGCCGCTGGAGGAAACCCGCATGGCCCTCAACCGCGAAGAGCGCGAACAGTTCCTGGCCGAGCCGCACGTCGCCGCGCTGGCGGTGGACGCCGGAGCGGGGCGGGCGCCGCTCACGGTGCCGATCTGGTACCAGTACGAACCCGACGGCACGGTCTGGATCATGACGGCGCTCAACTCCCGCAAGAACGAACTGATCCAGGCGGCGGGGCGCTTCTCCCTGATGATCGACCGGCTCGAGCCCACGATCCGGTACGTGTCGGTGGAGGGCCCGGTGATCGCGACCGAGCCCTCCACGACCGACCATCTGCGGGAGATGAGCGCGCGCTATCTGCCCGCCGAGAAGGTCGACGGCTACGTCGAGTTCGCCGAGAAGAACCACGGCGACCAGGTGCTGGTCCGGATGCGGCCGGAGCGGTGGCTGTCGTCGGACCTGGGCTCGCTCTGACCAGGGAACGTCCGACGTGGTGATCCGCGGGACAATCCCCGCATGGGAACGGAAACGGATCTTCACGAGCTGCTGAGGTCACTGCGGGTGTGGGACCCGGAGGTCACCTCACTGCCGCCCTTCGACCCGACGACGGCTCCGGCGACCCCGCTCGCCCTCTTCACGGCGTGGTTCGCGGAGGCGGTCGCGGCGGGCCAGCCGGAGCCGCACACCATGTCCCTGGCCACCGCGGACGCCGCCGGCGACCCGGACGTGCGGATCGTCATGCTGCACGGCGCGGACGAGGACGGCTGGTCCTTCGCCACCCACGCGACCAGCCGCAAGGGCACCCACCTGGCCGCCCGCCCGCACGCCGCGCTCGCCTTCTACTGGCCCGTGCTGGGCCGCCAGGTCCGCGTCCGCGGCCCGGTGACCGCGGCCCCGTCCCAGGAGGGCCGAGCCGACCTCCACGCCCGCTCCACCGGCGCCCTGGCAGCCGCCCTGACCGGCCGGCAGAGCGAAGTCCTGGGCTCACTGGAGGAGTTGGCGAGCGCGTCGCAGGCCGCCTGGGACCGGGCCCAGCGGGAGCCGGACGCCCCGGTGCCGTCCTGGACGCTGTACCGACTGCGGCCGGACGCGGTGGAGTTCTTCCAGGGGGACGAGCGGCGGCGGCACGTGCGGGTGAACTACCGTCGCACGGACGGGACTTGGGAGCGAGAGCTGCTCTGGCCGTAGGGAGCGCAGGGGTCGTGGCGGCCGCGGCGACCGTGGAGCGGCCCGCACCTCCGAACCACTACGGCCCCTCCGGATCCGTGGCCAGCCGCCCGTGCAGGTGGCTGTCGCGGAAGGCGTCGTGCCGGCCCGCCTCGAACATCGAGCCGCGCAGAGTCCCCTCGTAGCGGAAGCCGCACCGTTCGGCGATGCGGCAGGAGGCGTCGTGACCGAGGGCGTGACCCAGGTCGAGGCGGTGCAGGCCGAGGTCGGTGAAGGCCCAGTGGGCGACGAGGCGCAGCGCGCGGGTGGCGACGCCCTGGCCGCGGGCCTCGGGCAGGACCCAGTAGCCGATGTGGGCGTTGCTGAAGATGTGGCTGATGCCGTTGACGCTGATGTGCCCCAGCGTCGTACCGCTCGACTCGTCGGTGACGCAGTACGACGCCGTCGTGCCCTCCGCCTGCTGCCGGACCCGGTCGCGCAGCAGCCCGCGGGCGCCGTCCAGGTCGCTGATCAGCGTGAGCGGGGTGTTCCAGCGCTGGAACTCCGGGTCCGCGACCCCGCGCAGCCAGTCCTCGGCGTCGGCGTCCGAGTCCGCGTCCCACGGGCGCAGGCGGAGCCCTTGGCCCCGCAGCTCGGGGAAGGGAGCGGCGGAGGGGGACGGGGAGTCGGCGGGATCGGTCGCGTGGTGGGCGTCTGCGTGGGCCATCCGGCCATTCAAGTCGTTGGAGCCGTGCCGTGCGGCCTGAATTTCGGGACGCCGTCCGGGAAGGTCGCCGCCAGGGCCATCCCGGCCCGCAGCTCCCCCTCCCCGCACCCCACGATCTCCGTCATCATCCGCGGCCCCTCCGCCAGGTCGACCACGGCGGCGATGTACGGGGTGCGGGTGGCGAAGGGCGGGAGGTCGTTGCGGTGGACGGTCGACCAGGTGTACAAGGTCGCCCGGCCGGTCGCCGGCTCCCAGGTCACGTCCTCGCTCCAGCAGTGCGGGCAGAACTCGCGGGGGTAGTGGTGGGCGCGGGTGCAGCTCGCGCAGCGGCGGATCAGGAGCCGGCCCCGCGCCGCCGCCTCCCAGTAGGCGCGGGTGAAGGCGTCCGGTTCCGGGACGTCGAAACCGCGCGGGGGCTCGGTCGTCGTCATCCGCCGAACCAGCCCAGCGCGCTGTCCACCGACCAGGTCTGCCAGGCCATCCCGAACAGGGCGACCAGGGAGATCAGCGCCATCATCGCGTTCTGCCCCTGCTCGGCCCAGTCGTGGATCATGAGCGTGAAGTAGAGGACGTTGAGGAGCAGTCCGCCGATCAGGGCGACGGGGGTCAGGAGGCCGGCCACCAGGCCGAGGCCCAGGGCAAGTTCGGCGTAGACGACGACGTACGCCATCGTCCGCGGGCGTGGGCGGACGACCACGTCGAAGCCCGAACGGACCGCGTTCCAGCGGTGCTTGGCGGCCACGCCCGCCGCCCACTCGATGCCGGTCCCGCGCTCGAACCAGCCCTTCTTGTCCTTGTGCCGCCAGCTCTCCAGCCACCACAGGCCGAGTCCTATACGAAGGACCGCGAGCCATTCCGCCCCGCTGAGCCAGATCGTGTCCATGGCATCTGACGGTACGTCAGATCTGTGCGGAAGCCGAGGGGAGCGTCGGAAAAACCTGTGAGTCCAGGAGGGGGCTGTGGGCTCCCCATGAAGGCACCGCGGATTGTTGACGATTTTGTTCGCGACCACTTACGTTCGCAAGCGCAAGGCCAGGAAGTCAGGTCAGGAAGTCAGGCCATGACGTCGGAGCGGCGAGAGGCAGCAAGGTGAAGCGCAGGGCAGTGAAGCGCAGGACAGTGGTCATGGGGCTCGGCGCCACCGCCGGTGTCGCGGCGGTCGGCGGCATCGCACTCAGCGCGAACGCGAGCGACGCGAAGTCTTCGTCGTCCTCGGCATCCTCGGCGTCCTCCTCGGACGCCCTGGTCTTCGACCCGGACGCCTACACGAAGCTGACCAAGACCGTCACGGACACCGACGGCGACGAGCACACGGTCGTCTACCACTTCTGGAAGGCGATCACCTACGTCGCGAACCCGGTGGACGCCACCTACCAGTCGCTCATCGTCAGCGCCCCGGTCGAGATCGACGGCGAGACGGTCGACCCCGCAAACGCCCCGATTCTGCTCGCGAACTCCATCGGCGGCTATCTGCCCGCCTCCGTGGCGGACGCGACCGAGGTCGGCGGCGGGGGTTCGGCGATGGGCGGGGGCGGCGCGGCTCCCAGCGGTGCGCCCAGTTCCTCGGCCTCCGCCTCCGCTTCGGCGCCTGGTGCCAACGGCAACACCAACGCCACCGGCGGCGCGACCGCCGGCAACCAACTCCTCGCGCTGGCCGCCGGTTACGTCGTCATCGAGCCCGGCGCCCGCGGCCGTACCCTCAAGAACTCCAGTGGCGAGTACTACGGCACCGCCCCCGCCGCGATCGTCGACCTCAAGGCCGCGGTCCGGTATGTGAAGGCCAACAAGGGCCGAATCCCCGGCAACGTCGAGCGGATCGTCTCCGCCGGTACGAGCGCCGGTGGCGCCCTGTCCTCGCTGCTCGGCGCGTCCGGCGACAGCCCGATCTACGACAAGTACCTCAAGGAGATCGGCGCGGCCGACGCCTCCGACGCCATCTTCGCGACCGGCGCCTGGTGCCCGATCACCGACCTGGAGCACGCCGACGGCTCCTACGAGTGGAACTGGGGCGGCAACGACCTCAGCACCGGCAAGCAGGTCGACCAGACGGTGTCGAAGGCACTGCGAGCTCAATTCGCCGAGTACCAGGCCTCGTTGAAGCTGCGCGGCCTCGGCGGCTTCGGGCCGCTGAACGCCCGCAACCTCGACGCGTACCTGGTCGAGCAGTACCTGGAGCCGTCGGCGACGACGTACCTCGCGGCCCTGTCGGACTCGGCCCGCGAGACCTACCTCGCCGCCAACACCTTCATCACCTGGTCGGGCGGCAAGGCCACCTTCACCTGGGCCGACTTCCTCACCCACGTCGGCGCCCGCAAGAAGGACGCCCCCGCCTTCGACGCCTTCGACCTGTCGGCCGGCGAGAACAACGAGTTCGGCGCGGGCACGACCCTGGCCCGGCACTTCACGGCGTACGGCGCGAAGAACGACTCGACGGGCCTGAGCGGCAAGCGGGTCGCGAGCGACATCCCCGAGCTGCTGCACCTCATGAACCCGATGTACCACCTGGTGGAGAAGGTCAACTCCAAGCGCTCCAAGCACTGGTGGATCCGCCTCGGCACCAAGGACTCGGACACCTCGCTGACGGTGTCGGCGAATCTGGCGGCCCGCCTGGACAACCTCGGCGACGACGTGAACCACCTCTACTACTGGGACGAGGGCCACGGCGCGAACACCGACCCGGGCGACTTCATCAAGTGGATCGCCCAGGTGACCGGGCATCGGGGTGCGCGGAAGTAGCACCGTCCGGTCAGGCGAGGGCGGTGGCCAGCAGAGCGAAGGCGCCGACGATGACGGCCACGCGGACGTAGTGGAAGCGGTCCCAGCGGTTCATCTGCTCCTTCCAGTCCGCGGGCCGGTTCTCGGGGGTCCAGGTCTTGCCCCGGTTGTTGATCGGGACGAGCAGCAGGACCGACATGACCACGCTGACGATCAGCAGCGCGCCGGCGGTGACGACGAGCCCGACGCCGTCGTGGTCGCGTCCCGCCACGGCCCAGACCGCGACGAGGACGAGCGAGCCGATGTACCAGAACGGCATGACGGCGCCGAGCATCCGGCCCCCGTGGGCGCGGCCGAGTTGGTTGCTGTCGTCGGGGAGGGCGTTGAGGATCCGGTTGATGACGAAGGCGACGGAGAACTCCACGCCCACCATCAGGCCGACGATCACGGTGGTGCCGATCTCAAGCGCGTTCAGCATGACTGCCCCTTCAGGAATCCAGTGGTGCCGGCTTCGAATCTAGCGTTGCTAGCCGATGGTGCAACGCTAGACCTACTGCCGCTTGATTGTCTAGCGGTGCTAGGATCGAGTCATGTCGGTACAGGAACGCAAGGAGCGCGAACGGGCCGTCCGCGAGCGCCTCATCGTGGCGACGGCCCGCGAACTCGCCGAGCGGCAGGGCTGGGACGCGGTCACCACCCGCCGGCTCGCCGAGCGCATCGAGTACAGCCAGCCCGTCCTCTACAGCCACTTCCGCGGCAAACGCGAGATCATCGGCGCGGTCGCCCTGGAGGGCGCATCCGAGATGGCCTCGGCACTGCGGACCGCGGCCTCCGCCGCCGACGGCCCGCGCGCCCGGGTCACCGCCCTCGCCCGCGCCTACCTCGACTTCGCCGAGCGCAATCCGGCGGTCTACGACGCGATGTTCCAGCTCGACGGCGGCCTGGCGTTCGCGGCCGAGGAGACCCCGGCGCCGCTGAAGGACGCCTTCGCCGCCCTGCTGGAGACGCTCGCCGAGGTCGCCGGGGAAGGCGTCCACCCGGGACTGTTCACCGAGCTGTTCTGGGCCGCCCTGCACGGACTGGCGACCCTGACCCGGGCGGGACGGCTGCCGCCGGGGGACGCCGACCGGAGGGCGGAACTGCTGGTGGACCGGCTCGCCGTGATCTGACACGACGTACGACCGCGCCCTAGTACGCTCCCGCTGGGGGTGGTGCGCAAGTGGAGGAACTACGGGTGTCGGTCGCGGCGACCAGCGATCGCTTCGACGCCGATGACGACAGATGGCTGTCCCAAGTACGGCTGCTGCACGAAGACTTGGGGCAGCAGACGCCGCTGGTGACCGGGCGGCCGACCGCTGTCCGACCCGGCACGAAGGGTGGCTGGCTGCCGGATGTCGCCCTACTGCTCAGCCCGGCCGTGGTCGCCGGCGTGGTGGCGGTGGTGAAGGCCTGGCTGGTGCGCGACCGCGACCGCACGGTCCACCTCGCCTGGGAAGTGAACGGCGAGAAGGGCGAGTTCACGGCCACGGCTTCCACGGCGGACAACGCCACGTTGCAGGCAGCGCTGGAGCATGGATTGCGGGCGGCGACGGGCTCCGCCGGGCAGGGCGCGGCGGACGAGCCGGAAGCGGAGCCGGAGCCGGACGGCGAATCCGTTGGCTGAGGCGGGCAACTCCGGTGACTGAGGCCCCCGTTGCGTACCGCGCCCTGCTGATCGGCAACGCCGAGTTCCCCGACGAACCGGCGCTGGAGCGGCTGCGCGGCCCGGCGAACGACCTCTCGGAACTGCGCGCCGCGCTCACCGATCCCGAGGCCGGGCTGCCCTGGGAGGTGACCTCGGTCCTGGACGGGACGGCCCAGCAGGTCCAGGAAGCGCTGTTCACCTTCTTCCACCGGGCCACCGCACGCGAGCAGTTGCTCCTCTACTACAGCGGCCACGGCCGACTCGACCTGCACAACCGGCTGCACCTGTGCACCCGTGACACCACCATCGACTGGCTGCGCACCCGCGCGGTCCGGCAGTCGTACGTCAACGAGCTGATGGACGACTGCGCGGCCCGCGCGATCGTCGTCGTCCTGGACTGCTGCTTCAGCGGACGGGCGGCCACGGCCAAGGGGGACGAGGCGGCGGCCCGGTTCGCCGGCCGGGGGCGGTTCGTGATGACCGGATGCGGACTGCTGGAGACGGCGGCGGACGCGGCGGATGACGGTCAACCGAGCCCGTTCACGGCCGCGTTGGTGGCGGGGCTGCGGCACGGGGCGGTGGGTGCGGACGGGTATGTGACGGTCGAGGACGTCTATCGGTACGTGGATGACCGTATGCGGGGGTCGGGGCAGCACCCGGAGATGAAGACGGAGGGGCGGGCGGGGCATGTGGCGCTGGCGCGGCGGACGCCGGAGCGGGCCGATGTCGCCGACTTCCCGGACCTGCGGCCCCTGTTCACGAACGCCCACGGCGTGAGCGAACGCCCCATGGTCGAGAGCCACTTCAGCGGGGTACTGCATGTCCTGCTAACCGAACCGGAGGGGACGCTGACCGTCCACCGGGACGAACTGGTCGCGGCCGGGGGCAGGCGTAAGGCTCAGGGGTGGTGGTTCGCCGAGGAGCGATTCACGATCCGTCGGAAACAGGTCCGGCCGGTCTCGTCGGTGACACCGGTCGGGGACGTGCGGTTCGCCCTGCCCGACGGCACGGGAATCGTGACCTGGTCAGCAAAGCAACTGGCTGGCTTCAAGCGGGCGCGGACCAACGGGAGTTGGCCCACCGCCGTCCGGCCCACCAGGACCGAGGGCACCCACACCGCCCTCAAATCCCACGACCCCGTCTACCGCAGGCTCACGCGCGAGGCGTGGTTCGCGCTGGCATCCCTGCTCAGCTGCGCGGCATCCGTGAGTCTGTTCGTGCGGCTGCTGGCCTGGGATGACCACAGCCACTGGCGCAAGATCGCGCTGGTCGTCGTGCTCCTCCTCGCCCTCGTCAGCCTGTCGACCGTGATCGCCTCCGTGAACGTCACCTGGATCTTCTTCCACCTGCACCGCTTCCTCCGGCTCCCGGCGCTGCCTGTCACCCGCATGCTGTTGAAGGTCTATGTCGAGCCCTCTCAGTACGACGAATACGACATCGAATCGATCACCGAAGCCCCGCGCCCGCACGTCGTGTTGTGGTCCGATGAGTTGAGCCTGGCGCTGCCCCACTCCTTCTACGCCAAGCGCGTCGACGAAGGCGACCCGCCCTTCGGCACGGAGGACCCTGTACCCGTCGAGGTCATCGGCCTCCCCGCCCCCGGCCAATGGGTGGTCGTCCGCACCCCCGACGGCCTCCTCTGGCCCAGTGGTCGCGCCAGAGCCGTATCCGCGTCGGCCCTCGCCGCGGTGACCGGCCACCCCTAGCCGACCCCTCTACGCCACATAACCCACCCACTCCTCCCCCACCCGTGATCAATCCGCAACCAATTCCCCTCTTGACCGAGACCCATCAACGGGGCGCGTGATTACGCTCGCGCTCATGGCCGACTCCACAGCGTCCGCACCAGCCGCCGCACCCACGCACACGAACCGCCCCGTATACGTCATCGGGGGCGGTCCAGGCGGCCTGGCCGTCGCGTACGCGCTGCGTGCCCGCGGTATGCGCGCGGTCGTCCTGGAGAAGTCCGACCACGTCGGCGCGTCCTGGCGGCGGCACTACGACCGGCTGCACCTGCACACCACCCGGCGCCTGTCGTCGCTGCCGGGGCTGGCGATGCCGCGCCGGTTCGGGCGGTGGGTGTCGCGGGACGACGTCGTGCGGTACCTGGAGAAGTACGCCGAGCACCACGAGCTGGAGATCGTCACCGGCGTGGAGGTGTCCCGCGTCGAGCGTTCCGCGGACGGCGACGGCTGGCTGCTGCACGCCACCGGCGGTCGCGAACTGACCGGCGCCGCCGTGGTCGTCGCCACCGGCTACAACCACACCCCGAACGTCCCGGACTGGCCCGGCCTCGACACGTACAAGGGCGATTTCCTGCACGCGGGCGCGTACCGCAACGCCGAGCCGTACGCGGGCCGTGACGTGCTGGTCGTCGGTGTCGGCAACACCGGTGCCGAGATCGCCGTGGACCTGGTCGAGGGCGGGGCCTCGCGCGTGCGGCTCGCCGTGCGCACCACCCCGCACATGGTGCGCCGCTCGACGGCCGGCTGGGCCGCCCAGTACACGAGCGTGCTGGTACGACGGCTGCCGGTCCGTCTGGTCGACCGGCTGGCCCGGCCGATGGCGAAGCTCAGCATCCCGGACCTGTCGGCGCACGGGCTGCCCAGACCGGACACCGGGCTCTACAGCCGGGTCAAGGAGGGCTCCGTGCCGATCCTGGACGTCGGTCTGATCAACGCCGTACGCAAGGGCCGGGTCGAGGTCGTGGCCGCCGTCGCCGGTTTCGAGGACGGCAAGGTCGCGCTCGCCGACGGGAGCCTTCTGTCGCCGGACGCGGTCGTCGCGGCCACCGGTTACGCGCGCGGACTCGAAGGGCTCGTGGGTCATCTCGACGTACTGGACGAGCGCGGCAAGCCCGTCGTGCACGGCTCGCGCACCCCGAGCCAGGCACCCGGCCTGTACTTCACCGGCTTCACCAACCCCATCAGCGGCATGCTCCGCGAGATGGCCATCGACGCGGAGAAGATCGCGAAGGCGGTCGTGAAGGACCGCCGGCGCACGCGGTCGTGAGAAACCGGTCCCATACCGAGAAGTAAGTTCCGTCAACTTCCCGACCTGCGACTCCTGTTACGTCCGAGACGGATGTGGTTAAGGAGCTGTACCGCGCCCCGCCATGGGTCCAGAATGTGAGCGCTGCTCAGCTTTTCGCGCCCGTTCCCCCACCCGGTGCGCATCTTTCAGCTCCGCCCACCTCTCGCTCATCGACGGAGGACGCACGTGGCACGTGAAAGACAGCTATCGCTCTCCCGACGCTCCCTGATCGGCGGCGCGGCCGCCACCGTCGGAGCCGTCGCCCTCACCGGCACCGCCGCGGGAACGGCCGCCGCCGCCACCCGCGACGTGGACGTCGCCATCGTCGGCGGCGGGCTCGCGGGGCTGACGACGGCCCGCGACCTGGTCGCCGCCGGCAAGACCGTGGCCGTCCTGGAGGCCCGGGACCGCGTCGGCGGCCGGGTGGTGAACCTGGCGCTCGCGAACGGCGGGGTCACCGAGGGCGGCGGCGAGTTCATCGGCCCCACCCAGGACCGCATCAAGGCGCTGGCCGACTCGCTCGGCGTCGCGACCTTCACGACGTACAACACCGGCAAGAACCTGCTCTACAAGGACGGCAAGAAGACTCCTTACGCCACCGACGGCCTCCTCGGTTCGGTCCCGCCGATCGACGTGGCGGGCCTGGCCAACGCCGCGATCGTGCAGGCCGCGCTCGACGACATGGCGACCAAGGTGCCGGTGAACGCGCCCTGGACCGCGGCGAAGGCCGCCGAGTGGGACAAGCAGACCTTCGAGAGCTGGCTGAACGCCAACGCGATCGTGCCGTCGGCGAAGTTCCTGCTGGACGTGGCGACCACGTCCATCTTCTCGGCCCAGCCCCGCGAACTCTCCCTGCTCTTCGTGCTGTTCTACATCGCCGCCGCCGGCAACGAGTCCACCCCCGGCACCCTGGAACGCCTCACCGACACCGCGAACGGCGCCCAGGAGTCCCGTTTCGTCGGCGGTTCCCAGCAGGTGCCGATCAAGCTCGCGGCCACCCTCGGCGACCGCGTGGTGCTGAGCGCGCCGGTGCGCTCGATCACGAAGTCCGGTGCCAAGTACGTGGTGACGGCGGACGGTGTGACGGTGACCGCGAAGAAGGTCGTGGTCGCCGTACCGCCCCCGCTGGCCGGCCGCATCACCTTCGACCCCCTCCTCCCGGCCGCCCGCGACCAGTTGGGCCAGCGCCTCCCGATGGGCTCCATCGGCAAGGCCATCGCCGTCTACGACACCCCGTTCTGGCGCGCCGACGGCCTCAACGGCCAGGTCGTCAGCGACACCGGCGCCGTCCGCTCCACCTTCGACAACTCCCCGCCGGACGCCTCCTACGGCGCCCTGATGGGCTTCATCGAGGCCGACGAGATGCGCGAGTACGACGCCGCGTCGGTCGCCGACGTGAAGGCGGCCGTCCTCAAGGACTACGCCACCTACTTCGGCGAAAAGGCCAAGACCCCAACCTCCTTCGTCCTCCAGCGCTGGGACAACGAGGGCTTCACCCGAGGCGGCCCGGTCGCCTACGCCCCTCCGGGCGTCCTCACCGAGTACGGCACCGCCCTGCGCACCCCGGTCGACGGCATCCACTGGGCCGGCACGGAGACGTCGACGTACTGGAACGGGTTCATGGACGGGGCGGTGCGTTCCGGCGAGCGGGCGGCGAAGGAGGTGCTCGCGGCGCTGTGAGTCGGCCCGCCCGCCTCGGCGGGAGCCGGTGCGTGAGCCTCCGGGGGCACTGACCCACACCACTTAGTTCAACTTTGCACGCACGCCCGTTCCTGACACCGCGTCAGTTCAGTAATCTGACAGTGCGTCAGTTATTTGGCTGTCTCACAGGAGCGGGCGGACGATGCTTGGATCAACCCACGGCACTCTCACCACCGACTCCCGCCGGGCCCGGGTCATCGCCTGCGGCGAGCAACCCGCGCCTGCCGTCCACGGCAGGCCCGCCGAGGTGGACGACCTCGATGTCGGGGGCCGGCCGCTGTATGCCGGCGTACCCGATCTGGACCGGTTCTTCCGGCCCGAGTCCGTCGCAGTGATCGGCGCCTCGGACGCGGAGGGGCGGCCGAACACCGGTGTCACCCGGCAGTTGGTGGCCTGGGCGGAGCGGGTCGGGGCGCGCCTGCACCCCGTACATCCCACACGTACGTCCGTCTTCGGGCTGCCGTGCGTCGCGACCGTCGCCGATCTGCCCGAACAGGTCGACCTCGCCGTCCTGTTGGTCGCGGAGCCACTGCCCGTGATCGAGGAACTCGCCGAGGCCAAGGTGAAGTTCGCGGTCGTCTTCGCCTCCGGGTTCGCGGAGACGGGCGCCGAGGGGGCGGCCGCACAGGCCCGACTCGCGGCCGCCGTGCGGCGGTCGGGGATGCGGCTGCTGGGGCCCAACACCAACCTCAACGCCTTCGAGCGGTTCCGGGACGACCTCGACGGTCCCGCGATCGCGCTGATCACCCAGTCCGGGCACCAGGGGCGGCCCGTCTTCGCGCTCCAGGAGCTCGGCATCCGCCTCTCCCACTGGGCGCCCACCGGCAACGAGGCCGACCTGGAGACCGCCGACTTCCTCTCCTACTTCGCGGAGTTGCCCGAGGTCGGCGCCATCGCCTGCTACGTCGAAGGCCTCAAGGACGGCCGTTCCTTCCTGCTCGCCGCCGACCGGGCCGCCCGGCGCGGGGTGCCGGTGGTCGCCGTCAAGGTCGGCCGCACCGAGACCGGCGCCCGTACGGCCGCCTCCCACACCGGCAAGCTGACCGGCGCGGACACGGTGGTGGACGCGGCGATGCGGCAGTTCGGCGTGATCAGGGTCGACGGTCTCGACGAACTCCAGGACACCGCGGCCCTGTTGGCCCGCGCCCGTCCACCCCAGGCCGACGGCGTGGTCGTCTACTCCATCTCCGGCGGCACGGGCGCCCACTTCGCCGACCTGGCCACCGGGGCGGGACTGTCCCTGCCGGTGCTGTCCGAGGCCAAGCAGGCCGAACTGCACCAGTGGATACCGGAGTTCCTGAGCGTGGCCAACCCGGTCGACAACGGCGGCCACCCGGTCGGCGACCACCGCGGCCGCAAAATCATCGACGCGATCCTCGACGACCCGTCGGTCGGGGTCCTGATCTGCCCGATCACCGGCCCGTTCCCGCCGCTCAGCGACCGGCTCGTGCGGGACCTGGTGGACGCGGCCGAGCAGACCGACAAGCTGGTCTGTGTGGTCTGGGGCTCCCCCGTCGGCACCGAACCGGCCTACCGCGAGGTGCTGTTGGGCTCCTCCCGGGTCGCCACCTTCCGCACGGCCGGCAACTGCGTCACCGCCGTCCGCGCCTACCTCGACCACCACCGCTTCACCGCCCGCTACCGCTCCCCCTTCGACGAGGCCCCCCGCACCCACTCCCCGTCCTTCCGCAAGGCACAGGCCCTGATGCGCCCGGGCCAGCAGCTGAGCGAACACGCGGCCAAACAACTGCTCCGGGCCTACGGCATCCGCGTCCCCCGCGAGCAACTGGTGACCAGCGCGGCGGCGGCCGTCCGCGCGGCAGGGCTGGTCGGCTACCCGGTGGTGATGAAGGCCTCCGGCGCGCAGATCGCCCACAAGACGGAACTCGGCCTGGTGAAGATCGGCCTCACCTCGGCCAGCCAGGTCCGGGACGCCTACCGCGAGTTGACCGACATCGCCCGCTACGAAGGGGTCACGCTGGACGGTGTCCTGGTCTGCCAGATGGTCGAGCGGGGCGTCGAGATGTTCGTCGGCGTCACGCACGACGAGCTGTTCGGACCGACGGTCACGGCCGGGCTCGGCGGGGTGCTGGTCGAGGTCCTGCACGACGCGGCCGTACGCGTACCGCCCTTCGGCGAGGAACAGACCCGGGACATGCTCGCGGAGTTGCGCGGACGGGCCCTCCTCGACGGGGTGCGGGGGCGGCCGCCGGCCGACCTCGACGCCCTCGTCGAGGTGATCCTGCGGGTGCAGCGCATGGCACTCGAACTCGGCGACGACCTCGCCGAGTTGGACATCAACCCGCTGATGGTGCTGCCCCGCGGACAGGGCGCGGTGGCGCTGGACGCGCTGGCGGTGTGCCGATGACCGAGCCGACGACCGAGCCTGCGGTCGACCTCGTCCACACGGTCGCGGACCAGGTCACGTACCTCACCCTCAACCGCCCCGAGGCCCTGAACGCCCTCACACCGGACCAACGGGACCGGCTGATCGGCCTGTTGGCGGAGGCGTCGGCCGACCCGTCCGTACGGGCGGTGGTCCTCACCGGCACCGGGCGCGGCTTCTGCGCGGGCGCGGATCTGCGGGCAGGCGGGACGGCGAACGGCGGACGGGTGCCCGGAGACGTGGCCCGCACGATCCGCCTCGGCGCCCAACGCCTGATCGCGGCCGTCCTGGACTGCGAGAAACCGGTGATCGCGGCGGTGAACGGCACGGCGGCGGGCCTGGGCGCGCACCTCGCCCTCGCCTGCGACCTGGTCCTGGCCGCGGAGTCGGCGCGGTTCATCGAGGTGTTCGTGCGCAGGGGCCTGGTCCCGGACGGCGGCGGCGCGTATCTGCTGCCGCGGCTGATCGGTCCGCACCGGGCGAAGGAGCTGATGTTCTTCGGCGACGCGCTGGGCGCGGCGGACGCGGAACGCCTCGGCCTGGTCAACCGGGTCGTCCCGGACGAGGAGTTGGAGAAAACGACCCGCGAGTGGGCCACCCGCCTGGCCACCGGCCCCACCCGCGCCCTCGCCCTGACCAAACAGCTGGTCAACGCCTCCCTGGACAGCGACCGGGCCACGGCGTTCGCCGCAGAGGCAGCGGCCCAGGAGATCAACATGACGACGCGGGACGCGCAGGAAGGGGTACGGAGTTTCGTGGAGCGCAGGACTCCGGACTACAAGGGCCGCTAGCCCTTTCACTCTGACGAACCGTCAGCTCTAATGGGAACGGTGATGGAATCGTGATGGGACACGCAGGGGCAGCAGCGGCAGCCGTCCGCTACCTCAGGTCGGCCGGAACCCCGGCCGGCGTGGAGGCGCTGCCCCGACCGGAGTTGCGGTGCGTCGGCGAGGACGAGCGCGCACCGCTCGACGCGACCGAGTTCCGCCGAGTCCTAGGCCACTTCGCGACGGGCGTCACGGTCATCACCGCCACCGCCACTGACACCGAGACGGGCCCCGCCGGCTTCGCCTGCCAGTCCTTCTCGTCCCTCTCCCTGGACCCGCCCCTGATCGCCTTCATGGTCGGCCGTACGTCCACCACCTGGCCCCGCATCGCCCGCGCCGGCGCCTTCTGCGTCAACGTACTGGGCGCCGGCCAGGGCGAGTTGTGCCGCGGCTTCGCGGTACGCGGCGCGGACAAGTTCGCGGGCGTGGCGTACGACGCGTCCCCGATCTCCGGCTCACCCCGCCTCGCGGGCACCGTCGCATGGATCGACTGCGCGATCCACGCGGTGCACACCGGCGGCGACCACCTGATCGTGGTGGGGCGGGTGGAAGCACTGGGCACGGGCGACGACACCGACGTAGAGCCGCTGTTGTTCCACAAGGGGCGGTTCCTCTGAACGACGCCGCCTACGCGTCTCACGTACAGGCCGTCAGACGGGCAGGCGCCCGCGAGCGCCGTCTGGGATGCGTCACACAGAGACACCACCGTCAGAACCACTTGCTCCGTCTACCTTGCACTCATGACGACACAACTCGACCGCGGGAATGATCCAGCGCCGTCCATGCTCCGGTGCGAGCTGCGGAGATCCGCTCTCTACCCCAGCCTCGTACTCGCCTTGCGTGACATGCGACAGGCCAACGGTCGTGACCTCGTGACAGGAGCGGGAGAGGGCAACGCATCGTGGATCGGGTTGAGTCTGGCGATGACGGTGCTCGACACACTCTCCGGCTCCGGCCCGGTCGGCGACCGGTGGAACCGTCTGCTCACTTCTCACGGCGTCACAGCGGACGACGCGAGGATCATCTACAAGCTGCGTTGCTCCCTTCTGCACGGCTACGGCCCACCAAAGCCCAGCGATGTGAACGGCAGGACGGTGCTGCTGACCCCTGACGCAACGGCCTACGCAGTCGACACTTCTCAAACAGATCGAGTACTGGTCAGCGTTCCTGTCTTCTGCGGACGGCTGGTGGAGCGGATAGCCCACGCAGCCCCACACAATTGGGACGCGAGTCTGATCGATACCGATATAGAACTCTGACACGCACCTCCGCGGACTCATTTGCCGACGGCGGCCGGGCGCTCTGGCGAGCCACCCCGTGAACTAGTCAGCCGCCGCCAGTCGGTTGAGCACTTCCATCGGGGTGAAGCTCCAGCCGACGAGGCGCGGCCCACTCCAGTTGATGCCGATCATGAGCCCTTCCCGGGCGATATCGGGCAGTTCACAGGCGCGCCAGTCTTCCAGGGACATGGATGCGACCCGTAGCCCATGCCCCCAGATCTTCGCCGCCCTCTGGGCGCGAGCCGAGGTCGACCAGAAAGGAAGACTTCGCGTGCCATCCGCGGCGAGAGGGGTGGGACTTCCATCGTCATCCCGGACAAGCCAGACCACTCGGCTCTGGCGAACGTCTCGGAAGAATGCTGCCGCTTGCGCACCACTCTGACTCATGGCCACCGAGCCTAACGTTCCCCGCCACTCATTTCGTCAGGAGTTCTGAGGCGGCGGCGTCGGACGGCGCGAAGGCTACTTCAGGGCACGCACCTGCTCTCGGACGCATGCGGGAACGCTTCCCGCGGGTCGCCGACGGTCGTCGAAATCGGCCTCTTTCCTGGTCGTGGAGATCAACGGCGTACGGGAGTTGGAGGTGCGGCCCTGACCCGGAGCGGCCGCCATGGGGGTGCATCGAAGGGGTCGTGTTCATCAACACAACGCCCACGCCGGCACCAAAGCGTGGACCTGATCGGTGATCACGGTCGCGCACACGACCCGACAATGGCCGCCCTCACAAACGGTTCGTCGGCGCCGGCATCCGGTGGCACAAGCAGCGACAACGAGCGACAAGCAGTACCTGCAAGGAGTGCGGCAGCGGCACGTCCCTGAGTTGGCGGCACTGGGCGTGTGCGTCCTCGTAGCCGGACCTGCGCGCCAGCGTGCACTCAACAGACAGCGCAGGCGCGCTGGTTGCCGTCATCGGTAATCACCGCCGCGTTTCGCGACGCCCTCGCCCTTGTTCTCATCACCCGCCCCGTCATCGCCATCCGGCTGGGGCAGTCGGGCGCCCCGGCTCTCGGCGACGCGCAGCACATTGCCGAGTACCTCTGTGGTCGCCCGCAGCGCTCGCCGTAGCGCGTACTCGCCGGCTTTGCGATCGTCCAAGACCGTCCGCGCACCCGCGAAAACCTGTGCTCCGTCGCGGAGTTGAGACGTCTCGATCTCGTCGGCGAGGCGGGACAACACACCATGGGTACCGTCCGTGGACAGGAAGCAGGGCTTGCCGGATTCGGTCTCCCAGGGCAGCAGCCGTAACCCCAAGGGACTGGCGGAGACGCCGTTTCGGTCGTGGCTCACGCGCTCACCCCTCCCGCGACCACCGGTGTCACAGGCATCATGAAAGCTCCCTTCCAAGGGAACCGGGACGGTGCGTCTGCTTGGCGGTAGGGCACCGTCCCGGCGTGGTCCGGCCGAGGAGATCGGCCAACTACTGGCTTAAGCCAGTCTGCCCACGGAGGGTCACAGGCGTCAAGCGGCTGGCTTAAGCCAGTTGTTATGCTGCGGGTATGACAACCTCCAGCCACTCCTCGAACCAGCCGCCGAGCAGGCGCATCGCGGAGGAACTGCGAGCCGCAGTGCAGGCAGGTCGCCTCGCTCCCGGCGACAAGCTGCCCTCCGAACGCGCCCTCGCCCAGCAGTACGGAGCCGCACGCAACACGGCCCGCGAGGCAATTCGCATCCTCGCGGAAGAAGGCCTGGTGACGGCCCGTCACGGCAGTGGCGTCTTCGTACGGGAGCCACAGCGGCTGTTCCGTTTCGGCAGTGACCGATACGCGCACAAGAACCGCGAGACCGGCCTTACCCCGTTCCGACTCGAAGCCCGACGCCAGGGCAAGGAGGCCCGCATCGACGTCGTGAGCGTCGCCAGGGAACGGCCGCCCCAGGACATCGCGGAGCGCCTGAGTGTCCCGGCCGACGACGAGAGCGTGCTGCATCGGGAGAACCACTACTTCGCCGACGACGAACCCATGCAGATCGTGTCGACCTACCTCCGGTGGGACGAGGCACAGAACACCCCGCTGACGCAGGCCAGGACCGGCAAGGACGGAATCTACGGCCGCCTCGAAGACCTCGGCCACGTGATGACCCGCGTACGGGACGAGATCACCGCGCGCATGCCGACACCGGCGGAGGCAGCGGTTCTCGAACTGCTCCCCGGAGTCCCCGTGCTCGAAGTCCTGCACACGAGCCTCGACCAGGAGGGCGAGCCGTTCGAGGTGTCGCGCTACGTACACCGCGCCGATCGCACTGGCCTGCTCTACGAACTGCCCGTCGAGTGAACTCCCAGCCCACGAGGAGCCCCGCATGGACAGCACCGTCATCCGACCCCTCGGCGCCGCCGACCTCCCGGGTGCGGCAGCGGCGCTGACGGAAGTGCACGCCACCGACGGGTACCCCGTCGAAGGCGTCGCCCGTCCGGAGGCCTGGCTGTGGTCGGACGACGTACTGGCCTCCTGGATCGCGGAGACCGACCGGAGGATCGTCGGCCACGTCGCGGTGATGCGCCCGAACGGCGAAGACGGAGTGTCCCTGTGGACCGGTCAGAGCGGGGCCGACGAGCAGCACATCGGCGTACTGGCTCGCCTCTTCGTCGTGCGGGAAGCACGCCAACACGCCCTGGGCGAGCGGCTGGTCCGAGCGGCCATGGACTACGGGCTGAGCACCAACCGCCGCCTGGTCCTCGACGTGATGGCCAAGGACTCTGCCGCCATCCGCCTCTACGAACGCCTCGGCTGGCTCAGGACCGGCCAAGCCACGCACCACTACGGTGCGGGGCAACACATCGACGCCGTCTGCTATGTGGCTCCCGACGCCGATTGATCAGAAACAGCGTGTAGGCCTGGTGTCCGTGCCCCGGCTCGTTCAGCGCCATCACAGCCAGCGCGGCCATGTCCAGGGGTGTGCCGGCCTCCGGCAGGGCTTGCGCGGCACACCGACGACGCGGGCCAGGAGGTTGTCGCGAATCTCGGCCAATCTGCCCCCTTGGTCGCCATGCGGCGGATCGTGAAGCAGCGAACGCAGGCTTCTCTGAACTTTCGCTGGTGAAGTGATCGAGTCAGGAGCGCCCGTGTTCGCGCTTGAGTTCGTGATAGCCGCGAAAGTCGAAGAAGCGCAGGCCGTCGGCCACTGCTCCGGACAGGATTTCCGGCAGGGTCCATGGGTGGGTGGTGTAGTCGTCCGTTGCCACCCCTCCATCCTCAAGCAGCAGAGCGATCAATTGGTGAACCTCTGCGGTGCCATCGATCCGCCCGGAGATGTCGATCCGGACCGCCCACGTGGGGTGATGTCCGATGCCCGCTTCGAGGATCGCCACATCTTCGGGGTCCCAGTCGGCGAAGAGGTAGCCGGTCTGCCCATCGTCGATGTCGATGTAGAGGTTGCCGTCCAGAGTCCACGGATCGCGCTGCTCGGGCAGATGCCGATCGAGCGAGGCGACGGTCTCAGCTCGCTCACCTGTGGGGAACACGAAGACCGTACGCATGGATGGGAGCGTAGGCAGTTGAGCTCCGTGGCGACCACGGATTTGGGGGACGGTGCCGGTGCGTCGATGTAGTGGCGCGGTTGGCGACGGCCGCCACCTCGAGATCGACGGCCACCAGGCCTCCGGCGACATGGCGGCCGACGTTCCCCCGAGCGCCGAATACAAGGGTGCCCATCGTGCGGGCCTCCCTCACGCGACCGCCACCGCCCCCACACCCACCGGCCGTCGCCGGATCACCAACGCCATCAGCGCCGCCACCGCGCACAGCGCCCCGGAGGCGTACCAGACCATGTCGTAGGAGCCGAAGGCGTCGCGGGCGACTCCGCCCAGGAAGGCGACCAGGGCGGCGCCGACCTGGTGGGAGGCGAGGACCCAGCCGAAGACGATCGCGCTGTCCTCGCCGTACTGCTCGCGGCACAGGGCGACGGTGGGCGGGACGGTGGCGACCCAGTCGAGGCCGTAGAAGACGATGAAGAAGAGCATCGGCGGGTGGACCGAGGGGGCCAGGAGCATGGGGAGGAAGAGGAGCGAGACGCCGCGCAGGGCGTAGTAGACGGCGAGCAGGCGGCGCGGCTCGAAGCGGTCGGTGAACCAGCCGGAGGCGATCGTGCCGACCACGTCGAAGACGCCGATCACCGCGAGCAGCGAGGCCGCCGCCGTGACGGGCATGCCGTGGTCGTGGGCGGCCGGCACGAAGTGGGTCTGGATCAGACCGTTGGTGGAGGCACCGCAGATCGCGAAGGTGCCGGCCAGCAGCCAGAAGGTACCGGTGCGGGAGGCCGAGAGCAGGACCTTGATCGTGCGCCGGGCCGCGCCCTGCACCGGCGCCGGCTTCGGCACGAACTCCGTGGCGCCGTACGGCTTCTGGCCCACGTCGGCCGGGTGGTCGCGCAGCAGCAGCCAGACGAAGGGGACGACCGCGAGGGCGGCGAGGGAGACCGTCACGGCGGCCGGGCGCCAGCTGTGCTTCTCGACGATCCACGACAGCACCGGCAGGAAGATCAGCTGGCCGGAGGCGGACGCGGCGGTGAGGATGCCGGTGACCAGGCCCCGGCGTTCGGTGAACCAGCGGTTGGTGACCGTGGCCGCGAAGGCGAGCGCCATCGAGCCCGAGCCGAGTCCCACCAACAGCCCCCAGCACAGCATGAGTTGCCAGGCGGCCGTCATCCACACGGTCAGCCCGGCGCCGAGCGCGATCACGCTCAGGGCCACCGCGACGACCCGCCGGATGCCGAAGCGGTCCATCAGCGCCGCCGCGAACGGCGCGGTGAGTCCGTACAGCGCGAGGTTCACGGAGACCGCCGCGCCGATCGTGCCGCGCGACCAGCCGAACTCCTGGTGCAGCGGGTCGATGAGCAGGCCGGGGAGGGAACGGAACGCGGCGGCACCGATGATCGTCACGAAGGTGACGGCGGCCACGAACCACGCACGATGGATGCGGTGCTTCTTGATCGGCTTGCCCGGCCGGGTGTCCTCGGTGGCGGCGCCCGCCTCGGTTGTCTGGGTCACGACATACAGCTTCCGGCCTCCGCCCGCTCCGGACGACTGGCCCGGAGGACAGTATTCGCTAGGATCGGGCCATGAGCCAGCAGCCGGAGACCCGCCCCGAACCGGAGTATCGCCAGGAACCGGAGTTCCGCCCGCACCGCGTCGTCGTGCTCGCCCTCGACGGCCTGCTCCCCTTCGAGCTGGGCATCCCGCACCGCATCTTCGGCCGCCCCAGGGACGCCGAGGGGCGGCTGCTGTACGAGGTCGCCACCTGCTCGATCCGGCCGCCGGGCCCGGTCGACACCGACGCCGACTTCGCCCTGCACGTCCCGAACGGCCCGGAGGCCCTGGCCACCGCCGACACGGTGATCGTCCCGGCGTCGTACGAGCTCGGCCCGGTCTTCGAGGAGGGCGTCCTCACCCCGGAGCTGGCCGCCGCGTTCGCCCACATCCGCCCCGGCACCCGTCTCGCCTCGATCTGCACCGGCGTCTACGTCCTCGCCGCCGCCGGCCGTCTCGACGGCCGCCCCGCCACCACGCACTGGGCGGACGCCGAACGCTTCCAGCGGCTCTTCCCGCAGATCGAGGTCGACGCGGACGTGCTGTTCATCGACGACGGCGACGTGCTGACCTCGGCGGGCGTCGCGGCCGGCATCGACCTGTGCCTGCACATGGTCCGCCGGGACTTCGGCACGGCGGTCGCCAACGACGTGGCCCGCCGCACCGTCGTACCGCCGCACCGCGACGGCGGTCAGGCGCAGTACATCCACCGCCCGGTCCCCGACCCGCAGTTGGCGACCACGACGGCCGCCCGGGCCTGGGCGCTGGGCCGCCTGCACGAGCCGATCCAACTGCGCGACATGGCGGAGCAGGAGGCGATGTCCGTCCGTACCTTCACCCGCCGCTTCCGCGAGGAGGTCGGCGTCAGCCCCGGCCAGTGGCTCACCCAGCAGCGCGTCGAACGCGCCCGCCACCTCCTGGAATCCAGCGACCTGTCCATCGACCAGGTCGCCACGGACGCGGGCTTCGGCACGGCCCAGTCCATGCGGCAGCACCTCCAGGCGGCGCTCGGCGTCACGCCGACGACCTACCGCCGCACGTTCCGCACCGGGATCGTGAGCGGAATCCGGGGCAACAGGCCCGAGGGTTACGGCGGTTTGGACGCCGCTTCCTGAACCCGCCCCCTCGACCCGCGCCCCGGACCCGCGTCTTCGGGCACCTCACCCCATCGCTCAGCCCGCGACGATCCCCTCGCCACCGACGGCACCCGGCACCACGACCGACCCGATCGAGGTGAGCGACCCGTTCCCGTTGACCCGGAACTCGTCCACGATGCCCTTGGCACCGGTCTGGACGTAGAGGTACCGCCCGTCCGAGGAGGCCGCCGCGTCCACCGTGCCGGCGTCGGTGGCCGTGTTGCCCAGCGCGGTCAACTTGCCCTGGGGGCCCACCCGGTAGCCGGACAGCGTGCCGCTGGCCGCGTTGGAGGCGTACACGTGGCCTCCGGCGGTCACCGCCCAGCAGGTGGCGGTCTGGCCCGTCGGCACCGTGCCCTTCGCCGTCAACTTCCCGTCCCGGCCGACGACGAAGGTGCCGACCGAGTTCGTCCCGGCCTCCGTCACGTGGATCCGCCCGGCGGAGTCGAAGTCGAAGCCGAACGGCACGGCCCCCGGGAGCGAGGTCACCACCGGCTTGGCGGACGGTCCGCCGTGGCTGCCGTACCCGCCGACCGGGAAGACGTCGATGCTCTGCCCCGAGGCCTTGGTGGTGACCACGAGCTTCGAACCGTCGGGCGTGAAGGCGATCTGCCCGACGGCCGAGGCGGCCGCGTCCAGACCGAGCTCGCGGTGCCAGGCGGGGACCTTCACCAGCCGCTCGCCGGTCCGCACGAAGCCCTGCACGGAACCGCCGCCCAGCGCGTTGGCGACGTAGACCTGGTTGCCGTGGAAGGTGACGCTGACCGGGAACTTCCCGCCGCTGGAGATCTCCTGGACCCGCCGCAGGTCGGTGCCGTGCACGGCGAAGACGGTCACGGTGTCGCTGCCCGCATTGACGGCGTAGAGCAGGTGGTGGCGCCGGTCGTAGGCGAGCGACCCCTGCGAGGCCAGGTGGTCCACGACGGTGCCGGCCAGCACACCGCCCCTGCCCCCGGTGCGGTGGACGCCCTTCTGATGCAGAGTGCCGTCGGCGGCACGCTCGTAGGCGACGACGGTGTTCGCGGTCGTGTCGTCGGTCTGCACGAACACGGTGGAACCTCCGGCGCCACTGGCGGCGCTGGCGGAGGGAGCGGCGAAGAGCGCGGCGGCGGCGATGGCGACAGCGCCCACACCTGTCGTGCGGACGATGCGGGCGGCACGAGCCTTGGCGAGAGTCATGAGTGAGTACTCCTCGGTGCGAAATGCGAAAGCAGAAGCCGGCACGCTCATCGCCGGACGACTGCAACGCTAGGCCTCACTCAAGGCATATAAGCGGGCAAATGACCCACAAGAAGCCCGACGTCCGGGCTTCGTAAGAATCACCGCCAACTCCGCACCGCCGCACACCACTTCACCGCAGCGCACAACTCCACCGCGGCGCACCACTTCGCTAGAACGTAAGCACCCCCCGAGCCACCCGCCCCGCCTCCGCGTCGGCCCGCGCCTTCTCGAAGTCCTCGACCGGATACGTCTCCGTCACCAGCTCGTCCAGCAGCAACCGCCCGGCCCGGTACAACTCGGCGTACAGCGCGATGTCCCGCTGCGGCCGCGAGGACCCGTACCGGCACCCGAGGATGGACTTGTCCAGGTACATCGACGAGACGAGGAAGGACGCCTCGGCGCTCGCCGGCGGCACCCCCAGCACCACCGCCTGCCCGTGCCGGTCCAGCAGGTCGATCGCCTGCCGGATCAACTCGACCCGCCCGACACACTCGAAGGCATGGTCGGCCCCGGTCGGCAGCAGGTCCTTCACGCCCTCCGTCGACGTCAGGAAGTCCGTCGCCCCGAACTGCCGGGCCACCGCCTCCTTCGCCGGGTTCGCGTCCACGGCGACGATCCGCAACGCCCCCGCGATCCGGGCGCCTTGGATGACGTTGAGCCCGATGCCACCGGTGCCGATGACGAGCACCGACTCGCCCCGGTCCACCTTGGCCCGATTGAGCACGGCCCCCACACCGGTCAGCACACCGCACCCGATCAACGCGGCGGACGGCAGCGGAATGTCCTTGGGGATACGGACCACCTGTACGGCCTTCACCACGGTCCGTTCCGCGAAGGCCGAGTTGGACGCGAACTGGTACACCGACCGCCCGCCCTGCGTGAACGGCTTCCCCGGCCGCCCGATCGCCTGTCGGCACATGGTCGGCCGCCCCCGGTCGCACTGGGCGCAGGTACCGCAGTTGGCGAGCGTGGACAGCGACACATGATCGCCGGCCGCCACATGTGTGACCCCCGCGCCCACGGCCTCCACCACGCCGGCCCCCTCGTGCCCGAGCACCACCGGCACGGGAAAGGGAATCGTCCCGTCGATCACGGACAGATCGCTGTGGCACAACCCCGCCGCCGAGATCGCGACCAGCACCTCGCCGGGTCCCGGATCCCGTACGACGAGGTCGTCCACGACCTCCACCTGCTTGCCGTCGAACACCACACCGCGCATCACACGACCCCCTTGGGCTCTCTCGGCAGACCGAGCACCCGCTCGGCGATGATGGTGCGCTGGATCTGATCCGAGCCGCCGTAGATCGTGTCGGCCCGCGAGAACAGGAACTGCCGCTGCGAGACATCGAGTTCGTACGGCGCCGCCGCCGACCAGTCCCCCGGCCCGACGGTCGCCCCGGCCCCCCGTACGAGCATCGCGACCTCCCCCAGCCGCTGATGCCACCCCGCCCACAACAGCTTGGCCACGCTGGGCGCCCCGGCGTCCCCTGAACTCCCCAGCGTCCGCAGGGCGTTCCACCGCATCACCCGCAACTCGCCCCACAGCCGCAGCAACCGCTCCCGCACGACGGCATCCCGCACCGCCCCGCTCTCCACGGCCTCCCGCACCACCCGCCCCAACTCCTCCGCGAACCCGACCTGTTGGGCCAGCGTGGACACCCCCCGCTCGAACCCGAGCAGACTCATGGCGACCTTCCAGCCACCCCCCTCACCCCCCACGACATGCTCGGCCCGAGCCACCGCCCCATCAAAGAACACCTCGTTGAATTCGCTCGTCCCGGTCATCTGCCGAATGGGCCGCACCTCGATCCGCCCGGGCTGGTCCATGGGCACGAGCAGAAAAGTCAGCCCGTGATGCCGCACAGACCCCACCTCGGTCCGCGCGAGCACAAAACACCAGTCGGCCTCATGCGCGAGCGAGGTCCAGATCTTCTGCCCGGTGACGCGAAACCCGCCGTCCCGATCCCGCTCACCCCGAGTCCGCACCCCCGCCAGATCCGACCCGGCCCCCGGCTCGCTGTACCCCTGACACCACAACTCGTCCCCCGCCGCGACGGCCGGCAGAAACCGCCCCTTCTGCTCCTCACTGCCATGAGCAAGAAGAGTCGGCCCCAACAAATTCTCCCCAATATGCCCGGACCGAGGCGCCGCCCCCGACCGCGCATATTCCTCGGCCCAGGCAACCTGCTGAGTCAGCCCGGCAACCCGATTCCCATATCCGGCCTCGGACCAACCGAGCCCGATCCACCCAGCTTTACCAAGCTCCCGCTCCCAGTCCCGACGCTCCTGTCCCACATCGACATGCTCAGCAAGCCAAGCCCGGGCCTCAACCCGAAACGCCTCATCCTCACCACTGAACCCAAACTCCACGAGGGTCTCCTCAAAACGCCGGTCGGATCGGGCAACTCAGGGGCGCGGGGAACTGCGCGACCAGCCACAACAAACCCGCACCCGCCACCGAACAACACCCCCCGAGTCATTAGGCGTTGGGCCGATCTCCACCCCGCGCAGCCTTCTCCATCGCGGACAACTGCAAAAGCATCGGCATCGGATCCACCCCAACAGACCCAGGCAGAAACTCCGCAATCTTTTCCGGCGTCCAAGACCCACCCTCGGCATACGCAGCGCGAAGCTCCCGCGGCTGTGCCCACACCGCAATCTTCGCCCCCGCCACCGTATAAACCTGCCCAGTCACTTCCGCAGCCCGCTCGGACAACAGATAAACGACAAGCGCCGCCACATCCTCCGGCTCCCCCATCTCCGCCAACTCCACAGGAACGTTGGCAGACATCCGCGTACGCGCCACAGGGGCCACCGCATTGGCCCGCACCCCATACTTGTGCAGCCCAAGCGCAGCACTCCGCACCAGCGAAATGATCCCGCCCTTCGCCGCGCTGTAATTCGCCTGCGAAACGGACCCCTGATGATTCCCGCTGGTGAACCCGATCAGAACCCCCGCCCGCTGCTGCCGCATCACCGCTGAAGCCGCCCGGAAAACGGTGAACGTGCCCTTCAGATGCGTGGCGATCACCGGATCCCACTCTTCCTCGGACATGTTGAACAACATCCGCTCGCGCAGAATCCCGGCGACGCACACGACCCCGTCGAGCCGCCCGTACGACGCGAGCGCGACGTCCACGACCCGCTGCCCGCCCGCCATCGTGGAGATGTCGTCGGCGACCGCGACAGCCTCGCCGCCCGCCGCCTCGATCTCCTTCACCACCGCGGAGGCGATCTCGCTCGCGGGGGACGCGCCGTCCACGGAGACGCCGTAGTCGTTCACGACGACCTTCGCCCCCTCGGCCGCCGCGGCCAGCGCGACCGCCCGTCCGATGCCCCGCCCGGCACCGGTCACGGCGACGACCTTGCCTGCCAAGAAGTTCCCCACGCCGGCCCCTTCCCGCGGTTTCTGACGGACCGTTAGATTTTATGTCGCGTCCGACGCACGGACACAAGCCCCGGGGAGGAACCGGATGTCACTGCCTGCCGAGTTCCACGACATAGCCAAGCGCGTGAACAACTGGGGCCGTTGGGGACCGGACGACGAGATCGGCACCCTCAACCTGATCACCGACGAGGTCGTACGGGAGGCCGCCGCGAGCGTCCGCACCGGCCGCCGCATCCCCCTCGCCCTCCCCCTCAAGCAGGACGGCGTGCAGACCGGCATGATCCCGGGCCGCGTCAATCCGCTGCACGCGATGGTGCAGATCAACCAGGAGCTGTTCGGCCCCGGCACGATCGCGTGCAGCGACGACGCCGTGACGATGGGCCTGCAGGCGGGCACCCACTGGGACGCGCTGACCCACGTCTCGCACTCGGGCCAGCTCTACAACGGCCGCCCCGCCACCACCATCACCCCGCACGGCGGCGCCGAGTTCAGCGGCATCGACAAGGCGCGGCACATCGTCTCGCGGGGCGTGCTCCTTGACGTGGCCCGCGCACGCGGGGTGCGCCGACTGGAGGGCGGGCACGCGGTCACCCCGGAGGACCTGGAGGCCGCCGAGGAACTCGCCGGCACGCGCGTGCGCGCCGGCGACATCGTCCTCGTACGGACCGGGCAGGTGCAGGTCTATCTCGCCGGGAACAAGGAGGCGTACGGCTATCCCTCGCCCGGTCTGTCGGTCCGGACGCCGGAGTGGTTCCATGCGCGTGATGTCGCCGCCGTCGCCAATGACACGCTGACGTTCGAGATCTTTCCGCCCGAGATCGAGGATCTGTGGCTGCCCGTGCACGCGCTGGACCTGGTGGAGATGGGCATGCTGCAGGGCCAGAACTGGAATCTCGAAGAGTTGTCCACAGCCTGTGGAGAAGCGGGCCGGTACGCGTTCCTGCTGTCCGCGATGCCGGAGCCCTTCGTCGGCGCGACGGGCACTCCGGTCGCGCCGGTCGCCATCCTGTGAACGACTCACGAGACCGACGGGAGAGCCATCGGCCGGCGGCGCGCCTACCCCCACCCCTCGATCGCGCCGCCGGCCCGACTCCGGCGTTCCCGCCCGACGCCGAACCACGACCCACACTCGCCGAGGGCTCCCCGTCACGAAACCCTCGCCGTCCCCTCGCGGCGAATCGCTGACCACCAGCGTGATCAGCCGGTCACGACGCGTCAACAGCACTACGGGGATATGTCAGTTACGCCCTCTTTGCCGTGGGCGCGCACAGAAGCACGTCCCGGCGCATCGCCTCACCCCGGGGGTCACACGACGTCGAAAGCCAGCACCTCGTACGTCGATACGCCACCGCCGTACGCCGTCGCGGTCTCCCGGGGCTCGGTACATCGGTCGAGCTCGCACCAGATGCGCTTGCCGCCGCCCTCAGGGCTCCAGCCCCAACGGTCGGCCAGTCCGTCGACGAGGGCCAGGCCCCGGCCGCCGGTCGCGTCGCCGTCCACGCAGCGGGGCACCGGGGCCCGGTCGCTGGTGTCGGCCACCTCCAGGCGGACGGTGGCCGAGTCGGCGGCGGCCA
The DNA here is from genome assembly GCF_044750545.1 of Streptomyces sp. NPDC088794. Taxonomy (NCBI): domain Bacteria; kingdom Bacillati; phylum Actinomycetota; class Actinomycetes; order Kitasatosporales; family Streptomycetaceae; genus Streptomyces; species Streptomyces sp. NPDC088794. Next base: position 279,723 of record NZ_JBIVKB010000004.1, on the reverse strand, counting down.
GGGGCAGCGACAGCCGCAGGACGGCCGGACAGCCGGTGTGCACCACGGCGTTGGTGACCAGCTCGGAGACGAGCAGGACCAACGTCTCGGCGAGCGACTCGTCGGCCGCTATGCCGGACCCCGCCAGGCGGGAACGTGCCCAGCGCCGGGCGCGCCCCACCTCGGCGGGGTCGGGCCGGATCTCCAGCTGCACTTGAAGCACCTGCACCGCTCACACCATCCGAACCGGCGGACACATGACCCCGCGCCACGCACGCGCCGCGACGAGGGCCACGATCGTAGCCATTTTCTGCATGGCCAGAACAATGGCCAGAACAGTGGCCAGAGCAAGGGTCACGGAACGTGAATCCCTTGCGAGACAGCATGGTTGACGTTCCGTCACCCCAACAAGCGCTTCGGGCATATTCCAGCGCGAAGGAGTACCCGTGCGGCATACTGTGCGACGCTCGCCATAAGGAGTCGAACAGGCGGGGGTGTCGACCTCTCCCGCCTCGCGAGCAGCGGCGCGCACCGCCCGGTCCGGAGTCGCCCCAGAGGCAACACCGGCATGGCTCATGCTCGGAACCACTCGCATCTCACACAAGGTACCGGAGCTGACACCCGACTCCGGGCCGTGACGAGTCACACATAGGACACAACCCGATATCAACGCTCTGTGATGTGTCCTGTGATAGGTGCATGCCACGATCCGCGACATGAAGTGGGAGCGGTCCCGCGGACGACCCGGCCCCAGCGCCTCAGGCCACCAGCTCCGCCGCGAGCAGTTCCTCGCACTCCGCGCCCCCGCCACCACGCTGTTCCCGCACCCACGCCCGCTTCAGATGCAGGTGCACCTCGGACTCCCAGGTGAAGCCCATGCCGCCGTGCACCTGGAGGCAGTCCCGGGCGCCCCGCACGGCGGCCTCGTCGGCGAGCAGCCGGGCCGCGGCGATGTCGGTCCGGTCGGCGGTCACGGCGGCCGCGTAGACGGCGGCCCGGGCCACCTCGGCCCGCACCAGCAGCCCCGCGCACAGGTGCTTGACCGCTTGGAAGGCGCCGATGGGCTGCCCGAACTGCTCGCGGGTCCGGGCGTGTTGCACCGCCAGCTCGCACACGCGTGTGGCGGTGCCGAGCTGCTCGGCGGCGGTGAGGAGCACGGCGACGGGGTCGGTACGCGCCGGGGCCGGCACCCGGTGCAACGGCGTCAACGGATCCACCGACCGCAGCGGCACGGCCCCCTCGGCCCCCGGCAACACGACATCGGCCTCGTCCAACCACTCCACGAGCCGCCCATCGGCAGCGGCGACCACGGTCTCTCCCGTGGCGGCCCCTGGCACCACTCCGGCGGCAAGGTGCGTAGCCACCAACGGCCCACACACCAGGGCGCGCCCGGTCTCCTCGAACGCCAACACGGCTTCGGCCAACCCGAGTCCGGCTCCTCCGTCACCTTCGGACAACCGCAGGGAAAAGAACCCGAGGTCCCCAAGGGCCCGCCACAGCCCCCGATCAAGACGGTGCTGAGAAACACCGTTCCCTGCATCGCCGTCCAGGGGCGCGGGGAACCGCGCGACCAGCCACGACGAACCCGCACCCGACCGCCGACCGATCACATCCCGCACAGCAGCCTGCAATGCCCTCTGCTCTCCCGTCAGTTGAAACCGCACCGCTCACCTCCCCTTCGGCAACCCAAGAATCCGCTCGGCCACGATGTTCCGCTGAATCTGCGAGGTGCCGGCCGCGATGGTGTACGAGAGCGACGACAACCGATCAAGCACCCAAGCCCGATCCAGATCCAGCGACTCCGCCCCCAGAACCTCCGCCGCCACGTCGTACAACTCCTGCCGCGCGTGCGAGTACCGCAACTTGAAGACCGAGCCGCCAACCCCCGGCACTCCCCCACTCGCCTCCGACTCACTCACGTTCCACTGCGTGAGCCGCCACAACGCCCGGAACTCCGCGTTCAACCGCCCCAGTTGCCGCCGCAGCACGGGATCGTCCCACCGCCCGTTCCGCCGCGCCTCATGGGCCAACTCACCCAACACCCGCCGACAGGCGACGACCTCACCCACGAAGGCCGTCCCGCGCTCGAACGACAGCGTCACCATCGTCACGCGCCACCCGTCGTTCTCGTCCCCCACCCGGTTGCCGACAGGCACCCGCACCTCGTCGAGGAACACCTCGGCGAACTCGGCGGACCCGGCGAGCGTCCGCAGCGGCCGTACGGTGATGCCCGCCGCGTCCATCGGCATCGCGAGCCAACTGATCCCCCGATGCTTCGGGACATCCGTATCCGTCCGCACCAACAGCTCGCACCAGTCGGCGACTTCCGCGTGCGAGGTCCAGATCTTGGAGCCGGTGACCACGTAGTCGTCACCGTCCCGCACCGCACGCGTGCGCAGGGCGGCGAGGTCGGAGCCGGCGCCCGGTTCGCTGAAGCCCTGGCACCAGACCTCCTCGCCGCGCAGGATCGGCGGCAGCCAGCGGTCCCGCTGCTCGGCCGTCCCCTCGGCGGCGATGGTCGGTCCGGCGTGCAGCAGCCCGACGAAGTTGGCGCCCACGTAGGGCGCGCCCGCCTGCTCGGTCTCCTCCAGGAAGATCAGGCGGGTGGTCGGGGACGCGTCCCAGTGGACGTCCGCGTACCCGGCGTCGTACAACATCCGCTGCCAGCCCAGGTCATGGGCGCGGCGGCCGGGCCAGTCGTCCGGGGACGGCTTCGGTCCGAGCGTCGGCAGCACCTTCGCCAGCCACTCCCGCAGCCGCGCGCGGAAGTCCTCCTCCTCGGGCGTGTACGAGAGGTCCATCAGCGGTCGAGGTCCAGGCCCAGCATGCGGATCGCGTTGCCCCGCATCAGCTTGTAGACCGTCTCCTCGTCGAGGCCCTTCACATGGTCGAGGGCGACCTCCTTGGTGTGCGGGAAGGTCGAGTCGACGTGCGGGTAGTCGGTCTCGAAGGTCGCGTTGTCCCGCCCCACCACGTCCAGCGAGGCGACCCCGTGCTTGTCGCGGAAGAAGCAGCAGAACATCTGGCGGTAGTAGTACGTCGACGGCGGGTCGGGGATGAGATCCCTTACCCCGCCCCACGCGCGGTGCTCCTCCCACACGTCGTCCGCGCGCTCCAGGGCGTACGGGATCCAGCCCATCTGGCCTTCTGAGTAGGCGAGTTTGAGGGTCGGGAACTTCACCAGGACCCCGCTGAAGAGGAAGTCCATCATCGAGGCCATCGCGTTGTTGAAGGAGAGCGAGGCCTGGACGGCGGGGGGCGCGTCCGGGGAGGCGGCGGGCATCTGGGAGCTGCTGCCGATGTGCATGTTGACGACCGTGCCGGTCTCCTGGCAGACCGCGAAGAACGGGTCCCAGTGGCCGGAGTGGATGGACGGCAGCCCCAGATACGTCGGAATCTCGCTGAAGGTCACCGCGCGGACCCCACGCGCCGCGTTGCGCCGGATCTCCTCGACCGCCAACTCGACGTCCCACAACGGGATCAGGCAGAGCGGGATGAGCCGGCCGCCGCTGTCCCCGCACCACTCCTCGACCATCCAGTCGTTGTAGGCGCGGACGCAGGCGAGGGCGACCTCCTTGTCGTGCGCCTCGGCGAAGGTCTGGCCGCAGAAGCGGGGGAAGGTCGGGAAGCAGAGGGAGCCCTCGACATGGTTGAGATCCATGTCCGCGAGCCGCGCCTTGGGGTCCCAGCAGCCGCGCCGCATCTCCGCGCGGGTGATGCCCTCCAGGGTCATCTCGTCGCGGTCGAAGCCGACGGCGGCGATGTTGCGCTTGTACGGGAACTTGAGGTCCTCGTAGATCCACCAGTCGGTGGGCGGGCCGTCCGGGTCCATCGTGATCTGGTACTTGCCTGCCACGTAGGCGAGTTCGCCGATGCCCGCGGTGAGCGGCTGGGGGCCGCGGTCCCGGTACTTCTTCGGCAGCCAGGTCTCGAAGAGGTGCGCGGGTTCGATCACGTGATCGTCGACGCTGATGATGCGGGGCAGTTCGGTGGCCATGGGTTCCCCTCCGCCGGGACGGTACTTATCTGATGACCCGTCAGATAGCATGTCACCTGACGAGTCGTCAGCCAAGGAGGGGGACCATGAACGAGACGCCGCACTCCCTGAGTTCCTCCCGCACCCTGTGGGAACTGGTCGTCCGCCGCGCCGAGTTGACCCCCGACCGGCCGGTCCTCCTCCAGGACGACCGCGCCCTGAGCTTCGGTGAGCTGCGCGACCGCTCCGAGCGGGTCGCGGCCGGCCTGTACGACATGGGCGTACGCCCCGGCACGGTGGTCGCCTGGCAGCTGCCCACCCGGATCGAGACGGCTCTGCTGTCCTTCGCGCTGGCCCGCCTGGGCGCCGTACAGACGCCGATCATCCCGTTCTACCGGGACCGCGAAGTCGCCTTCGCGCTACGGGAGTCGAAGGCGGAGTTCTTCGCCGTACCGGGCACCTGGCGCGGCTTCGACCACACGGCGCTGGCCCGCCGGCTCGGCGCCAAGGGGATCTTCGAGGCGTACGAGACCCTCCCGGACGGCGATCCGGACGTGCTCCCCCCGCCGCCCGCCGACGGCACCTCCGTGCGCTGGATCTACTGGACCTCCGGCACCACCTCCGACCCCAAGGGCGTGCTGCACACGGACCGTTCACTGCTCGCGGGCGGCTCGTGCCTCGCGCACGCGCTGCGCCTGACGGCGGACGACGTGGGCTCGATGGCCTTCCCGTTCGCGCACATCGCGGGGCCCGACTACACGGTGATGCTGCTGCTGTACGGCTTCCCGGCGGTGATGTTCGAGCAGTTCGCGCTGCCGGACGCGCTGGAGGGCTACCGCAAGCACGGGGTGACGGTGGCCGGCGGGTCGACCGCCTTCTACTCCATGTTCCTCGCCGAGCAGCGCAAACAGCCGGGGACGAAGGTCATTCCTTCGCTACGGCTGCTCGCGGGCGGTGGCGCTCCCAAGCCGCCGGAGGTCTACCACTCCGTCGTACGGGAGATGGGGGTGCAGCTCACCCACGGGTACGGCATGACCGAGGTCCCGATGATCACCATGGGCGACCCGGAGGACACGACCGAGAACCTCGCGACGACCGAGGGACGGCCGCCGGAGGGGATGGAGATACGGATCGCCGAGGGCGGGGAGGTGCGGCTGCGCGGGGAAGCCGTGTGCCAGGGGTACGTGGACCCGGCGCAGACGGCGGAAGCCTTCGACGCGGACGGGTTCCTGCGCACCGGGGACCTGGGGCGGGTGACCGACAGCGGGCATCTGATCCTCACCGGGCGGCTCAAGGACGTGATCATCCGCAAGGGCGAGAACATCTCCGCGAAGGAGATCGAGGATCTGCTGGCCGCGCATCCGGACGTCGGGGACGTGGCCGTCGTGGGACTGCCGGACGCGGAGCGCGGGGAGCGGGTGTGCGCGGTGGTCGAACAGCCGCCCGGGGCGAGCGAGTTGACCTTGTCCGCCGTGACGGCCTACCTGCGCGCGGAAGGGCTGTCCGTGCACAAGCTGCCGGAGCAGCTGGAGATCGTGGACGCCCTTCCGCGCAACGAGGCGCTGCGCAAGGTGCTCAAGTACAAGCTGCGGGAGCGCTATTCAGGGACCGTGAAGTAGCGGGCGAACGCGGGCACGATCTCGGCCTCGCCGATCTTGCCGTCGCCGTCGGTGTCGAGGCTGGCGGCGGCGACCTGGGCGATGTCCTCGCTCGCCCCGAGGGCCCGCAGGACGCGCGCCGTGTCGTCGACCGTGACCTCGCCGTCGCCGTCCGTGTCGGCGACCGCGAGGGCCGCGTGCAGGAAGGGGCGGGCGATCTCGGCGAAGCGGTCGGGGGTGTCGCGCAGGCGCTTGACCGCGCCGTTCACGAACTCGTCGCGCGTGATGCGCTGGTCGCCGTCCCGGTCCGCTATGCCGGCCATGCCCTGCCAGAACGCCTCCGCGCCGGCGTACAGCTCCTGGCCCTTGTCGGACCGGGCCGCCGTGCCGAACTCGGCGAGCAGCGCCTTGGCCGCCGTACTGAAGTCCGCCCGGTCGATGTAGCCGTTGCCGTCCTGGTCGAAGACGGCGAACCGGGCGGCGATCCTGCGCTCGTACTCGCTGCTGACCATGTCTTTTCGTGCCGCCTCACGTCACGTCGGGTGCATCGGTACGGAGCGTACGACGGCAAGGTGTCCCCGGGAGCGGGAAAGCGGCGCTTGTGCCAAGACCGGGGGAATTTTGGGGCAACGATGTGGCAAAGAACCGCCCGTGGGGGTGAGCCGGATCACGCCGACAGCGGGTCCGCCTCCGCCGTGACGGCCGAGTCCACGTCGACGTACACGTCGAAGAGCCGGCGGACGCCGAGGGCGCCCAGGACCCGGTTGACGTGCGAGCCGTCGGCCGCGCCGCGGGCCGGCAGTATCAGGCGCAGCCGGCCCTGGCAGGAGCGGATGAGACGGCGGGCGGCGATCAGCACGCCGACGCCGCTGGAGTCGCAGAAGAACACGTCGGAGAGGTCCAGGACCAGGCTGTGCCGGCCCTCGGCGACCGCGTCGTGCACCCGCTGGCGCAGCGCGGGCGAGGTCACCAGGTCCAGTTCGCCGGAGACCCGGAGCACGGTCCAGTCGCCCTGCTCGTCGTCGATCACGTAGAACGCCACCACCACGCCTTTCGCTCGCCGTCACCCCCGCAAACGGAAGCCTCACCTTCGCTTCCATGCAGCGCGGCTGCCCACCGGCCGTTCCCTGAAACACGGCAAGAGAAACGGGAAGCGAACGAAAGAGGCTTGTTTTAGTCGACTTCGATCCTGTTCGATCAGGTGTGGAACGGAAGATGAAGGTCCACTACCACCTGCGGCCCCTCAGGGGGCGCGCATTGCAACAAAGGGGCGTGCGCTCTCGGACGTGCCGACTACATTCGAGGTGACAGTGGACGCAGGCTGGGCACACACACGGTCAGGTGAGGGGGCCGCATGACGAAGAAGGACGCACCGCCCCGCTGGGACCGCAAGATGCAGCAGCGGCTCGCACGCGGTGAGGCGGCCGCCCTCGGCGAGCTCTACGACCGGTTCGCCTCCCTCGTGCACGGCCTGGCCCACCGCGTCCTCGGCGACGAGGTCGCGGCCGACGGCATCACCCGCGAGGTCTTCGCCCACGTCTGGGAACACCCCGAGAGCTACGACCCCAAGCAGGGCCCCCTGCGCTCCTGGGTCGCCGCCCTCACCCACCGCCTCGCCGTGCAGCGGCTGCGCGCCACCGAGACCGCCGCGCTGGCCGAGGACGGCGGCGGCTCCACCGAGGAACTGGAGCGCAAGGTGCGCCGCGCCGCCGTCGCCGCCCGTGCCGACTACATCGTCACGTCCATGCCCGCCCCGCTGCGGGCCGCCCTGGACCTCGCCTACTTCCAGCGCCGGGACTACCGCCAGACCGCCGTCGACCTCGGCGTCACCGAAGACGAGGCCCGACGCCGGCTCCGCCTGGGCCTCCAGCTCCTGTCCACCGCCCACGACGCCGGCACGGCCGCGGCTCCGCCCGGGTACGGGGGTGCGGTGTGAGCGACGCGTTCCGTTCCGACGACGGGAGCGAGGAGGAGCGGCCGGAGGATGACCGACAGCCCGGCCGCGGCGGCCCGACCAGGGGGAACGGCCCCGGTGGCCCGGCCGACGGCACCGGCGCCGACCGGTCCTCCTCGCCCGACCGCGCGCCCCGCATACCCACGCCCCGCGCCTCGGTCGAGGACGGCGAGCGGCCGCTGCCGACCCTGTCCGCCGAGGAGAACCCGCCCGTCCCGGCGACCCTCGTCCTGGCGCACCCCGTGCTGAAGTCGCTGCTCGGGGCGTGGGCACTGGCCGCGTGCTCGGCGGCGGAGGCCGTGGCCGTCGAGGAGCACCTCGGCGACTGCGGAAGCTGCGCCGAGGAGGCGCTGCGGCTGCGCGAGGCGGTCGGGCTGCTGCATCCGCCGGAGAGCCTCGACCTGGACCCGGCCCTGCGCACCCGCGTCCTGGAGAGCTGCCTGGACCGGCGCCCGCCGCGCATCCCGGTGCCCGAGTGGGCGGCCCCGTACGACGCCGAGACGGCCCGCCTGGACGCCCTGCTCCAGGACATAGGGGACGCCGAGTGGCACGCGCCCGTACGACTCCGCTGGTTCGACGGCGAACACCCCACGAGCCGTCGTACGACCGTCGCCGGGGTCATCGCCCACCTGCTGTCCGTCGACGGTCTGGTCGCGCTCGCGCTCGGCCTCGACGACCCGCTGGCCGACGTGAAGGCGCCCACGCGGGCGCCGGCGGTCCGTACGGAGACGTACTGGCAGACCTCGCACTTCCCGCCCACGCGGTCCGTCCGGACGCCGTGGCGGGAGCAGAGCCACGACCTGGTCCGCACGGTGTCCTTCGCGGGCGGCTCCGACTCCGGCTCGGCCAAACTCGCCGTCTCCTACGGGGACTTCTCGCTGCCGCTGCATGACGCGATGCTCGACCGGGCGTTTGAGTGCTGGGTCCACGCGGAGGACATCGCCGAGGCGGTGGACTATCCCTACGGGCCGCCGTCCGGGCGGCACCTGAACCGGATGATCGACCTTGCGGCGCGGATGCTGCCGGTCGCCCTCGCGGCGAGGCGTCCCTCGGGTGGCGCGGGGAAGGTCGGTCGGACGCTGAGGTTGGAGATCGAGGGGTCGGGGGGTGGGGAGTGGTTGATCCCGCTCGATGGCCCGCTCGGCTCCGCGGTGGGCTCCGCCGGGGAGGAAGTGGCTCATATCGCGTTGGACGGGGTGGAGTTCTGCCACCTCGCGGCGGGGCACGTGCCTCCGGCGGAGGCGGCGGCTGGGCAGCTCGGGGATCGTGAGGCGATCAGGGATGTGTTGTTCGCGGCTGCGTCGTTGAGCCGGATGTAGGGGGGCGGCTGCGGGTAGTTCGTGGCTGGTCGCGCAGTTCCCCGCGCCCCTTAAGAGGCCTTTTAGGGGCGCGGGGAACTGCGCGAACCGCCCCCACACACCCGCAGCCGCCCTCGAACCAGAAGGATCGAGCTCCTAGGCGAACACAACCGTCCGCCGGCCGTTCAGCAGAATACGACGCTCGGCGTGCCACTTGACCGCCCGCGCCAGCGCACCGCACTCCACATCCCGCCCCACCGCCACCAACTGGTCCGGCGTCACCTCGTGCCCGACCCGTTCGACTTCCTGCTCGATGATCGGGCCCTCATCAAGATCCGCGGTCACGTAGTGCGCCGTCGCCCCGATCAGCTTCACGCCCCGCGCATGCGCCTGGTGATACGGCTTCGCGCCCTTGAAGCTCGGCAGGAAGGAGTGGTGGATGTTGATGATCTGCCCGTTGAGCTGCTTGCAGAGGTCGTCCGACAGCACCTGCATATAGCGGGCGAGCACGACCAGTTCGACGTTCTGCTCACGCACCAGCGCCAGCAGCCGCGCCTCCGCGTCCGCCTTGGTGTCCTTGGTGACGGGGATGTGGTGGAAGGGGATGTTGTACGACCCCACCAGCTCCGCGAAGTCCGTGTGGTTGGAGACGACCGCCGCGATCTCCACCGGCAGGGCTCCCGTGCGGGCCCGGAACAGCAGGTCGTTTAGGCAGTGCCCGAACTTGCTGACCATGAGGACGATGCGCATCTTCTCGTCGGCGCGGTTGAGCTGCCAGTCCATGTGGAAGGAGTCGCCGATCGCGGCGAAGCTGGCCCGCAGTTTGTCCACCGTCACTGGGGGTACCTCCCGCGCTTTCGGCTGTGGGGGAGCCTCGGCCGAGAAGTGGACGCGCATGAAGAACAGACCCGTGTCGTGGTCGCCGAACTGCTGGCTGTCCTCGATGTTGCAGCCGGTCATGAAGAGATAGCTCGACACGGCGTGCACGATGCCCTGTTTGTCGGGGCACGAGAGGGTGAGGACGTACTGCTCGGACGCGACCGTCGCTCGGCTGGACTGCTCATTCATGCAGGACAGGGTCCCACACCTGGCCGAACCCTCAGCCGAGCCGTCCGCTACGCGGACCTCGTCATGATCCGCAGCACCTCCAGCGTGCGCGGCGGTACGTCCGGGTCGTCGCCGTCGGCCACCGCCAGCCGTACGTGCGCGTCCCGCGCCGCCCGTACCGCGTCCGGCCAGGCCTGGTGCTCGACGTACGCCGAGACATGGGCGTCCGGTCCGACCTGGTGCATGATCCGCAGCACCCGGAGCACGGCGGTGTCGACGAGGGCCGCTTCCTGGGAGTCCCGGAAGATCGTGCCGACGTACTTCTCGGCGGACCAGTTGTCGAGCCAGGTGTCCTCGACCAGGCGGTACACGGCGTCGGTGACGTCACCGTATCCGTCGACACCGGCGAGCCAGACGTTCTGCTGGAAGGCCGGGTCGGAGAGCATGTGCAGCGCGGAGCGCACATTGCTGCGCCAGCGCCACCACGGCATGTCGTTCTGTGGCATGTCGCCCATGGTGGATGAGCGACGGCCGCGACGGGAAGAGTTCTCCGAACCTTGCACGGTCACCGATCGTACGTTCTTACCGCGCGGCCCCTCGCCGCCCCCCGTAATTCACCTCCAGGTCACCGATCGCTAACCCTGGGTCACCCGTGCATTGGCGGGGTCCCGGAAGCGTGTGCGTACATGACCGGCAGTCGACGCACCCGCAGCACCTTCCTCCCCAGGTTCACCGGGGCCGGCACGAGAACCGCCCGCGCGGCGGGGGCCCTGGTCGCGTGTACGTCGCTCGCCGTCGGCTGCGGGGTCATCCCCGGCACCGCCGCGGCCGGGGACGACTCGATCACCGTCATGACCTGGGCGCCCTCGGACACGAAGGCGACCAACAAGCCCGGCATGCCCGCCTTCGCGCAGGCCTACGCCCGCTGGATCAACTCCAAGGGCGGGATCAACGGCCGCAAGCTCAAGGTCCTCACCTGCAACGAGCACAACGACAGCGTGGCCGCCGCGAAGTGCGCCCGGATCGCCGTCAAGCGCAACGTCGTCGCGGTCGTCGGCTCCTACAGCCAGTACGGCGACTCCTACCTGCCCACTCTTGAGGGCGCCGGCATCCCCTACATAGGCGGCTACGGCATCACCAACTCGGAGTTCACCAGCCCGCTGTCCTACCCGGTCAACGGCGGCCAGCCGGCCCTGCTGGCCGGTCTCGGCAAGGAACTGGCCGCCGGCTGCGGTCCCGTGGTGCTGATGCGGCCCGACACCATCGCGGGCGACGAACTGGCCCCCATGCTCGACTCGGGCCTGACGTGGAACAAGCACGCGGTCGCGATCGACCTACGCGCGGCGGACGACACCACCGAGTACTCGACGCCGGCCGAGCGGGCCCTGGAAGCGGCGAGCGACGACCCCGAGAAGAAGGGGTGCGTGATACCCACGCTCGGGGACCGGACCGGCACCTTCATGGACTCCTTCCGGCGCGCCCGCGACCAGTACCCCGCCGTGAGCACCGCGGCCACGCTCGGCAACGTGGACCAGACGGTGATCAACGAGTCGGGCGGGGCGTCGAGTCCGTACGAAGGGTCGTACATCACCGGCTGGTACCCGGCGGCCACCGACAGGCTCTGGGACCCGATGAAGAAGGTCATCAGCGAAGAGGCCTTCGGTGACAACCGCATCGACGCGGCGGACGCCGGGGTGCAGACGACCTGGATCGCGTACACCGTCCTCAAGACGGTCATCGAGTCCCTGGACGGCGGCGAGGTGACCGCGGAAACCGTCCGCCGGGCCCTGAACAACGGGCTGGAGGTGGAGACGGGCGGACTCACGCCGACGCTGAAGTGGGGCTTCCAGGGGAAGCTCGCCACGATCGGCTTCTCCCGCATGGTCAACGCCGACGTGACCCTCCAGGTGGTCCGCAAGGGTCAACTCGTCGCGGCCCGCAAGGGTTTCCTCGACGTCACGAAGACCCTGCAGACCGCCGAGGTGAACTGACCCTCCCGGGCGGCCTGTTGCTACAGCTGGGTGGGCTGGCGCTGGGTCAGGCCGTACGTCTTCGCGATCGCGTTCCACAGCTGCGCGGCCTTGGCCTTCTGGGCGCTGGCGGTGCCGCTGTCCCGGTTGCCCGCCGCCGTCTGGCCGGTGGAGCGGGCCTGGCCCTTGCGGCAGCCCTTCTTGCCGGCGGTCTGGTCGGCCCAGGCCGCGTAGTGGTTGTCGGCCGACGCGGACGCCTGCCAGGCCTGGGTGAGCGCGGTGGTCAGCGCGCTGTGGTCCGCCAGCTTGTCGACGGACAGACCGGAGAGCCGGGTGACCAGCTGGGTGCGCTGCTTGGCCGCGTCCCGCAGGTTCGAGGCGGCCTGGCCCAGGTTGTCGCAGCTCTTCACGTCGGCGACGGCCTTGATCACCGAGGCCCGGCTGTCACCGCTGTCGGACAGCAGCTTGTCCAGGGCGACCGCCTGCGCCTTCGCCGGGTCGGCGGCCGGTGAGCCGGAGCCGTCGTCGGTCACGGGTGCCGTCGCGGAGACGGTCTGGTTGTTGTCCTTGGAGTCGTCGCTCCCGCCGCCCCCGAGGAGCGCGCCCGCCCCGACGCCGAGCACGACGATGCCGATGCCCACGGCGGCGATGAGCGGCACACGGGAGCGCGAACGCCCGCCGCCACGGCCCGAGTCCTGCGGCTCGTGGCCGTTGTTCTGCCCGTACCCGTTCTGAGGCGGCTGCTGGCCGTAACCCGGACCGCCGGCCTGCGGGTACGGCTGCGCCTGGGGCTGCGCGAAGCGCGGGAGGTGCTGCGTTGCCGGCGCGGGCTGCGCGCCGCCGGGTCCGCTGCGGAAGAGGTTGTCGAACTCGGCGGGCGGCTGCCGCTCGCCGTACGCGGCGCCGGGGTGCTGGTCGGTCACCGGCGGGATGTACTGCGTGGCCTCGGCGTCGGGGCCCGCGGCGGGCGGCAACGGACCGGGCCCGGCCTGCGCCGCCGTCTGCGGCGGCCGTCCCAGGAAGTGCGTCTGCTCACCCTGCGCGGGCCCGCCCACCTCGGGCGGCAGCGCGCCGGGCCCCACCGGGGGCAGGAGCTGGGTCGCACCTTCGTTGTTCAGGGGCGCGGCGGGTACCGGCGGGATGAACTGCGTGGCGCCCTCGTCCCCACCGGGTGCGCCCGCGGCGGGCACGGGCGGGATGAGCTGGGTGGCTCCCTCGTCGACGGCGGGCGGGAGCGGGGAGGCGAAGGCACCGGGAGCGGACGGGACCACGGCGGAACCGGGCTCCGGAGTGCCGTACGGGCCGTTCACGATCGGCGGCAGGGGCGCGCTCGGGGTCGAGGCGCCGTAGCCGTCGGTGCCGTAGGCGTCCGGGGCGGGGGTGTCCCAGGTCTGGTCCGGCGGGGCCGGCCAGCTCTGGTCCTGCGCCGGGGGCTGGGGCTGGGGCTGGGGCTGGTCGGGGCCCCAGGGCGTGCCCCAGGCCTGGCCGCTGGGCGGGGCCGAGGCCGGTATCGGCCCGTTCGACTGCTGGCCACCGCTGTAGGAGCCGTTCTGCTGACCGCCGTACGGGCCGGGCTGCTGCCCCGGGTAGGGGCCGCTCTGCTGGTCACCGTAGGTCCCGGCGTGCTGCTCGCCGTAGGAACCGCCCGGCTCGGCGCCGTAGGCCCCGGTCTGGCGGTCGCCGTACTGGCCGGTGGGCTGCTGACCGGCGTACGAGCCGCCCTGGTGGCCGCCGTACGGGCCGGGCTGCTGATCGCCGCCGTAGGAACCGCCGGACTGGGCGCCGTACGACGTGCCGGGCTCGGCTCCGTAGGAACCGCCCGGCTGAGCGCCGTAGGAGCCGTCCTGCTGGGCGGCGCCGTAGGCCGGCCCCTCCTGCTGGGTGCCGTAGGTCCCGTCCTGTCGGCCGCCGTAGGAGCCGGCGCGTGGGCCCGGTGGGACAGGGGTCGCCCTGCCCGCCATGCCCGGGAGCAAGGGCTCTCCGCCGTCGGAGGGCAGCACGATGCCTTCGCGCGGCTGCCGCGCCGAGGGCTCCTCGCCCTGTCCACTCTGCGTCACCGGGACTCCTACGAATGGGGGACCTTCGGAATCATCGGCTCACGCTACCGGGTCCCCCGAGCCGGGTGCCACGCAGCTCAGGCCTCAACCTCCTTACCTGTGACAGCACTAACAGCGGACCTGTACAGGCCGTGGCGTCTGTCCACCCGCTGCTCGCTCCTGCGCGTCAACCGGCCGTTCCCCGCGTATTCACGCAGCGGCCGGTCCCGCGTCAACCTCCTTCACGCCGCCGCCTGCAGCTCCATCCGGGCCCCGAACTCCCGTACCACCGGCTCTTCCTGGTACGGCTCCAGGCGCTGCTGGAAGTCCTCCAGGTACTCCGCGCCCCGGTTGGAGCGGACGGATTCGAGCAGTTCGACGGCCTTCAGGCCGGTGTTGCAGGCCTGTTCGATCTCCCGCTGCTGCACCTGCGCGGTGGCCAACAACACGTATCCGATGGCCCGTCGGCGTGCCTTCGACTCGGGAAGCCCGGCCAGCGCCTCCTCCGCGCGCCGGGCCGCCGCCTCGGCCTGGCCGAGGTCGCGGTGACAGTGCGCCAACTCGTCGGCCAGGTACGCCTCGTCGAAGTGCGTGATCCACGCCGGGTCGTCGCCGGACGCGGCATCCGCCGACTCCAGCGCCGAGACCGCCCGCCCGGACGCCGTCTGCGCCGCCCGCGCGTCGCCCATCAACGCGTGCCCCCGGGCCTCCGCCGCGTGGAACATCGCCTCCGCGCGCGGGGTCACCCGACCACGCGCCCCCTCCTGCGCCGCCCGCGCCAACTGCGCGATCTCCCGCGGGTTTCCGAGCTGCGCGGCGAGGTGGCTCATGGACGCGGCGAGGACGTACCCGCCGTAGCCGCGGTCGCCCGCCGCCTGGGCGAGCCGCAGCGCCTGGATGTAGTACCGCTGGGCCAGGCCCGGTTGGCCGGTGTCGATCGCCATGTACCCGGCCAGTTCGGTCAGTCGGGCCACCGCGGCGAACAGGTCGCGGCCGACCGCCTCCCGGTACGACCCGGCCAACAGGCCGGAGACGACGCTGTTGAGGTAGTGCACGACGACCGGGCGCACATGCCCGCTGCCGTACTGGTGGTCGAGGTCGACCAGCGCCTGGGTCATCGCGCGCACGGCCGCCACGTCGGACTGGCCCACGCGCGGTCCCGCCGAGCGGGCCACCTGCGAGTCCGGCGAGGAGATCAGCCAGTCGCGGCTGGGCTCGACCAGCGCGGACGCGGCGACCGAGGAGCCGGACAGGAAGTCCCGGCGCCCCACGTCACTGCGCCACAGCTCGCAGACCTGCTCGATGGCGCCCAGGACGGTCGGGGAGAACTGGAGCCCGACGCCGGAGGCGAGGTTCTTGCCGTTGGCCATGCCGATCTCGTCGATCGTGACCGTACGGCCGAGCTTGCGGCCCAGCGCCTCCGCGATGATCGCCGGCGCGCGGCCCCGCGGCTGCTGTCCGCGCAGCCAGCGGGCGACGGACGTCTTGTCGTAGCGCAGGTCGAGCCCGTGCTCCGCACCGCACATGTTGACCCGGCGGGCGAGCCCGGCGTTCGAGCACCCCGCCTCCTGGATGAGCGCCTGCAACCGTTCGTTCGGCTGTCGCGCGACGAGAGGCCTTGCGGCCATGGCGTAACCCCCTGCGAACCTCTGGAGCGAAAAGATCCGGCCGTGAAGATCAATGCCCCGCGGACATACCGACAATGCGAGACATGCGAGGATTGCCGGGGTAAAGGCATCAGCCGACCCCCCACTCCTGGCTACCCAGCCCACGCCGCGGTTCCTCCCGCGCGCCCCCTCACGTGCATCCATGCGCCCCAGTTGCGGAATCGATGCCCCTCCCCCGCGCGCGCTACGCCCGTAACTCCAGGTGGGTGCGGGAGTTGTGTTCACCGTGGAAGAGACGATCGCGGGCACCGAAGCCGCTCAGATTCCGAAGCAGCGCGGGGAATCGCTGCTGGAGACCGCCGTACGCTACGCCGAGGAGCGCCACTGGGACGTCTTCCCCGGCACCTGGCTGGAAGCCGTCGACGGGGTGCAGCGCTGCTCCTGCGGCGACGCCGCGTGCGCCGCCCCCGGCGCGCATCCGGCGCGTGAGGACTGGGCGACGCAGGCGACGGGCAGCGCGACCGTCGCCCGGCGGATGTGGCAGAAGCAGCCGACGGCTTCGATCCTGCTGCCCACGGGGCGGACCTTCGACGCGGTGTCCGTCCCGGAGACGGCGGGGTTCCTCGCGCTGGCCCGCATGGAGCGCATGGAGTTGACGCTGGGTCCTGTCACGTTGACGCCCGATCGTCGGATGCGGTTCTTTGTTCTGCCGGGTGCGTCGGTGAAGTTCCCGGAACTGGTGCGCAAGCTCGGCTGGTCTCCCTCGTCTCTTGATCTGACGGTGCTCGGAGAAGGGGCGTATGTGGCCGCGCCGCCCACGCGGTTCGGGTCCCGGGGCGCTGTGCAGTGGGCCTGCCGGCCGACTGCGGCCAATCGGTGGCTGCCTGATGCCGAGGAACTGGCGTCGCCGCTCGCCTATGCGTGTGGGCGGGATCGGTAGTTCGGCGGCTGCGGGTCTGTGGGGCTGGTCGCGCAGTTCCCCGCGCCCCTTTGGGTCGGACGCCTGGCCGTAGGGTTCTGCCATGACGTCTGCCGTACGCGTTGAAGGGCTCTGGAAAAGGTTCGGGCAACAGATCGCCGTCGCCGGGATCGATCTTGAGTTGCCTGCCGGGAAGTTCATCGGGCTGGTCGGGCCCAATGGAGCCGGGAAGACCACCACGCTCTCCATGGTGACCGGGCTGCTCAGGCCCGATCACGGGGTCGTCGAGGTCGGTGGGCACGACGTCTGGCGCGACCCCGTGGCCGTCAAAGCGCGCATCGGGGTGCTGCCCGAAGGATTGCGGTTGTTCGAGCGGCTGTCGGGGCGGGAACTGCTGGCGTACAGCGGGCGGTTGCGGGGGCTGCCCGGTGGTGAGGTGGACAAGCGGGCCACGCAACTCCTCGACGTGCTCGACCTGGCCGGGGCCCAGCACAAGCTCGTCGTCGACTACTCGACCGGTATGCGCAAGAAGATCGGGCTCGCCGCCGCGCTCCTCCACAACCCCGAAGTGCTCTTTCTCGACGAGCCGTTCGAGGGCGTCGACCCGGTCTCCGCGCAGACCATCCGCCAGGTCCTGGAGCGGTACACCGGCTCCGGCGCCACCGTGGTCTTCTCCTCCCACGTCATGGAGCTGGTCGAGTCCCTGTGCGACTGGGTGGCCGTGATGGCCGCCGGCCGCATCCGGGCCCACGGCACCCTCGCCGAGGTCCGCGGCGACGCCCCCTCGTTGCAGGAGGCGTTCCTCGAACTCGTCGGCGCGGGCGGCCGGGACACGGGATCCGACCTCGACTGGCTGGGGGGCGGGGCGCGATGACGGCGCCACTCGCACCGGCCCCGCGCGCACAGGGCCCCCTCGTACCGGCCGACATCACGCCCGTCTTCGTCCGGCTGAAGCTGTCCCTGCTGCGCAACGGGCTGCGGCAGTCCGGTGGGCGGCGGGCCGCGTACATCGCGTCCGCCGTCGTCGTGCTGCTCTTCGGGGCGCTGCAACTGCTCGGACTGATCGCGCTGCGCGGGCACGCGCACGCCGAGTCGCTGGTCGTGCTGCTGATCGCCGTACTGGCGCTGGGCTGGGCGGTGATGCCGCTGTTCTTCCCCGGCGGCGACGAGACCCTCGACCCGACCCGGCTCGTGATGCTGCCGCTGCGGCCCCGGCCGTTGGTGCGGGCGCTCCTCGCGGCCTCCCTGGTCGGCATCGGGCCGCTGTTCACGCTCTGCCTGCTGGCCGGCTCGGTGATCGCGGTCGCGCACGGCGCGGCGGCCTACGTCGTCGGGGTGTTCGCCCTCTGCCTCGCGCTGCTGGTGTGCGTGGCCCTCGCGCGGACCGTGGCCGTCGCCAACATCCGGCTGCTGACCAGCCGCAAGGGCCGGGATCTGGCGGTGCTGAGCGGGCTGGTCATCGCGATCGGGGCGCAGTTGGTCAACTTCGGTGCGCAGCGCCTCGGTTCGTCCGGGCTCGCGCAGCTCGACCCGGTGGCCGACGTGCTGCGGTGGGTGCCGCCGGCGTCGGCGATCGGCGCGGTGGACTCGGTGAGCGAGGGTTCGTACGGGATCGCGGCCGCCCAACTCGCGCTCAGTGTCGCCGCGTTGGTGCTGCTGCTCGGGGTCTGGTCGCGCCATCTGACCCGGCTGATGACCGC
Source organism: Streptomyces sp. NPDC088794 (assembly GCF_044750545.1). Lineage (NCBI taxonomy): Bacteria > Bacillati > Actinomycetota > Actinomycetes > Kitasatosporales > Streptomycetaceae > Streptomyces > Streptomyces sp. NPDC088794. The sequence continues at coordinate 261,639 of NZ_JBIVKB010000004.1, read as the reverse complement.
GCCCGACGGCTCCACCCTCCAGTCCGCCGAGCCCGTCGCCCGCGACCGCACCGGCTCCGGCGGCCTCGCCCGGCTGCTGCCCGCCGGGCGCACCGGGACGGTCATGGAGCGCAGTCTGCGGTACGTGTGGCGGGACCCCAAGACCAAGGCGGCGTGGGTGACTTCGCTGGCGATCGGGCTGATCGTGCCGGTCTTCAACGCGCTCCAGGGCACCGGCTCGATCTACTTCGCCTGCTTCGCGGCGGGGATGCTCGGCATCCAGATGTACAACCAGTTCGGGCAGGACACGTCCGCGTTCTGGATGGTCGCGACGACCATCTCCTCCGCGCGCGACGCGTACGAGGAACTGCGCGCCCGGGCGCTGGCCCTGCTGGTGATCACCCTGCCGTACGCCACGCTCGTGACCGTCGTGACGACCGCGATGCTCGGCGACTGGGCGCGGCTGCCCGAGGTGCTGGGCCTGTCCTTCGCGCTGCTCGGCGCGATGCTGGCGACCGGCGCGTGGACCTCGGCCCGGTTCCCGTACTCCATCCCGCAGGACGGCTACAAGAACGTGGCCCCCGGCCAGTCCAGCATCGCCTGGATCTCCATCTTCGGCGGCATGATCGCCTCGGCCCTGCTGTGCGCCCCCGTCATCGTCGCGACCATCACCCTGAACGTGATCGAGGGCGGTGACCGGTGGAGCTGGGTCCTGCTGCCCCTGGGAGCGGTCTACGGAGCCGGTCTCACGTGGTCGGGGCTGCGCCTTGCGGCTCCGCGGACGGCGGCCCGGCTGCCGGAGATCCTGTCGGCGGTGAGCAAGGGGTGAACGGGGGCTGACGCTGCCGGCGGCTACTCGTCGGTGCCGTCGGGGTGTTCGGGTGTGTCCGTGCCGGTGTCGATGCGGTAGCCGACGCCGGGCACGGTGGCGATGAGCCAGGGTTCGCCGAGTCGTTTGCGCAGGGCGGAGACGGTGATGCGGACGGCGTTGGTGAACGGGTTGGCGTTCTCGTCCCAGGCCCGGGTCAGGAGTTCCTCGGCGCTGATGACACCGCCCTCGGCGGCGACGAGGACTTCGAGCACGGCGAACTGCTTGCGGGTGAGCGCGACATGGCGTCCGTCGCGGGAGACCTCCCGGCGGAACGGATCGAGACGCAGGCCCGCGATCTCGCTGACCGGGGGCCGGGCGTACGCGCGCCGGCGGTCCAACGCCCGCAGCCGCATGACGAGTTCGCGCAGCTCGAACGGTTTGGTGAGGTAGTCGTCGGCGCCCAGCTCGAACCCGGAGGCCTTGTCGTCGATCCGGTCGGCGGCGGTCAGCATGAGAATCGGGATGCCGCTGCCGGACGCGACGATACGGCGGGCGATCTCGTCGCCGGAGGGCCCGGGGATGTCCCGGTCGAGGACCGCGAGATCGTAGGAGTTGATGCTCAGCAGCTCCAGGGCCAGGTCTCCGTCACCGGCGATGTCCGCGGCGATCGCTTCCAGCCGGAGACCGTCACGGACGGCCTCGGCCAGGTAGGGCTCGTCCTCCACGACTAGCACACGCATACCCGCAGCCTAGGCAGGACGGGATATCGCCGACGTATGCGAACCCGACACGTCCTCGAGTTCTACGAGTGTTCGGCCGTCGCACGCCACCACGGTCGTGACGCCAGCGCGGCCAGCCCGGCGCCGGCCGCGTTGAGCAGCACGTCGTCCACGGAGGACACCCGGTCGAGGCGCAGGACGTACTGCGCGGTCTCGACCAGCACCGAGCAGGCCGCCCCGAGGGCCAGGACCCGCCAGACCGACGCCAGAGCCCTGAACCGCAGCGGGACGAGGAAGCCCAGGGCCGCGAAGACCAGCAGGTTGCCGACGATCTGGCCCGCGTCCATCGTGGCCAGGTCCCGCAGCGGTACGAGGCTCAGGACGGCGCCGTCCTCGTCGCCCGGCAGCAGGATCATCCAGACCCACGGCACGGTCCCGTAGACGATGCCGACCTCGGCCGACGACGTCCGCCACGGCGACGGGTCGCCTGCGGCAGCACGACGACGGGCCAGCACCCATGCCGTCAGCGCGGCGAGCGGCAGGGCGATCACCGTGATGAGGGCGATGCCGTTGAACGTGCCGAACCAGACGAACGACTCCCGTGAGTGCAGCGGCATGGACAGCATCCGCGGCACCACGCGCAGCGGGCCGAACACGGCGAGCGCCGCCACACCGAGGACCGCCAGACCGGCGATCACGATCCCGCGCGTACGACGGGGCGGGAGCGGGGCCGGGAGCGGGGCCCGGGTCGGCAGGGAGGTGCTGTTGTCCATGCCCTCATTGAAGACGGGCGCCCGTATCGCGGGCGTATCCGTTTCCCGACGCCTCCTCCGGGCGCCCTGTCTCAGACGGTGAGCACCGCGTCCAGGAACGGTTCGATGGCCGCGCGCCACGCCTCGGGCTGGTCGTAGTGGACCAGGTGCCCGGCGTCGGCCACCTCCGCGTACTCCCCGCGCGGCAGCACCCGCACCATCTCCTGCGCCTCCGCGCGGCCCAGCTCCCCGTCCAGCCCCCGTACGACCAGCGCGGGGCACCGCACCTGCGCCAGCTCCTCCCAGTGGGCGTCGTAGACCCAGGTCTCCCGGGTCTTGAGCATCTGGTCGGGGTCGAAGACGGGCCGCCAGCCGTCGGCGCACTCGTGCATCACCTCGGCGTAGAACTCCCCGCGCGCCGGATTGGGCCGCTCCACCCAGGGGTCGTCCTCGCCGAACCACTTGCGTACGTCGGCCAGCGTGGCGAAGGGCATCGGCCAGGCCCTGAACCAGTCCGCCCACTCCCGCTGCGAGGCAGCGCCGAGGGCGGAGGCCCGCATGTCGCAGATGACCACGCCCCGGACCAGGTCGGGCCGCTTGGCGGCGAGCTGCCAGGCGGTCAGGGCGCCCATCGCGTGGCCGACGAGGACGACTGGGGTGAGGCCGAGCTGTTCGAGGGCGGCTTCCGCGTCCTCGACGTAGGCCTCGCGGGTGAAGGAGGCCTGTGGGGGCTTGTCGCTCTGGCCGTGGCCGCGCTGGTCGAGTGCGACGGCGCGATGGCGTCCGGAGAGCCAGCGGGCGGTGGACGCCCAGTGCGAGGCGCGGCCCATCAGGCCGTGCAGTAAGAGCACGCCGGGTGTGTCCTCGGCGCCGGTCGCCCCGCCGGTCCGCTCGGGGAGGCCGGGTCGGTCCAGGGGTCCCCGCTGGTCCGGTACGAGCTTGGCCGGGTCGCTCTTGGGAGGGTCCCCGAACTCCCAGGCCGCGAGGCGTACGCCGCCCGCTCCGGTCACGTCGATACGCCGCGCCATTGGTCCTGGCACCCCCCTAGCTCCGCTCGGACCGAACGAGCCGTCGGCCCTGTGCACCGTGTCCTGCCGTTGCCGTGCAGCTGCCTTTCCGCGCTCACTCCTGAAGCGCACATTCCGCGTTTCGCGTCACTCGCAGGCTATCGAATGGGCATTCGAAGTTACTCTCTCCGTGAGCAACACCCCTCGTTTGAGTGACCCCCCTCAAGGAATGATCGCCGCTGCCGAGGGGAGATCTTGAGCGGGAGGCGGACCACTCGGGGAAAACGGTCCGAGGGGATTGACCCTGGGAGCTCGGGGCTCCGGGTCAGCACAGGGGAGGGCAGGCCCCGGCGCCGTAAGGCGCCGGGGCCCTCAGCACGTCTCCGGCACATCTTCCCGCCCCCTCAGGTCATATGCCTCACGCGACAGCCTTGCACGCGAAGCGTCCGAGCGCTGCGATTCGACGGACTGAATCTTGGAGCCTCGCAACTGCCACCCGTATCACGGCAGTTGACGCGAGGAAACGCTCTCGGCGCTTACTCGTCGCCGGCTCGGTGCTTGCTCCGTGCCTGCCGCGTGCTCGCTCCTTGCTCGCTCAGCGCTTGGCGACGAACACGTGCGAGGCGACGTCCGCCTCCAGTTCGGCGGCCTCGCCGCCGCTGCCCACCAGCACTCCGCCCGCCGACTCCGTCACGCTGACCACCGAGCCGGGCTGCACGCCCGCGCGACGCAGCGTGTACATCAGCTGGGCGTCGGTCTGGATCGGCTCGCCGATCCGGCGCACCACGACCGTCTTGCCGTCCAGGCCCGGGTCGAGGTCCGCCAGCGAGACCATGCCCTCGTCCAGGAACGGGTCCGCGCCGTCCTTCTCGCCCAGCTCCTCCAGGCCCGGGATCGGGTTGCCGTACGGCGACTCGGTGGGGTGGCGCAGCAGCTCCAGCACGCGGCGCTCCACCGCCTCGCTCATCACGTGCTCCCAACGACAGGCCTCGGCGTGCACCTGCTCCCACTCCAGGCCGATCACGTCGACCAGCAGACACTCCGCCAGCCGGTGCTTGCGCATCACGCGCGTGGCCAGCCTGCGGCCCTCGTCCGTCAGCTCCAGGTGGCGGTCGGTGGCGACGGACACCAGTCCGTCCCGCTCCATCCGCGCCACCGTCTGGCTGACGGTCGGTCCGCTCTGGTCCAGCCGCTCGGCGATCCGGGCGCGCATGGGGACCACACCTTCCTCCTCCAGCTCGAGGATGGTGCGGAGATACATCTCCGTGGTGTCGATCAGTCCGGACATACGTGCCCCTCGATGAGATCTGCCGGAAGCGCCACGGCTTCCCGGCGCGTGCGCTGGCCCTGGATTCAATTCTGACGCATAGCACTGACAACCGTGCCGCGCCGTTGAAACCAAGGCGTTACGCGGGGCACCGCGGTGTCTGCGTCGACATTCGCACAGGTACGTCGCCTGTGCGGCGACGAGCGCTTCACCACCGTCCCGCCGGCGCCTCACCGCCGTATTGACAGGGCGCTGGTCCAGACCGCACCGTGATCCGCGACACAGACCGCCCCACGCCGCCTTGGAAGGACCCGCATGAGCGACGGCACACCGGCCGACCAGTTCCTCGACGCCGCGATCGGCCTGTTGCAACGGGTGCGGGAAGAGGAGGCGGAGAGCATCGCCGCGGCCGGCACGCTGCTCGCCGACACCGTGGCCGCGGGCGGTCGCCTGTTCGCTTTCGGCGCAGGGCACTCCTCGCTCGCGGCGCAGGACGTCGTCTACCGGGCCGGTGGGCTCGCCCTGATGAACCTGCTCGCCGTGCCGGGTGCCGTCGGCGTGGAGATCCCGGCCACGCTGGGCTCCGCGCTGGAGCGGGTGGACGGGCTCGCGAGCGCGGTCCTGGACACCTCGCCGATCCGCGCGGGCGACGCGCTGGTGATCATCTCCCTCTCGGGGCGCAACGCCCTCCCGGTCGAGATGGCCATGAACGCCCGCGCGCTGGGCGTGAAGGTCATCGGCCTGACCTCGGTGGCGTACGCGTCCGAGACCCGGTCCCGGCACACCTCGGGCACGTACATGCGCGACCACTGCGACGTCGTCCTCGACTCGAAGATCTCGATCGGCGACGCGGAACTCACCCTCGACACCATCCCGGCGCCCTTCGCCCCCGCCTCCACGGTCGTCACCTCGGCGATCCTCCAGTCCGTCATGGCCACCACCGCCGCGACCCTGGCAGACCGCGGCATCGAACCCCCGCTGCTGCGGTCCGGGAACGTCGACGGCGGGCACGAGTGGAACGGACGCGTCTTCAAGGAGTACGCGGACCGGATCTTCTACCAGCGGTAGAGGCGGCACGCGGCCGGGGATACGGGGTCTGGGGGTACGGAGTCTGGGGGTACGGGCCCGCGCGCTACGTCTTTTCCGTCGCCCCCGCCAGGTCCAGTGCCGCCGCGATCCGGACCGCCACGTCCTCCGCGTACACCGCGTCCGCGCGCTCGAACTGGCTGCGGGCGCCGCCGCGCAGGAACGTCACGACGCCCAGGGTGCGGCCCCGGCTGCGCAGGACCGCGCACAGGGCGTGCACCGCGTCCGTCGGCCACTGGCGGGCCGCCGCCCACTCACGGGCCTGCTCGGGCGGCACCGCGCCCACACTGGCCCGCACCGACCCGGTCCGCTCCACGCACTGCAGAGCGGGATGGCCCTGCGCGTACCGGACGGGCAGCCCGGCCCGGCCGGTCAGCAGGCTCGGTCCTGGCGCCCCGGAGGGCGTGGCCGCGACCCGCACAAGCCGCAGGGCCGCCGTGGCCTCGCCGTCGGCGAGCGAACCGCCCGCCACCCGGTCGATCAGGGCGTGGTCGGCGAAGCCGGCGAGCGCGAAGTCGAGATGGACGGTGGCCGCCTCCGCGGGGTCCTCGCACTCGGCGGCGGCCCGGGCGGCGCGGTGCAACTGGTTGGTGCGGAAGCGCAGTTGGGCCGCCTCCTGCTCGCCCTGCTTGCTCTCGGTCACGTCCTGGAAGAGCCAGGCGACACCCAGCGGCACCGGCTCCTCGGCGAGCGGCGAGGCCAGCCGGACGAAGCCGCAGCGCCAGCAGCGGCGCTGCTCGCCCTCCGGGGTGCGCACGCCGACCCAGATCTCGGCCGGCGCGGGCGGCGCGCCCTCGGCGAGCACATGGGTGAGCGCGCTCTCCAGTTCCTCGACGCCCTGGGCGAGCAGTTCACCGAGGGGGCGGCCGAGCGCGGCGGTGCGGCCGATGCCCAGCGAGCGGGCCGCGTGCGCGTTGAGCACGGCGGGGCGCAGGTCGGCGTCGACGAGCACGACACCCCAGGAGGCGTCCTCGAAGAGGGCCTCGCTGAGCGCGATGGACCGCTCCAGGTCGATCTGGGTGTGCACCTCGCTGAAGGCGCAGTACACCCCGGCGGGCTTCCCGTCGGGGCCGCGCACCGCGGCGGACTGGGTACGCACCAGCACGCGCCCGCCGTCCTTGGTCAGCAGCGCGAACTCGTGCACCTGGCGCCCGGGGGCCTCCATGGCGGACATCAGCCGCGCCTCGACCTCCTCGGCGTCGGCGCTGCGCACGGCCCAGCCGGCGAACCCCTGCCGCCCGACGGCCTCGGCCGCGGTCCAGCCCAGGATCCGCTCCGCCTCGCGGTTCCAGTGGGTGACGACCCCGTCCGCGTCGAAGGCGCAGAGTGCCGCGTCCATCCCGTCCAGCAGCGCCGCGAGCAGATCCGAGCCGTCCGGGCCCACGGGGCCGGCCCGCTCGGGCTCATCGGGCCCGAGTTCGTCGGTGGCCCCACTACGCCGGGAAGCACTCACCTGGACCCCCTGCCAAGCTGCGTCCGCACGTACGGCGCGTCGGTTCGCTCACTCACAATCATCTAACTTCAACGTGACGCAGCCCACACCGAGTTCCCCAAGATTGAGAGAATCGTTGTACGCCGCCGTCCGGCTGCGCCTACCCCAACCTCAGGTCGATCCACACATCCGATTTCCCGTCGAGTACGTACTGTTCCAACTCGACGAAACCACGCGCCTCGGCGAACCGCAGCCCGTCCTCGTTCACGGCGAGCACACACGTCTCGACCGCCCCGGCGCCCAGCACGCGCGCGTGGGCCAGACCGTGCTCGTACAGGACCGTCCCGTGGCCGCGTCGCCGGTGCTCGGGCAGCACGCGCGCGATGACCGTCGCCGCGCCGCCCGCCCGCTCCGGCGGCCGCACGGTGGAGCACCCGACGAGGACGTCCCCCAGGTAGGCGTTCGCCAGCAGATACCGCTCCGCCCGCTCCCGCGCCCCGGCCAGGTCCATGGCGGCCGGCGGCACGATCACGTTGTGGACGTGCCGCCACTGCTCCAGCATGGCGTCGCCCCGTACGGTCTCGATCCGCAGATCACTCACCGGAGATCACCGTCAGGTACTCCTCGGTGCGGAAGCCGGCCGCCGCGTACACGGGCTCGCCCATCTCGCTCGCGTAGAGGTAGGTGGTGGTGGCGCCGGCGGTGAAGCCCGCGCGGACCATTTCCAGGGTGATCGCCCGGCCGTAACCGCGCCTGCGGTGGGCCGGGAGGGTGGTGATGTTGAAGAGGCCCGTCAGTTCGCCGGAGACGGCCGCCATGCCCGTGCCGACCGGTACGCCGTCCAGTTCCGCCAGGTAGAACGTCATGCCGTCGATCTTCGCCAGGGACGGATCGGTGAGCAGCCCGAAGAGGTCACGCGGTGCTTCGAAGCCGTCCGCGAGGGTGGCGGCGTAGAGATCGAGTTCGTCGCCCGACACGGGCCGCACGACCAGGGAGTCGATCTCCGGCTCCGGCGGCGGGCCCTGGTCGGGGTGGCGCACCATGAGGGGTTCGCGGGTGAGGCGGGTCAGGCCGTGGCGGGCCGCCAGCGCGGTGACGGGCGGGGTCGGCACTCCGCGGACGTGGATGCTCCAGGGCAGCTCCCAGGGGCTCTCGGAGGCCGCCAGGGCGGCTATCTCGTCGGCGCTCGGGTCCGGGGACGGGCTGATGATCGCGTTCAGCGAGGCGATCCGCGCGCCGGAGATCGCCAGGACCGTCCCGTCGGGGCCGCGGCGGGTGCGGCCCGTGGTGGCGGCGGACAGCTTCTCGAACACGGCGGCGTACGCGGCTACGACCGGCCCCGATGGATCACGTCGATTCATGCGGTGATCGTAGGCGGAAGCCTCTTCCGGTAAATCGGTTGAACGGTCGCCGATCGGTTCCTAGTGTGTGGCTCACGCATGAGAGGAGGTGATCGGGTACATGAGTGAAACCCGGACGCGCGAGGTGGCTGCGGGCTGAGGCCCAGCACCCCACCCTGTGCGGTGCCGGACCAGCGTGCGCGCGTCGCACGCAGCCGGCCCAATCCAGTGCAGTCACCCGACCCGCGAGCTCGCCGGTACGTCCGGCCGGCTCCTCCGCCACCAGGCGGGGGACCCGAGTTCGCGGGTCGTCTGCGTTCATGACGGAGTCCCCGGCCACCTTGAACCGCGCGGGGTACGGATCCTTGCTCGCGCAGTAGTCTGGGCCAATGCTTCCGATGCTTGTTCGACGCCGGCACGTGGACTACGTGCGCGTCACGAGCATGGGCTGTCGGCGCTCCGCCTGACCCAGCCCCCGTATGCCCAATTCTTCTTCTTTCGGACGCATCTCATGACGCATCCCGCGACGGTTCCGTCCTACGACCGGCTCCCGATCATCGACCTCTCCGCCGCCGGCCGCGGTCCCCAGGCCCGGGCGCTGCTCCACGCCCAACTGCACAGCGCCGCCCATGACGTGGGCTTCTTCCAGCTCGTCGGGCACGGGGTCCCGACCGCCGAGGCCGACGCGCTCATCCGGGCCACGCGTGCCTTCTTCCGGCTGCCCGAGGCCGACCGGCTGGCCCTCGACAACGTCAACTCGCCCCATTTCCGCGGCTATACACGGGACCAGTTGGACCTGGGCGCCGAGCGGCCCGTGCGCGTGCCGGTGCCGGGCGAGCCCGCCTACTGGTGGCTGGAGGGGCCGAACCAGTGGCCCGCCGCCCTCCCCGAACTCCGTACCGCCGCGCTGACCTGGATCGACCGGCTGAGCGCGGTCGCCCGGCGACTGCTGCACGAACTGCTCACGGCGATCGGGGCGCCCGCCGACTTCTACGACCCGGTCCTCGGCGAGCACGCGCATCCGCATCTCAAGCTCGTGCGGCACCCGGGCAGCGGCGGAGTAGGTCGTCGTGCGGCGGCCCGCAAGGACCACGGCTTTCTGACCCTGCTGACGCAGAACCACGATGTGCCGCCGCTGGAGCGGGCGTTCGTGGTCAACCTGGGTGAGCTGCTGGAGGTGGCGACCGGCGGGTACCTGATCGCCACCGACCACCGGGTGGTGTCCCCGCCCGGCGCCACCGAGCGGTTCTCCGTGCCCTTCTTCTACAACCCGCGCCTGGACGCCCGCATCGAACCGCTCCCGTTCCCGTACGCCTCGGCCGCCCCCGGCGTGACCGACGACCCCGCGAACCCGCTCTTCGCCGAGTACGGCCACCACGAGCTGAAGGGCAAGCTGCGGGCGCACCCGCTGGTGGCGGAACGGCATCACGCGGGGCTCCTGACTCCCGCGTGAACTCCGTTGCGGTGTCGGTCAGTTCGCGATGTCCCCGTACCCCTCGATCTCCTGCGGGTTGCGGGTGCCGGGGCCGATGTACCGCGCGGACGGCCGCACGAGCCGGCCGGTGCGCTTCTGCTCCAGGATGTGCGCCGACCAGCCCGCGGTGCGGGCGCAGGTGAACATCGACGTGAACATGTGCGCCGGGACCTCCGCGAAGTCCAGGACGATGGCCGCCCAGAACTCGACGTTGGTGGCCAGGACGCGGTCCGGGCGGCGGGCGTGCAGCTCCGCCAGGGCCGCCTTCTCCAGTGCCTCGGCGATCTCGAAGCGCGGGGCGCCCAGCTCGCGGGCGGTGCGGCGCAGCACGCGCGCGCGGGGGTCCTCGGCGCGGTAGACGCGGTGCCCGAAGCCCATCAGGCGCTCGCCCTTGTCGAGGGCCTGCTTGACGTAGGCCTCGGCGTCGCCGGTCCGCTCGATCTCCTCGATCATGCCGAGGACGCGGGAGGGGGCGCCGCCGTGCAGCGGTCCCGACATGGCCCCCACGGCGCCGGAGAGGGCCGCGGCGACGTCGGCGCCGGTGGAGGCGATCACGCGCGCGGTGAAGGTGGACGCGTTCATGCCGTGCTCGGCGGCGGAGGTCCAGTAGGCGTCGACGGCGGCCACGTGCTTGGGGTCCGGCTCGCCCCGCCAGCGGATCATGAACCGCTCCACGACGGACTGCGCCTTGTCGATCTCGCTCTGCGGCACCATGGCCCGGCCCTGCCCGCGGGCCGACTGGGCGACGTAGGACAGGGCCATGACGGCGGCGCGGGCCAGGTCGTCGCGGGCCTGCTCCTCGTCGATGTCGAGCAGCGGCTTGAGGCCCCACACGGGCGCGAGCATGGCCAGCGCGGACTGGACGTCCACCCGGATGTCGCCGGAGTGCACGGGGATCGGGAAGGGCTCGGCGGGCGGCAGGCCGGGGTTGAAGGCGCCGTCGACGAGCAGGCCCCAGACGTTGCCGAACGAGACGTGGCCGACCAGATCCTCGATGTCGACGCCCCGGTACCGCAGAGCGCCGCCCTCCTTGTCCGGTTCGGCGATCTCCGTCTCGAACGCGACGACTCCCTCGAGGCCAGGTACGAAGGAGGGGTCGAAGTCGGACATCAGGCGGCTCCTCGTGATGTGTGCGACAGATGGCGCTATGGGGTGGGAAGACCATGTGTCATACGGCGTGTCATACGGCGGAAACTGCGACTCGGCCGGTGGATCCGCGGTCGGTCCCGACTCGCGGCCCGTGTGGCCGTCCTGGTGATGCCCCGTGCGGCTGGCGGTCATCCAACCGGAACGGCATCAGCACGATATCCCGGAGTGTCACCTTTGGGGAGCCCTGCGGCACTGAGTGCCACTCGGCTGTCGTGGACTCCGCGTCGGACGGCACCCGCGATACGGCAGGATGACAAGGTGACCGACCCAGACGCCGTCCCCCTCGATCCCTCCACGATGCGCAAGCAGTACCGGGCCGAGGGCATCGCCGAGACCGACCTGGCCGCCACCCCGGTGGAGCAGTTCGCCCGCTGGTTCGAGCAGGCCGCGACCGAGGCGCAGCTCTTCGAGCCGAACGCCATGGTCGTCTCCACGGCGAACGCCGAGGGCCGGCTCAGCTCCCGCACGGTGCTGCTCAAGCACTTCGACGAGCAGGGCTTCGTCTTCTACACCAACTACGGCTCCCGCAAGGCGACCGACCTCGCCGAGAATCCCTACGTCTCCTTGCTCTTCCCGTGGCATCCGATGGCCCGCCAGGTCATCGTCTCGGGCGTGGCCCGGCGCACCGGCCGCGACGAGACCGCCGCGTACTTCCGCACCCGCCCGCACGGCTCCCAGCTCGGTGCCTGGGCCAGCGCGCAGTCCAGCGTCATCGCCTCCCGCGCCGAGCTCGACGCCTCCTACGCGGAGCTCGCCGCCCGCTACCCCGAGGGCGAGCAGGTGCCCGTCCCGCCGGACTGGGGCGGCTTCCGGGTGGCCCCGCGGTCGGTGGAGTTCTGGCAGGGCCGCGAGAACCGGCTGCACGACCGCCTGCGCTACACGACCGAGCCGGACGGCGGCTGGCGGGTGGAGCGGCTGAGCCCGTGACGGCATGTCCGAAACGTAGCTCCCGCCACTGACAACGGGACCGGGCGCCCGGGCTGCTCAGCCCAGCGCCCCCTCCAGCAGGGCCGCCCACTGGGCCACCACGCGGTCGCGGCGCGGGCGGTCGTCCGTGAGCAGGTTGGCCAGGCCCAGACCGCGCGCCATGTCGAGGAGACCCTGGACGGTCTCGCGGACGCCCGGCCTGGACTCGTCGGCATTCAGCAGCTCGACCGCGATGCGGTGGGTCTCGCGGCCGACGCGCGACTCCAGTTCCGTCACGCGCGGGCGCAGCTGCTCCTCGTCGGAGGCGGCGACCCACAGGTGCAGGGCGGCCCGGAAGAGCGGGCCCGTGTAGAGGTCGACCAGGGCGGACACGACCACCCGGCGGTCCTCGCCTGCGCCCTCCGGGAAGAGGGCGCGCAGGGCCGTGGAGCGTTCCTCGGCGACGTACTCGACGGCCGCCGTGAAGAGGTCCTCGCGGGTCGGGAAGTGGTGCTGGGCGGCACCGCGTGAGACGCCGGCGCGTTCGGCGACCACGGAGACCGTGGAGCCCGCCCAGCCGTACTCGGCGAGACAGGCCACGGCGGCCTCCAGAAGCCGCTGCCGGGTGGCTCGGCTGCGGTCCTGCTTGGGAGCGCGGTCGCGTTCCGCCGTACTCACACCCATCGCGTGCTCACACCGTCCCCGTGGATCGCGCCCACGCGGGATCCACCCAGGCGGGATCCCGTCGTTCCAGGAAGGCCGTCATCCCCTCGCGGGCCTGCGGGGAGGCGAACAGCCGGGCCGAGAGCGCGGTGAGATCGGCCGCGTCCCGGTCGAATGCCTCCAGCACCCTAGCCGTGAGCAGCCGTTTCGTCTCGGCCAGGCCCTGCGGCGAGGAGCGCCGCAGACCGTCCAGGATCGGTTCCAGTACGACGTCCACGTCCTCGCCCGCCGCCGTCAGCAGGCCGATGCGGGCCGCCTCGGGGGCGTCGAAGCGCTCGCCGGTCAGGTAGTAGCGGGCGAGTGCGCGGGGGTCGGTGATGGGCAGCAGCGGCAGGGAGATGACCGCCGGAGCCACCCCGATCCGCACCTCGGTGAACGCGAACGTCGACGCGGTCGAAGCCGCCGCGATGTCACAGGCGCCCAGCAGCCCCAGGCCACCCGCGCGCACGTGTCCCGTGACCCGGGCGACGACCGGTTTGGGCAGTTCCACGATCTGCCGCAGCAGGCCCACCAGGGCGTCCGGGTGCGGCGGGTCCTTGAGGTCGGCGCCCGCGCTGAAGGTGTTGCCGGTGTGGGTGAGGACGACCGCGCGGACGTCGGTGTCCTTGGCGCAGTCCGTCAGCGCGTCGGCCAACTCACCCACCAGGGCGGCCGACAAAGCGTTGCGGTTGGCCGGCGAGTCCAGGGCGAGGGTCTCGACGCCACGCGTGCGTGCCCGTCCGATCAACGTCATGTGCGCTCCCTGAGTTCGCGGCGCAGGATCTTGCCGGAGGCGGCCCGCGGGACGGTGTCGATGAAGGTGACCTGGCGGACCCGCTTGTAGGGGGCGACGCGTTCGGCGACGTGCATCATCACCTCGCCCTCGGAGAGGTCGGGCGCGGCCTGCTGGCGGACGACGAAGGCGTGCGGGATCTCGTTGCCCTGGTCGTTGTACGCGCCGATGACGGCCGCGTCGGCGATGCCCGGGTGGGTGAGCAGCAGGGCCTCCAGCTCGGCGGGGGCCACCTGGAAGCCCTTGTACTTGATGAGCTCCTTGACCCGGTCGACGACGAACAGCCAGCCGTCGGCGTCCACATGACCGACGTCACCGGTGCGCAGCCAGCCGTCCTTGTCGATCATCGCGGCGGTGTCGTCGGGGTGGCCCAGGTACCCCTTCATGACCTGCGGGCCGCGGATGAGGATCTCGCCGGGCTCGCCGATGTCGAGGTCCTTGTCGGGGTCGTCGAGGGAGACGATCCGCATCTCGGTGCCCGCGATGAGCTTGCCGACCGTGCCGGCCGGGGCCTCGCGGACGGCGTCCAGGGGCACGACGTGCGTCCCCGGCGACAGTTCGGTCATGCCGTAGGCCTGGCCGATCGGCGGCAGCCCGAGCCGCCGCGCGCAGGCCGCCGCGAGCTGTGCGTCCAGCGGGGCGGCGGAACTGAGGATGTACTTCAGGGACGACAGGTCGTACTGCTCGACCAGCGGATGCTTGGCCAGCGCCAGGACGATCGGTGGCGCCACGTACAGGCCGGTGATGCGGTGGTCCTGGATGGCCGCGAGGAAGGTGTCCAGCTCGAAGCGGGGCAGCACGACGACCGTCGCGCCCTGGCGCAGCGGCGCGTTCATCAGCGCGGTCAGGCCGTAGATGTGGAAGAAGGGGAGCACGGCGAGGATGCGGTCGCCGGGGCCGGCCGTCATCATCGGTTCGAGCTGGGCGAGGTTGGTGGCGATCTGCCGATGGGTGAGCATCACGCCCTTGGGTATGCCGGTCGTCCCCGAGGAGTACGGCAGCGCCGCCACGTCCTGGGCGGGGTCGATGTCGACCACCGGCTCGGGCGCGTCGGAGGCCAGCATGTCGATCAGCGAGCGGTGTCCCGGCGCGCTGTCGCAGACCAGGATCTCCTCGACCCCGCCCGCCAGTTCGGCGGCCCGGCGCGCCGTCTCCAGGAGCGGTGACACGGTGATGATCCAGCGGGCCGCGGAGTCCTTCAGCTGCTTGGCGAACTCCTCCGCCGTGGCGAGCGGATGCACGGTGGTCACCGACGCCCCCGCACGCGTGGCCCCGTAGAACGCGGTCGGGAAGGCCACCGTGTTCGGGCTGTGCAGGGCGACGACATCGCCCTTGCGCACGCCCGTCTCGGCCAGCGCGGCGGCGATCCGCCGGTGGAACCTGTCCAGTTGCTCGTACGAGAGCGTGGTGCCGTTCGTGCCGTCGATCAGGGCGGGCGCGTCACCGAACTCGGCGGCCCTCCCCAACACCGCCTCGTGGATGGGGAGTTCTACGGGCGAAACGTCTGCGTACTCGCTGCGGAACACGGTTCCTCCTCGCACAACGCTGTGCTGGATCAGTACGACTTGGGCAGGCCCAGGGTCTGGTGGGAGACGTAGTTGAGAATCATCTCCCGGCTCACCGGAGCAATACGAGCCACGCGGGAGGCGGTTATCAAGGTGGCGAGCCCGAATTCACGGGTGAGCCCGTTGCCGCCGAGGGTGTGCACGGCCTGGTCGACGGCCCGCACACAGGCCTCTCCGGCAGCGTACTTCGCCATGTTGGCGGCCTCACCGGCGCCGACGTCGTCCCCGGCGTCGTAGAGATGCGCGGCCTTCTGCATCATCAGGCGGGCGAGTTCGAGGTCGATGTGCGCCTGCGCGAGAGGGTGCGCGATGGCCTGGTGGGCGCCGATCGCGGTCTTCCAGACGGCACGCTCGCGCGCGTACTCGACGGCCCGCGCGAGGGCGTAACGGCCCATGCCGATCGCGAACGCGGCCGTCATGATCCGCTCGGGGTTGAGCCCGGCGAACAGTTGCAGCAGGCCCGCGTCCTCGTCCCCGACGAGCGCCTCGGCGGGCAGCCGTACGTCGTCCAGGGCCAGCTCGAACTGCTTCTCCGCGCCGTGCAGTTCCATGTCGATCTTCCGGCGCGTGAAGCCCGGCGCGTCCCGCGGGACGATGAACAGGCAGGGCTTGAGGTTGCCCGTGCGGGCGTCCTCGGTCCGGCCGACGATCAGGGTCGCGTCCGCGATGTCGACGCCGGAGACGAAGACCTTGCGGCCGGTCAGGAGCCAGTCGCCGGTGTCGGGGTCGCGGCGGGCGGTGGTGGTGATGCGGTGACTGTTGGAGCCGGCGTCGGGTTCGGTGATGCCGAAGGCCATCGTGCGGGTGCCGTCCGCTAGCGCGGGGAGCCACTCCTGCTTTTGGTCTGCTGTGCCGAAGCGGGCGATGACCGTGCCGCAGATCGCCGGGGAGACGATCATCATGAGGAGGGGGGCGCCTGCGGTTCCGAGTTCCTCCAGGACGATGGAGAGTTCGGCTATGCCTCCGCCGCCGCCTCCGTACTCCTCGGGGAGGTTGACGCCCAGGTAGCCCAACTTGGCTGCTTCCAGCCAGAGTTCCTTGGGGTAGCCGCCGGAGTCGACGATGTCTGTCATGTAGTCGCGGCCGTAGCGTTTGCCGAAGGCGGCGACTGCGGATCGGAGGGCCTTGTGTTCTTCGGATTCTATGTGGGTCATTCGGTTTCCTTCGGGGTGCGGGTTTGATGTGGCTGGTCGCGCAGTTCCCCGCGCCCCTAGGTCGGCTGTACTACTGCCAATAGAGAGCCTGGCTCTACCTGTTGGCCCGTTACGGCGTGCAAAGCCGTCAGTGTTCCTGTGACCGGGGCCTCGATCTTGTGCTGCATCTTCATCGCCTCCAGCCAGAGGAGGGGGTCTCCGGCCTGGACCGCTGCTCCTACCTTCAAGCCCTCCGCGATCTTGACCACCGTGCCCGGTATGGGGGCAACCAAGGAGCCGGGTGCCAGTTGGGCCGTCGGAAGGGGGAAACGAGGCAGAGCGGTCAGCGCGGTCGTGTTCACGTACACCTGGTCGCCGTACCTCGCTACCTCGAACTTCCTTCGTACGCCGTCCACTTCGAGTACGACGAGGTCGGCATCGGCGTGCACTACGCGCACCCCGTCCGCGGTCAGGCCCTCCCGCGTGTGGCGGTACTGGACCTCGTGCTCGGTGCCGTTCGCCGCGTACCGCTTGAGCTGTGGCTGGGACGCGAGGTTGCGCCAGCCGCCGCCGAAGCGGGAGCGGCCGTGGGCGTCGGCGAGGGCCGCGGCCAAGGGGGCGTGCGGGTCGGGGGCGGGCTCGGTCAGTGTCGTGAGGTGGCGGTCGTAGAAGCCCGTGTCCATCTGCGCGGTCGTGAACTCCTTGTGGCGCAGGGAGCGTACGAGGAGGTCGCGGTTGGTGACGGGGCCGTGGACGACCGCGTTCTCCAGGGCGCCGGAGAGTCTGCGGACGGCCTCCGCGCGCGTGGGTGCGTGGGCGACGACCTTGGCGAGCATCGGGTCGTAGTGGACGCCGATGTCGTCGCCGTCGGTGTAGCCGGTGTCGAGGCGGACGGAGTCCGGGACGGCGAGGCGGTGCAGGGTGCCGGTCTGCGGGGTCCAGTCGTGGGCCGGGTCCTCGGCGTAGAGGCGGGCCTCGATGGCGTGGCCGCGGGCGGGGGGCGGGTCGGTGTCGAGGGGCTCGCCCTCGGCGATCCGCAGTTGCAGGGCCACCAGGTCCACGCCGAACACGGCTTCCGTGACGGGGTGTTCGACCTGGAGGCGGGTGTTCATCTCCAGGAAGTGAGCCTTGCCGTCGGGAGCGACCAGGAACTCGACCGTTCCGGCGCCCTCGTAGGCGACCGCGCGGGCGGCGCGTACCGCCGACTCGTGCAGTTCCCGCGCCTGTTCCTCGGAGAGGCCCGGCGCCGGGGCCTCCTCGATCACCTTCTGGTGGCGGCGCTGGAGGGAGCAGTCCCGGGTGCCGAGGGCCCATACCGTGCCGTGGGTGTCGGCGAGGATCTGCACCTCGACGTGGCGGCCGTCCTCCACGTAGGGCTCGACGAAGACCTCGCCGTCGCCGAAGGCGCTCAGGGCCTCCGCGCGGGCGGCGGCCAACTCGTCGTCCAGGGCGGACAGTTCGCGGACGATCCGCATGCCGCGTCCACCGCCGCCCGCGGCCGCCTTGACCAGGACGGGCAGGTCGGCCTCGGTGACCTCCTTGAGCGGTTCCAGGCCCATGAGGTGCTTGGCGCGGGTCTTGGAGGCCATCGCCTCGATCGCCTCCGGGGGCGGCCCGATCCATACAAGTCCCGCGTCCAGGACGGCGCGTGCGAAGTCGGCGTTCTCGGAGAGGAAGCCGTAGCCGGGGTGCACGGCGTCCGCGCCCGCCGCGACGGCCGCCTTCACGATCAGCTCGCCGCGCAGGTAGGTGTCCGTGGGCGTGGATCCCGGCAGCCGTACGGCCGCGTCGGCCACGCGTGCGTGGAGCGCGTTCTCGTCCGCGTCGGAGTGCACGGCGACGGTGCGGATGCCGAGTTCACGGCAGGTGCGGAAGATCCGGCAGGCGATCTCGCCCCGGTTCGCCACCAGGACGGAAGCGATGGAATCACTCACTGGGACCTCACATCCGGAAGACGCCGAAGCCACCGCGCGCGCCCTCGTAGGGCGCGGTGTGGACGGCGGACAGGCACAGGCCGAGGACGGTTCGGGTGTCGCGCGGGTCGATGACGGCGTCGTCGTACAGCCGCCCGGACAGGAACATCGGCAGCGACTCGGACTCGATCTGCTGCTCGACCATGGCGCGCAGGGCGGCGTCCGCGTCGTCGTCGTAGGGCTGGCCCTTGGCGACCGCGGACTGGCGGGCGACGATCGACAGGACGCCGGCGAGCTGCTGCGGGCCCATGACGGCGGACTTGGCGCTGGGCCAGGCGAAGAGGAAGCGCGGGTCGTACGCCCGCCCGCACATGCCGTAGTGCCCGGCCCCGTACGAGGCGCCCATGAGGACGGAGAGGTGCGGTACGCGGCTGTTGCTGACCGCGTTG
Organism: Streptomyces sp. NPDC088794; assembly: GCF_044750545.1. Lineage (NCBI taxonomy): Bacteria > Bacillati > Actinomycetota > Actinomycetes > Kitasatosporales > Streptomycetaceae > Streptomyces > Streptomyces sp. NPDC088794. The sequence continues at coordinate 243,162 of NZ_JBIVKB010000004.1, read as the reverse complement.
ATCATCATCGCGCCGTGCTTGATGATGCCGCCCTGCTCGTACTCCTTGCCGACCATGTAGCCGGTGGTGTTGTGCAGGAAGAGGAGCGGGATGTCGCGCTGGTTGGCCAACTGGATGAACTGGGCGGCCTTTTGGGACTCCTGGCTGAACAGCACGCCCTGCGCGTTGGCGAGGATGCCGACGGGATAGCCGTGCAGGGTCGCCCAGCCGGTCACCAGGCTCGTCCCGTACAGCGGCTTGAACTCGTCGAAGTCGGAGCCGTCGACGATCCTGGCGACGACCTCGCGCGGGTCGAAGGGGACGCGCAGGTCCCCCGGGACGACGCCGAGCAGCTCGTCCTCGTCGTACTTGGGCGGCGCGGCCGGGCCCGGATCCTCGTACGCCTTGCGGTGGTTGAGCCGGGCCACCACCCGCCGGGCCTGGCGCAGCGCGTCCTGCTCGTCGACGGCGAAGTAGTCCGCGAGCCCCGACACGCGTGCGTGCATCTCGGCGCCGCCCAGCGACTCGTCGTCGCTCTCCTCGCCGGTCGCCATCTTGACCAGGGGCGGACCGCCGAGGAAGACCTTGGCGCGCTCCTTGACCATGATGACGTGGTCGGACATGCCGGGGATGTAGGCGCCGCCGGCCGTGGAGTTGCCGAAGACGACCGCGACCGTGGGGATCCCGGCGGCCGAAAGCCGGGTCAGATCACGGAAGATGGCGCCCCCGGGGATGAAGATCTCCTTCTGGGACGGCAGATCGGCCCCGCCGGACTCCACCAGGCTGATGCAGGGCAGCCGGTTGGCGAGCGCGATGTCGTTGGCGCGCAGGGCCTTCTTGAGCGACCAGGGATTGCTGGCGCCGCCGCGCACAGTGGGATCGTTGGCGGTGATGAGGCACTCCACGCCCTCGACGACGCCGATCCCGGTGACGAGCGAGGCGCCCACGGCGTAGTCACTGCCCCAGGCCGCGAGCGGCGACAACTCCAGGAAGGGCGTGTCCGGATCCAGCAGCAGCTCGATGCGCTCCCGGGCGAGCAACTTGCCGCGCTTGCGGTGCCGTTCGACGTACTTGGGTCCGCCGCCGGCCAATGCCTTCGCATGCTCGGTGTCGAGATCGGCGAGCTTGGCGAGGAGGGCCTCGCGATGGGCGCGGTAGTCGGGGCTGTTGACGTCCAGGGCGGAGTCGATGACCGTCACAGGAGGGCCTCCGGAATGTCCAGGTGGCGGGAGCGCAGCCACTCGCCGAGGGCCTTGGCCTGCGGATCGAAGCGGTGCTGGGCGGCGACGCCCGCGCCGAGGATTCCCTCGACGACGAAGTTCAGGGCGCGGAGGTTGGGGAGCGGGTGCCGTACGACGGTCAAGTCGGCGGTCTCCGGCAGGAGTTCACGGAACCGCTCGACGGTGAGGGTGTGCGCGAGCCACTGCCAGGCCTCGTCGGTCCGCACCCACACACCGACGTTGGCGTTCCCGCCCTTGTCACCACTGCGCGCCCCGGCGACGAGTCCGAGGGGGGCGCGGCGGGCGGGAGTCGAGGGCGGGGATGCGGGGAGCGGGGGCTGCGGCGGCTCTTCCAGTACGACGGTTTCGAGCGCCGGTGCCACCGGAATCCGTCGCCCGTCGGGGAGCACCGCCACGTGGGCCACGTCTCCCTGCGGCACGTACGCGTCCTCGAAGACCCCGTAGGGCGAGCCTTTTCCGGGCGGGACGAGCACATGGAAGCCGGGGTAGCTGGCGAGGGCCAGCTCCACAGCCGCCCCGCTCAGCGCACGTCCGACGGCCCGCTCCTCCGGATCCCGTACGACGAGCCGCAGCAGTGCGCTGGCGGTCTCCTCGGTGTCGGCGTCGGGGCGGTCGGTGCGGGCCAACTCCCAGCGTGCGTCGGCGACTTTGGCGAGCGCGGGCTCCATCTGCTCGCGCACGAGGGCGGCCTTGGCCTCGATGTCGAGGCCGGTGAGGACGAAGGCGACCTCGTTGCGGAAGCCGCCGAGGCGGTTGAGGCCGACCTTGAGGGTGGGCGGCGGGGCCTCGCCGCGCACGCCGTCGATACGGACCCGGTCCGGCCCGGCCGGGCTGAGCCTGATCGTGTCGAGGCGGGCGGTGACGTCGGGTCCGGCGTACCGGGCGCCCTGGGTCTCGTACAGCAGCTGGGCGGTCACCGTACCGACGTCGACGAGGCCGCCGGTGCCGGGGTGCTTGGTGATGACGCAGGTGCCGTCCTCGTGGATCTCGGCGAGGGGGAAGCCGGGGCGGCGGAGGTCTCCGGGGGCCTTGGCGAACGTCTCGGCGAAGAAGGCGTAGTTGCCGCCGGTGGCCTGGGTCCCGCACTCCAGCACGTGGCCGGCGACGACGGCGCCCGCCAGGCGGTCGTACGCCCCCGGCTGCCAGCCGAAGTGGGCGGCGGCGGGACCGGTGACCAGGGCCGCGTCCGTCACGCGCCCGGTGACGACGATGTCCGCGCCCTGCCGCAGACACTCGGCGATACCGAAGCCGCCGAGGTAGGCGTGGGCGGCGAGGCTGCCGGGGTGGGCGGCGGTGAGGTCGTCGCCCTCGACGTGGGCGACGCGAACGGGGATGCCGAGCCGGTCGGCCAACTCCCGTACACGACCGGCAAGTCCGGCCGGGTTCAGCCCACCGGCATTGCTGACGATCTTCACCCCGCGCTCGTGGACGAGACCGAGGGACTCCTCCAACTGCCGCAGGAAGGTACGGGCGTAACCGCCGGACGGATCCTTCAGCCGGTCCCGTCCCAGGATCAGCATGGTCAGTTCGGCGAGGTAGTCGCCGGTGAGGACGTCCAGTTCGCCGCCGGTGAGCATCTCGCGCAGGGCGTCGAAACGGTCGCCGTAGAAACCGGAGGCGTTGCCTATGCGGAGAGGGTGGACCTCAGGTGCGGTCACCGGCCGGTTCCCTTCGGGGCGGAACCCTTCGGGGCGCGGCCGGGTCCCGGCGGCCCTGCGAAGGCCTGGGCGAGGTCGAGCCAGCGGTCGGCGTCGGAGCCGTCGGCGTGCAGGGCGAGATCGGCTCGGTGGGCACGCTGGGTGACAAGGAGGCAGAAGTCGAGGGCGGGGCCGGTGACGCGGTCGGCGGCGTCTTCGGGGCCGTAGACCCACAAGTCCCCTGAGGGTGCGGTGAGTTCGATCCGGAACTCCTCGAACGGCGGCTGCGCCCCGTTCACGCCGAACGCGTAGTCACGGGTACGGACGCCGAGCCGGACGATGTGCCGGAGCCGGTCGGTGGGGGTGCGGTCGACACCGAGCGCGTCGGCGACGTCCCCGCCATGGGCCCAGGTCTCCATGAGCCGGGCGGTGGCCATGGAGGCGGTGGCCATGGGCGGCCCGTACCAGGGGAAACGAGCACCGTCGGGGGCGGCGCGCAAGGCGTGGTCGAGCGCCTCCCGCCCGGCACGCCAGTCCGCGAGCAATTGCGCCGGCGCCTTCTCCGCCCCCGCCTCCGCCCCGTTGTCCACGAACTCGCCGGGCTCGGCCAACGCCTTCTCGACCTCACGGGAGAAGGCCTCCCGGTCGGTCACGGCCAGCACGGAGTGGTGATCGGTCCAGGCGAGATGCGCGATCTGATGAGCGACGGTCCAACCGGCGGCGAGAGTGGGCAGAGCCCAGCGCTCCGCGGGCAACTCGGCCACAAGGGCGTCGAGTTCCTCGCTCTCCGCGCGCAGGTCGTCGATGACGGGCGTGGGGTCGGCCATGGGAGGAGCATGGCAGCGACGCCAGAACCAATCAAGCGTGCTTGTATTGATTTGGTTTTCCACAACCTCGATGTCGACGTGTGGTCTTGTGGCTACTCTCGGTGATTGGAGGTGGTGGTGACTGTGGCCAACATTCGGGAGCTCGACCCCAGTGCGTCGCCGTTGGACTACTACGGATATGAGCTGCGGCGGCATCGGGAGGCGGCGGGGATGACGCTGGCGCAGCTGGGCTCGATCGTCTTCTGTTCGGGATCACTGATCGGACAGATCGAGACGACGTTGAAGGTGCCGACGCGGGAGTTCTCCGAACGGGTCGACGCGGGGTTGGGGACGGACGGGACGTTTTCAAGGTTGGTCGGGTTGGTGCTGCGGAGTCAGTTGCCGAACTGGTTCCAGCCGTATGCGGAGATGGAGTCGAAGGCGGCGTACATCTCCAGCTTCCAGGCGCAGTTGGTGTACGGACTGCTTCAGACACCCGCGTACGCTCGCGCGGTGCTCGGCGCACGGGACGAAGGGAACATCGACGGCAAGGTCGCAGCTCGGCTGGACCGCCAACGGATTCTGGATCGGGACGAACCGCCGGTGATGTGGGTGGTGTTGAGTGAGGCGGTACTGCACCAGGAAGTGGGTGGCCGGGAAGTCATGCGCGAGCAACTGGCGCACATCCTGGCGATGCAGAAGCGGCGGTGGCTGGAGATCCAGATCCTCCCGTTCGGCGCGGGAGCGCACACGGGCCTGATGGGCTCCTTCAACCTTCTGCGTTTCACCAATGACCCCGACATCGTCTACACCGAGGACTTCGTGCAGGGGCACATGACGGCCAATCCGGAAGCCGTCAAGGAGGGTTCGGTCCGTTACGATCATCTGCAGGCCGCCGCGTTCTCCGTTGACGACTCGGCGGCTCTGATCGCCCGTGTGATGGAGGAGCGGTATGGCAACCAACCGGAACCTGACGGGCGCGACCTGGCGTAAGTCGTCTTACAGCGGGGACACCGGGGGCGACTGCGTCGAGTGCGCCCCTCTTGGCTCGGCCGCCTGGCTCAAGTCCTCCTACAGCGGGGACACCGGAGGCGAGTGCGTCGAGGTCTCCGAACTCACCCCCCACATAGCCGTCCGCGATTCCAAGAACCCCTCGGCCGGGGCCCTCACCCTCACCCCTGCCGCCTTCACCGCCTTCGTCCGCGCCGCCGTCAAGGGCCTTTCGGCAAGCTGATCCCTGGGTCTGCAAAGGGGCGCCGAAAATCCCGCGCACCCCGAACACGCCCGGCAGTACGGTCGGCCGATGGTCGATGACGACGGTTACTTCGGGGAGTCCGTGGCGGCGGCGTACGACGAGTCGTCGGCGGAGATGTTCGGGGCGGACGTGGTGGGGCCGGCCGTGGAGGTGTTGGCGGGGCTGGCCGGGGGCGGGCGGGCGCTGGAGTTCGGGGTCGGGACCGGGCGGATCGCGTTGCCGTTGGCGCGGCGGGGTGTCGAGGTGTGCGGGATCGATCTGTCCCGGGCGATGGTGGCTCGGTTGCGGGAGAAGCCCGGGGGCGAGGACGTCAGGGTGGCGATCGGGGACTTCGCGACCACCACCGTGGACGGCCAATTCGCGGTCGCCTACCTCGTGTTCAACACGGTCATGAATCTGACCACCCAGGACGCCCAAGTCGACTGCTTCCGCAACGCCGCCGCGCATCTGGTGCCGGGCGGGTGCTTCGTCGTAGAGGTGATGGTTCCCGATCTGCGGCGGCTGCCGCCCGGGCAGGACGCGGTGCCGTTCCACGTGGGCGAGCGCCGGCTCGGGTTCGACACGTACGACGTCGCCACCCAGGCGATGAGTTCACACCACGTCAGGATCGACCCGGGCGGGAGCGCCTCGTACTCGTCCATCCCGTTCCGGTACGTGTGGCCCGCCGAGTTGGACCTGATGGCCCGGCTGGCCGGGATGCGGTTGCGGGACCGGTGGGAGGACTGGGCGCGGACGCCGTTCACGAGTGAGAGTCGGCGGCATGTGTCGGTGTGGGAGAAGATCGCCGATTGATTCCGGCGGGCTCCCGCCCAGTGCGGCCTACTCCACCGGCAACCGCACCTTCCCCCGCCGCCCCACCTGCGTCCGTACCGCCCCCATGCTCGCCACCACCACCAGCGCGATCGCCGCAGCCTGCACCGCCGACAGCGCCTGGTTCAGGATCAGGAAGCCGGCCGTTGCCGCGAGGGCCGGTTCGAGGCTCATGAGGATGGCGAAGGTGGAGGCGGGGAGGCGGCGGAGGGCCAGGAGTTCGAGGGTGTACGGGAGGACCGAGGACATGATCGCCACCGCCGAGCCGAGCGCGATCGTCACCGGGTCCAGGAGTTTCGTGCCCGACTCCACGACCCCCAGCGGCAGCATCAGCAGCGCCGCCACCCCCATCGCCAGCGCGAGCCCATCCGCCTGTGGGAAGCGTCTGCCCGTCCGTGCGCTGAAGATGATGTACGTCGCCCACATCGCGCCCGCGCCCAGCGCGAAGGCGACTCCGGCCAGGTCCAGGTCGCCGAAGCCCCCGCCGCCCAGCAGGAAGACGCCCGCCAGGGCCAACCCCGCCCAGACGAAGTTGATCGCTCGGCGGGAGGCCAGGACCGACAGGGCCAAGGGGCCCAGGACCTCCAGGGTGACCGCCGCGCCCAGGGGGATACGGGCCGCCGCCTGGTAGAAGAGGCCGTTCATCGCACCCATCGTGACGCCGAAGACGATCACCGTGCCCCAGTCGGTGCGCGAGTGGCCGCGCAGGCGGGGGCGGCAGATCACCAGGAGGACGACGGCCGCCGCGAGCAGGCGCAGGGTCACCACTCCGAGCGCGCCCGCCCTCGGCATCAGACCCACCGCGAGCGCCGCACCGAACTGGACGGAGACACCGCCCGCCAGCACCAGGCCCACGGGACCGAGGGAGCCACGGCGGTGCGCGGTCGCTTCGCCGGACACTGATGCGGGCGCGGAAGAGGTGGTGGCTGTGCTGGGGGTGGTCACGGGCTGTCCTGGGGCTCGGTCGGCAATTCCGGGTACGTCCATCATGATGCACTGTCGAGTCCAGGGTAGTGGACCTCGTCAGGCGTGAAAACCCATTATGGAACTGTCCTGAATGCTGGACTCGGCCGTCCTGATCAGATGCCGGGCCAGGGCACCTCGTCGCGGTAGAGAGGGCGGCCGTCGGGGAGCGTGGTCGGCATCGCCGCACAGGCGTAGGGGTCGTGGGCGGCGTACTCCTGGGGCTGATGGCCGTAGGCGTACGACGGCTCCTGCCAGGTGCCGGACGGAACCTGGCCCTCGTGGCCGTACCCGGACTGCACCAGGTCCAGCGGCAGGCGCAGCTCCCCCGTGTCCATCACCGCGTTGTTCTGCGAACGGTGCAGGCGGGAGTACGCCCCGCCCCACGCGAGCAGCTCCTCGTGGCGGCCGGTCTCCACGATGCGGCCGCCGTCGACGACCAGGATGCGGTCGGCGTCGGGGGCGAGGTTGAGGTCGTGGGTGATCATGATCGTGGTGCGGCCGGCCATCAGGCGGCGCAGGGGTTTCACGACCCGGCGGGCGGCGATCGCGTCGAGGCCGGTGGTCGGTTCGTCGAGGACCAGGACCGGGGCGTCGCGCAGGATCGCGCGGGCGATGGCGAGGCGCTGGAGCTGGCCGCCGGAGAGGCGGGCGGTGCCCGGGTCGATCCTCGTGTCGTAGCCGGCGGGGAGCTTGACGATGAAGTCGTGCGCGTCGGCCGCCCGCGCCGCGTCCTCGATCGCCTGCTCGCTGGCGCCGGGCCGGCCGCAGGCGATGTTCGCGCGGACCGTGTCGTGCAGGACGAGCGTCTCCTGCGGGAGCAGGGTGACGTACTCACGGAGGCGGGCGAGCGGGAACTCGCGCAGCGGGACGCCGTCCAGGCGGATGTCGCCCGCGTCGGGGTCGTAGAAGCGCAGCAGGAGCTTGGACACGGTCGACTTTCCGGCGCCGCTCGGGCCCGTGACGATGACCAACTCGCCCTGGCCGACGGTGAAGGAGAGGTCCGAGAGGGCCATGGCGTCGGCGCCGGGGTAGGTGAAGGAGACGCCCGTGACCTCGACCGTGCCGTCGGGGCGGCCGACGTCCGCGCCGCGTCGGGGGTCGGCGACGGAGGGGCGTACGTCGAGGATCTCGATGAGCCGTTCCGCGCCCGCCGTCGCCGCGGTGATCGTCAGGCCGAGCTGGGCCAGGCCGCGTACGGGCGGGTAGAGGTAGCCCAAGAAGGCGGAGAAGGCGAGGAGTTGGCCCAGCGTCATGCGGCCGGTGGAGATCTCCCAGGCGCCGATGCCGATCACCGCGAGCACGCACACCGTCTCGATGACGGCGACGAGTTGCTCGTACGCCTCGTTCAGCCGCGTCGAGCGGACCGAGGCGCGGAACCAGGCGGTCGCCTCCTCGTGCAGCCGCCGGCGTTCCGCGTCCCGGCGGTCGTAGGCCTGGGTCAGCACGATGTTGCCGAGGGACTCCTCGACCACCGACGTGATCGCGCCGTCCGCGACCCGGCCCTCGCGCGAGACGTCCTTGATGGAGCCGGAGAAACGGCGGGCCGCCAGCCAGAACAGCGGCGCGAGCACGAAGGTGGCGGCGGCCAGGTCCCAGCGCAACCAGAACGCGGCGGCCGCGTAGAAGATCGCGGAGAAGAGGGCGGAGGCGGTGCCCACGACGCCTGACACCACCAGCGTCTCGATCGCCTCGACGTCACTCGTCAGGCGGGACAACAGGTCGCCCTGGCGGTGCCGTTGGAAGAAGTGCGGCGGCAACTGCTGTACGTGGTCGAAGACATGCTCGCGCAGCCGCATCACGAAGCGCTCGGTCGCCCACGCGGCAAGAGAGTTGCCGGCGTACGCGACGACCGCGCCGACGATCGCCACGCCCAGCCATTTGATCGCCGGGCTCCAGAACGCGCTCAGCGACCCCTTCGCCAGGGCGCGGTCGGTGAGATCGCCGAAGAGCAGGATCGCCTCGGTCTCGGCGAGTGCGGCGAGCACCGTGCAGACCCAGACGAGGATCAGCCAGCGTCGCAGGCCGCGGGTCAGCGGCCAGAAGCGGCGGAAGGCCGTGCGGGCGGGAATGGTGGGAGTTTCGTCGCTTTCATCGTCCTCGTATTCGAGGTCAGCCGCTTCAATGCCCATTTCGCATCCCCTCCGCTTTCCATCGCTCCACATCACCGGAATTAATTCATGGGCTCCGGTTCGAATTCAGGAAAGAAAAGAGGGCCGACTGCGTGGGTCGGCCCTCCTCCTACCGCCGGATCAGCTGTCCTGGCCGGGCAGCGGCTTCGGCAGCGGCTTCGGCTGGTGCTTCTTCCGCGGCTTCGGGGGCGGGGGCGGGAGCTGCTTCGACTTGGGCTTCGGGGGCAGCGGGGCGAGCTTCTTGAGGCTCATTCCGGACTCCTAGGGTTGTGCAGTGGTTATTTCGTCAAAGTCGAGCGTGTTACCGCCCGGGGAATTCCCGACACCCAGGAACCTACACGGATCAGAACCCAAGGAGCGGCAAAGTCGGCGACCGAAAGGCAAACAACCCCTGTGAAAACCTTGGCATTCCCTGAGAGCGGGCGCCAAACCTGAGAGTTCCCTTATGAACCTGAGAGGAGCCTTATGGTCGGCGGGCCATGTAGAGCTCCAGCGCCTTGTGCAGCACCCGGCTCAGCGGAAAGTCCCACTCCCCGAGGTACTCGATCGCCTCGCCGCCGGCGCCCGCCTTGAAGCGCAGCAGCCCCAGCAGGTGGTTGGACTCCTCCAGGGTGTCGGTGATGCCCCTGAAGTCGTATACGGAGGCGCCGAGTTCGTGGGCGTCGGTCATCATGCGCCACTGCATGGCGTTGTTGGGCTGGACCTCGCGCCTGCGTGCGGTGGAGGCACCGTAGGAGTACCAGACGTGGTCGCCGACGGTCAGCATCGTGGCCGCGGCGAGGACCTCGCCGTCGTGCCGGGCGAGGTAGAGGCGCATCCGGTCGGGGTCCTCGGTGGTGAGGGCGGTCCACATGCGCTGGAAGTACGGCAGCGGGCGCGGGATGAACCGGTCGCGTTCGGCGGTCTCGGCGTACAGCTCGTAGAAGGCGGGCAGGTCCTCGTAACCGCCCCTGACGACCGTCACGCCCGCCTTCTCGGCCTTCTTGATGTTGCGCCGCCACTGCTGGTTGAGGCCCCGGTGGATCTCCGCCAACGACCGTCCGGCGAACGGCACTTGGAAGACGTAACGCGGCTGCCCGGCCGCGAACCCGCCGTCCTCACCGCCCGGTTCGGCCTGCCGCCACCCCGCGCCGCGCAGTCGGTCACCGATCTCGACGGCCCCCGGTTCGTACGAGGTCGGCTCGGCGTCCCGCAGCCGGTGGGCGTCCGGGTCGGCGATCGCCGCCTTCACCGCGTCCGCGCTCCAGCGGCGTACGACGACGGGCGGGCCCATCTTCACCGAGAAGGCGCCCTGTCCCTTCAGGTACGCGAGCATCGGCACCAGCCACCGCTCGACGAGATCGGGCGCGGCCCAGTCGATCAACGGCCCCTCGGGCAGATACGCGAGGTACCGCTTCACCCTCGGCAACGGCCGGTACAGCACCAGCCCCGCCCCCACCAGCCGCCCGTCCTCCTCGAACCACCCCAGACCCTCCGCCCGCCAGTCCGGCTTCACCTCGCCCCAGGAGGGGACCTGCATGTGACTGGCGGCGGGGAGGGTCGCGACGAAGGCGAGGTGCTCTTCGGGGGTGATGGGCCGGAGGTGGAGGGCGGTCACGGGCGGGGCTCCTTACGGTGACGGAGTCCGTCAGCCTACGAGTCCCGCCTCAGGGAGGCGTTCGCCGTTCTCAGCGACACGCTCAGTGGGTCGGGGTGAAGTCGGCGTCCCTGTGGCCGGGTTCGGAGGAGGCCGGGATCGCGGTGTCGAGCTTCTCGCCCTCGATGTCGACGTGCGGCAGGCGCCGGTCCAGCCAGCCGGGCAGCGACCAGGTCCGTTGGCCGAGCAGGGCCAGGACGGCGGGCACGATGGTCATGCGGACCACGAACGCGTCGAAGACGACCGCCGCGGCCAGACCGAGGCCGAGCGACTTGATCATGGCGTCGGCGCCGCCGACGAAGCCGCCGAAGACACCCGTCATGATCAGCGCGGCCGCGGCGGTTTCGGCCTGACCGGTCTGCGCGAACGCGTCGAGGCCCTCGACGGCACGTTCTGGGCCGGTGGCGCGGGCTCCGGTCAGTGGGAGGTACGGGCGAGCCTGCCCCGCGCTGTCATGGACGCCGGTCCCGCGATGTGACCACGGCAGCCCACCCCAGTTCATACCCCAAGGTCACCTCACTCCCCCTCCAGCCCCTCCGCCAACACCTCCGCCAGATGCCGCCCCCGCACCCCGCCCACCTGCTCCAACTGCGTCCGGCACGAGAAGCCGTCCGCCAGGAGCACCGCGTCCGCCGGGGACTCCCTTACCGCGGGCAGGAGTTGGTCCTCCGCGCAGGCCACGGACACCTCGTAGTGCCCCTTCTCGAAGCCGAAGTTGCCCGCCAACCCGCAGCAGCCGCCGGTCAGTTCACCGGTCAGGCCCGCGGCGGCGCGCACGCGGCGGTCGGCCGCGTCGCCCAGGACCGCGTGCTGGTGGCAGTGGGTCTGGCCGGTGACCGGGCGGTCCAGGCGGGGCGGGGTCCAGTCGGGGGCGAGACGTTCGAGGGCCTCGGCGAAGGTAAGGACGCGGGCGGCGAGGCGGGCGGCGCGGGGGTCGTCGTGGAGCAGTTCGGGGAGGTCGGTGCGGAGGGCGGCGGCGCAGCTGGGTTCCAGGACGACGACCGGCGACGGGTCGGTCTCGTCCAGTTCCGGGAGCAGGAAGGGGTCCATCAGGTCCAACGTGTGCCGCAACACCTCGCGGGCGCGGTCGAGTTGACCCGTCGAGATGTACGTCAGTCCGCAGCAGACCCGGCTCCGGCGGCGCCCGAGCGGCGAGGGCACGCTGACGCCCGCCAGCCCGCCCTCGGCGAACCGGTGCACGCGCCACGGTCGCGTCGGCGGCTCCATGACCCACACTCCCGCCGCCTCCAACACCCGTACGGCCGCCCGCCCGACCTCCGGCGCAAGGTGCTCGGTGAAGGTGTCCGGCCACAGGAACGCGGCCGTCTCCGGGACGCCGGGCCGCCCGCCCGCGCGCAGCTCGTCCCGCCAGGTCCGCACCCGCTTCCTGAACCGCCGCCGCAGCCACCGGCTGTACGTCTGCGTCGCCACCCGCGGGATCCCCCGCTCCGCCGCGATCCCGCCCATCCGCTTCGCCACCCACGCCAACGGCCGTACGGAAGCAAGGGCGTTGACGATCGGCGCGGTGCGCGTACGGTCCACCCAGCGCAGCCAGACCGGCAGCCGGCCCATGCTGTAGTGGGCGGCCGGGCGACGCCGGCCGGCGTAGTGGTGGTGCAGGAACTCCGCCTTGTACGTGGCCATGTCGACCTCGACCGGGCAGTCGGAGCGGCACCCCTTGCAGGACAGGCACAGGTCGAGCGCGTCCCGCACCTCCTCGGACCGCCAGCCGTCCGTCACCACCTCACCGGCGAGCATCTCGTGCAGCAGCCGGGCTCGACCGCGCGTGGAGTGCGTCTCGTCGCCGGTTGCCCGGAAGGACGGGCACATGACGGCGGAGCCGGTCACCGACGTCGTACGGCACTTCGCGACCCCGACGCAGCGGCGGACCGCCGCGGAGAAGTCGCCGCCGTCGGAGGGGTAGCCGAAGGTGACGTCGACCGGTTCGCGGGGCAGGACGGCGAAGCGGAGGTTGGCGTCGAGGGGGGCCGGGCGGACCAGCATGCCGGGGTTGAGGAGGTCGTCGGGGTCCCAGACGCCCTTCACGCGCGAGAAGAGATCGACCATCTCCTCGCCGTACATCTTCGGGAGCAACTCGGCCCGGGCCTGGCCGTCCCCGTGCTCCCCGGAGAGCGATCCGCCGTGCGCGACGACGACTTCGGCGAGCTCCTCCGAGAAGCGCCGGAAGCGGGCGATGCCCGTCTCCGTGAGCAGGTCGAAGTCGATCCGGACGTGGATGCAGCCGTCCCCGAAGTGTCCGTACGGCGTTCCGCGCAGCCCGTGCGAGGTCAACAGCCCCCGGAAGTCCCGCAGATACGCGCCCAGCCGCGCCGGCGGCACCGCGCAGTCCTCCCATCCCGGCCACGCCTCGCTGCCGTCCGGCATCCGGGTCGCCGTACCGCTGGCGTCCTCCCGGATCCGCCACAGCGCCCGCTGCCCGCCGGGGTCCGTGACGACGAGCGCGTCGACGACGTCGGCAGCCCGCACGATCGCCTCCGCACGCGCGCGTGCCTCCCCGTCCGACTCCCCGCCCGTCTCCACGAACAGCCAGGCCCCGCCGCGCGGCAGCCCGACCGCGTCCGCGGGCACCAGATCGGCCGCCATCCCCTCCACCGTCAACGGCCGGTGCGGCAACAACCCGGCCGCGGCCTCGGCGGCGGCGCCCTCATCGACGTAACCCAACACCGCCAGCGCACGCGCGCGTGGCGCCTCGACGAGCCCTACGACCGCTTCCGTGAGGATCCCGAGCGTGCCCTCGCTCCCGCAGAAGGAACGGGCGACATCGGCGCCCTTCTCCGGCAGCAACGCGTCCAGCGCGTACCCGGAGATACGGCGGGGCAGCTCCGGAAACCCGGTCCGCAACCGCGCCAACTCCCCCTCCACCAGCGCCCGCAGGCCCTCCGGCGCCCCGGCCCACTCCTGCCCGAGCCGCAACCGCTCCCCACCCGCGGTGACGACGTCCAGCTCGCGCACGCTGTCGGCGGTCGTCCCCCACGCCACGCTGTGCGAGCCGCAGGAGTTGTTGCCGATCATCCCGCCGAGCGTGCACCGGCTGTGCGTGGACGGATCGGGCCCGAACCGCAGCCCGTGCGGAGCGGCGGCCTCCTGAAGCCGGTCAAGAACGAGCCCTGGCTGGACGACGGCGGTCCGTGCCTCGGGGTCGATCGTCAACATGCGGTTCATACGGCGGGTGAAATCCAGCACGACTCCGGTCCCGGTGGCCTGCCCGGCGATGGAGGTCCCTCCGCCCCGGGCGACAACGGGCACCCCACGCTCCCGGCACACCTCCAGCACGGCGACCACGTCGTCGGCGTCCCGCGGCGCGACCACCCCGAGCGGGACCCGGCGGTAGTTGGACGCGTCCATGGTGGTCAGCGCCCGGGCGGTGACGTCGAAGCGCACTTCGCCGCGGACGGCCTTGCGGAGCGCTGCCTGGAGTTCCGTCATGACTCCAGCAAATCAAAGTCGCCGCCCGACCGACCATGGACGCCGTCTCACCCGACGGACGACGTTTCACCCAGGTTTCCTCCAGCGGCTAACCTCCTTCTCGTGGCTGAGATCGAGATCCCCTCTGACATCAAGCCCGCGGACGGACGTTTCGGCGCGGGTCCCTCCAAGGTGCGGACGGAGGCGCTGGACGCCCTGGCCGCCACCGGCACGTCACTCCTCGGCACCTCCCACCGGCAGGCTCCGGTGAAGAACCTCGTCGGCGAGGTGCGCGCGGGCATCTCCGACCTGTTCTCCCTCCCCGAGGGCTACGAGGTCGTCCTCGGCAACGGCGGCTCCACGGCCTTCTGGGACGTGGCGACGCACGGTCTGATCGAGAACAAGTCGCAGCACCTGACCTTCGGCGAGTTCAGCTCGAAGTTCGCCAAGGCGGCCAAGCTGGCGCCGTGGCTGGCCGAGCCGACGGTCGTCGCGAGCGACCCCGGCACGCACCCCGAGCCGGCCGCCGAAGCGGGCGTGGACGTCTACGCCTTCACGCACAACGAGACGTCGACGGGTGTGGCAGCACCCATCAAGCGGGTCGCGGGAGCCGACGAGGGCGCACTGGTTCTCGTGGACGCCACGTCCGGCGCGGGCGGTCTGCCGGTGGACGTGACCGAGACCGACGTCTACTACTTCGCCCCGCAGAAGTCCTTCGCCTCCGACGGCGGCCTGTGGATCGGCGTCTTCTCCCCGGCCGCGATCGAGCGCGCGGAGCGGATCCACGCGTCCGGCCGCCACGTCCCGGAGTTCTTCAGCCTCCCGACGGCGATCGACAACTCCCGTAAGAACCAGACGTACAACACCCCCGCCCTCGCCACGCTGTTCCTCCTCAACGAGCAGTTGAAGTGGATCAACGGCCAGGGCGGTCTGGCCTGGTCGACGTCCCGCACGAAGGACTCCTCGACCCGCCTGTACAGCTGGGCGGAGGAGTCCAAGTACGCGACCCCGTTCGTCACGGACGCCACCAAGCGCTCCCAGGTCATCGGCACGATCGACTTCGCCGACGAGATCGACGCGGCCGCGGTCGCCAAGGTGCTGCGCGCGAACGGCGTCGTCGACACCGAGCCCTACCGGAAGCTGGGCCGCAACCAGCTGCGCGTGGCGATGTTCCCGGCGATCGACCCGGCGGACGTCGAGGCACTGACGAAGTGCGTCGACTACGTCATCGAGAAGCTGTAGCCACCTCGAACAGGTCAACAAGAGGCGCCCCGCGGCTGGTTCAGCCGCGTGGCGCCTCTTCTGTCCTCCGGTCGCCTGTGGGTGAATGCTCGGGACGCGCCCACGACAGGAGACGAACCCGATGCACATGTTCCTCACGCTCGTGAGCGGCATCGCCTGGACGATCGTGTACATCGAGGCGAGCCGGCTCGGACTGCGGGACCGCACCTACGCCATTCCGGCCGTGGCGCTGGGCCTGAACTTCGCCTGGGAGTGGACGTACGCGGTGCGCGGCCTTGCCGTCGACCCGTCGGCGCAGGCCGGCGTCAACCTGGTGTGGGGCCTCGCCGACGTCGTGATCGTCTACACGTTCTTCCGGTACGGGCGGGCCGAGTTCCCGGCCTTCGTCACGCGGTGGATGTTCGTCGGCTGGGGCGTGGTGCTGTTCGCCATGTCGTTCGCCGTGCAGTGGCTGTTCCTGGCGAGGTTCGGCGCGGACGACGGGGCGGGGTACGCGGCGTTCCTCCAGAACCTGCTGATGTCGGGCCTGTTCATCGCGATGTTCGTCGCCCGGCGCGGACCGCGCGGGCAGTCGGTGACGATCGCCGTGGCCAAGTGGCTCGGCACGCTCGCGCCCACGATCCTCTTCGGCGCCCTGAAGGACAGCGGGTTCCTGCTCGGCCTCGGCATCATGTGCAGCGTGCTCGACCTGGCCTACATCTGGCTGTGCGTACGCGCGAAGCGGGACGGCGAGGCGTTCACCGACCCGGCGGCTCCGGAGTCAACCGCCCGCCCCCGCCCGTCAGTTACGGCGGAACAGCCGTCGTAGCCCGAAGACGGCCGCCACCACGGCCACGGCCACCACGCCGACCTTGAGCGTGCCGTCCGTGCCGGAGCCGTTGTCACCGCTCGCCGAACTCCCGCCCCCGGACGGCGACTTGGACGAGCCGGACGAGGATCCGCCGGGCGCGTCCTCCGCCTGCACCGAGCTGTCGGAGCCCTCACTGCCGTACATCAGCTTGGTGCCGTCGTCGGTGTAGGTGACGGACTCGCCCTGGCCCTGGAGGGGCACGTTGAGGCGGCCCGCGCGCTTGATCTTCCCGCCGTTCCAGTCGTAGTAGATGCCGCCGAAGTAGCCGCGCACGGCGAGTTGCTTGCCGTTCGGGGAGACGGCCGCGTCGGTGGCCCAGAGGTCGACCGTGGCGATGGGCCTGAAGATGTTGGTGCCGGAGGCGGAGAGCTTCGCCGGGCCCTCGTACAGGTGCCCGCCGTCCTCGTTCTTGTCGATGATGTACGCGCGCCCGGTCTTCGGGTCGACGACGAGCGACTCGGCGTTGCGGGCCCCGTCCGAGTACTTCACGACGTACTGCGTGGCCCGCAGGGTCTGGTCCTTGAGCACCTTCGGCTCGGGCAGCTGATAGATCCACACGTACGGCCAGGTGCCGCCGAGGTTGTCGCCGATGTCGCCGACGTAGATCTGGTTGTCGGGCCCGATGGAGATCGCCTCGACGTCACGCGGCGAGCCGATCCCGGTGAGCGTGAGCCGGGCGACGGTCTCGCCGGTGGCGCTGTCGACGGCGTAGAGGTAGGGCCCGTCGTCGCTGTCGTTGTGGGTCCAGTAGATGCCGGGGTGCAGGCGGGAGGCGGCGAGACCGCTGGACTCCGTGATGCGTGAGTCCTTGATGGTGAATCCCTTGTCACCGTCGGCGGCGGAAGCGGGGAGCGCGAAGGCACCCACGAGCAGGACCCCGGCGATGAGGGCGAACGGTCGGCGCATGCCCCAAGCCTGCCATCCCGCGCCCGCGTTCCGGCGAGGTGCCGGGCCCAGCGGGTCTCGGTCCCCGGCGAGGTGGCAGGCCTCACACCCCGCCCGGCCCTCCGGCCGCCGTCGATCGTCCATCATGAGCGGATGCTCAGGTTCATGCCCGTCGGCGACTCCCAGACGATCGGAAGCGCCGGCGAACACACATGGCGTTACCGGATGTGGCAGCACCTGCGCGACACATACGGCGGCCCGTTCACGCTGGTCGGCCCGCGCGAGACGCTGTACGACAAGGCGACGGACACGCCGACCTCGTACGAGTACGCCGACCCGGACTTCCCCCGCGCCCACCTGGCCGGCTGGGGCGAGGGCTGGCTGCACATGGCCCCGCTGATCGGCGAGGCGGTACGCGGCTGCCGGGCCGACGTCCTGCTCGTCGCCCTGGGCCTGATCGACCTGGGCTTCTACACGAACGCACGGCAGACCACCGACAACGTACGGGCCTTCGTGGCCGAGGCCCGCGCCGCGAAGCCGTCCGTACGGATGGTGTTCCTGCCGGTGATCCCGAACATCCGCGCCCTCACGGACGCCCCCTTCGGCGCCGAGGTCACCCTCTTCAACGAACTCCAGGCGAAGGCCGTCGCCGACCTCGACGACCCGCGCTCCCCCCTCCTCCTGGCCTCCCTCCCGGAGTCGTACGACGTCAACCACGACACGTACGACGGCACCCACCCGAACGCGTCCGGCGAGCACAAGATCGCGGCGGCGTTCGCGGGGGCGATGCATCAGGCGTGGGGGTGGGGCGAGGAGTACTACGAGGATGACGGCGGGGAGGGCGGCGACGGCGGCGGCACCTTTGACTTCGACGCGGTGACCTCGGCCGGCCGGCGATAGCGCTCGGCCCACTCCTGATTGAGCCGGTCGGCCTGACGCCGGTGACTGGGGGTGATCCGCCGTCCGGTCGGCAGGGCGAGCCCGAGGAAGTCGAGAACACCGTGCGTGACGGCGTGCGGGTCGGCAGAGAGGTCCTCGTACCGGATGCGATGCGGTTGGATGCCGTAGGCCTCGAACCAGCGCTCCCAACCTGCGTTGTGCTCCTCGATGGTGCGCAGGAGACGGGTGACGGCGTCGCGGTCGAAGCGGGGCTGAGCATCGATGCCACCCGCACCTCCGCCGATCTCGCCTTTCCCGCCGACGAACCAGACCCCGGTCTGCTCCGCCCGCAACCATGAGACCGCCTGGGCGAGAACGTCGTCCCGGCGCAGATACACGAACCGGATCCGCGTCCCGAACTCCCGCTTCAACAGGCCCAGTTCGTCCCCCGTGAGGTCGGGGTGCAGTCGTGCGAGCCGAGTTGCGAGTTCGGCGTGCGTTCCCCACATGAGCTTGGCCCCGAAGACTCCGTTACCGGTCCGGCCTTCGCGCAGCGCCGCCCGTACGAACTCCGCGTAATCCAGGGCCTCTTGGGGCGTATGCGCCACCCCCCACCGCTCCGACCACGCCGCCTCGTCCGGCATCCGGAAATAGGCCTGCGGGTGCCCGGCGACCCCGGTGGAGTCGAGCAGACCGAGGAGGAGGGAGCTGCCGGTTCGGGGGGTGGCGCAGATGAAGTACGTGTCCGTGTCCGCGTTCGTCGGCTTGGTCACGGCGGCCAGGGTCGGGGGTGGGGGCGTGGGCGGCAACCGAATAACGACGGTGACGATGGCGTGATCACTCCGCATCCCGGTCACCGTGCGTATCGTTGTACCGCGCGGCCGCACTCGTGCGGAGGGCGGCCGGGGAGGAGCGCCAGGATGACCGTCCTTGAAGACAGGATCGCGATGGCCAAGAGCGACGACGAGATCACGCTCGACGAGTGGTTCGAGCGGATCGAGAAGATGCCCGCCCCCGAGGGATACAAGGTCGAGATCGTCGAGGGGACCGTCTTCATGTCGCCACAGCGGGACACCCACTGGGAGATCATCCTGGATATCGTCGAGCAGTTGCGGACCAAGTACCCCCGGAAGCGCGTGAAGTCCGACGTCCGTATCGACTACCCGGGTCACCTCAACGGATTCGCGACCGACGTGACGGTGATGACCGAGGGCGCCGAGAAGACGGAGGGCGGGGGCTGGCGCCACCAGGACGTCGAGTTCGTCGCCGAGGTCATCTCCAAGGGCACCGCCGTCAACGACTACGGCCCGAAGAAGGCCGCGTACGCCCTCGCCGAAGTCCCGGTCTACGTCATCGCCGACCCGTACCAGGGCCGCTGCCACATCTACACCCACCCCAAGGGCGACGACTACACGACCGAGACGAAGGTGGCCTTCGGGGACGACATGGATCTCACCGGCACCGTGGTCGGCCTCACCCTCACCACCGCCGAGTTCCCCCGCGACTGACCCCCCTTGCATAGAGCGCACTCGAAGTCGTTGGCTAAGTACTCATGAAGTACACGCAGCTCGGACGCACAGGCCTCAAGGTCAGCCGACTGGTCCTCGGCACGATGAACTTCGGACCGCAGACGAACGAGGCGGACAGCCACGCGATCATGGACGCGGCGCTGGACGCGGGCATCAACTACTTCGACACCGCCAACGTCTACGGCTGGGGCGAGAACAAGGGCCGCACCGAGGAGATCGTCGGCAGCTGGTTCGCCAAGAGCCCCGACCACCGCGACAAGACCGTCATCGCCACCAAGGTCTACGGCAACATGGCCGCGGACGGCGACGCCTGGCCCAACCACGACAAGCTCTCCGCCGTGAACATCCGGCGCGCGGTCGACGCCAGCCTCAAGCGGCTCCAGACCGACTACATCGACATCTACCAGTTCCACCACATCGACCGGGCGACGCCCTTCGAGGAGATCTGGCAGGCGATCGACACCCTCATCCAGCAGGGCAAGATCCTCTACGTCGGCTCCTCCAACTTCCCCGGCTACAAGATCGCGCAGGCCAACGAGATCGCCGCCCGGCGCGGCGGCACCATCGGCCTCGTCAGCGAGCAGTGCCTCTACAACCTCGCCGAGCGCCGCGCCGAGATGGAGGTCATCCCGGCCGCGCAGGAGTACGGCCTCGGGGTCATCCCCTGGTCGCCGCTCCACGGCGGGCTGCTGGGCGGGGTCATCAAGAAGGAGGTCCAGGGTGGCCGCCGCGCCTCCGGCCGGGCCGCCGACGCCCTCGCCAACCCCACCTCACGCGCCCAGATCCAGGCGTACGAGGATCTGCTCGACAAGCACGGGATCGAGCCCGGCGAGGCCGCCCTGGCCTGGCTGCTCACCCGTCCCGGCGTGACCGGCCCGATCGTCGGCCCGCGCACCGCCGAGCAGCTGGAGTCCGCGCTGCGGGCCGTGGAGCTGGAGCTGAGCGAGGAGATCCTCGCCTCGCTGGACGAGATCTTCCCGGGCCCGGGCCCGTCTCCGGAGGCCTTCGCCTGGTAGACGCCGTGAGGGCAAACGCCCCGTCTTTCAGGGGCGCGGGGAACTGCGCGACCAGCCACATCCGGCCCACAGCCGATATCCGACCCGCAGTTCCCCGGTCCTCACTTTCACTTGCCGAGCGCAGCCGCGAGCCCAACGACAACGAACAACAGCACGAGCACACCGGCCATGATCCGGTTCCGGGTTTTCGGGTCCACGTGCCCGAGCCTAGCCGCCCGCCCCCAGGCTCCAACGGGCGACCGCCTCATACCGGGGCTGCTCCCCCGGAACCCCCGACCTCGGCAGGTTGCTCCGGACGAGTGCCAGCTCGTCCACCGTCCACGCCTGCCCCGCGAACTCGTCGAGCCGGTCGAGATACGGCCGCACGTCCGCCGCGTCACGGCCGCGGGCCAGCGTGAGGTGCGCGCGATAACGCCGGTGCTCCCGCATCTCCACCCCCGCCTCCCGCGCAGCGCCCTCGCACCGCTCGGCCAGCACCCGCAGCCCCGCCAACTCCCCCTCCACTCCGGCCCACAGGGCCCGCCCGTCCCCGAACTGCCCGCCCCCGCGCACCGCGAGACCGAACGGCTCGCTCTCCCGCGCCACCCGCGCCAGCCGGGCCGACAGTTCCGGTACGACGTCGTCGTCGACCTCGCCGTAGAAGGCGAGCGTGAAGTGCCAGCCGGGGCGGCCGGTCCAGCGGAGCGCGTCCGCCCCCGGCAACCGCCTCAACTCGTCCACCACGGCCCCGAGTTCGGCCAGCACCCGCTCCGGTGGCAACAGCGCCGCGAAGAGTCTCATGGCGTCACCCTTCCAGGGAATGGATCACCGGGCCACCGTCCCTGACGCCCGTCGCCTAGCCTGCCCCCATGACGCACCCGGAGATCAGCATCAGAGCCGGCGGGTCCGACGACATCCCCGCGATCCTCGGCATGTTCGACAGCGCCATGGAGTGGCTCGTCGCGCAGGGGCGGACCGGGCAGTGGGGCAGCAGGCCCTGGTCGGAGAGGGCCTCGACCGTGGAGCTGGTGACCGGTTACGTCACCCGGGGCGCGGCCTTCGTCGCCGAACTGGACGGCGTACCGGCGGGGACGCTGAGCCTCACCGACGGTCCCGGGACGTATCTGCCGCCCGCCGACGAACCCGAGCGGTACGTCCATCTCCTCGCCTCCGACCGCCGTTTCAAGGGCCGGGGTGTCGGGGCCGCGCTGCTCGCGCACGCCGTCGAGGAGACGCGGCGGGCCGGCGTCTCGCTGCTGCGGGTGGACTGCTACGCGGGCGGCGACGGCAAGCTCGTCCGCTACTACGAGAGCAACGGCTTCACCCGCACCGAGGCCTTCACGGGCACGGACGACTGGCCGGGACAGATCCTGGCCCGGAGGGTCTAGGTCCGACCCCCGGGCCAGGGACGGCCCTCAGGCCACCGCGGCCAGCTTCTCCTGCTGCTCGCGTGGTTCGAAACGGACGTGCGGGTGGCCGCGGTTCCAGCCGACCGACAGGCGGAGGTTGCCCACCCGGGCCAGCACCAGGCCGATCGTCACGGCCGCGAGAGCCGAGATCGCGCCGCCCACCGCGAGGCCCGCGCGGACGCCGTACGCGTCGGTGACCCAGCCGGCGATCGGCGCGCCCACCGGGGAGCCGCCCAGGAAGACCATCATGTAGAGGGCGAGCACCCGGCCGCGCATGGCCGGGTCGGTGCTCATCTGGATGCTGGTGTTCGCGGTGACGTTGACCGTCATGCCGAACATGCCGATCGGGGCCATGAGCAGGGCGAAGAGCCAGAGGCCGGGCGCTGCCGCCGCGGCGAGTTCCATCGCGCCGAAGGCGACCGCCGCCGCGATCATCACCCGCATCTTGGCCGTGCCGCGCCGGGCCGCGAGCAGCGCGCCGCCCAGGGAGCCGACCGCCATCAGCGTGTTGAAGAGGCTGTAGGAGCCCGCGCCCGCGTGGAAGACGTCGTCCGCGAAGGCCGAGAGGTACACCGGGAAGTTGAAGCCGAAGGTGCCGATGAAGCCGACCAGGACGATGGTCCACATCAGGTCGGGGCGGCCGGCGACGTACTGGAGTCCCTCGCGCAGCTGGCCCTTGGCGCGCGGGGCGCGCTCGACGACGTGCAGTTCGCGGGCCTTCATCAGGAGCAGTCCGGTGAGGGGCGCGATGAAGGACAGGCCGTTGAAGAGGAACGCCCAGCCGGTGCCGACGCCGGTGATCATCAGGCCCGCGACGGCGGGGCCGACCAGACGGGCGGACTGGAAGTTGGCGGAGTTCAGGCTGACCGCGTTCTGCAGCTGGTCCGGGCCGACCATCTCGGAGACGAAGGACTGGCGGGCCGGGTTGTCCATGACCGTGGCCAGTCCCGCGGCGAAGGCGGCGAGGTAGACGTGCCAGACCTGGACGTGGCCGGAGAGCGTGAGGGCGGCGAGCGCGAGGCCGATGAGGCCCATCGAGGACTGCGTGAACAGCAGCGTGCGGCGCTTGGGCAACCGGTCGACCAGGACACCGCCGTAGAGACCGAAGAGCAGCATCGGCAGGAACTGCAGGGCCGTCGTGACGCCGACGGCGGTCGCGGAGCCGGTGAGGCTGAGGACCAGCCAGTCCTGGGCGATGCGCTGCATCCAGGTGCCGATGTTGGAGACGACCTGGCCGGCGAAGAACAGGCGGTAGTTCCTGACCCGCAGCGAGGAGAACATCGAGGACTTGGAGGACTTCGAGGTCTTCGAGGACTTGAGGGACTTGGCCGGGGCCGCGTCGGGGGTGGGCGGGGATTCGTGGGTGGACGGTGCGGGGGCGGAGTCTGCTCCGGGTCCCGAACTCAAAAGGGTCGCCTCCTTGGTGGCACTGCTTACAGGTGTGCGAGCTTCTCCAGCACGGGGGCGGCGGCACGGAGTTTCGCCCACTCGTCCTCGTCGAGGTCGTCGACCAGGGTGGCCAGGAAGGCGTTGCGCTTGGCGCGGCTCTCCTCGAGCATGGCCTCGGCCTGCTCGGTCTTGGTGACGACCTTCTGGCGCCGGTCCTCGGGGTGCGGCTCCAGCCGGACCAGTCCCTTGGCCTCCAGCAGCGCGACGATGCGGGTCATCGACGGCGGCTGGACGTGCTCCTTGCGGGCGAGTTCGCCCGGCGTGGCACTGCCGCAGTTCGACAGGGTGCCCAGCACCGACATCTCGGTGGGGCTCAGCGACTCGTCGACCCGTTGGTGCTTGAGTCGGCGGGACAGCCGCATGACAGCTGATCGAAGCGAGTTCACGGCGGCTGCGTCGTCGCCATGGGTGAGGTCCGGCATGTCCTTAGCGTAACTCATTACCCTCTCTAAAGACCACCTGGGACACGCAAGGTGCCCATGACCCCGGTCACCGAACCTTTCCGTCACCCATATGAGTGAGCCAGAACGGAAAAGCGACGCACGCCCCGCACCGCTCCCGCGACCCTCGTCTCCATGGGGACCAGTGTGCTCAGCCTGCGGATAGACGGGGAGCTGCTCGACCGGCTCCGGGATCATGCGGCCAAAAGGGGAATGAGCGTCCAGGACTACGTGGTCCAGACGCTCATCCGCGACGACTTCGACGAGCGGTTCCAGACCGCGGTCGAGGAGACAGAGAAGTTCTACGGGGTTCCGTGAGCGGAACCGGCACACTCGCCGGTCACGTCAGACCCAGCGCCGGCATCAGGTAGTAGAAGCCGAAGACCGCCGCCACGACGTACATGGCCACCGGGATCTCGCGCCCGCGCCCGGCGACCAGCCGCAGGACCACGAAGGTGATGAAGCCCATCCCGATGCCGTTGGTGATCGAGTAGGTGAAGGGCATCATCACCATCGTGACGAAGGCCGGGATCGCGATCGTGTGGTCGGCCCAGTCGATCTCCTTGACCGAGCCGGCCAGGATCAGGAAGCCCACCGCGAGCAGCGCCGGGGTGGCCGCCTGGGACGGGACCATCGTGGCCACCGGCGTCAGGAACAGCGCGACGGCGAAGAGCGCCCCGGTGACGATGTTCGCGAAGCCGGTGCGCGCGCCCTCGCCGACGCCCGCCGTGGACTCCACGAAGCAGGTGGTCGCCGAGGAGGAGCTGGCGCCGCCCGCCGCGACCGCGATGCCGTCGACGAAGAGGACCTTGTTGATGCCGGGCATCTGCCCCTCGGCGTCGGTCAGCTTCGCCTCGTCGGAGACGCCCATGATCGTGCCCATCGCGTCGAAGAAGCACGACAGCAGCACGGTGAAGACGAACAGGACGCCGGTCAGCACCCCGACCTTGTCGAAGCCGCCGAACAGGCTGAACTTCCCGATCAGGCCGAAGTCCGGGGTGGCGACCGGGTTGCCGGGCCACTTGGGGGTCGTCAAGCCCCAGGACGGGATCGTCGCGACGGCGTCGAGGATCACCGCGAGGACCGTCATCGCGACGATCGAGATCAGGATCGCGCCGGGGACCTTGCGCACGATCAGCGCGAGGGTGAGCAGCGCGCCGAGGACGAAGACCAGCACCGGCCAGCCGTTGAGGTGCCCGTCGCCGCCGAGCTGAAGCGGGACGGTGGTCTGGGCGGCGTCCGGGATGCGGGAGACGAAGCCGGAGTCGACCAGGCCGATCAGCATGATGAACAGGCCGATGCCGATGGCGATGGCCTTGCGCAGCCCGAACGGCACGGCGTTCATCACGCGCTCGCGCAGCCCGGTGGCGACCAGCAGCATCACGACGAGGCCGGCCAGCACGACCATGCCCATGGCGTCCGGCCAGGACATCCGGGGCGCGAGCTGGAGCGCGACGACCGAGTTCACGCCGAGACCGGCGGCGAGCGCGATCGGTACGTTGCCGATGACACCCATGAGCAGGGTGGTGAAGGCGGCGGTCAGAGCCGTCGCGGTGACGAGCTGACCGTTGTCCAGCTGGTGCCCGTACATGTCCTTCGCGCTGCCCAGGATGATCGGGTTCAGCACGATGATGTAGGCCATCGCGAAGAAGGTGGCGAAGCCGCCACGGATCTCACGGGGCAGCGTGGAGCCGCGCTCGGAGATCTTGAAGTAGCGGTCGAGTGCGCCGGTGGTGCCGGTGGCCATTGGAGGTTCCTACGAGCAGAAGTGGACAAACGGAAAACGGTTTCAGTATGAACATATGAGGTCGTCAGCGCCATCTCCGCGCGTAGACGGAAACGCCTCGTAAGCTGTGCGCATGGCGAAGTGGACACCAACGCACGAGGCGCCGGAGCCCCTGGAGGGCCCCGTGGTCGCCACCATCACCGGCCTCACGGCCGTCTGGTTCGTCCTCTTCCTGGTGCAGCTCCCCTTCTACGGCTGGTTCGACGACCACGGACACCTGTGGTGGCTGTGGACATGCCTGGCCGGCGGCGGTCTGGGGTTCATCGGCATCTGGTACGTCCGCGGGCGCGACGCGGCGCTCAAGCGGGCGGCGGCGGCAGCGGAGGCGGGGACCGGAGCCCGGGCCGCGTCGGACCCGGGATCAGGGTCGACGGCGTAGGCCCTACAACCACGGCACGACCCGACTCCTCCCCAGGTCGGATCTTCCGCGCACTCGGCGGGTGAAGCCGCAAATCCGCACGTACCGTCGAAGGCATGACGCACATCGACGCCGGCGCCGAGCTCGACCCTGTGCACCCCGTACCCCTGCCGGAGACGGCGCGTGGGCTGAGCGCCGCCGAGGTCGCCGAGCGGGTGGCGCGCGGGCAGGTCAACGACGTACCCGTCCGCAGCAGTCGGTCGATGGGCGAGATCGTCCGGGCCAACGTGTTCACCCGGTTCAACGCGATCATCGGTGTGCTCTGGCTGATCATGCTGGCCGTCGCACCCCTCCAGGACAGCCTGTTCGGGTACGTGATCCTCGCCAACACGGGCATCGGGATCGTGCAGGAGTGGCGGGCGAAGAAGACCCTCGACTCGCTGGCGGTGATCGGGGAGGCCAAGCCGACGGTACGGCGGGACGGGACCGCCGCCGAGGTCAGCACCTCGGAGATCGTGCTGGACGACCTGATCGAGATCGGGCCCGGCGACAAGGCGGTCGTCGACGGCGTGTGCGTGGAGGCCGACGGCCTGGAGATCGACGAGTCGCTGCTCACCGGTGAGGCGGACCCGGTAGTGAAGCGGCCCGGCGACGAGGTGATGTCGGGCAGTTTCGTGGTGGCCGGCGGCGGCGCGTTCCGGGCGACCAAGGTGGGCCGCGAGGCCTACGCCGCCCAACTCGCCGAAGAGGCCTCCCGGTTCACGCTCGTCCACTCCGAACTGCGCTCCGGCATCTCCACGATCCTCAAGTACGTGACGTGGATGATGATCCCGACCGCGATCGGCCTGGTCATCAGCCAGCTGTTCGTGAAGGACAACGACCTCAAGGACTCGATCGCGCGCACGGTCGGCGGCATCGTGCCGATGGTCCCGGAGGGCCTGGTCCTGCTCACCTCCGTCGCGTTCGCGATCGGCGTCATCCGCCTTGGCCGAAAACAGTGCCTGGTCCAGGAGTTGCCCGCCATCGAGGGCCTCGCCCGCGTCGACACCGTCTGCCTCGACAAGACCGGCACCCTCACCGAGGGCGGCATGGACGTCACCGAACTCCGGCCCCTGAAGGGCACGGACGAGGCCTACATACGCACAGTGCTCGGCGCCCTCGGCGAGTCCGACCCGCGCCCCAACGCCTCCCTCCAGGCCATCATCGACGCCTACCCGGACGCCGAGGACTGGCGCTGCACGCAGTCCCTGCCCTTCTCCTCGGCCCGCAAGTACAGCGGCGCCCGCTTCAGCGAGGGCGACGGCGAGACCAGTACGTGGCTGCTGGGCGCGCCTGACGTGCTGCTGGCCCCCGCCGACCCCGCCCTCGCCGAGACCGTCCGCCTGAACGAACAGGGCCTGCGCGTCCTGCTGTTGGCCCGCGCCACCGGCGACCTGGACGACCCCGAGGTGGCCCGGGGCGCCGAGCCGGCCGCCCTGGTCGTCCTGGAGCAGCGGCTGCGCCCCGACGCGGCCGACACCCTGCGCTACTTCGCCGAGCAGGACGTGCACGCCAAGGTGATCTCCGGCGACAACGCGGTCTCGGTGGGCGCGGTGGCGGCGAAGCTGGGCCTGACGGGTACGACGCTCGACGCCCGCCAACTCCCCTCCGCCCAGGAGGAGATGGCGAAGTCCCTCGACGAGGGCACGGTCTTCGGGCGGGTCACCCCGCAGCAGAAGCGGGACATGGTGGGCGCGTTGCAGTCACGCGGGCACACGGTCGCGATGACCGGGGACGGCGTGAACGACGTACTCGCCCTCAAGGACGCCGACATCGGCGTCGCCATGGGATCGGGCTCGGAGGCCACCCGGGCGGTCGCGCAGATCGTGCTGCTCAACAACAGCTTCGCGACGCTGCCTTCGGTGGTCGCGGAGGGGCGCCGGGTCATCGGCAACATCACGCGGGTCGCGACGCTGTTCCTGGTGAAGACGGTCTACTCGGTGCTGCTGGCGATCCTGGTGGTCTGCTTCCAGGTCGAATACCCGTTCCTGCCACGGCACTTGACCCTGCTGTCCACCCTCACCATCGGCATCCCGGCCTTCTTCCTCGCCCTGGCCCCCAACAAGGAGCGGGCGAAACCGCACTTCGTGCGGCGGGTGATGCGGTACTCGATCCCGGGCGGGGTGGTGGCCGGGGTGGCGACCTTCGTGACGTACATGATCGCCCGTCACCACTACACGGGCGAGGGGGCGTTGGACGCGGAGACCAGTGCGGCGACGCTCACGCTGTTCCTGATCTCGATGTGGGTCCTGGCGATCATCGCCCGCCCCTACACCTGGTGGCGGGTGACCCTGGTCGCCTCGATGGCCGCGGCCTTCGTCCTCGTCCTCGTCGTGCCCTGGCTCCAGCACTTCTTCGCACTGAAGCTGGTGGGCGTGACGATGCCGTGGATCGCGGTCGGCATCTCGGCGGTCGCGGCGGTCGCCCTGGAGGTGGTGTGGAGGGTGGTCGACCGCCGCGCTTCCGTCTAGCCGGGCTTACGTGACGTAGGCCCGTTCACTGCGTGTGGGCCCGTTTACTTCACGTCGACGTAGTCGCCCGCCGCGCTGACCGCGGGGGTCGTGGTGGTGCCGGCGAAGGTGAAGCGGTAGTACCCGTCGACCGTGGCCTTGGTGGTGGTCTTCAGGGTGCCCGTCGAGGACGAGGTGATGCCCTTGACGTTGGTGTAGGTGCTGGAGGTCTTCTTGCGGAACTGCAGCACGACCTTCTGGGTGGCGTAGCCGGCGTACTTGTTGGTCTCCCAGTTGGCACGGCTGAGCTTGCCGGTGACCGTGACGGTCTTGCCCTTCTTCACCGGCTCGGGGGCGGCGTTGACCGTCAGCTGCGAGGCACGCTGGACGAGGGTGGAGCCCAGGGCGCCCTGGTCGGAGACGTCGCCGGTGCTGTACTGCAGCGCGAGCGCACCCGCCGACCACTTGCCGGCGTCGGAGTTGATCAGGTCGCCCTCGCCCGGGTAGATGTCGATCTTGCCGGAGCAGTTGGCGGTGGTGGTCGAGGTCGCGTTGCAGGTGGCCGCGTCATAGCCGAACAGCACGGCGTCGGGCGCCTCGAACTTGCCCTTGTACAGGTACGGGCCGTTGGCGAAGTCGTCCGACGTGAGGTCGTAGTTCGCACCGTGGGTCAGCGTGTAGGTGACCGTGGTGCTGACGTGGGCGGAGGTGCCCACCTTGACGGCCTTGGCGACCTTGAGGTTGGAGAAGGTGACGCCCAGGTCGGCCGCGGCCGCGTCGGCGGCGAGCGCGGACTTGGCGGAGCTCACAGACTGACCGGCGTGGGCCTTCGCGGCCTGCGCCTGGACGAACCAGGCGGAGTCGGCGGCCTGCGAGGCCGGCGCGGCGAAGGCGGAGAGGGCCAGGGCGCCGGTGACGGCGGCCACGGTGGCACGTATACGCATGTGTTTCCCTCTGGGGGGAGAAAGTGATCGTGGAGCCTGTTGGCTCACGGGTTCAGATCTGTGGCGCTTGTGAATGGTTGTACGGTCCGGCGGATTTTTGTTCGAGCATTGCGAAGGCCTTGCACGCCGGGGCCGAAGCGGCCGCCCCGAAGGTGCTCAGAGCGTCGGCCACATGCTCCTGCCGGCCGCGAGTCCGCCCTGGCCGTCGCCCGCGTACCAGCGCAGGTCGCCGTTGGATGCCAGTGCGGCCAGGTCCGCCTTGCCGTCACCGTCGAAGTCGCCGCCGACCAGGGTGCGCAGAGCGCCCCAGGTCTTGTCGGGCGACATCGAACGGGCCTTTCCGAACGTTCCGTCCGCCGCGCCCGGGTAGAGGCTCAGCGATCCGTCGGTGGCGACGGCGGCGATGTCTTCCCAGCCGTCACCGGTGAAGTCGGCGGTGGCGATGAGCTTCTTCTTCCACGTCTTGTCCGGCCACATCGACTTCTTCTGGTTGACCAGGTTGCCCGCGGTGTCCCGCTTGTAGGTGTACAGGGAGCCGTCGGGCCACTGGAAGAGCAGGGTCTGCCGGGCTTCCTTCCCTATCCGCAGGGCGGCGGCGGGCAGACCGTCCTTCCACGTGGCATCGGTCCACAACGGGGTTCTGTCGTACCGCGACAACGGCCAGGCACGCTGGCTGTGCAGAACGAGCTCTCCGTCGCTGTCGGCCGAAATCAGTTCGATTCCGTGCGTGTCGTCGAAGTCTCCCGCGACGAGCCGCTTCTGGTTGACGCGCCCGACGGGAGTCAGGTAGCCCCCGAACTGCAACGTCCCGTCCGACCGGCCCTGGAACATGTGAGCCCTGCCGGGCTTCATCAGCGAGACGATGTCCGTACGGCCGTCACCGTCGAAGTCGGCCGCCGTCATGACGTCGGTGATCTCCTGCTGCTGACCGGAGAGCCGCACCTGCTGGACCCAGTCCGCCATGTCGTCGACCCGGGTGGCGACGGCTCCGTTGCGGGTCTCCTCCGAGTTGAAGCACCCGCCCTCCCAAGCCGCACTGACCACTCCCACGACCCTGCCGCCGGAGTTGAGCACGGGCGCACCGGCGTCTCCCTTGCACAGGGCACCGCCGCTCGCGGCGGGTGAGATCGCGAGGGTCGTCGGATTGACGAGGTCCACACCGTAGGAACCGGTGTGGGCGCGCTCGGGGGTCCATTCGAGTCTGGTACGGCCGTAGCCGACGGCTCGCAGCTGACCGCCCTGGACCGGTGCGGCGCCGGAGAGCTGAGCGATGCCGATGTCGGGGAACGGACCGTCCAGTTTGTCGGCGGCGGTCGTCGGGTCGTCGAGCCGGGCCATGACCAGGTCGCGGCCCTGATACGGCACGATCTCGCGCACCTTCTGCTTCAGCTCGGCACTCGCCGTGGGCTTGTTGCCGTCGGCGGTCACCACGGTGGGCAGGGGCGGCGCGCCCCGGGTGAGTGCGGTCGGCTGCTGCGGGTTCGCGGCGAAGCAGCTCGCCGAGGTGAGGACCCACTGGGGGTCGACCAGGGTGCCGGAGCAACTGCGTTCGTCGTCGGGGTGGCCGGCGACGCTGCCCCCGATGTGGAGCTTGACCACGTACTGGTCGGCTCCCTCCGCGACCTGGTCGCCGACGACGGACTGGGCGGGTGGGGCGGTGGCGAGCAGACCTGTCGTCAGGCTCGCGGCCACGAGTCCGGTGGCCCACACCGTGCGCGTTCTGCGCGGACGGGCGTCATTCACGTGTGCCTCGCATGGGGAATTCGGCTCGGCGGGACGGCGGTCCCGCGAAGCGTGCGGAAGGGTGGGGATCAGCCGGTGACGCGCAGCTCGACCAGGACCGACCTGGCGCCGCCGACGGTCCCCTCACCGACGGAGGCCCATCCGCCCTGCTCGACGGGGACCGACGTGGTCGTGCCGTTCGCGGTGAGGTCGGCGACGATCGGGTGGTCCGCGGCTTCCACGGCGAAGACCCTGGAGAGCTCCAGCGTGAGCCAGCCGGCCTTCCCGACGGCCTTGAAGCAGTACGTACCCGCGCGGTTCGCGGAGGAGTCCGCGACGGCCAGCACGCGGATCTGCTGGGCGGCCTCGTCGCAGTCGGCCAGCAGAATACGACCGTCGCCCTTCTTCAGCTTGATTCCCTTTTCCGCCAAAATTCGATCGGCACCGGGATAGACATAGTCCTCCACCAAGGCAGGAGGATTTTCCGCCGACGGCGATTTCGGCGGATCGTCGGCAGAAGCCACAGAAATTCCGGCGAGCGTGGCAAACGCCAGAGCAGTTCCGGAGATAAAAAGATTTCGGGCGCGGAAAGGCACGAAAAAGTCCCCTCCGGCGCGGCTCCTCGCAGCGCGCGGAGTCGCGCCAGGATGCGGTCAAAAAGTAAAAAAGCCCTGATCATCCGGCCTGCGCCGAGCGCATCCGGTCCCCCTCAACCCCCTGAAGTCCTCAGGCCAGGACGAGATTCCGGCTGGTCAGGCCGGTCATGTCCACAGCAAAGTCGAGGTATACCTTAGGCATAGTCACGATCAACGTCAACAGCTATTTTTCGTCAGCCGGATCAAACCCTTGGGACATGCCATGGATATGCTTACCCGCCGACCATTCGGCGACTCACACAACGGGGGTCGTCGCCGATTACCGAGACGGGTACCCAGTGAATCGAAGAACTGACCAGTTCGATAGCGCCGGGAAAAGAACACGACCACACGTCCTCCGTAGAGCCGCACTGGGTCTGCTGCCGCTCGCCCTCGCCGTCGGCCTGCTGAGCGCACCGCCCGCCACGGCCGCCGCGGGTCCGACGGACGGCATACCCGCCGCCGTGTCCGCCGTCGACCCCGCGGACCGCGGCCTGGTCGTGGACTACTGGAAAGCGGGCGGTCCTGGTGTGAAGGCCGCCGCCGAGGCGGCCCTGACCGGCAGCGACACCGACGTGCAGACCTTCCTCGCCGCGGCCGACGGCGTGGCGTTCCAGGACGAGCGGGTCACCGCCGCGCAGTTCGCCTCCCTCGGCGGATCGGAGCTGCTGACCGCGGCACGCACCGCGCTGACCGGCACCCGCGAGGAACTGGAGACGTTCCTGAGCTGGGGCTGGGAAGCCCCGATGCAGCAGGACAACCGCGTCCGGGTCGCCCAGATCATCGACACCGCCGGCGCCAACGTGCAGGACGCCGGACGCGCCGCGCTGAACGGCTCGTCCGACGACATCCGCGAGTTCCTGGCCAAGGGCCAGTACGTCCAGCGTGAGCAGGACGAGCGGGTGCAGCTCGTCCAGATCGTCAGCGTGGGCGGCACCAACGTCCGGGCGGCCGGACGCATCGCGCTGAGCGGCAGCGCCGAGGACATCCGGGAGTTCCTGGAGATCGGCCAGTTCGTCGCCCGCGCGAAGGACCAGGAACACGCCACCATCGCCGAACTCGCCGCGCAGGCGAAGGAAGCGGGACGCCAGGCCGCCGAGCAGACGGCCGCGGCGAAGACCGAGTCCGCCAACGCGGTCAAGGCCTCTCAGCTGGCCAAGGAGGCCGCGCAGGAGGCGGAGGCGGAGGCCAAGGCGGCCAAGGACGACACCGCCAAGGCCGCCCGGGCCGCCAAGCGGGCCGCCACCGCGGCGGCCCAGGCCGCGGCCTCCGCACAGCGGGCGATCGACGCGGCCAACGCGGCGAACAACTCGGCCCGGGTGGCCGCCAACGCGGCCTCCCAGGCAGCAGCCGCAGCGGCCGGTGCCTCCCAGGCCGCCTCCCGCGCCCGCAACGCCGCCGCCGATGCCGCGGTGGACGCCAACAACGCGAGCGCCGCGCGTACCGCTGCCCAGGACGCCGAGAAGGCCGCCGAAGGCGCCAACCTGGCGGCCGACGCCGCGGACCAGGCCGCGAAGGCGGCCGACGCGGCCGGCGACGCCGCGCACTCGGCGGCCAGTGCCGGCACCAACGCCACCGCCGCCGCCAACGCCGCGATCGAGGCCGGCAACTACGCGGGCGAGTCGAGCTCCGCCGCCGCCGAGGCCCGCGCCGCCGCGGCCACCGCCAAGCGTCACGCGGCCGAGGCCAACCGTGCCGCGGCCGCCGCCGAAGCCCTGGCCCGCAAGGCGGCCACCGCGGCCCGCGAGGCCCGGGACGCCGCCAGGTCGGCGGCCACGCACGCCAAGAACGCCGCCAAGGCCGCCTTGGAAGCGGCCGACCACGCCGGCGACGCGGCGCAGGCAGCCGCCAAGTCGACCGAGCACGCGAACGCCGCCACCACGGCCGCGAACGTCGCCGCCGACGCCGTGATCACCGCCCAGGGTGTCTACAAGCTCGCCCGCGAGGTCGAGGGCGAGGAACTGCTGGGCCGTACCAACGCGGGCATCGAGCTGGCCAAGGACGACAAGGCCGCCTACGACGCCCGCACCACCGCACAGGCCTCGTCGGAGAAGGAGGTCAAGGACCGCAGGACCGAACGGGACCGGCTGGTCGCCAAGGCCGCCGAACCCGGCGCGGATCTCGCGTCCGTCGCCAAGCAGGGCCGCGATCTGGCCGTGCGGGCGATGAAGGGCGGTACGGCCTGGGGCCGCGGCGCCGCGGAGGCCGCGCTGTCCGGCCCCGACGAGGTGGTCGTCGACTATCTGCGCAACGGCTGGAAGACCGCGGAGCAGCAGGACGAACGCTCCTACGTGGAACGTCTCGCCGAGGAGAGCGAGGACAAGGCCGTGCGCGACGCGGCCGAGGCCGCCCTCGACGGTGACGCCGCCGCGATCACCGCGTTCGTCGACAACGGGCAGTACCAGGCCGCTGCCGAGGGCATGCGCGTCGCCATCGCCCAGGCCCTCTCCGGGGCCGGGCCCATCGTCACCGAGGCCGGCCGCAAGGCGCTGGCCACGGGCGACCCCAAGAAGTACAGCGAGTTCCTGGTCACCACGCAGGGGACCGCGCGGACCCAGGACGAGCGGGTCAGGGCCGCGCAACTCGTCGACAGCGGCAGCCCCGAGGTGAAGTCGGCGGCCCGGGTCGCCCTGGAGGGCTCGCCGGAGGCACTGCACGCGTTCGTGGTCTCCGGCCAGTACAAGGCTCAGCGCAAGGACTATCTGGCCGCCACCCATGTGGCACAGGTCCAGAAGCTGATAGCCGACGCGGCGAAGGTCGCGGCCACCGCCCAGAAGAACGCCGCGACCGCCCAGAAGGTCGCCGCCACCGCCCGCAAGGCGTCGGCCGAGGCCACGGCATGGGCCAAGAAGGCGGACGCGGCTGCGACCAAGGCCAACGAGTACGCGACGCAGGCCGACCAGTACGCGAAGGACGCGGAGGCGTCGGCCACCCAGGCCGCCGCGTCGGCGAAGACGGCCCGTGACGCCGCGAACCGTGCGGATGTCTCGGCCCACGACGCGGCCCGGTCCGCGGCCGACGCCACGCTCTCCTCGGAGACCGCCCAGGCCGCCGCGTCGAACGCCGCGTACTACGCCGAGGACGCGCGCAAGTCGGCGGTCGCGGCGGGCAAGGACGCGGATGCGGCGCTCAAGGCGGCGACCGACGCGTTCATCGTCACGGTCAAGAAGTACCGGGAGGAAGAGGAGGCCCGGCGCAAGGCGGCTGTCGCGGCCAAGGAGAAGGCCAAGAACGACAACGGCCAGCGTGCCGCCGAGATCTACCGCTGCCAGCAGGGCATGGTCCCGTGCGATCCGCAGGACTTCGCCCGGTGGTGCCAGCAGTCGGAGATCGCCTGCGAGATCGTCGCGAACGGCAAGGAGTTCGGCGATGCCATGGAGCAACTGTGGAACGCCGAGAAGGAGTTGCTGGGCCTCAGCCAGTTCGAGAAGTGCCTCCAGAAAAAGGACTTCGACAACTGCAAGGGCGTAGCGATCGACGCACTCCTCAGCGCCAAGCTCAAGTCCCTGGAACGGGTGTACGACGAACTGAAGCTGCTTAAGCGCGGCTGCAAGATCGCCGGCAAGGCGCCGCTACGATCCTCGTTGGCCTACGCGAGTGTGACCCAAGCCGCGGGACAAGGAGGGCTTTCCTGCGCGGACCACGACGTTCCCGGGCTTCCCAGGAGCGTGTCGGAAATTCCCGGTTCTTCCGGTTGTGAGGTCTGTGCTCGGGATATTCGAGACAGCCTCGGAGGCGGCGAGATCTTCACCATCCTGCCGACGATGTCGGCCTATCTTCCCCCCTACCGAGGCCAGGAGTCGGGGTGGCGCAACCATGTAGTGGTTGTATACAACAACCGGGTCTACGACGCCTGGACAGGGCGAGGCGGGGAGACTGTCTCGGAGTTCAAATCCAAGTGGCTTTGGCACGACGCGATCCACTTTGGGTTCTAGGAGGCAAGTGAACGACAAGGAGTTCGTCGAGGGGATCCGTGACAGACCGAGCTTGTTCGGCCTGAACGGCTGCTACTACCCGACCGCCATGTTCCTCGAGGGGTTCGACATGGCCAGCTCCGGTGGGCTGCTGCGGGGTTTCACGGAGTGGCTCGTTGTGCGCGGAGGCGAATGCAGCAGTCTCCACTGGCATGTGCTCGTCCTCCAACGAGCCCTTCCCGAATTCGAGTTCCGAGGCTGGAAACACTTGGGCCCTCTGCACCCGGATCAGGATCGAGAGGCCACCGAGAGCCTGCTCTCGCTCGTCCTCGAATTCCTGGACGTACGAGACGACCCACGGCAGCTCGCCCAGATGTATACGCAGTACGAAGCTCTGTACGCGCGCACGATCGGCTGAAACAGGAACGGCCGGAGGCTCCCCACCGGAACGGGTGGGGAGCCATCCTGTCTACTCAGCCAACTCAGTCGAACCAGCGATCCCGCCCCAGTTCCTCCGTCCGTGAAGGATCCTCCAGCAGCGCCGCCACCTCGAAGCGCCGCGGCCACTGGCGGGCCGCCCAGGACAGGCCCGCGGCCACGCCCTCGACCGTGGACGCGTGCAGCACCCCGTCCGCCGTGAGGCGCCAGTCCAGCTCCACGCCGTCGACGACCAGTTCCTCGTGCTCGACGTACGTCGTCGGGGTGCGGTCGCCCAGCAACACCTGTACCGACTCCGGTACGTCGTGTTCCGTGCCCTCGGAGTCCACCGAGCCGGTGACCGACTCGCTCAACCGCCGTACCTGGAACAGCTCCGCCAACTCCGCGGCCCGCGCCGGGCGGACCGGCAGCAAGGGGACGCCGTCCGTGAAGGGGAGCAGGTCCGGGGAGTCGACGACCATCGCGTCGGTCGCGTCGACGACGGTCACCTCGCCGTCCACTACGGCCCGTAGCTCGTCCGGCAGGGTGACCTGATCCGGGTCCAGGTCCGCCAACGCTCCGTAGATCGCGTGCAGTTGGGCCCCGGTGACCCGGCGGTCCGGGTCGGCCAGGCGGTCCAGGAGTTCCGCCGCGCCGCCCGGCTCGTCCAGCAGCGCCGCCACCGACGTGCGGACGCCCAGCGCGCGCAGTACCTGTTCGTCGTCGAAGCCCGTCGCGTCCGCCTCGTCGTACAGGCCGCGGAGCAACGGGTCGCCGCCCGCCGCCAGCAGGCCCGCGGGGCGGCGGCCGTCCAGGACCGGGTTTCCGCGCAGCCACCACGCCGTGTACGGGCGTACCAGCTCGTGGGTGCCGTCGTGGAGGAGGATGCGGACCGGTTGGACCAAAGCGTCACGCAGGGGAGGGCGGGACAGCATGGCCAGCGCCTGGGGCCACTTGTCGTCGTCCACCAGGTCCAGGTCGCGTACGGCGATCAGTTCCGTGGCGACCGGCGGGACCGGCGAGTCCGGGAAGCGGTCCAGGACGTCCTCGCTCCATACGTCCACCGCGTCCAGCAGCCCGGCGTCGTCGGGTTCGGCGAAGTCGCCGTCCCGGGGCTCCAGTTCGTCGGGGTCGAGGACGACGTCGGTGGCGCGCACGAGCGCGAAGTCGGCGAGGACACCGCAGGCGGCCAGCGGCTGCCGGCCCCACTTCTCGGCCAACTCGGTGTCGACGGCGGCGAGTTCGTCCTCGCGGATGACCTCGGCGAAGGGGCTGCCGGGGAACACGAGTTCACCGGCGGGCGCCAACTCGCCCTCCTCGTCGGGTAGTGCGAGCGCGCCGAGCCACGGTTCGTCACCGGGCTCCAGACCCGCGTCCCGCACCAGCGCGAGGACCGTGTCGGCCAACTCCTCGGCGTCGGGCGCCTCCTGCTCCCAGTCAAGGGCGCCCTCGTCGTCGAGAGACGCGGCGACGGCGGCCCGCACCTGGGGCGTGGTGAGCACGGCCCGGGGCGTCGCGGGCAGCGCGCCCAGCTTCTCCAGCAGCGGGTGGGCGGCGTCCGGGTGCGCGACCTTGAGCCCGAGCCGCGCGAGCACCTCGGGGTCGGTCAGCGCGTCCGACGTGGGCAGCAGCACCTGCCGGGGCCCGATGGTCGTACGCCCGTCGGCGAGCGGTACCGGCAGCCCGGTGAGCCGGTCGGGATCGACCCCGGCGAGGCTGTCGTACAGCCGCTGCCACCAGCTGGGCTCCTTCTCCAGGCCGGCCAGCCGGTCCACCGCGTCGGTCAGCGGCACCCGGGCCACGCCCAACGTCCGCAGTTCCACGCGCCGTTCGAGCCCGGCGGGGAGAAGGGTCGGCAGGACCTCGGCCAGCACGCGCACGGTGTCGTCGCCGGCGCCCTCGACGATCTCCGCGTCCCGCGGACGCAGCGCCTCCGGCAGCTCGGAGTCCTGCTCGTCGAGCACAGGAAGCACGGCCGGTTGCGCGCGCGGCAGGAACGCGGTCCGCGGCAGCCGCTCCAGGATCGCCGCGCGCAGGGTCCCGTCCAGCTCCCCCTTCCCGAGCGGCCCGGGTACCAGGCCGATGATCCCCTCCCCCACCGGCCGCCAGCCGGCGAGGAGTTCGACGTACGCGTCCGCCGCCCGCTGCACGACGAAGTCGGTCAGCGGACCGGGCGCGGCATGCCGGCGGGTGGTGTCCAGCGGGAGGGAGGCGATGAGCAGCGCGGGCACGCCGAGCAGTTCGTCGCTGGGGGTCGGGGCATGGACGTACGGACTGGTCCGGGGCCGCTCGGGCGCGCCCTCGGCGTCCACCGGCACCGCCCACGTCACCGACCAGAACGGCCGCAGCCGCTCCTCCACCGGCCGGTCGGCGAGCAGATCGGGCGTGAGCGGCCCGTTCGCGGCGGCGGTACGCCAACGGGTGCTCCCGTGCAGGGAGTCCTCCACGACGGTGAGGGCGCCGTCGCTGCCGCGGCGCAGCGTGCGGACGGTGTCGGTCTCGATGACGACCTCCGCGAGCCCCGGCAGGGCGAGGAGCAGAGCGTCGTCCACGGCGGCCAGGAGCCGCTCGGCGAGGTCGGCGGCGGCCGTGTCCCGCAGGGGCAGGATGACGGCGGTGTCGTACGGGTCGGGGGCGGTGCCCTCGGCGGCGAACGGGAGCCTCAGCAGCGGCACATGGCCGTCCCGGCGCCGGACCTCGTCCCCGAGCCCCGGACTGTGCCGGGCGGTCTCGGCGGCCTGCTCACGGGCCTCGGCGAGCGACCAGCGCACCCCGCCGTGCCGCCCGACGACGGCGGGCTCGTCGGTGACGGCGAGGACGGAGGCGAATCCGACGCCGAAGCGGCCGACGGAGGGCGTGTCCCGCTTGGCGCTCGCGCGGAGCGTGGACAGCGATTCGACGCCGGCCGCGTCGAGGTGGGCGCCGGTGTTGGCGGCGACGAGAACGCCGTCGCGCAGGGTGAGCCGGAGCCGGCCGGGAACGCCTGCCCTGGCGGCCGCGTCGGCGGCGTTCTGGGCGAGTTCGACGACGAGGCGGTCGCGGTAGCCGCCGAGGACCAGGTCCTCCTCGGCGTTCGCGTCCTCACGGAAGCGGGCGGGGCTGGTGGCCCAGGCGTCGAGCACGCCCCGCCGCAGGCGCGCGGTGCCGAAGGGGTCCGCTCCCTCGGGGGCCGGCCGCACGAACTTGCTCACGTTCACTCTCCTCATCGACGTGAGGATGAAGGTACAGCCCGTGCGGCACGGCGACGGAAAGCGGTGGTCGGCCCCGGCGTGCGCAGCGCCCCGGTCCGTGGTCCGGGACCGGGGCGCTCCGCACGGGCGTCAGCCGACCGACCTTGCGGCCTCCGTGATGAGGTCGGCGACGGCCTTGGGGTGACTGAGCATCACGACGTGCGACGAGCGGGGTACTTCGACGATCTTGCGCGCGTTCGCGCGGCTGTACATCCAGCGCTCGCAGGCCGGCGGGATCGCCTTGTCCCGGCCGGCGACCAGGCCCCACGACGGGATCGACCTCCAGGCGGCGGCCGTGGTCGGGAAGGTGAAGGAGTCGGCGTCGAACGGCCGCTGGGTGGCCTGGAGGACGCGGAAGTCGGCGGTGGAGATGTCGGCCGCGAAGGCCGCCTGGCCGTCCTTGCCTAGGTACAGATCGATTCCGGTCGTGCCGTCGGCCTTCGTGTACGGGACCGGCACGCTGACCGGCTCGACCTCGCTGCCGGGGAACTTGGTGATGAGCTCGCCCTGCGTCTCGCCCACGTCGGGCACGAAGGCCGCGATGTAGACCAGCGCCTTGACGTTCGCCTTCCCGGCGGCGGCGTTCGTGATGACCGTGCCGCCCATGGAGTGCGCGACCAGCACGACCGGTCCGCTGATGGAGTCCAGCAGGCTCGCGACGTAGGGGGCGTCGGTCGGGATGCCCCGCAGCGGGTTGGCCGCGGAGATCGTGGTGTAGCCCTTGTCCTGAAGCTTCGCGATGGTGGCGTTCCAGCAGGACGAGTCGGCGTAACCGCCGTGCACCAGCACGATGGTGGGCTTCGCCCTGGACTTCTCCGCACCGGTGCCGGCGGGGGCCGGCGCGGCGCCGGCCGTGCCTTCCGAACCGGCGATCAGCGCCGCGGAGCCGGCCAGCGCCGCGCCGGCGGCCAGTACATGACGGCGGGAAACCTCGGTACTCATGGGACTCCTCAGGCATGGGGTGGGCTCGACCGCACACGGGCGACGCGCTCGCCGTGACCTGCTCGGTACGACCCGCTCGGCGCGACCTGAGACGGACCCTATGAGGAGCGCTTTCGCGCTGGCATCCGCTATATGACCTAGCCGAAGCAGGAATGCCCGGCTCCGCCAGAAGTGCCCCCGGCTCCGCCAGGAGTGCCCCACCCGCCAGGAGCACCCCACCCCGTCAGGAGTGCCCCCACCCGGTCAGGAGTGCCCCAACTCCGCGCCGTCCTCGTCGGAGACGACCGGCACCGACCCCGAATCCGCCGCCGGTCGCAGCGGGAACGGGTCCACCTGGGTCTCGTCGATCACCGGGAGGGCCGGCTGGGGCGGTTTGGGCATGACCGCGGCCTCGGAGTGGCCGCCGCAGCCGTACGAGAGGGACACCACGCGGCCGTCCGCCGGGGAGAACTCGTTGGCGCAGACGCCGAAGGCCTGGCCGAGGGAGCCGCCGATGGGCTGGAGGAAGCCGCAGCTGACGCAGGCGGCGGGGGCGGCCTGGGCCATGGGGGTCTCGGAGCCGAAGGACTCCTCCCAGCGGTCGGCGGCGACGTGCAGTCCGTAGCGCGACAGGACGCGGGCGCGGCGCATGCCGAGTTCCTCGGCGACGGCGGCGATCGAGCCGCGGGTCGGCGCGACGGGCAGGTCGGCCGGGACGCCCTCGGTGAGTTCGATGTCCTCCGCGTCGACCAGCTCGGCCATCTCCTCGGAGACGGCGGAGTCGGGCGCGGGGTCCTCCACGCCCGTGTAGCCGGGCTCCAGGCGCAGGTCCTCGGCGTCGGTGGGCAACAGGTCGCCGGGGCCCATGTCGCCGGGGCGCAGGCGCTCGCTCCACGGCACCCACTCGGGCGCGAGCAACGCGTCCGGGCCGGGGAGCAGGACGACCTCGTCCAGCGTGACCAGCTTGGCGCGGGAGGCGCGGGCGA
This sequence comes from Streptomyces sp. NPDC088794, assembly GCF_044750545.1. NCBI lineage: Bacteria > Bacillati > Actinomycetota > Actinomycetes > Kitasatosporales > Streptomycetaceae > Streptomyces > Streptomyces sp. NPDC088794. Next base: position 202,197 of record NZ_JBIVKB010000004.1, on the reverse strand, counting down.
CCGTCACGGCCCAGCGCCAGCCCCGGTAGCCGAGCTCCTTGCACTCGAAGAAGTGCGTGACGACCCGGTCGCCGTCGGCCTGGAGACCCGAGTGCTCGCCGACCACGCCGGGCGCGGCGGCCTCCTCGGCGGCGGCGCGGGCGAGGTCGACGGCCTCGGCGCACAGGCGGTCGGTGGTCCGGCTTCGCGTGGTCGCTGCGCTCACAGGTATCGCTTCTCTCCTACGCCGTCACTCGGGTGCGCCGGCCTGAAGGCGGCGGATGCGGACGGAGCGGACCGAAGGACCGCGTCGACGTCCACGCCCGATCGCACTCGGGCGCACCTCATCGTCCATTCTGCGGGATGACAGAGAGGCGCGCGGCCGAGAACGTTCGCCACGACGCGCTACGCACGCTACCTTCTCGCGACCGCTCGGCCTACACCGACGTGATGGTTCATCGCTTCATAAGCGTTCATACGCGCGGTAACCGCACTACCCACAGCTTTCTCGGGGCACTATGACGGGGTGGCAACCGCGAGGACGCCCCACGGAGCCACCGGTGTCGGTGGGGTCAAGGGGAAAGGTCAAGGTGGCGGCTCGGGCCGGATCGGCGGACCCGTCCGCGCGGTCGGTCGTGCCCTGCACTTCCCGGTGACCGGCACGGCCAGGGGAATCAGGAAGGCGACCCACGCGCACGGCGCCGGCGAATCCGGTCTCGGCAAGCTGATCGAACTGCACGGTGTGAACGGCGCGGGCGATGTGATGATCACGGTCGCCCTCGCCTCCACGGTCTTCTTCTCCGTGCCGACGGACGAGGCCCGCGGCCGGGTCGCCCTCTATCTCGCCATCACGATGGCGCCCTTCACCGTCCTCGCCCCCGTGATCGGCCCGCTCCTGGACCGCCTTCCGCACGGCCGCCGGGCCGCGATGGCCGGTTCCATGCTGGCCCGCGCCCTGCTCGCGCTGATCATCTCCGGCGCGGTCGCCACCGGCAGCCTGGAGCTGTATCCGGCCGCGCTCGGCGTGCTGGTCGCGTCGAAGGCGTACGGCGTGATCAGAAGCGCCGTGGTGCCCCGGCTGCTGCCACCCCGCATCTCGCTGGTGAAGGCCAATTCCCGGGTGACCCTGGGCGGGCTCCTCGCCACCGCCGCGGCCGCGCCCGTCGGGGCCGGGTTGCAGGCGATCGGACCGCGCTGGCCGCTGTACGGCGCCTTCGTGATCTACGTCGCCGGTACGTTCCTGTCCTTCACCCTGCCGCCCAAGGTCGACTCGGCCAAGGACGAGGACGTGGCGCTGCTCGCCTCCGACGAGGAGCACCTGCACGGACCGCACCTGCGGCCGGTCAAGCGCCCGGGGCTGCGGACGGTCGGCCGCGCGGTCACCCACGCACTCGGCGCCAACGCGGCCCTGCGCTGGCTGTCGGGCTTCCTGACCTTCTTCCTCGCGTTCCTGCTGCGCGAGCATCCGCTGACCGGGTCCAGCGCGGCCGTGTCGCTGGGCATAGTGGCCGTCTCGGCGGGCGTGGGGAACGCGATCGGTACGGCGTTCGGGGCCTGGCTCAGATCCCGGGCACCGGAGATCATCATCGTGGTGATGCTGGCGTTCGTGCTGGGCGCGGCGGTGGTCGCCGCGATCTTCTTCGGCGCGTTCCTGGTGGCCTGTCTGGCCGCGGTCGCCGGCTTCTCGCAGGCGCTGTCCAAGCTGTCCCTGGACGCGCTGATCCAGCGGGACGTGCCCGAGACGGTGCGCACCTCGGCGTTCGCCCGGTCCGAGACCATGCTCCAGATGGCCTGGGTCCTGGGCGGCGCGATCGGCATCGTGATGCCCCTGAACGGCACCCTCGGCCTGTGCGTGGCCGCCGCCGTCCTCACCCTCGGCTGGCTGACCACGACCCGCGGCCTGCTGGGCTCGGCCCGCCACGGCGGCTCCTCCAAGCCCCGGGTGGCGTAGGCCGGTCCAGCGGATCGGCCGGACCCGCGGGCGCGCCACGCCCGTCGCCGGTGGCCGCCCCTCCGATCGCGTCGCCGACCTCCTCCTCCGCTGCCGCACGGCCGTCCGGCCCGCCCGGCCCGGTCAGGACGTGCCGCGTCGCACGGCCGACCCGATCCGCCGGTCAGGCCCACCCACCGGCACGCCGCACCCCACCTGGGGAGCGGGCCGGACGCGCCCGATAACCTTCGCCCCATGACCTCGATGCCTCGCGGCGAAGCCGCCGACATGCTCCGCGCTGTGCGACGCCGTCGCGCCGTCGCCGCCGCCGGCGCGGTATCCGCCGGACTGCTCGTCCTCTCGGCCTGCGACAAGCCCACGCCGCTGTCGACGATCACGGTCGGCCGCTCCTCGGTCAGCGAAGAGGCCACCTGTGGCGGCGAGGGCAAGGCCCTGAAGTCCGCGGACCTCGCCGCGTGCCTCAAGGACGACGACATCAAGTCCATCAGCGTCGACCCCGACGAGACGGTCCGCTTCGGCGTCGACCCCGACGTCGCCGACAAGCGCTGGACGATCCTGATGAACGGCCAGCCGCTCACCGAGGACAGCGACAAGACGTACCGCACGATCCCGGGCAGCGTCTTCTTCAACGCCCAGTACGGCGCCCAGGGCAACTCCACCCTGGTCTCCATCAAGGCCGCCGACGGCAAGAAGAACAGCGACACGGTCACCGGTCTGTGGTCGTTCAAGCTGAAGAAGGACGACTGATCACGTCCGCCGCACGGGCGTTCCGCGTCCTCGTGGCCACCGCCGTCCCCGCCGAACGGGACGCGGTGGCACGGGCGTTCACGACCCACACCACGGCTGACAGCACGGCCGGCGTGAGCGTCGACGTCATCGCCGCCGGGGTCGGCCCGGCCCTCGCCGCCGCCTCCACCGCCACAGCCCTCACCACCGCCGCCCTCGAAGGCGCCCCCTACACCCTGGTCGTCTCCGCGGGCATCGCCGGCGGCTTCCAGCCCGAGGCGCCCGCCGGCTCCCTCGTCGTCGCCGACGAGATCACCGCCGCCGACCTGGGCGCCGAGACCGCCGACGGCTTCGTCCCGGTCACCGACCTCGGCTTCGGCACCGTCACCCACCGCCCCCCGGAATCACTCGTACGAGATCTCACGGCCGCGACCGGCGCGCGCACCGGAGCCGTACTGACCGTCTCGACGGTGACCGGCACCGCCGCCCGCGCCGCCGAACTGCGCGCCCGCCACCCCCGCGCGCTGGCCGAGGCGATGGAGGGCTTCGGGGTCGCGGAGGCCGCCGCCTCGCACGGCGTGCCCGTCCTGGAAGTACGCGCGGTCTCCAACCCCGTGGGCCCGCGCGACCGCGCCGCCTGGCGCATCGGCGACGCCCTCGCGGCCCTGACCGAGGGCTTCGGGAAGTTCGCGCCCGTCCTGGAGAGTTGGAACCCGTATGACGACCCACACGACCGGTGAGCAGCGGCTGCAGATCGCCTACTCCCCCTGCCCCAACGACACCTTCGTCTTCGACGCCCTCGCACACGGCCGCGTGCCTCACGCGCCCGCGCTCGACGTGACCTTCGCGGACATCGACATCACCAACGGCATGGCCGAACGCGGCGAGTTGGACGTCCTGAAAGTGTCGTACGCCGTCCTGCCGTACGTCCTCGACGAGTACGCGCTGCTGCCGTGCGGGGGCGCGCTGGGCCGGGGCTGCGGCCCGCTGGTGCTCACTCGCGAGGCGGGCGTCGACCTCACCGGCCGGACGGTCGCGGTGCCCAGCGAGCGGTCGACGGCGTATCTGCTGTTCCGCCTCTGGGCCGCGGACACGATCCCGGGCGGGGTCGGCGAGATCGTCGTCATGCCGTTCCACGAGATCATGCCGGCCGTGCGGGACGGGAAGGTCGACGCGGGTCTCGTCATCCACGAGGCGCGCTTCACGTTCCAGAACTACGGGCTGCACAAGCTCGCGGACATGGGCGAGCACTGGGAGAACACGACGGGGCTGCCGATCCCGTTGGGCGCGATCATCGCGAAGCGCTCACTGGGCGCGGAAAGGCTGGAAACGCTCGCCGAGTCGATCCGCGTCTCGGTGCGGGCCGCGTGGGCCGACCCCGAGGTCTCCCGCCCGTACGTCATGGAACACGCCCAGGAAATGGACCCGTCCGTCGCCGACCAGCACATCGGCCTGTACGTCAACGAATTCACCGCGGACCTCGGCGAGGCCGGCTATGCGGCAATCCGTGGCCTGTTGACGCGCGCGGCGGCCGAGGGACTGGTTCCGCCCCTCGGCCCGGAGGCACTGAAATTTCCGTGACGGGTGACTTGTCCGCGACTTGTGGGTGACTTACGTGGCTTATACGTCGAGTTGGTCGGCGACCGCGCGCAGCAGACCGGCGATCTTCTTGCCGGCCGGCTTGTCCGGATAGCGACCGCGCTCCAGCATCGGCGTGATGTTCTCCAGGAGCGTCGTCAAGTCCTGCACGATGGAGGCCAGTTCGTCGGGCTTCTTGCGGGTCGCCGCCGCGACGGAGGGGGTCGGGTCGAGAACGGTCACCGAAAGGGCCTGGTCGCCGCGTTGGCCCGCGACCACTCCGAACTCCACCCGCTGACCGGGCTTGAGCGTCTCGACTCCGGCGGGGAGGACCGAGGAATGGACGAAGACGTCACCGCCGTCGTCGCGGGAGAGAAAGCCGAAGCCCTTCTCGCTGTTGAACCACTTGACTTTGCCGGTGGGCACGTCTGTCCTCGTCCTCGTACTCGTCGGAAAACTGCTTCTGAAACGGCTCTTGATAGCACTGGGGCGGGTCGTCGGGACCCGCCGGTACCAAGGCTAATGGTCTTCAGGCCGGTGACAAGACGTCGCCGGGTTGTTCCTTCGGGCTGGGAACTACCCTGGTCCGGTGCGTGACAAAACCCAAACGAATTCCGCCGGGCCCGGTGACCGACTGATCCGTGCCGGTGCCATCGTGTTCTTCATCGGTGCGGTGGCCACACTCGTCACAGTGGCTCCGCTCTTCCTCCATGCGAAACCATTTCCGACGTACATGTTCGGACTGAGCATGCTCATGGGCGTCGGCTTCCTCGTCGCCGGTGCCGGCGTGCTCCAGTCGATTGCGGCGGGCCGCCGTCAGGCGCGCGCCGGACGGTAGTTGGCCAGCCACGCGGGGAACTCCGTCAGATCCGTGAGGACGACGTCCGCCCCGGCCGCCGTCAACTCCTCGGCGTCGCACGGCCCGGTCGCCACGGCCACGGACAGGGCACCGGCCGTGCGCGCCCCGCGGACGTCCCCGACGTGGTCACCGACGTAGACGCCCGCGTCGTGCTCGCGCAGCGCCTGGGCCTTCTGCTCGGCCCACAGGTCTCCGACGACCTCGTCGGGGGCCAGGCCGAGGTGCTCCAGGTGCAGCTTCGCGTTGGGCTCGTACTTGGCGGTGACGACGATCGCCCGCCCGCCGGCCGCCTGCACGGCGTCGATCGCCTCGCGGGCGCCGGGCATCGCGGGGGTCGCCTCGATGGCGAACGAGGGGTACATGGAACGGTAGAGATCCCCCATGGCCTCGACCTTCTCCGCCGGGAACCAGTGGATCAACTCCTGGGCGAGCGGCGGTCCCAGCCGGGTGATCGTCAGGTCGGCGTCGATGTACGTCCCCGTCCGCTCGGCCAGCGCGAGGAAGCACGCGCGGATGCCGGGCCGGGAGTCGATGAGGGTCATGTCGAGGTCGAAGCCGACGGTGAGGGGGCCGGAGTCGGCGGTGCGCTCGGGGGTGGGGCTAGTGGAGGCCATATCGGCCATTGTGCCCAGGCGGGGTGCCGGGGAGACGTCCGGCCGGTGTGACGTACACCGACCCGCCGTCGGCAGACGGCCCCGGCAGGCGACGACTGCCCGTCGGGGAGAGGGCGGCACGCTTCCTTCCGGCCCGACGGCATCCGGGCGCGCCAGGAGCGGGGGCAGAGCGAGGCGCGGGGCCGAGCAGGACAGCGCCGCCGAGCGAGGCGACACGGCCGACGATGACAGCGTGACCCGCCCACCGCCGCACAGCCACCACGTCCGCCGGGAGCGAGCGGGACAACGCGGCCGAGCGGAGTGGCGGGGCAGCCGATGTCCGCTCGGCGCACCCGTCGGCGTCCTGCCGCCGGACGGCTACCGGTTCCGCTGGGAGCGCCAGACCAGGAACAGCGCCGACAGGACCGCCGCGCCGCGGATCACCCACGGCCAGGTCTCGGAGATCGCGTCGTTCATGTGGTCCTGGGCGATGGGCTCGCCCCAGCGGCCCTCGTTGCGGCCCCAGAGCCAGACGATGCCGGCGGTGAGGGCGAGGGAGGGCATGCCGATGACCGCCCACTTGGACTCGTTCGGGGTGAGGCGGCGGGAGGCGTAGGCGATGACCCAGCCGAGAAGCAGGGCGAAGAGGTTGCCGAGGATCGCGCCGGCCACGAGCAGGGCGGCGGCGAGCAGGAGCAGCGGGTTGCTCCAGCCGACCGCGGGGCGGGGGATCAACCGGCGCCGAACCTTCGGCGCGGGCTCCACCACGACCTGCTCGACGACCGGTGCCTTCTCCAGGACCGGTTCCTTCGGCTTCTCCTCCTCCTTCGGCGGCGGGGGCTTGAGCAGTTCCGGGATCTCCACACCGCCGACGAACCCCGGCACACTGTCGTCGAGGGGCGTGCTGCCCACCCGCCACCAGTCGGGCCGCAGCGCGCTGTCCCCGAGTTCCTGCGCGCTGGCGAGGTGGGGCGGGGCGGGGGCGTCGGAGGGCTCGGCCGGGGCGGGTTCGGTGGGGCGGGGGCGCGGTACGACGCGGCGCAGGCCCTTGGGGCGCTGCTCGGGTTCGTCGTCGCGCTGCACGGGCACGTGGGCGCTCGGCACCTGGGGTGCCGTGGAGCCGGTGCCGCCGGCGGCCGTGACGACCTCGTCGGGGCTGCCGAGCCGGTCGATGATCTTGCGGACGGCGGCGGGGCTGTCGACGGTGACCTTGGCCCGGCTGCGGTCGATCTCGTTGCGCAGCTCGGAGACGAGCCGCATGCGCGTGCCGGACGGCAACTGGCGCTGGTGCGCGACGTCGCCGACGCGGCTCAGATACTCGTAGACGACCTGGTCGCTCTCGATGCCCAACGAAGTCCCTCCGGGATGGGCGCCGTTGAATCCCCGTTGGACGAAGGTACCTCGTGGGGACGGGTTCACGCCTCGCCCGCAAGAGCCGTACCGACCGGGATTGCCCTACCGTAGGTCGGATGAGCGATCCGGCAACACCGCCCCGTTCTCTCGCGGAGGCGCTCCGACACAGGGACGACGCCTCCCTCGGCGCGCTCCTGCGCGCCCGGCCCGATCTCATCACGCCCGTCCCCACGGACCTCACGCAGCTCGCGACCCGGGCCGGCACGCGGGCCTCGGTGGTGCGCGCGCTGGAGCGTCTCGACCGGTTCGCGTTGCAGACCGCGGAGGCGCTGGCGGTGGCGGCGGAACCGGCGTCGTACGCGGAGTTGCTCGGGCTGATGGCCGGGGACGAGCGGGATGCGGCCGTCGTGGAAGCGTTGCCCCACGCCCTCGGCACGCTGCGCGAACAGGCCCTGGTGTGGGGCGGCGACGACCGGCTGCGGCTGGTGCGTACGGCCCGTGAGCTGCTGGCGCCCTCGCCGCAGCATCCGTCGCCGACGGGGCTCGGGCCGACGGTCGCGGAGGCGACGGCGGGGATGTCGCCGGGGCGGATCCAGGAGATCGTGGGCGCGGCCGGGCTGCCCTCGACGCACGACGCGGTCTCGGCGGTGGCCGCGCTCACCGGGCTGTACGGCGACCGCGCGCGGATGGCGGCGCTGCTGGAGCAGGCGCCGGCGGAGTCGCTGGAGGTGCTGGCGCGGCTGGTGTGGGGGCCGCCGTACGGGCAGGTCACGGCGGATCCGGCGCCCCGGCTGCGGTGGCTGCTGGATCGCGGGCTGCTGCTGCCGACGGCGCCCGGCACGGTCGTACTCCCCCGGGAGGTGGCCCTGCATCTGCGCGGCGGTCATGCGCACCGCACCACCGAGCCGGTGCCGCCGGCGGTGGAGCCGACCGCCGTGCACCGTCCACAGGTTGTGGACGCGGCGGCGGCCGGGCAGGCGTACACCGCGCTCGCGACCGTGGCGGAGCTGCTGAAGGACTGGCACGAGGGCGGGCCCGCCGTGCTGCGGGCGGGCGGACTGAGCGTGCGCGACCTCAAGCGGACCGCCGTCGCCCTCGACCTGCCCGAGCCCGTGGCCGCGTTCTGGGTCGAACTCGCCTACGCGGCCGGGCTGTTGGCGTCCGACGGCGAGGCCGACGAGCGGTACGCGGCGACCCCGGCCTACGACGAGTGGCTGGAGCGGCCGGCCGCCGAACGGTGGGCCCGGCTCGCGGAGGCGTGGCTGACGGCGACGCGGACGTCCGGTCTGGTCGGGGGGCGGGACGCGAAGGACCGTTCGCTGGCGACGCTTGGGCCCGGGCTCGACCGCTCGGCGGCGCCGGAGGTACGGCACCGGGTGCTGAGCCTGCTCGCCGGGTTGCCGGAGGGCGCCGCGCCGGCCGCCGACTCCGTGCTGGCCCGACTGCGCTGGGAACGCCCGCCGCGCGGCCCCCAGCCCGGCGACGACCTGCGTGCCCGGCTCGCCCGGTGGACGCTGTCGGAGGCGGAGATGCTGGGCGTGACGGGCAGGGGCGCGCTGTCGGCACACGGCCGGGCGCTCCTGGGCGCGCCGGCCCCCTCGCCGTCGCAGACCCTGCCGGAGGTCCCGGGCGACAGACTCCCCGTCCACCACCACACCCCTGCTCCGCCCCCTCCCCTGGAACCCCTCACCCCCGCCGAGCAGGCCACCGCCTCGGCCGCCGCCATCCGTCTCCTCGCCCCCCTCCTCCCCGAGCCGCTGGACCACGTCCTGCTCCAGGCCGACCTGACCGCGGTGGCGCCGGGACCGCTGGAACGTCCGCTCGCGGACATGCTGGACGTGCTCGCGGACGTGGAGTCCAAGGGCGGGGCGACGGTGTACCGCTTCACGCCGGGTTCGGTACGACGGGCCCTGGACGCCGGGCGCGCGGCCGGCGACCTGCACGCGTTCCTGGCCGCGCACTCGCGGACGCCGGTGCCGCAGCCGCTGACGTATCTGATCGACGACGTGGCCCGCAGACACGGCCGGTTGCGGGTGGGGGCGGCCTCGGCGTACGTGCGCTGCGACGACGACGCCGTGCTGAACGAGATCCTCGCCGACAAGCGGGCCGCCGGACTGCGGCTGCGCCGCCTCGCGCCGACCGTGCTGGCCACCCAGGCCGATCCGGCGGCGCTGCTCGACGGGCTGCGCGCGATGGGCTTCGCGCCGGCCGCCGAGTCGGCCGACGGGGACGTACTGATCACCCGCGCCGACGCCCACCGCACCCCGCCGCGCACGGCCCCCGAGCCGGTCCGCGACGGCCCTCCCACCCCGGACGCCACGCTCCTGTCGGCGGCGATCCGCGCCATCCGCGCGGGCGACCTGGCCTCCACGACCCCGCGCAAGCCGTCCGCGGCCCCCGTCTCCGGCGGCGCCCTCCCCCGCACCACCGCCGCCGAGACCCTCGCCACCATGCAGGCCGCCGTCCTCACCGGCGAGACCCTCTGGATCGGCTACGTCAACGCGGAGGGCGCCGCCAGCCAACGCGTCATCGCCCCCATCCGCGTCGAGGGCGGCTTCGTCACGGCCTACGACCACACGGCCGACGAGGTACGCACGTACCCGCTGCACCGGGTGACGGGGGTGGCGGAACTGGCGGACGACGGGGACTGACGGGGCGCGTCCGCGGTCGGGGTGGGGCGGGGCGAGGGTCGTTGCGGGGGTGAGCGCGGTCGCTCTGCGGGCGGGCCCGCTGGACCGGGCGACCCCGGAGCGGAGGCGGGGAGCGACAGGCGCGTCCGTCGGCGGGGCCAGGCGGAGTAAGCGGGGCGTTGCGGGGGTGGGCGCGGTCGCCCTGCGGGCGGGCCCGCTGGACCGGGTGCCCCGGGAGCGGAGGAGGGGAGCGGTGACGCGCGTCCGCGGGTGGGCGGGGTGCGGTCGCGGTCGGCCGCAGCGGGCACGACCGACGGGAGGCGGGCAGTTCCGCTGGACCGGGCCGCCGGGGGCGTAAGTCGGCGGACGACGGGGACTGACCCGGCGGGGTGTTCAGCGGTCCCTGGTCGGGCGTTCGCAGGCCCCCGGCCAGGCGTTCAGCAGTCCCTGATCGGGGCGTTCGCCGGGAGGTTGAAGTGGGTGCGGGCTGCGGCTGCCAAGGGGGCGTGCTGCACGGAGTCGGCCGTGGTCGGCTCTGACGCGAGGCTGAAGTGGGCGGCCAGCCAGTCGCCGTAGCCCTCGCCGTCCGGGGGTTCCTCGCGGGAGGTGACCTGGTACGTGCCGTCGGAATCGCGTTTCAGGCGGACGACCTGCGGGATCGCGGCGCCGGCGCACTCCAGGAGGGCGCCGGCGCGGGTGCCGTACTCAAGGCACAGGGTGTTCACCCCGGCCCGGACGACGCCGTCGTGCTCGGCGAGGTCGAGGGGCTCGGCGCGGCAGAACCAGCGTGCGCCCCGGTAGGGATATCCCGTGCCCGCCGAGTCGGCCACCAGGCGGGCCTCGATCGCCGGCCGCACCTCGCCCCACAGCCGCGCGTCCACGTCCGCCGGCAGCACCACCCACGCGCCCGTCGCCACCAGCACACCCGTGGCTCCCAGGCCGGTCCCCCACCTGCGTACCGACATCACCCCACGCTCCTCCCCGACCCGCGTGTGCACGCGGGTCCCGCCGGTCAAGACAGTCGGCGGGGGCTCGGGGTTGCACAGGGGGCATATCGGGTGTGAGCCGCACCCCACCCCGAACAGGGGGCGGTAAGGCACACTGGACGTTTGGCCCGTGCCGAAGGGATGTACGTACGTGAACGGTCCGCTGATCGTCCAGTCCGACAAGACGCTGCTCCTCGAGGTCGACCACGAGCAGGCCGACGAGTGCCGCCGGGCCATCGCGGCGTTCGCGGAACTGGAGCGGGCGCCCGAGCACATCCACACCTACCGCGTGACCCCGCTCGGGCTGTGGAACGCGCGGGCGGCCGGGCACGACGCCGAGCAGGTCGTGGACGCCCTCGTGCAGTACAGCCGGTATCCCGTGCCGCACGCGCTGCTCGTCGACGTCGCCGAGACCATGGACCGCTACGGGCGGCTGACCCTCAGCAAGGACCCGGCCCACGGGCTCGTGCTCACCACCACCGACCGGCCGGTGCTTGAGGAGATCCTGCGCTCCAAGCGGATCGCCCCGCTGGTCGGCATCCGGATCGACCCCGACACCGTCGCCGTGCACCCCTCCGAGCGCGGCCAGATCAAGCAGGCGCTGCTGAAGCTGGGCTGGCCCGCCGAGGACCTCGCCGGGTACGTGGACGGCGAGGCGCACCCGATCGAGCTGGACGAGAACGGGTGGGCGCTGCGGCCGTACCAGAAGCAGGCCGTGGAGAACTTCTGGCACGGCGGGAGCGGTGTCGTCGTGCTGCCCTGCGGGGCCGGGAAGACGCTGGTCGGCGCCGGGGCGATGGCCCAGGCCAAGTCGACCACCCTCATCCTCGTCACCAACACCGTCTCCGCCCGGCAGTGGAAGCACGAGCTGATCAAGCGGACCTCGCTGACCGAGGAGGAGATCGGGGAGTACAGCGGTACGCGCAAGGAGATCCGCCCGGTCACCATCGCGACGTACCAGGTGCTGACGACGAAGCGGAAGGGCGTCTACCCGCACCTCGAACTCTTCGACTCCCGTGACTGGGGTCTGATCCTCTACGACGAGGTGCACCTGCTGCCCGCGCCGGTCTTCAAGTTCACGGCGGATCTCCAGGCGCGGCGCCGGCTCGGTCTGACGGCGACCCTGGTCCGTGAGGACGGGCGTGAGTCGGACGTGTTCTCGCTGATCGGTCCGAAGCGGTTCGACGCGCCGTGGAAGGAGATCGAGGCGCAGGGGTACATCGCGCCCGCCGACTGCGTCGAGGTCCGGGTCAACCTCACCGACTCCGAACGGCTCGCCTACGCCACGGCCGAGGCCGAGGAGAAGTACCGGTTCTGTGCGACGACGGAGACCAAGCGCAAGGTCACCGAGGCGATCGTGCGGCGCTTCGCGGGTCAGCAGATCCTCGTCATCGGCCAGTACATCGACCAACTCGACGAACTGGGCGAGCACTTGAACGCCCCCGTCATCAAGGGCGAGACCTCCAACGCGCAGCGCGAGAAGCTCTTCGGCGCCTTCCGTGAGGGCGAGATCAGCGTGCTGGTCGTCTCGAAGGTCGCCAACTTCTCCATCGATCTGCCGGAGGCGACGGTCGCCGTCCAGGTGTCGGGGACCTTCGGGTCGCGGCAGGAGGAGGCGCAGCGGCTCGGCCGGGTGCTCCGCCCCAAGGCCGACGGCCACCAGGCGCACTTCTACTCCGTGGTCGCCCGCGACACCCTCGACCAGGACTTCGCGGCCCACCGGCAGCGGTTCCTGGCGGAGCAGGGGTACGCGTACCGGATCATGGACGCGGACGAGCTGCTGGCGGAGGAGAGCTGACCGGGCTGCCCGAAGGGGGCCGCCGGGTCACTTGCGGCGGATGCCGGCTTCCTCGCCGTACTCGCCGAGTATCACGACGCTGAAGGCGGCGCCGGCGAAGACCTTGATCGCGCGCAGGGCGTTGCCGACGCGGTGGGGGTGGCTGCCCTCGACGGCCGTGGCACCGCTGGCGCGGGGCGGCCGGGGGGCGGGGGCTGGGGTGAAGGTTGCTGCGCTCATGTCTCCATGGTGGCTTTTGGCACGTAAGGAGGGCATCGGTCTGGGGGGCGAAGCGCGGTCGTCATCTCGTACGACTGTGGGGCGACCCGTTCCCCCACGGGAGGAGGGGAGCATCCCCTAGGGGATGGACGCGGTGCCGTTTATTCGTTGGCTTCCTCCTGCCTGTCCGACCTAGAATCTCCGCTCCTCCCCGCCTCCCTCCTCGGAGTGCCGCCGCCCGGACGGAAACCGGTCGGCATCAGCGTTCCCGCAGCCACTCGCTCAGCAGTCCCTCGGAGGCACTCCCTTGTCCACGCCCGCCCACGACCCTCTCGACCCCCCGCTCGACGACCCCCTCTCCCGGGAGCGTTCCCACCTCGCCTCCTCCCGTGCCGCGCTGCGCGCCATGCGGGAGGACGTCGAGTCGCTGGACATCAGTGACGTCACCGCGAACTGGGTCAACGCCGAGGTGCTGTCCCGCCAGATCGACGACCGCATCAAGGCACTGGCCGACCTCAGCGACACCCCGCTCTTCTTCGGCCGCCTCGACTACCTGCACTCCCCCGGCGCCGACCGGGCGGAGGGCGCGGACGGTGAGCGCTTCTACATCGGGCGCCGGCACGTGCACGACCACGACGGCGACCCGATGGTCATCGACTGGCGCGCGCCGGTCTCGCAGCCGTTCTACCGGGCGTCCAAGAAGGACCCGCTGGACATCGCGCTGCGCCGCCGCTTCGGGTACACCGGCGGCGACCTCACGGCGTACGAGGACGAGCACCTCTCCGACCCGGCGGAGGCCGCGCGGACCAGCAAGCTGCTCCAACGGGAGATCGAGCGCCCGCGCGTGGGTCCGATGCGGGACATCGTGGCGACCATCCAGCCCGAGCAGGACGAGATCGTGCGCAGCGGGCTGGGCGGCACGGTGTGCGTGCAGGGCGGGCCGGGGACCGGGAAGACGGCCGTCGGTCTGCACCGGGTCGCCTATCTGCTCTACGCCCACCGCGAGCGGCTCGCCCGTACCGGCACCCTCGTCATCGGGCCGAACCGGTCCTTCCTGCACTACATCGAGCAAGTGCTGCCCGCGCTGGGCGAGTTGAGCGTGCGGCAGGCGACCGTGGACGACCTGGTCGCGGGGAGCGTCGAGGTGCGGGGCACGGACGACGCGGCGGCCGCGATCATCAAGGGCGACGCGCGGATGGCCGAGGTGCTGCGCCGGGCCGTCTACGCCCACGTGACCATGCCGACGGAGCAGGTCGTCGTGGTGCGCGGGTCACGCCGGTGGCGGGTGCCGGCGTACGAACTCGAGGACATCGTGCGGGAGTTGCTGGAGCGCGGGATCCGCTACGGCGCCGCCCGCGAGGCCCTGCCGCAGCGCATCGCGCACGCCGTGCTGGTGCAGATGGAGCGGTCGGGCGAGGCGCCGGACGACCGGGTGCAGGACGCGGTGGCCCGCAACAGCGCGGTCAAGGCGGCGGTGAAGGCCGTATGGCCGCCGGTCGACCCGGCGAAGCTCGTGCTGCGGCTGCTCACGGACGCGGACTTCCTCGCCGCGCACTCCGACGGGATCCTCACCGAGGACGAGCGCAAGACGATCCTGTGGGCCAGGCCCGTGCGGTCGGTGAAGGCGGCCAAGTGGGCGCCCGCGGACGCGGTGTTGATCGACGAGGCGACGGATCTCGTGCAGCGCACGCACTCGCTGGGGCATGTGGTGCTGGACGAGGCGCAGGACCTGTCGCCGATGCAGTACCGGGCGGTGGGGCGGCGCTGCACCACCGGTTCCGCGACCGTGCTGGGCGATCTGGCGCAGGGCACCACGCCCTGGGCGACGCGGAGTTGGGACGAGGCGCTGGCCCACCTGGGCAAGGCGGAAGGCGTCATCGAGGAGCTGACGGCCGGTTTCCGCGTGCCGACGGACGTCATCACGTACGCCTCCCGGCTGCTCCCGCACATCGCGCCGGGTCTCACCCCGGTGGCGTCGGTCCGCGAGAACCCGGGCTTCTTCGCGCTCCGCCCGGTCACCGGCACGGCCGAAGTGGTCGCGGCCTGCGAGGAGTTGCTGGCCCACGAGGGCTCGACGGGCCTGATCGCGGCGGACGCGCGCATCCCGGAGCTGGCCGAGGCACTGACGGCGGCGGGTCTGTCGTACCTCGCCCCGGGTGAGGAGACGACGGCGGAGACCCGTCTCACTCTGGTCCCGGCGTCCCTCGCCAAGGGCCTGGAGTACGACTACGTGGTCCTCGACGAACCGCGGGCGGTGGTCGACGGCGAACCGGACGAACGCACCGGCCTGCGCCGCCTGTACGTGACGCTGACCCGGGCGGTGTCGGGGCTGATCGTGACCCATGCGGGGGCGCTGCCCGCGCAACTCGACTGACCTTGGGCTCACTTGACCGGTGGGGTCGGGGGACCGAGGGCTCACGCGACCCGCAGGCCACCTGACCGAGAGGTCGCTCGACCGGCAAGTCACCCGGCCGAGAGGTCGCTCGACCGGCAGGCCACCTGACCGAGGGCTCACGCGACCGGCAAGTCACCCGACCGAGAGGTCGCTTGACCCGCAGGCCACCGCCCGCTCGCGTCCCGTTCAGTACCGTCCGCTCACTTCCCGTCCAGCACCGCCCGCCACTCGGCGACCGCCGTCGTCGACACCGGCTCGTCCCAGCCGGCGGGGCGGGCCGCGCCGCCGATGTGGAAAGCGTCGAAACCGGCGGCGCGCAGTGCGGGCACGTGGTCCAGGCGCAGGCCGCCGCCGACGAGGAGCCGGGGCTCGTACCCGGGCTCCCCGCGGTGCGCCGCCTCGGCAAGCAGCGTGGGCAGGCCGTCGTCGACCCCGGCGGCGGACCCCGCGGTGAGGTAGGTGTCGAGGCCGGGCAGGTCGGCGAGCTGCTTGCGCAGGGCGGCCCGGTCGGCCGCGTGGTCGATGGCCCGGTGGAACGTCCACCGGCACCCGTCCAGCTCCCCGGCCAGCCGCTCCACGGCCCCGAGGTCCACCCCGCCCCCAGCGTCGAGGAAGCCGAGCACGAACTCCTCGGCGCCCGCGTCCCGCATCTCAAGGGCGATCCGGACCAGCCGCTCGACGTCCTCGGCGGGGCCGGCGGCGAAACCGTCGGTGAGTCGCAGCATCACGCGCAGATCGATGTCGACGGCGGCCCGGATCCCGGCGAAGGTCCGCACCGAGGGGGTGAGCCCGTCGGCCGCCATGTCGGTGATCAGTTCGAGGCGGTCCGCGCCTCCGGCCTGGGCGGCGACCGCGTCCTCGACGTCGAGGGCGATCACCTCCAGGACTGCACGCGTGCTCATAGGACCCCTTCCGTCGTGTTCCCCTGGAGCGGCTACAGGTCTAGTCCAATCTCAGGGTAGCCGGGCAGGCAGGGGACCGCGAGATCGCCCCGTCGCCCTCGTCACGCTTGTCACGTTCGTCACGTGAAGTCGTCGGGGCGAGCGCCTGAATCCGGTCACGGCAAGACCTTGACCGGTCAACGGCAAGACGCCGCCCCGTCAACGACAAGTCCCTGACCGTTCACCCGAAGATCTTCAGCTCTCCCTCCTCCGCCCCGGCGAGCTCGTACGAGGTTCCCGCCGCCACCGGCCGCCCCGCGTACAGCCGTACGAGCGTGGCGGCCTCGCCGATGTAGCGCGCGGGTGGGCGCGGCGCGGTCACGGCGCCCAGGCGCAGCGGCTCGTCCACGTCGTCGAGGTCGGCGTGCAGCGGGAGGTGCTCCCGCTCCCGGGTGACGCGCACCAGCAGGGTGAGCGCGTCCGGCAGCCCGGACCCGGCGTACGCCCCCGGCGCCCCGAGGACCTCGCGCACGTCACCGGCGTGCACCCACTCCCCCAGCGCGATCATGTCCAGCGCCCCGCCGGCCTTGGCGATCACCGGCCCGGCCTCGGTCATCCCGCGCTCCAACTCGTCGACGACCTGCGCGTTCGTCCACTCGGCCCGCTCGGCGATGTCCCGGTCGTTGGCCTCCGGGGAGAAGACACCCTGCTCGAAGCGGCTCTCCACCACCCGCATCAACGCGGCCGCACAGTGCGCGAGCACCTCCCGCACCGTCCACGCCGGACAGCCGACCGTCGGCAGCGCGAAGTCCGCGTCGGACCGGGCCCGCAGCAGCGGCACGAGGTCGTCGCGCTCGACGCTCAGCAGCCGACCGGGGAGTTCGGGGTCCCGTACCTGGTATGGATCAGTCATGGCTCCACGCTAGGGGGCGCACCGGCGCGGGGTCACTGGGGCGTGGGGAGTCGGAGGGCGTGGGGAGATCGGGGGAACCCGGGGACAATGGCGCCATGGCCGACCTCGATGCCCTCCGTCTGCGCTGGTCCCGTGCCCTGGACGGCGCCCGTGCCGCGGGCCCCGACCCGCTCCCCGACGCTCTCCCCTATGCCGAGGACCTGCTGGCCCGCTGGCAGGAGCCGCAGCGCCGCTACCACACGCTCACGCACCTCACGGAGGTCCTGGACCACATCGACGTACTGGCGGAGTACGCCGAGGACCCGGACCTCGTCCGCCTGGCCGCGTGGTTCCACGACGCGGTCTACCTGCCCGACCGCTCGGAGAACGAGGAACGGTCGGCGCGGCTCGCGGAGCGCGCGCTGGCCGAGGCCGGGGTGTCGCCGGACGGGACGGCCGAGGTGGCCCGCCTGGTCCGCCTGACCGTCACCCACGCCCCCGAGCCCGCCGACGCGAACGGCGCGGTCCTGTCCGACGCGGACCTCGCGATCCTGGCGGCGCCGCCGTCGGCGTACGCGGCCTACACGGCGGAGGTCCGCGAGGAGTACCACTTCGTGCCGAACGAGGCGTTCAGGGAAGGCCGTTCGGCGATCCTGCGTCAACTCCTCGATCTGCCGGGGCTGTTCCGCACCCCCTACGGCCTGCGGGAATGGGAGGCGACGGCTCGGTACAACCTGGCCGCCGAGCTGGAAATGCTGTCGACCACGACGGACCCGGCCACCTAATCTGCGAACCATGCGTGAATGGGGCGTGGAACGGGTGGAAGAAGCCGTCGCGGGCTGTGTGGCGACGCTGCGGATGGCGCTGGGCAGTGACTGGAAGTCGGTGCCGGCCGGTGGTCTCGAGTGGGACTGCCGGCGCACGGCGTTCCACATCGCCGAGGATCTGATCGCGTACGCCGGGCAGTTGGCGGGACGCGCGCGGGACGCCTACGTGCCCTTCGAGGTGGTGCCCGAGGACGACATCGACAACGCGGGTGTCGTGCAGGTGATCGAGACGACGGGCGCCCTGTTCGCCGCCACGCTCCGCACCACCCCGCGCGAGGTCCGCGCCTTCCACCCGTACCCCTTCCGCAGCGCGAACCGCGAGGGCTTCGCCGCGATGGGGATGGCGGAGATCCTGGTGCACACGTACGACATCGCCGAGGGCCTCGGTCTGCCGTACCAACCCCCGGCCGCGCTGGCCGAGTTCGTCGTCACGCGCATCTTCCCGCACGTCCAGCCCGACCCCGACCCGTGGCGCACGCTCCTGCACGCCACCGGCCGCATCGCCCTGCCCGGCCGCGCCCTGCGCACCGAATGGCGCTGGAACAACAACCTGGTCCTGCACTCCGACCGCCTCACCCTCGAAGGCGCCACCCCCGCGGCCGTCGCCGACCTGGTGGCGGGCGGCGACGGCGGCTTCAACTGGGTGGTGGGCGGCCCCTATTCGGGCACCCGAGAAGCGTCCGGAATGGTTCTCAAGGCCTACGAAGCAGGCGTGCACCGGCCCGAGTTCGGCCTCTTCGTCCTCGTCCGCGAGGACGGTCTCGCGGTCGGCGGCATGGGCTTCCACGGCGTCCCCGACGAGGACGGCCGCGCGGAGGTCGGCTACGACCTCGTCGAAGGCGCCCGCGGCCGCGGCTACGCGACGGAGGCCCTGCGCACCCTCTCCCAGTGGGCCCTGGCCCGGGACGACGTGAACGCCCTCCTCGCGACGATCGACCGGGACAATCTGGCGTCCCAGGCGGTGGTGTCACGGGTGGGGTACACGCGGGTGAGCGCGGACGAGGAGGGGTTGGCGTTCGAACTGCGTTGATGGCGGCGCGTACCGGACCGAGTCACCTCATCACCGACCGCAAACGCCCCTGCCGGAACTACAGTTGTCCTTCCATCAGAAGACGATGACATAGACGGTGTCACCGAGGGGGACGGAGACGGCATGAGCGAGCAGGCCTTGGACCGGGTCGGGGGAACCGGGGACGTCACGGGGGACGGTACGGTCCAGGCACCGGTGGACGAGCGGACGCTGCCGTTCTGGGTGGAGGCAACCGAGGAGGACATCGCGCTCGCGGCCCGGAGCAACGACACCATGGGCCTGTTCAACCGCGACGGCGACGCCGTACTGCACGCGGTGCCGCTGGGCCCGCTGCGCAGGAACCTCGCCGACGCCGTGGACGCCCTGCAGCAGGTCTTCCAGGAAGTCGCCGACCGGGGCGGCCCGCTCCCGCTGGCCGAGGCGCAGCTCTCCTTCCAGGTCACCGCGGGCGGAGGCGTCCAGTTCATCGGCTCCGGGCAGGTGCAGGGCGGCCGGAGCCTGACCCTGACGTTCAAGCGGCCCGCCTGAACGGGCGGCGTCGCCCATGCCACAGCACAAGGCCCTGCTCGTCGGGGCGAGCGACTACTCCGACATCCCCGGCTACGGGGACCTGCCCTTCGTCCGTGACGACCTCCAGCGGCTGCGCGAGGTCCTCACCGGGCGCGGCTTCCAGGCCGACGTCCTGGAGAACCGCCGCGGGATCACCCAGAACACCGTGCGAGGGGCCGTGCACCGGTTCCTGGCCGACGCGCGCACCGGCGACACCCTGATCATCGTGCTGAGCGGGCACGGCATCCACATCGAGGGCAAGGACTACCTCGTACCGGAGGACGCGCCCGACGCCGAGCCGTTCACCGACGGTTGCATCGAGATCGGCTGGCACAAGGAGGTCGAGAAGTCCCCCGCGCAGCACGTCGTCTTCCTCATCGACGCCTGCCGCGAGGGCCGGGCCCCGGACACCAAGTCGATCCCCGGCACCCGGCCCTGGAAGGCCCCCGAGATCGTCGGCACCCTGCGCCGCAAGGTCGCCTACGTCCACGCCTGCGCCAAGCCGCAGGTCGCCCTCTTCGTCCGGGACACGGACACCGTCCGGCCCGGCCACGACGTGGGGGCGCAGCAGGGCGAGTCGTTCAGCATCTTCTCCCGGGCCGTCGCCGACGTGATCACCGGCGATCCGCACGCGCTGGGCCTGCGCGAGTTCTCCCGGCAGGTGCAGGAGCGGGTCGATGCGTACCACCGGGCGTACGGCAAGCCGAGCCTCCCGCAGCAGGTGAAGGTGACCTGCGAGACCGACGCCGACGGCCACGACTTCCCTCTGCTGCCCGGCACCGAACGGCGGACCGGCGTCCACGCCTGGGTCCGGGACGTCGACGAGTACCCGTGGCACCGCACCCCCGAGGGCCCGACCCGGGAGACCGTCAAGGACGTCTGCCGCGAGCTGGCCGGCCGCCTGGCGGCCACCTACCAGCAGGCCGTACGGACGCTGAGCGAGGACCCGTGGCACGACGGCAAGCTGGCCGAACGCGCCCACGAACGGCTGGCGTTCCTGGTCGGCCAGCTGACCAAGGAGGTCCGGCTCTCGCCGACCGAAGCCGCGCTCGCCTTCCTGTTCCCCCTGGTCGCCCAGACCTTCTGGGCCCAGGAGGCCGCACAGCGCGTCGGCGTGCTCACCGCGGACGCGGCGGTCGACGGCCCCGACCACCACAGCTTCGACAAGTTCGCGCAGGGCTTTCCCCGTCTCAAGCGCCGGCTCAGCGCCCTGGAACACCGCAAGGCTGCCGACGCCCCGGTCCGCCGCATCCGCTGGTGGCTCTTCCACCGCTGGCTCATCAAGCAGCCCGAGCTGTACACCGCCGAACGCTTCAAAGCACTGCTCGGCGAGGTGACCGCGGCCCCCGACCACCCCTCCTGGGTCGCCGACGCCGTCTCCGCGGAGCGCCTCGCGGGACTTCTACGGGCCCACCGCACCGCGCCGTTCACCATGCGCCGCTCCACCACCGTCCCGCAGCCCGACGGACCGCGCGTGCCGGACGACCACGACGTCGTCGCCGCCAGCACGGGCGACGAGCACGAGGTGCGTACCGCCCTGGTCACCGCGCTGGTCAAGGCCACCTACGCGATGGCCGTCGACCCGGTCGACCTGCCCGAGATCGTGGTCGAGCACCTCGGCGTCCACGACAGCGTCGACCTCGCCGCCCTGCTGGACACCGTGCGGCGCTCCGACTGGCGGGTCTCCGGGCTCGGCCGCTCCCTGAACGCCGTGTGCACCCACCCCGCGGTCCAGGTCGCCCTGCGCGAACACGCGGCCCGGGTCGACGTCCTGCTGCGCGACATCAACCGCGGCGACATCGCCGCCCTCGCCCCGCTGCGTACGCTCCCGCCCTACGCCGACGGCAGCCGGGTACGCCTCGACGGCAACACCCCCGACCAGCTCTCCGACGGCATCCGTTTCCAGCTCGCAGAGGACCGGGTGCAGGAACTCCTCATGGGCGAAGAGCTGTACGGCGACAGCGAGTTGGCGGTGCGCGAGCTGTACCAGAACGCGCTGGACGCCCTGCGCTACCGGGACTGCCGCACGACGTACCTGCGGCGCACGGGCCGGACGGTCGCGGACTGGGAGGGCCGCATCGAGTTCGTCCAGGGCGTCCGCTCCGACGGCCGGGCCTATCTCGAATGCCGCGACAACGGCATCGGCATGGGCATCACCGAACTCAGCACGGTCTTCTCCCAGGGCGGCGCGCGCTTCGTGGACCTGCCCGAGTATGTCGAGGAACAGGCGGACTGGGCCCAACTGCCCGAGCCGAAACTGGAGTTTCACCCGAACTCCCGCTTCGGCATCGGAGTGCTCAGCTATTTCATGCTCGCCGACGAGATCGTGGTGAGCACCTGCCGGATGGGCCGGGACGGGCGGCCGGGGCGGCGGTTGCGGGTGACGATCGCCGGGCCGGGGAACTTCTTCCGGGTGGAGGATGTGGGGCCGGGGGAGGACTCCGGGACGACGGTCCAGTTGCTTCTCAGCAAGGAGCGGCGGTCCGTCTCGTGTGTGGGGGCGTTGGAGAAGGTGCTGTGGGTGGCGCCGTACGGAACGTCTGCTACGCATGGGGCGCGGGTGCGGGCGTGGGCGCCGGGGCAGTTGTCTGTCGAGAGTTTGGAGATCTACGCGCCCTATTTGCACACCCGCAAAGGTGACGTGTTGTGCGTTCCGACCGACGATCCGGGCGTGTGGTGGATCGCCAGCGACGGAATCCTGCTTGCCGACGGTTTGCTGGCCGAGACCGAGTACGAGCAAAAGGTCTACGGCGCCATTACCGATCTGACCGGCAAGCACGCTCCGGAACTCACTGTCGATCGCAAGAACGTGCGTTCCTACGACCACGAACATGTCGACAAGCGCATGACCGCCGCCATTCCAAGTCTCACCGTGCGGGGGACCGAACTGCTGGACTCCACCTGGCTGGACGAGGCGAGCGAGTGGTCCGTGGCTTTCGCCGACCGAGTGACCGAGCACGCACAGCGGGCGGACCTTCCCTGGCGATTTCAGAACGATGTTTTGGCGCCGTTCGGCCAGGTGGGCTTCTTCCCGCATGACGACGATCTGCTGCCTCTGGTGACCGGCCACTATGACCACCCGGATCGGTCGAGGCTCGCCTCCTATTTCCTCACCATGCCACTGCCCGTCCTCCGCTGGCGCCTCTGTGCTCTGTACGGTGCCGGACTCGGCGGGCCGGTAACGCTACCGGTGGTCGATCGCCCCGAAACCAGATGGGCCCGACCGTCGGATCTCGCGCTCCTCAACAACGACGGGTTCTACACGTGGAGCTACGGCCGCAACAGTTGGCTGCAAGGCCCGGTGGCGAGTCGCGCGAACGGCGGCTACTCCCCGTCTCAGCAACTGGCCGACACCGGACTGATGAGTGTTATGGCTCTGGCCCGCTGGCGTGATCCAGCCGTTCCCATCAGTTCGGCGGAAACCTTCCGGCTAAGTTCGCGGACTGAGCGCTCGCCGGCAGAGGTCTCCGAAAGGCTGACCTCATTGGGTTACCGCGTAGAGCCGCTGCTCGGGTGTGCCACGGCTGAGTACTCCGATCTACCGATGCTCCAGTCGCTGGGTAGTCTCGGCGGCTGGCTGGCTCCCGGCACGGATCTATCAGCGGCCCAGATTTGTGTGAGCGCGGCGCGGGCGGTCAGCACCACGTCGTGGGCCGCGCAGCGGCTCGGGGAACTGGGCTACACGGTGCCGGCCGAGTTCCCCGTCCGTGAACACTGGAGCGAGGAGGAGCGCAGTGTCGTCGAAAGTCTTTGGCTGTCCTACGCGACGCCGCCCTCGTCCGACGAGGCAATACAGGTGTGCGCGGCACAACTGACGGCGGTGGCCCGCACAACGGATCTACCCCTCCACTTCGTCAGAGAGTTCCTGGACGAAATGTGTTTCACCCTGCCGCCGAATGCGGTGGAGCTCCCGGAACTTACCGACGACGACCGAGCTCTGCTGTCCCAACAACCCCGCGTGGACCGGGACGTGACGCTGAACTACATCGCGTCGGCTGCCCGCCGCCTCAGCCGGCCCGCGCGAATCCTGGCAGACCGTCTCCGTGAGCTCGGGTACCAAGTTCCGGACGTGCCCGAAGACGAACACATGCCTTCACGCGAGGAAATCACCTTTCTCGGCACAAGCGCCGAACTGACCGACGTGAGCCGCCCGGTGTCCTTGGCGGGAGTCGCATCGGCCGCTCACAGAACTGGCGTATCCCTGGTCGAGACGGTCGCCCGGCTCACCTCGATGGGGTACAGCTTTGCCTTCGATCCGAAGGCCGTCTCCTCGCTGCGGGACCAGGACGTCCAAGTCCTGTACTACGGGGGTTTTAGCTCACCCGAGGGGTTCGGCCCCATCTCCCCTGACGTCGTCCGCGCCGCCGCCGAGCACACCGGCCGACGCCGCGACGAGATCACCGCGTCCCTCACCGCTCTGGGCTACACCGTGCTGCCGCCCGGGGAAGAGTGGATCGACGAACGGCGGCTGGAGGACGATCTCTTCGACGGACTCTCCTACACCGGCCCTGGGGAACTCACCATTGTCGCCGACCCCAACGACGACCTCTCGATCTCCCTCGTCACCCTCGCCCTGACAGCCATGCGAGCAGGAAAATCCCTGCGCGAAGCAGCCGAGAAGGCCACGGCGATGGGCATCCGCCACGAAGCCGAAACCTGGTTCACCCCGGCGGAGCCGCCCGCCCCTTCGGCCGCCGCAACCCCGCCTGCGTCAGCAGCCGCACCACCTCCCGGCTGCTGACCTCCAGCGCCCCCGCCCCCACCGCATCCCCGTACCGATGCGACGGCAGGTCGTAGTGGTCCCGCTCGAAGGCGCGCCGCGGCACCCCCAACGCCTCGGCGAACACGTGCAGTTCGTCGTACGAGACGTCGCTGACCAGGTGGGACCACATGCGGCCGTGTCCTGGCCAGGTCGGCGGGTCGATGTAGATCGTCACCGGCGCCTCACCCGGACCGTCACGGACGCCCGCACGCAGATCGTCACGGGCGCCCGCCCGCAGACCGTCACCTGCGCCCTCACGAGGACGCCAGCCCACCGGTCGCCGGTCCCAGCGTGCCGACCGCCGCGACCTTCACGCCCGCCTGGTGGCAGACCCAGTGCGGGTCGGGGCCCAGTTCCGGCTCGACCTCCAGCGCGTGGGGGTCGCCCGCACCGCACACCGGGCACAGGGGCCAGCGGCCGTACCGTTCCAGGAGCGCGTCCTGGACGTCCTGGGCGATCAGTCCGGCGACGTACTCCACGCCCTCCGGCCACTGCTCGACCCACCAGCGCCGCTGCACGACGGAGTCCTCGACCAGGGACACCACGTCCGCCTCGGCGACCGCGCCCGCGGCCAGATCGGCGAGCACGAGGGCGCGTGCCGCGTGCAACGCCTGCTCCAAGGGGTCGATCTCCGGAGGGTCGATGGGGTTCATGCCCCTATTGTGCGCACTCTTGACCGCGACACCGGGCCGAAAATATCTTTCATACGTGACCCAGAAAGTGAAGGAAATTTTCGCCGACCGCGCCGGCCCCGCCCCCGCCGCTCTCGCCGCCAAGGTCCGCACCCTCGCGCCCTCGATGACCCGCTCCATGCAGCGCGTCGCCGAGGCCGTCGCGAACGACCCCGCCGGCTGCGCGGCCCTGACGGTCACCGGCCTCGCCGAACTCACCGGCACCAGCGAGGCGACGGTCGTCCGCACCGCCCGCATCCTCGGCTACCCCGGCTACCGCGATCTGCGCCTCGCCCTCGCCGGCCTCGCCGCCCAGCAGCAGTCCGGGCGCGCGCCCGCCATCACGACCGACATCGCGGTGGACGACCCCATCGCCGACGTCGTCGCGAAACTCGCCTACGACGAGCAGCAGACCCTCGCGGACACCGCTGCGGGGCTCGACACGGTGCAGTTGGGGGCGGCGGTCTCCGCGGCCGCGGCGGCTCGGCGGATCGACGTGTACGGGATCGGTGCGTCCGGGCTCGTCGCCCAGGACCTCACCCAGAAGCTGCTGCGCATAGGGCTCATAGCCCACGCGCACAGTGATCCGCATCTCGCCGTCACGAACGCCGTGCAGCTGCGGGCCGGGGATGTGGCCATCGCCATCACGCATTCCGGGTCCACCGGGGACGTCATCGAGCCGTTGCGGGTCGCCTTCGAGCGGGGCGCGACGACGGTGGCGATCACCGGGCGGCCCAACGGGGCGGTCGCACAGTACGCGGATCATGTGCTCACGACGTCCACTGCTCGGGAGAGTGAGTTGCGGCCCGCGGCGATGTCCTCCCGGACGAGTCAGCTGCTTGTCGTGGACTGTCTGTTCGTGGGGGTGGCACAGCGGACCTACGAGGCGGCGGCACCGGCGTTGGCCGCGTCGTACGAAGCGCTGGCTCATCGGCACCGTCGTTAGACCGCACCTTCTCCGTCACCGCACGATTGAAAGAGCCGCTCCTCATGACCTCCACCTCCAACCACCGTGATCTGCAAGCCCAGTTGGAGTCCCTGACCACCGAGGCCTTTCGGCCTGAGCTCGCCGAGATCGATCAGCTCCCCACCCTCGACATCGCCCGGCTCATGAACGGTGAGGACACGACCGTTCCCACCGCCGTCGCGCGGCGGCTTCCCGAGATCGCCGCCGCCATCGACGCCATCGCCGAACGCATGGCCCGCGGCGGGCGGCTCATCTACGCCGGTGCCGGTACCGCCGGACGGCTCGGCGTGCTGGACGCCTCCGAGTGTCCGCCCACCTTCAACACCGACCCGGACGAGGTCGTCGGGCTCATCGCCGGTGGGCCGGAGGCCATGGTGACGTCGGTGGAAGGGGCCGAGGACTCCGCCGAGTTCGCCCGCGCCGATCTGGACGCCCTCTCCCTCACCCCCGCCGACACCGTCGTCGGGATCTCCGCCTCCGGACGGACCCCGTACGCCATCGCCGCCGTCGAACACGCCCGTGGGCTCGGCGCGTTGACCGTCGGACTGTCCTGCAACGCGCGCAGCGCGCTCGGTGCCGCCGCCGAGCACGGGATCGAGGTGGTCGTGGGGCCGGAGCTGGTCACCGGCTCGACCCGGCTCAAGGCCGGCACCGCGCAGAAGCTCGTGCTCAACATGCTCTCCACGATCACGATGATCCGGCTGGGGAAGACGTACGGGAACCTGATGGTCGACGTACGCGCCTCGAACGAGAAGCTGCGGGCCCGTTCCCGGCGGATCGTCGCGCTCGCCACCGGTGCCGGGGACGAGGAGATCGAGCGGGCGCTCGCGGCGACCGACGGTGAGGTGAAGAACGCGATCCTGACGCTCCTCGCCGGCGTCGACGGGCCCACGGCCGCCCGCCTTCTGGAGGAGTCCGGCGGACATCTGCGTGCCGCGCTGGCGGCGGCACCCCGCTGACCAGCACTCTCGGGGGATGTCTACCCCCCGGGATCTCGCCGCCGCGCTCCTCCCCCTCGTCGGAGGAGCGGCCAACGTCACCTCCGTCGCCCACTGCATGACCCGGCTGCGGCTGGGGCTGGACGACCGGTCGCTCGTGGACGAGGAGGCGGTGCGGGGGGCGCCGGGGGTGCTCGGCGTCGTGGACGACGACACGTATCAGATCGTGCTGGGGCCCGGAGTGGTGGCCCGAGTGACGCCCGAGTTCGAGAAGTTGGTGGGCAGCGCCGGTGAACTGGCAGCACGGGGCGTGGAGTTGAAGGAGGAGCGGCGCAGACGCAACGCGACCCCCGGCAAACTCCTGCTGCGCCGCGTCGCGAACATCTTCGTCCCCCTCATCCCCGCCCTCATCGGCTGCGGAGTGCTGGCCGGTCTCAATGGCCTTCTCCTCAACCTGAGTTGGCTGCCCGGCCTGACCCCCGCCCTGACCTCCGTCGCCTCCGCCTTCATGGCGCTGATCGCCGTGTTCGTCGGCTACAACACCGCCAAGGAATTCGGCGGTACGCCCGTGCTCGGCGGGGCCGTCGCCGCGATCGTCGTCTATCCGGGCGTGGCCAAGGTGACCGCCTTCGGGGTCGCCCTCTCCCCCGGGCAGGGCGGTGTCCTCGGCGCGCTCGCCGCCGCGCTCCTCGCCACGTACATCGAGAAGTGGTGCCGTACCTGGGTGCCGGCCACCCTGGACGTGCTGGTCACCCCTACCCTCACCGTCCTGCTCGCCGGGCTCGCCACGCTCTACGGGCTGATGTACGCGGCCGGCGCGGTCTCGTCCGCCATCGGTACGGGCGCGAACTGGCTGCTGGAGACGGCGGGACCGTTCGCGGGGCTGGTCCTCGGCGGGCTGTTCCTGCCGCTGGTCATGCTGGGGCTGCACCAGGCGCTGATCCCCATCCACACCACACTCATCGAGCAGCAGGGCTACACCGTGCTGCTGCCGTTGCTGGCGATGGCGGGTGCGGGACAGGTGGGTGCGGCGGTCGCCGTGTACGTCCGGATGCGGCACGACGGCTCACTTCGTACGACCATCAAGTCCGCGCTCCCGGCGGGGCTGTTGGGGATCGGGGAGCCGCTCGTCTACGGCGTCTCGCTGCCCCTCGGACGGCCCTTCCTCACCGCCTGCGCGGGCGGCGCGGCCGGGGGTGCCTTCGTCGGGTTCTTCGCGCTGCTCGGCGACCGGGTGGGGGCGACGGCGATCGGACCGTCGGGCTGGGCCCTGTTCCCGCTGCTGGCGGGGAACGGGAGCCCGGCCCTGACGGTGGCCGTCTACGGCGGCGGGCTGCTGACCGGCTACCTGGTCGGCTTTCTCGCCACGTACGCGCTGTTCAGGCCGGCGGTCACAACGACCGGCGTCCCGACGGCCGGTGCCCCGACACCCGCGCGATCCACGTGACGAAGTCACCGGGGTCGTTGTCGGCGCCGTGGCCCGCGTCCCAGTAGTACTTCAGGTCGACGTCGTCGCCCAGCTCGCCCAGGCGGGCGGCGAGGTTGGACGCGACGGTGAGGGAGGTGTCGCTGTCCTTGGTGCCGAGGCGGATCCACCAGTGCCGGGAGCGGTGCGGGTTGACCTTGTCGACCAGGTGGTACATCGGGTTCATCGCGTGCAGCTTCTCGGGGATGTGGGCGTCGAGGCGGGTGTCGATGGAGCCGGAGGTGTCGTGCTCCTGGCCGTAGCGCGTGAAGTGACGGGCGATCGTGGTGCCGTCGCCGAACTCGTTGCACTCCGGCGTCGACAGGTCGAACGCGTCGAAGGACGGCGCGCTCTTCTTGCGGGCGCCGACGTGCGTGAGGAAGTCCGCCCAGGTGAAAGTGGCTTTCGAGCCGTCCCAGGTGATGAAGGGGTTGGCCGTCAGGTACGTCGTGCGGTCCGCGTCCGGGAGGGCGGCGAGGTAGCGGCCGGCCGAGGGCTCCAGGTGGGTCCTGACCAGGTAGTCGTCGAGGTTGCGGGCGGTCAGGCGGCCGAAGCCGGGGGCCGTGAGGTGGAGGGCCGCCAAGTAGCCTGTGAACTCGGCTTTCAGGTCCGCGGAGATCGTCGGGTCGACCGATGTGCCGTCCGCGAGCGGGTTGTCGCCCCAGCACCACTCGTAGGACATGTCGGAGTGTTCGAGATCGGTGATCGGGCACCAGTCGCCGCTCGCGAAGATCGCGTCGCTCGTGTCCGCCGCGCCCAGTTCACGCAGGTACGGCTCGTAGAGCGGGCTGTCGCCCGACGCGCCCAGCAGCGCCGACAGCGCGCCGCCCGCGCTCGTACCGGACGACACGATCCGCTCGACGTTCCCGGGAATCAGGCCCCGGTTGAGGCGCAGGTAGCGCACGGCCGCCTTGAGGTCGACGATCGCGGCGGGCGCGACGCCGTAGTACACACCGGAGGAGTCGACGAGCGTACGGCCGCGGGCGCCCGGCTCGACGACGACGTACCCGGCGAGGAGCGAGAGCTGGGTGCGGTTCGGGCCGCTGTCACCGCCGGGGCCACCGGGACCGCCCGGTCCGCCGGGGCCGCCCGCGCCGCCTCCGCCGCCGATGCCGGTCGCGTTCGCCACCGAGGACGGCATGTAGCCGCCGACGGAGTTGGCGAACAGGATCGGTGCGCCGGTCGCGTCGACGGCCGTCCCGTCCACCGACACCGGGACGCTGACGTTGAGGCCCTGGTAGGTGACGTCGACCGGGTTCGCCACGTAACTGGCGACCTTGTAGAAGTGGTACGTCACCGAGTGCGCGGTGCCTTCGGTGTCGGTGATGCCGGTGGTGAGCTCGGTGTAGGCACTCGGGTCGAAGACCAGCGAGGCGTCCGTCCCGGACACGCTCGACTCGCCGGACGCGCTCGACCTGGTGGACGCGCCGGCGCCGGTCGCGAACCCCACGGACGGTGCCGCGGCGGCCGCGGTGAGCCCCATGACCACAGTTCTGCGCTTCACTCGCTTCACTTCCGTCTCTTCTCTGAGCGGCTCGGGCGGCACGAGTGCAACAGTGGTTGCTTAAGACCTCCTGTGAATCCGATGAATTGGCGCCAGAATCGTCAACAATCGCCGCTCCGGGGCCGCAGGTTGGCCTGAACCGTGCGCATTTGAAAGGCTCACACCGTGAACCACGCCCAGCTCACCGCCCTCGGTCGCGCCCTCCGGCTCCTCGGTGAGCACGGCGAGACGCTCTCCACCGACACCCCGGACGCCAAGCTGCACGAGGCCAGGGCCGATCTGCGCCGCGCCCTGGACCTGCTGGACGAGAGCGTCACCGGCGCCGCGCCCGCCACCCGCTGCCCCGAGCACCCGAACGGCCCGGTCGACGAGAACGCCCACGACCTGTGCCTGCTCTGCGAGACCCGCCGCCGCTCCGCCCGCCGCGCCGAGTTCAACGGACCCGCCATGCCGGCCAGGAGCGCCGACACCGCGGCCTCGTCCCGCTACGGCGTCCGCGCCGACCGCCCGCAGCCCCAGGAGCGCTGGCTGCCGGAGCTGTGGAACGGGCAGGAGTGGCAGCTGTGCGGCACACCACGGCGGGACCGGCACGAGGCGGAGCTGTACCTCACCGCCCAGCGTCGCGCGCCCCGGGCCGCCATGGCGTACCGGCTCGTGCACGAGTTCACCGACTACGAGGTGCTGCGGGTGTGGGGCACGCCGGTGAAGGTCGACATCGAGCCCCTCGGCAACTTGTAGGCGCCGGCCGCTACTTGGGCAGCGCCAGCGATCGGAACTCGTACCCCTCCCACAGGCGCCGCGAGCTCTCCCCCGGGTACGGCACGACCCGCGGGTCCACGTCCAGGACCTGGACCAGACGCCGTTCCCCGTCGTACGCCGGCCAGCCCGGGTCGCCGCCGCGCGCGAACGCCGTCCACGAGGAGCGGAACCGGGTGGACAGGGCCCGTGCCTCGGCCGGCACCTCCGCGCCTCCGAACAGCAGGATGCCGAGGTCCGCCGTGTACGTGCCGAAGAGGAGCGGGATGTCCAGGCCGTGGCAGGCGCCGAAGATGCCGTCGGCGCCGGGGGCCGGCCAGGTCAGTTCGTAGACGTGCGCCCGGCCGCCGCCCCTGAGCTGCGCCTCGGCCAGGTGCAGGGTCGGCATGGCGAACAGCCAGTCCGTCCAGACCTGTTCGAAGAGCTCGCCCGGCGTGGCGTCCGGGAAGGCGGCGCGGTAGGAGCGCTCGCCGTCCGGCTCGGGCGCGTAGGTCCGCAGGGCCCAGGCCGCCTGCTCGTCGCCGACCTCGGCCGCGGTTCCGGACAGTTGGGCCAGGACCGCGAACAGGCGGTACTCGTCGCGGTTGTGGCCGGTGAGGAGGTCCACGTCCCGGGCCGCGCCCGCCGCCAGCGCCTCCCAGGGGGTGACGGGGAGGACCTCGCCGTCGACGACCGGCGAGAAGGGGGTCGCCGTCGCGGCCACCTGGCCCCAACGGTCCCCGTACGCCCGCATCTTCTGGCCCAACGCCTCGCCGACCGTGGTGAGTCGGTGCGGGGCGAGGGTGGCGAGATCGGCTGCCGTCGGGCGCAGGCCCGCCTCCTCGGCGATGGCCGCGGCGATGTCCCGGGCCAGGTCGTCGGAGAAGAACGTGCCGGGCACGCTCTGCGCGATCGCCCGCGTGAACAGGCCCCGCGCGCTCGGCATCGCCAGCAGCGAGGCCACCGACCCGGCCCCGGCCGACTCCCCGAAGACGGTGACCTGTTCAGGGTCGCCGCCGAACGCCGTGATGTTCTCCCGTACCCACTCCAGGGCCGCCACCTGGTCGAGCAGACCGCGGTTGGCGGGCGCTCCGTCGACGCGCGCGAAACCCTCCATGCCCACCCGGTAGTTGAAGGTGACGACGACCAGGTCGCCCTCGCGCGCGATGTGCTGGGCGTCGTAGCCGGGGCTGCCGGCGTGGCCCAGCTTGTAGGCGCCGCCGTAGATCCAGACCATGACCGGGCGGCGGGCGGCCGGATCCGGGTCCGGGGTCCAGACGTTGACCGTCAGCCAGTCGTCGCCCGTGGGCTCGGTCGCCGGGCCCTTGAAGCCCTGGATCCCCGACTCCTGCGGGGGCGGCGGCCCGAAGGCGTACGCCTCCCGGGTGCCGTCCCAGCTCCGGACGGGCCGCGGCGCCCCGAACCGGGCCTCCCCCACCGAGGGTTCGGCGAACGGGATGCCGCGAAAGACGGCCAACCCGTCCTCCCGCCGGCCGCGCACCGCCCCGGCGGCGGTCCGCACGACGGTCCCCGCGGGCTCGCTGGTCGTCATCGACTGCTCCTCACTCATGGGTTGCGGGACTCGTCGGCCCCGACGTACCGCTCGATCAGCTCCCGCGTCCGCGCCGCGTCGAGCTCGTACACCGTCTCGTGGGCACGCGGGTCGCGGGCGTGGAGGGTGTGGAACATCGGTCCCGTCGCGCCGCCCAGCTCCACCAGCGAGGCGGACGCGCCGCGCACCGCGCGTTCCGTGCCGGGCGGTGTCGTCAGGTCGATGCGGTTGACCACGCCGGGGGTCACCCAGACCGGGACCCCCGCCAGCATCCCGAAGAGCTGGAGATGGAAGTGTCCGGTGAGGACGACCCGGACGTCACTGCCCCGGACGACGTCCGCGAGGGCGTCCGGGTCGCGCAGTCCGAAGACGCGCTGCGTCTCGACGTCGAGGGCGAGGGGCGGGTGGTGGAAGGCGAGGATCGTGCCGTGGGCAGCATCGGCCGGAGTGGCCAACACCAACCGCAGCCAGGCGAGTTGCTCGTCCCCCAGGCATCCGTGCACCTTGCCCGGCACCAACGAGTCCAAGGTCACGACCCGCCAGCCGGCCACCGTGCTCACCGCGGCCCGCTCGCCCCGCGCCGACCCGATGACCGCCTCGGCCCGCTCGGTGCCGTCCGCCGCCAGATGCCCGCTCCCCAGCACCTTGCCGAACGCCTCGCGCTCGTCGTGGTTCCCGGTCGTGAAGAACACCGGCGCGGCCCACCGCCGCGCGAACTCCGTGATCAGCTCACGGGCGGTCGTGTACGCCTCCACGGCTCCGTCATCGGCGATGTCACCGGTGACGAAGACCGCGTCGACGGCCCGCTGGTGACGCAGTTCGCCGAGCATGAGACGGAGGGATTCGGTCGCGTTGACACCGTGCCGGTTGGGGGCGTCGGTGCGGTCCAGATGCGTGTCGGACAGATGGATGATCCGCATACGACGGAACGCTAGCCGAGCACCCTCCCGCGGTCACCGCCCCGGATCCGGCCTTCGGTCTCTCAGCTCAGGGTCTTCAGCGCCGCCGCGTCGTACGGCTTCAGTTCGTCGAAGCGGCCCGCCAGGACCTTCGAGGCCCACTCCGGGTCCTGGAGCAGGGCGCGGCCGACGGCGACCATGTCGTACTCCTCTCGCTCCAGGGCGTCCAGCAGGTCGTCGATGCCCTTGAGCGGGGCGCCCTCGCCGCGGAAGCCCTTGAGGAAGTCGCCGTCGAGGCCGACCGAGCCGACGGTGATGACGGGCTTGCCGGTGAGCTTCTTGGTCCACCCGGCCAGGTTGAGGTCGGAGCCGTCGAACTCGGGGAGCCAGTAGCGGCGGGTGGAGGCGTGGAAGGCGTCGACGCCGGCCGCCGCGAGGGGCGCCAGGATCGACTCCAGCTCCTCGGGGGTCTCGGCCAGGCGGGCCTTGTAGACGTCCTGCTTCCACTGCGAGTAGCGGAAGATGATCGGGAAGTCGGGGGACACGGCCTCCCGGACCGACCCCACGATCTCCGCCGCGAACTTGGTACGGGCGACCGGGTCACCGCCGTAGGAGTCGCTGCGGCGGTTGGTGCCCGCCCACAGGAACTGGTCGAGCAGGTAGCCGTGGGCGCCGTGCAGTTCGACCCCGTCGAAGCCGATCCGCTCGGCGGCGACCGCGGCCTCGACGAAGGCGTCGATGACGTCGTCCAGGTCGTCCTGGGTCATCGCCCTGCCGGTGGGCTCGGTGGCGCCGATCCGCAGCCCGGAGGGGCCGACCGCGGGGGCGTCGGCGTACGGCGGCTGGCCCTGCTCGCGCACCATGCCGATGTGCCACAGCTGCGGCACGATCCGCCCGCCCGCCGCGTGCACCGCGTCGGCGACCTTCGCCCAGCCCGCCAGCTGCTCCTCGCCGTGGAACCGCGGGATGCGGTCGCTCTGCCCGGCCGACTCGTGTCCGACGTACGTGCCCTCGGTGACGACGAGACCGACGCCCGCTCCGGCGCGGCGCGCGTAGTACGAGGCCACGTTCTCGCCGGGGATGCCGCCCGGGGAGAACTGGCGGGTCATCGGGGCCATCACGATGCGGTTGGGGACCGTCAGGCCGCCCAGGGTGATCGGGCGGGAGAGGATCTCGGCTGCGCGGGAGGGGGAGCCGGCGGGAAAGGCGGTGGCGGTCACGTGGGGGAACTCCTTGAGGTACCGGATGGTATGTGCGCGCGCATTGAACGTCGGTCAATGTTCAACACCCGCGCCGGCGATCTCATTCCGCCCCACCGACACCTCGCCCTGTGATCCCGGACACGCCGAAGGGCGGCACCCCCTGTCGGAACAGGAAGTGCCGCCCTCCGTAAGGACGTTGATCAACCGGAACCGGTCGATCAGAAGTCCATGTCACCGCCCGGCATGCCGCCGCCGGCCGGCGCGGCGGCCTTCTCCGGCTTGTCGGCGATGACGGCCTCGGTGGTGAGGAACAGCGCGGCGATGGACGCGGCGTTCTGCAGAGCGGAACGCGTGACCTTCGCCGGGTCGATGATGCCCTCGGCGATCATGTCGACGTACTCGCCGGTGGCCGCGTTCAGACCCCAACCCACGGTCAGGTTGCGGACCTTCTCGACCACGACGCCGCCCTCGAGACCACCGTTGACGGCGATCTGCTTGAGCGGGGCCTCCAGGGCGAGCTTCACGGCGTTGGCGCCGGTCGCCTCGTCACCCGTCAGCTCCAGCTTCTCGAACACCGCGGAGGCCTGCAGCAGGGCCACGCCACCACCGGCGACGATGCCCTCCTCGACGGCCGCCTTGGCGTTGCGCACGGCGTCCTCGATGCGGTGCTTGCGCTCCTTGAGCTCCACCTCGGTCGCGGCACCGGCCTTGATGACGGCGACGCCACCGGCGAGCTTCGCCAGGCGCTCCTGGAGCTTCTCGCGGTCGTAGTCCGAGTCGCTGTTCTCGATCTCGGCGCGGATCTGGTTGACCCGGCCGCCGACCTGGTCCGAGGACCCGGCGCCGTCGACGATGGTGGTCTCGTCCTTGGTGATGACGACCTTGCGGGCGCGGCCCAGGAGGTCCAGGGACGCGTTCTCCAGCTTGAGGCCGACCTCCTCGGAGATGACCTCGCCGCCCGTGAGGATGGCGATGTCGCCGAGCATGGCCTTGCGACGGTCACCGAAGCCCGGGGCCTTGACGGCGACGGACTTGAAGGTGCCACGGATCTTGTTGACGACCAGGGTCGACAGGGCCTCGCCCTCGACGTCCTCGGCGATGATCAGCAGCGGCTTGCCCGACTGCATGACCTTCTCCAGGAGCGGGAGCAGGTCCTTGACGGAGCCGATCTTGGAGTTGGCGATCAGGATGTAGGGGTCGTCGAGCGACGCCTCCATCCGCTCCATGTCGGTGGCGAAGTACGCCGAGATGTAGCCCTTGTCGAAGCGCATACCCTCGGTGAGCTCCAGCTCCAGACCGAAGGTCTGGGACTCCTCGACGGTGATGACGCCTTCCTTGCCGACCTTGTCCATCGCCTCGGCGATGAGCTCGCCGATCTGGGTGTCGGCGGCGGAGATGGAGGCCGTGGAGGCGATCTGCTCCTTGGTCTCGACATCCTTGGCCTGCTCGAGCAGGGCACCGGAGACGGCCTCGACGGCCTTCTCGATACCGCGCTTGAGGGCCATCGGGTTGGCGCCGGCGGCTACGTTGCGCAGACCCTCCTTGACGAGGGCCTGGGCGAGCACGGTCGCGGTGGTCGTACCGTCACCGGCGACGTCGTCCGTCTTCTTGGCGACTTCCTTGACCAGCTCGGCGCCGATCTTCTCGTACGGGTCCTCGAGCTCGATCTCCTTGGCGATGGAGACACCATCGTTGGTGATCGTGGGGGCGCCCCACTTCTTCTCGAGGACGACGTTGCGGCCCTTGGGGCCGAGCGTCACCTTCACGGCGTCCGCGAGCTGGTTCATGCCGCGCTCGAGGCCGCGCCGCGCCTCCTCGTCGAACGCGATGATCTTGGCCATGTGAAGTGGTCCCTCCAGGACTGGGGGTGATTCCTTCGGACCGCGCCCGCGCCCGCGACGGACGGCTCGCATGCCCCGTGGTTCCTTGCCCCACCTGGCCTGCGGGCCTCACCGACCCGGTCCTTCTTGTCACTCTCACCTTCAGAGTGCTAACGCCAATGATTAGCACTCGCCCCCGTAGAGTGCAAGGTGCGCCCGCGAAGCGGGCTCGTTGAGGGGTGGTGGTCGGGCGCCGGGCGGGCGCAAGCGGCTCTCGGGATCGGGCAGGCGGCCGGGGCACCGTCGAGGGCACGCGCAGACACGGCGAGGGGCCCGCACCCTGCCGGATGCGGACCCCTCGCCATGTGAAATGTTCAGGCGGTGACGCGAACCATGTCGGCCTGCGGGCCCTTCTGACCCTGCGAGATCTCGAACTCGACCCGCTGGCCCTCTTCCAGGGTGCGGTAGCCGTCCATCTGAATGGCGCTGTAATGGACGAAGACGTCCGCACCACCGTCGACCGCGATGAAGCCGTACCCCTTCTCCGCGTTGAACCACTTGACGGTGCCCTGAGCCATGCCTAACTCCCCTATTACTGGCCCTTGCACAGATCCACACTTCGCGGATCCGGGTCAGACCTCACCCCCCACGGATTGGGGGCGTGCGCCGGAACGCGTCGACCGCGGCCGAATGTATCCGTCCAACTGCCGTCTGCAACAGGTCAATCCGACGAGAATTCCGGGCACGACCGGTCGGGAATCTGGCGAGAATTCATTAGAATTCAGGGCAAGTCGGGCCCCATAAAAGGCGCAAAACACACAAAAAACCTGCTTACTTTGGCTACTTCTTGTCGCCCGTGCAGCAGGTTTCCGGGGAGGCCGACCCGTGGATCGGCGGCGCGTTCCCCAACTGTACCTCGCTCAACCCCACTGAATTGCCCCCTCCGCTTCTCTCACGGAGGGGGCAATCGGATGAACTCTTCGTAATCGCTGTTACCGAAGGTAATTATCGGCCGCGATCAACCACGTTCAGCCACCGGCGACGGCGGGGATGATCGAGACACCGGCCCCGTCCGGGGTGACCGTCTCGAGCCCCTGCTCGAACCGCACGTCGTCGTCGTTCACGTACACATTGACGAACCGCCGCAGCTTGCCCTGGTCGTCCAGCACGCGCGCGGCGATACCGGCGTGGTTCTTCTCCAGATCGGCGATGACCTCGCCGAGGGTGGCCCCTTCGGCCGCGACCTCGGCCGCGCCGCCGGTGTAGGGCCGCAGGATGGTCGGGATACGGACGGAAACGCTCATGCTGATGACCTCCGGTCAGGGACAGCGCCCCGTAAGGGGCGCGGGGAACTGCGCGACCAGCCCCCGCGGTCCGCAGACGAACAACTACCTACTTACGCCAGCCCTGCCTCACGGAACGAATCGAGGCTGGGCCGAATCGTCGCGGTCAAGCCCGTACCGGCCACCGCGTCCAACGTCTTCAGACCATCACCGGTGTTCAAGACCACCGTGGTCTTCGTCGGGTCCAGGAGACCGTTCTCGATCAGCTTCTTCGCGACGCCGACGGTCACGCCACCGGCGGTCTCCGCGAAGATGCCCTCGGTCCGCGCCAACAACTTGATCGCGTCGACCACCTGCTCGTCGTTCACGTCCTCCACCGCACCGCCCGTCCGGCGCGCGATGTCGAGCACGTACGGACCGTCCGCCGGGTTGCCGATGGCCAGCGACTTGGCGATGGTGTTCGGCTTCTGGGGGCGGACCACGTCGTGACCGGCCTTGTAGGCGACGGACACCGGCGAGCACCCCTCGGCCTGGGCGCCGAAGATCTTGTACGGCTTGTCCTCGACGAGCCCGAGCTTGATCAGCTCCTGGAGCCCCTTGTCGATCTTCGTGAGCTGCGAGCCGGAGGCGATCGGCACGACCAGCTGATCGGGCAGCTGCCAGCCGAGCTGCTCGCAGATCTCGTACGCCAGGGTCTTGGAGCCCTCCGCGTAGTACGGCCGCAGGTTGACGTTGACGAAGCCCCAGCCCTCGCCGGCCGGGTCGCCGATCAGCTCGGAGCAGAAACGGTTCACGTCGTCGTAGTTGCCCTCGATACCGACGAGCTCGCCGCCGTAGATCGCGGCCATGACGACCTTGCCCTGCTCCAGGTCGTGCGGGATGAACACGCACGAGCGGAAACCGGCGCGCGCGGCGGCGGCGCCGACCGCGCCCGCGAGGTTGCCGGTGGAGGAGCAGGAGAGGGTGGTGAAGTTGAACGCGCGCGCGGCCTCGATGGCCTGGGCGACGACCCGGTCCTTGAAGGAGTGCGTCGGGTTGCCGGAGTCGTCCTTCACGAAGAGCTTGCCGGCGTCGACACCCAACTCGCGCGCGAGGTTGTCGGCCTGGACGAGCTTGGTCCAGCCGGGGTTGATGTTCGGCTTGGTCGCCACGTCCGCGGGGACCGGCAGCAGCGGCGCGTAACGCCAGATGTTCGCGGGACCCGCTTCGATCCGCTTGCGGAGCTCCTCGGTTTCGTAGGCCGAGAAGTCGTACGCGATCTCGAGCGGGCCGAAACACTCCTCGCACGCGAAGACCGGTCCGAGCGGTACCCGGTGGCCACACTCGCGGCACGAAAGCGCCGCGGCCGGGCCGAGGTCTACGGTGGAGTCGGTGGTGCTTGCAACAGTCTGCACAGCCATGGAGGCGAGGCCCTTTCTCCTCATCTTCCTCGCGACGCATCTCGCCACGAGACGGATTTGGCACCTTCCCTAGCCGGGAGCCTCGCGTAATGATCAACATTGATCTACGAGACCGGCTGGAGGGTTGCCGGGGCTTCATCGGGCCGTATCCCTCTGCCCCTCTGGATGAGCGGTATGCAGTTGTATGAGCGGTTGTGGGCGCCTCCGACCCTCGACATGCGATGGTCATCAGCGTTGTTCAAGACTGTAACCGAAGGCCAGGACAGTTGAGCTAGCCGTCCGAACCGCGAGATGGATCACACAAGATCCACTCGCCGAGAGATCGCAGAGGAGCCGCGCACTGTGCTGAACGAAGTCGAGCGTTGGCTGAGCACCCGCTCCTGGTCCGTGACCGATCGCCCGCTCCACAAGATTCTGGCCGCGAAGCACCGCACGGGCCAGTCGGTCAGTGTCGTGCTGCCCGCGCTCAACGAGGAGGAGACCGTCGGCGACATCGTCGCCGTCATCCGTCACGACCTCATGCAGCAGGTCCCGCTCGTCGACGAGATCGTCGTCGTCGACTCGGGATCCACCGACCGCACGTCCGAGGTCGCCGCGGCGGCCGGCGCGCGGGTCGTCCACCGCGACGACATCCTGCCGCACATCCCGCCCGTGCCCGGCAAGGGCGAGGTGCTGTGGCGCTCGCTCCTGGTCACCACCGGGGACATCGTCTGTTTCATCGACGCCGACCTGAAGGAGTTCTCCTCGGACTTCGTCTCCGGCATCGTCGGCCCGCTGCTCACCGACCCCGGCGTCGACCTCGTCAAGGCGATGTACGACCGCCCGCTCGGCGGTGCCGCGGGCCAGGGCGGACGCGTCACCGAACTCATGGCCCGCCCGCTGCTGAACATGCACTGGCCGCAGCTGGCCGGCTTCGTGCAGCCGCTGGGCGGCGAGTACGCGGCCCGCCGCAGTCTGCTGGAACAGCTGCCGTTCCCGGTCGGGTACGGCGTCGAGCTGGGCATGCTGGTCGACGCCCTGCATCTGGTGGGCCTGGACGCGCTCGCCCAGGTGGACGTCGGGGTGCGCAAGCACCGGCACCAGGACGGGCAGGCGCTGGGCCGGATGTCCGCCGCGATCTACCGCACCGCGCAGCTCCGGCTGGCCCGCGGGCACCTGATCCGCCCCTCGCTGACCCAGTTCGAGCGGGGCGCGGACGGTTTCGAGCCGCGCACCTACTCCGTGGACACGGAGGAGCGGCC
Source organism: Streptomyces sp. NPDC088794 (assembly GCF_044750545.1). NCBI lineage: Bacteria > Bacillati > Actinomycetota > Actinomycetes > Kitasatosporales > Streptomycetaceae > Streptomyces > Streptomyces sp. NPDC088794. The sequence goes on along the minus strand of NZ_JBIVKB010000004.1, from coordinate 162,533 downwards.
GCCGATGGTGGAGATCGCGGAGTACGCGCAGCGGAAGGTCGCCTGACGTCGGCGGGGTCGCCCGAGGACAGCGGGAGTCGCCTGACGACAGCAGGTCACCCGCCGTATACGGCCTGCTCGCGGGTGCGCTCACACGTTTGAGCGTTTCCCGGCCGGGCTAGGTTGTGGCGTATGGCTTCCACGGCTTCCACGCAGGGCGCTGCCCAGGTATTGGTCGCGTCCAACCGCGGCCCGGTCTCCTACGACGTCCGGGACGACGGCTCGCTGGCCGCCCGGCGCGGTGGCGGCGGGCTGGTCTCCGGGCTGTCGGCGATCGGGCCGGACGCGGGCGCGCTGTGGGTGTGCTCGGCGCTGTCCGACGGCGACCGCGAGGCCGTGCGGCGCGGGGTCGGCGAGGACGGCGTGCGGATGCTGGACATCCCGGCCGACGTGCACGCGGACGCGTACAACGGCATCGCCAACTCGGTGCTGTGGTTCGTGCACCACATGCTGTACCAGACGCCGCTGGAGCCGGTCTTCGACGCGGAGTTCCGGCGCCAGTGGGCGTCGTACGAGACGTACAACCGCGCCTTCGCCGAGGCGCTGGCCCAGGAGGCGGCCGAGGGTGCGGCGGTGCTGGTGCAGGACTACCACCTGTGTCTGGTGCCGGGAATGCTCCGCGAACTCCGCCCCGACCTGCGGATCGGGCACTTCTCGCACACGCCGTGGGCGCCGGTGGACTACTTCCAGATGCTGCCCGACGACATCCAGGCGCGGCTGATGGAGGGCATGCTCGGGGCGGACCGGGTGGGATTCCTGACCTGGCGCTGGGCGACGGCGTTCCAGAACTGCGCGGGCGCGGTCGACACCGACCGCTGGCTCTCCACGTGGCCGTCGGGCGCGCCGAGGGCCATCGAGCACCTTCAGCAGGACGGGACCACCCACCAGGAGCGGATCACCCGCCGGACGCTGATCGGTGTCCACGGCCTCGGTGCGGACGCCGAGTTCCTGCACGCCCGCTCGCACGAGGCGGACGTCGAGGAGCGGATGGCGGCCCTGCGCGAGGAGATCGGCGCGGGGCGCAGGACGATCGTCCGCGTGGACCGGACCGAGCTGTCGAAGAACATCGTGCGCGGGCTGCTGGCGTACCGGCAGCTGCTCGACGACCGCCCCGAGTGGCGCGAGCGGGTCGTGCACGTGGCCTTCGCCTACCCCTCGCGGCAGGACCTCGCCGTGTACCGGGACTACACCGCCGAGGTGCAGCGGGTCGCGGACGAGATCAACTCCCTTTACGGGAAGCCCGGTTGGACCCCGGTCGTCCTCCATGTGAAGGACGACTTCGCCCGCTCCCTGGCCGCGTACCGGCTCGCCGACGTGGCCCTCGTCAACCCGATCCGGGACGGCATGAACCTCGTCGCCAAGGAGGTGCCCGTCGTCTCGGACGAGGGGTGCGCGCTGGTGCTGTCCCGGGAGGCGGGGGCGTTCCAGGAGCTGGGCAAGGACGCGATCGTGGTGAACCCGTACGACGTGATCGGGACGGCGCGAGCGCTGCACGAGGCGTTGTCGATGCCGGTGGAGGAGCGCGCGGAACGGACGAAGAGGCTGGCCGCGGCGGCGACGGCGTTGCCGCCGGCGCAGTGGTTCCTGGAGCAGTTGGAGGCGCTGCGGGATCAGGCGAGCTGAGCCGCCAGCGCCCGCAGCAGTCGTACGACCCCCTCGGGGCCGTCCACCACCAGGTCCGCGCGCTCCCGCAGTTCCGTCACCTCGTCGCTGCCGCTGCACACCAGGAGGCCGGGGACGCCGTCGGAGCGGAGTTTGTCGACGGCCGCGAAGGCGGGGAGGTCGCCGAGGTCGTCGCCGGCGAAGAGGACGGCCTCGGCGGAGAGTCGGCGGACGTGGTCGAGGAGGGCGACGCCCTTGTCCATGCCCGGGGGGCGCAACTCCAGGACCAGGCGGCCCGGTTCGACGACCAGGCCGTGGCGGGTGGCGAGGTCGGTGAGGGGTTCGCGGAGGGCCTCGAAGGCGGCCTGGGGGTCGGCGGCGCGGCGGGTGTGGACGGCGACCGCGCGGCCCTTCTCCTCGATCCAGGTGCCCTGCCAGGCGCCGATGCGGTCGAGGAACCCGGGCAGTTCGGCGCGGACGGCGGCCACGCCGGGGTGCGCGGCGGGCGCGGTGACCTCGCCGGTGGCCGCGTCCCAGCGCTCGGCGCCGTAGTGGCCGAGGACGACCAGGTGCTCGAGTCCCGGCACGCCCGCGAAGCCGCCGTGCCGGACCGCGACGCCGGCCGGGCGGCCGGTGATCACGGCGACGGAGGCGACCTTCGGCGCGAGCGCGGCCAGCGCGGCCGGCGCGTCGGGGTGGGCGCGGGCCTGTTCGGGGTCCGGCACGATCGGGGCGAGGGTGCCGTCGAAGTCGAGGCCGACGACCGTCCCGGCCGGCCGCCGCAGGATCGCGGCGAGCCCGTGACGACCGGCCTGCGTGGCCGGGGTCGGCAGGGGTTCCATGGAGTGCGTCGAGTCCGTGTCCGCAGGGATGCCCATACGGTGACCCTAACCGGGCGGGGCCGGACGCACCCATGGCTCAGGGGAGCGCGCGGCCGAGCACCGCGCCCTGTCCCGGCGGGGCACCGTGCCTTGTCCCGGCAGGAGCCGCGCCTTGTCCTGGCGGGGCCCGGCGCCCACTCCGGCCGGATTCCGCACCCTGTCTCGGCTGGCTTCGCGCCGTGTCCCGGCAGGTTCAGCACCCACTCCGGGCAGATCCCGCGCCCAGTCCCGGCAGGGCCCGGCGCCCACTCCGGCCGGATTCCACACCCCATCTCGGCGGGCTTCGCACCCTGTCTCGCCAGGTTCAGCACCCACTCCCCGCAGGTGCCGCGCCCAGTCCCGGCAGGGCCCGGCACCCACTCCGGGCAGATCCCGCGCCCTGTCCAGGTGAGCCCCGCGTCCGTTCAGCGGTCCGACCGGCGTCGGTCCCTGATCCGTCTCAGTCTGTTCACCGTGACCGGGTCGTGGGCGAGGGCCCGTTCGTCGTCCAGGAGGGCGTTGAGCAGCTGGTAGTAGCGGACCGGGGCCAGGCCCAGCTCCTCCCGTATCGCCCGCTCCTTGGCGCCGGGGCCGGTGAACCCCCGGCGCTCCAGGGCGAGGACGGCCCGCTCACGCTCCCCCAGTTGCTCGTGCTCCATGACCTCAACGGTAGGCCTCGCCACTGACAACGCGGGCCTCCCCGAAGTCACCGGCTGTTGCCGACCGCCTCCCGTCACCGGTCCTCCTTCACCGCCGTCGACTCCAGCCGGCCCAGGACCGTCGACGGGCGGGCGCCGGGAGCGACCGCCTTGCCTATGCCCTCCTTGACGGCCGCGCTGACCGTGGCCCAGGAGGTCTTGCCGACCGGGTACAACTCGGACTGGGGCAGCTCCTGGAGGAACGGCTTGAGGTCGGTGTCCTGGTCGGCCGTGGTCATCACCTGAGAGGCGGAGTTGGTGACCGGCAGCAGGTCGTACTCGCGGGAGAAGGCCAGCACGTTCTTCTCGCTGTAGACGAAGTCGAGGAAGTCGCCGACCTGTTCGGCGTGGCCGCCCTGCTTGAAGGCCGTCATCCAGTCGGCGACGCCCATGGAGTACTTGGTCGGCCCGTTCACCCCGGGCATCGGCACCATGCCGAACTTCACGCCCTTCTTCTCGGCGATCTTCATCAGCGAGGGGTGTCCGTTGAGCATGCCGACGTCACCGGACGCGAAGGCGGCGAACGCGGCGGCGCGGTTGAGCTCGCCGGGCGCGACGGGACCGGTCAGGCCCTTGTCGACCAGGTCGTCCTTGAGCCAGGTGAAGGTGTCGACGTTCTCGGCGGAGTCGAGGGCGTAGGTCCCGAAGCTGTCGGTGTAGCCGCCCCCGCCGCTGAGCACCCACTGCATGGTCTCGGCCTGCGCCTCCTCGGGCCCCAGCGGCAGGGCGTACGGGTAGGTCACGCCCCGCTCCTTGAGGGCCGCCGCGTCGGCGGCGAGCTGGGCCCAGGTCTTCGGCGCGGTGAGGCCGGCCTCCTTGAAGAGGGTCTTGTTGTAGAAGAGCAGCCGCGTGGAGGCGGCGAACGGCATGCCGTACTGCACGTCCTTGACCTGGCCGGCCGTGGAGAACTGCGCGGCGAAATCGGCCTGGGTGCGGATGGAGAGCAGATCGTCGGCCTGATAGAGCAGACCGGCGTCCGCGTAGTCGGCGTACGCGCCGATCTGGGCCATGTCGGGGGCCTTGCCGGCGTCGACCTGTTCCTTGACCTTGCGGTCGACGTCGTTCCAGGAGTAGACGCTGACCTCGACCTTCACATCGGAATGCGTGCGCTCGTACTCCTCGACCAGCCGGCCCCAGTACTTCTTCGAGCTGTTGGCGGCCGAGTCGCCGTACTCCGCGGCGACCAGTCTCAGGGTGACGTCCCCGGAGTCTCCCGTGAGGCCACAGCCGGCGAGTACCGCCGTCATGCCCAGCGCGGAACCCACCGCGATCGTTCCTGTCCTGCGCCCCTGGCGCTCTTGCCGCCGCTGCACCGCTGTTGCTCCCACCCTGCTGTCTCGCCGTTCAATAAAAGGACCCAATAGGTCTACACCACGTAAGTGGACTAGACCTCTCATGGGTCGGGGCGTCACACTGTCCCCTGTGAGACATGTCATCGCCCTCGACGTGGGCGGCACCGGGATGAAGGCCGCCCTGGTCGGCGCGGACGGCGCACTGCTCCACCAGGCCCGCCGGGCGACCGGACGCGAGCGCGGTCCCGACGCCGTCGTCGAGGGCATCCTCGATTTCGCCGCCGACCTGCGCGCGTACGGCGCCGAGCACCTGGGCGAGCCCGCCGCCGCGGCCGGTCTCGCCGTCCCCGGCATAGTCGACGAGCCGGCCGGCATCGCCGCCTACTCCGCCAACCTCGGCTGGCGGGACGTACCCCTGCGCGACCTGCTGGCCGCACGGCTCGGCGGGGTCCCGGTCGCCCTCGGGCACGACGTGCGCACCGGCGGGCTCGCCGAGGGCCGGATCGGCGCGGGCCAGGGCGCCGACCGCTTCCTCTTCGTCCCCCTCGGCACCGGCATCGCGGGCGCCATCGGCATCGCGGGCCGGGTCGAGGCGGGCGCGCACGGCTTCGCCGGCGAGATCGGCCACATCGTCGTACGCCCCGGCGGCACCCCCTGCCCCTGCGGCCAGATCGGCTGCCTGGAGCGGTACGCCTCCGCGGCGGCCGTCAGCGAGGCGTGGGCGGCGGTCACGGGGGACGGGGAGGCGGACGCGGCGGACTGCGCGAAGGCCGTCGAGTCCGGGGACCCGAACGCGGTACGGGTCTGGCAGGACGCCATCGACGCCCTCGCCGACGGCCTGGTCACCGCCCTCACCCTGCTGGACCCGCGCACGCTGATCATCGGTGGCGGGTTGGCGGAGGCGGGGGAAACGTTGTTCACACCGCTGCGGGACGCCGTCCGGCAACGGGTCACCTTCCAGAAACTGCCGTCCATCGTCCCGGCGGCCCTCGGCGACACAGCGGGATGCCTGGGTGCGGGCCTGCTGGCCTGGGATCTCCTGGACTCATCCGACCGTACGGAGGAAACCGCCTGATGGACATCGTCCCAGGGGCGCGGGGAACTGCGCGACCAGCCACCCTCGACGCGAGGCCCGCGTCCGGCAATGCGCCGCAGATCCTGTCCGGTGCCGACGTGGTCCTCCCCACCGGAACGGTCAAGGCCGGCCGAGTGATCGTCGACGGCCCTCGAATCGCCGGAGCCGCCCCAGAGAACGCCCAGGTCATCGACGTCACCGACCACTGGCTGGTACCCGGCTTCGTCGACATCCACAACCACGGCGGCGGCGGAGCCTCCTTCACCTCCGGCACAGTCGACGACGTCCTCAAGGGCATCCACACCCACCGCCTGCACGGCACGACGACCCTGGTCGCCTCCACCGTCACCGGCGACATGGACTTCCTCGCCCAACGCGCCGGAATCCTCTCGGAGTTGGCCGAGCAGGGCGACCTCGCCGGGATCCACTTCGAGGGCCCGTTCATCTCCCCGTGCCGCAAGGGCGCCCACTCCGAGGAGCTCCTGCGCGACCCGGACCCGGCGGACGTGCGCAAGCTGATCGACGCGGCGCGCGGCCGGGCGAAGATGGTCACGCTCGCCACCGAACTGCCCGGCGGCCTCGACTCCGTACGCCTGCTGGCCGAGCACGGCGTCATCGCGGCGATCGGCCACACGGACGCGACGTACGAGCAGACGGTGGAGGCGATCGACGCGGGCGCGACCGTGGCCACGCACCTGTTCAACGCGATGCCGCCGCTCGGGCACCGCGACCCGGGTCCGATCGTCGCGCTCCTCGAAGACCCCCGTATCACCGTCGAGTTGATCAACGACGGCACGCATCTGCACCCCGCCTCCCTCGAGTTGGCGTTCCATCACGCGGGCGCGGGCCGGGTGGCGTTCATCACGGACGCGATGGACGCGGCGGGCTTCGGTGACGGCCGTTACATGCTCGGCCCGTTGGCGGTCGAGGTCAGCGAGGGTGTGGCACGGCTGGTGGAGGGTGGTTCGATCGCGGGGTCGACGCTCACGCTGGACCGCGCGTTCAAGCGGTCGGTGACGATCGACCGGCTGTCCGTCGAGGACACGGTCGCCGCTCTGTCCGCCAACCCGGCCCGGCTCCTTGGGTCTTACGGCGAGATCGGCTCCCTGGAGCCCGGCAAGTACGCCGACCTGGTCCTTCTCGACCGTCATTTCGACCTCAAGGGCGTCATGCGGCGCGGCGAATGGGTGGTCGATCCCCAACTGGGCTGATCTGTCCCGCTGTTGAGGCGGCGGCCGTCCTGGAACACTGGGGCGGCCGCCGTTCAATGTGCGCCTTCTCGGGGGGAGGTCGGCCCAGGTGATCCTCACGGTCACGCTGAACACCGCTCTCGACATCACCTACCGCCTACCGGGTCTGCGCCCGCACGCCTCCCACCGGGTCACCGAGGTGACCGAACGGCCGGGCGGCAAGGGCCTGAACGTGGCCCGCGTGCTCGCGGCCCTCGGCCACGAGGTGACGGTCACCGGCTTCACGGGCGGCGCGACCGGACGGGTCGTGCAGGAGCAACTGACCGCCACCGCGGGGGTCGTGGACGCGCTCGTGCCGGTGACCGGGGCGACCCGGCGCACGATCGCCGTGGTGGACCAGGGGACCGGCGACACGACCCAGCTCAACGAGCCCGGCCCGACGGTCACTTCGGCCGAGTGGTCCGCCTTCCAGGAGGCCTACGAGGATCTGCTGGGCGGGGTCTCGGCGGTGGCGCTGTGCGGGAGTCTGCCGCCGGGGGTGCCGGTGGGGGCGTATGCCGGGCTGGTGCGGTCCGCGCGGGCGGCCGGAGTCCCGGTACTGCTCGACACCAGCGGGGAGCCGCTGCGCCGCGGGGTCGCCGCCCGCCCCGACATCGTCAAGCCGAACGCCGAGGAACTGGCCGAACTCACCGGCTCCCACGAGCCGTTGCGTGCCACGCAGGACGCCCGCAGACGGGGCGCCCGGGCCGTCGTCGCCTCACTGGGCGCGCAGGGGCTGCTGGCGGTCGCTCCGGAGGGGCGCTGGCGGGCCGCCCCGCCCGCCCGGGTGCACGGCAATCCGACCGGCGCGGGCGACTCGGCGGTCGCGGGTCTGCTGTCGGGCCTGGTCGACCAACTCCCCTGGCCGGACCGCCTGACCCGCGCGATCGCGCTGTCGGCGGCGACCGTACTGGCGCCGGTGGCGGGCGAGTTCGACCGGGGGGCGTACGAGGAGTTGCTGGGGCGAGTGGCGGTGACCGTGGAAGTCACCGCGGCCTAGACCCTGTTGACCCAGGTCAGTTCTTGACCTGGCCTTCCTTCAGCGACAGCTGGTCCAGCAGGACGTTGCACTTGTCGCCGTCCTGGCAGGAGATCGAGATCGTGTTCGTGCCCTTGTTCAGGCTCGGCCAGGCGTAGGTCTTCGTCCAGCCCTTCGAGAAGTCGCCGTCCTTGGCGTGCGCGAAGTTGCCGAAGTTGAACTTGGACCCGAAGGTCTTGCCGTTGACGGTGAGCGTCATCTCCTGGTCCTCGTCGGCGGTGCTGTAGGTCGCGAAGACCGTGTAGACACCGCCCTTGGGGATGCCGTTGACCGTCCAGGTGACCGAGGCGCCGGGCTGATTGAGGCCGGTGACGTAGACGCCGCCGTCGGAGGCGGCGCCCTTGACGTCCGAGGCCGTCGAGACGCCGGTGCCGAGGTTCAGCGCCTTCGCGTCGATGGTCGGCAAGTCCGCGGGCGCCGCACTGTTGTCGGCGGACTTGCTGGGCTCGGTGCTGCCGGACGCTGAGGGCGCAGTGCTGACATCGTCGCTGGCCTTGTCGTCCGACGAGTCACCGTTCATCATCGCGACGCCGATGCCGATGACGACCGCGGCGACCACCGCGATCGCGCCGATCAGCAGGCCCTTGGTGTTGGGCCCCCGGCCCCGGCCGCCGCCGTCGCTGCGGAAGGACTGCTGCTGGCTGGTGGGCGCGCCGCCCGGGAAGGTCTCCGGCGCCGCGTAGTGCGAGTTCGGCTGCTGGTAGGCGCCCGGCTGCTGCGGGACCTGGGCGTACGGGGCGGTCGCGGCGGCCGGGGCCTGCTGCTGGCCGCCGTACTGCCGCTGACCGACGGCACGCTGCCGGTTGACCGAGTTCGGGTAGCCGTAGCCACCGCCGGACGGCGGTTGGGCTCCCTTGGCCTGTCCGTCGGCGTAGAGGTAGCCGAACGGGTCGTCGTCCTCGGGCGTACTGGCGCCGTTGTTGCCGGACGTCATCCCTAGGTACTCCTCAGCGGTGCGGGTCGGATGCGATACGTGGAGTCAGAATGGCGAGCCTACCCGCTCCCGATGACCCAAACGGGTGACTCGGATCGCATCGACCGGCGGACCCGGCTCCTGACCTGGAGATCATCCGGCCCGTCTGTGCTGTTTGGGACGAGATCGTTTCTCTACGTACATCCGCTCGTCAGCGGACTTCAGCACCTCGTCCGCGGTCATCCCGCAGTGCGCCCACCCGATGCCGAAGCTGGCGCCCACGCGCATGGCGCGGCCGTCGACGCGGATGGGCTGGATGATCTCGTTGCGCAGCCGTACCGCCAGGTCCTGGGCGTCCGCGCGGCCGAGGCCGTCGGCGAGGACGACGAACTCGTCGCCGCCGAGCCGGGCGACGGTGTCCCCGTCGCGCACGCCCCGGGACAGCCGCCGGGCGACCTCGATGAGAACCGCGTCACCCGAGTTGTGCCCGAACCGGTCGTTGATCGACTTGAAGCCGTCGAGGTCGCAGAAGAGGACCGCGAGCCCCTTGCTGCCGTCGTCCCGCTCGCCCTCGCCCTCGGGGGCGACGGTGTGCACGTGGTGGTCGAACCCGTCGAAACCGTCCAGTGCGCCGGAGCCGCCGATGACTTCGAGGCCGCCGCCGGGCCGGTAGTCGAAGCCGTGTCCGTTGGCGTCGTAGGCCTGGTGTCCGTAGGCCGCCGCGTCCAGGGTCTCCAGGGCGCCGGGCGTGGTCGCGCGCTGACAGAGACGACTGGAGAGGCGGGAGCGCAGCTCGGCCGAGTTCGGCAGGCCGGTGAGGGAGTCGTGGGAGGCGCGGTGGGCGAGCTGAAGCTCGCGGCGCTTGCGCTCCTCTATCTCCTCGACGTGGGTGAGCAGGAAGCGCGGGCCGTCGGCGGCGTCCGCGACGACCGAGTTGCGCAGGCTGACCCAGACGTAGGTGCCGTCGCGGCGGCCGAGTCTCAGCTCGGCGCGGCCACCCTCGGCGGAGGTTCTCAGCAGTGTGCCGATGTCCTCGGGGTGGACCAGGTCGGAGAAGGCGTAGCGGCGCATCGCGGAGGCGGGCCGGCCGAGGAGGCGGCACAGGGCGTCGTTGGTGCGCAGTATTCGGCCGTGCTGGTCGCCGCCCATCTCGGCGATGGCCATGCCCGAGGGAGCGTATTCGAAGGCCTGCCGGAAGCTCTCCTCGCTGGCGCGCAGCGCCTGCTGCTCCCTTTCGAGCCTGACCAGGGCGCGCTGCATATTGGCGCGAAGTCGCGCGTTGCTGATCGCTATCGCGGCCTGGAACGCGTACATCTGAAGCGCTTCGCGACCCCAGGCGCCCGGCCGGCGGCCGTTGCGCGGGCGGTCCACGGAGAGCACGCCGATCAGTTCGCCGCACGCGCCGCCGTTCACGCCCGGCGTGAACAGGGGCGCGAAGAGCCGGTCGGAGGGGTGCCACTCATCCTCGAAGCGGGGCGCGGGCCCGTCCGTGTACCACTGCGGTACGTCGTCGTCGTCGAGGATCCAGCCCTCGGTGTGCGGGATGAAGACCAGGTCGCCCCAGTGCTCACCCATGCCGAGGCGGCGCTCCCAGGAGTCGCGCGAGCCGACACGGCCGGTGATCAGTGCCTCGGCCGCGGGGTTGCCCGCGAAGGCGGCGACCACGAGATCGCCGTCGGGGCGGACCAGGTTGACGCACGCGAGCTCGTAGCCGAGGCCGTTGACGACGCCGTCGGCCACGGTCTGGAGCGTGTCGGCCAGGCTGCGCGCGGTGTTCATGTCCGCCATGACCTGGTGCAGTTGTCGCAGGGACGCGAGGCGGACGTAGGGCTCCGACTCGGTTTCCATGATCGCCCTCCCCCCGAGTCCTCGGCGCGAATCAAGGGTGCTCATCGGCGTATCGTTCTGGCAGCTTTCCCCGCCACTGAATCACAGCGCGCTGCCCACTCGGTACACAGGGTCAACAATTAGTACCCCTTGTGACTCAAGTCACAGCTAAACATGAACAATTGTGTGGAGTTTCTGCGTTTTCACTGTGCGTTCGCTGAACGCAATCTTTGTACGTATGTGCAGGCCTCTGCCACTCATCCGTCGCCCCTCCGTCGCTGGTCCGACCTTGGTCCTAGGACCCGCCTCGGACCGGGGCCCGATGCCGGCGCGCAGGGAGGACATTAGCGTTTCGTACGTGCCGAACACTCCCGCCGCCACCTCCCCGCCGCTCTCCCTGCCCGCCGCCCGGCATCCTGAGGGCGTGAGCAATGACGAGTTCCGCGCCGCCATGTCCCGGCTGACCGCGGGCGTGGTGCTGGTGACCGCACAGGAGCCCTCGCTGGACCCCGACGACCCGTCGGCGCCGCCCGGCGAGGACGTCGGCATGACGGCCACGGCCTTCCTCTCGGTCTCCTTGGACCCACCCCTGGTCCTGGTCAGCGTGCGCGAGGGCTCCCGCATGGACGACCTGCTCGCCGAGCAGCCCCTGTGGGCGGTCTCGGTCCTCACCGAGAGCCAGCGCCACATCGCCGGCCGGTTCGCCATGAAGGGCCGCATCAGCGACCGCCTGCTCTTCGAGGACATCCCCTACACCCGCGGCAAGGCCACCGACGCACCCCTGGTGGGCGGCGCCCTGGCCACCCTGGAGTGCCGGACGGAACAAAGGATCACGTCCGGCGACCACACCCTGGTGATCGGCCACGTCCTGACGGCGTCGGTGCCGAGCGCGGACGGGGGCCCGCTGGCGTACTTCCGGGGGCGGTACCGGCAGTTGGGCTGAGCCCCGGCCGCGGGAAATTGCGTGGCACGCGCGCGTAGTGCCTGCCTAGGGTGCGCGCATGGCGACGACGGCACCATGGCTGCACCTCGAAGAGATCACCCCGCGCACCTTCGAGGCCGCGACCGGCATCCGGGTCCGCCCGGAGCAGGAGTTCGCTGTCTCGCCGGTCATGCAGTCGCTCGCCGAGGCGTACGTCCATCCCGCCGGGGTCGCCTGGCCGCGGCTGATCGTCGACGGCGAGCGTCCGGTCGGCTTCCTCATGGCGTTCTTCGACATCGACTGGCACACCGACGGCAGCCTCTTCCGCTCCGGCCTGTGGCGCCTGAACATCGCCGCCGACGAACAGGGCCGCGGATACGGCCGGTTCGCCGTGGAGTCCGTCGCCGCCGAGATCCGCCGCCGGGGCGGAAAGGAGCTGTACGTCACCTGGCACCCCGGCGAGCACGGCCCCGAGAACTTCTACCTCCGCCTCGGCTTCCGCCCCAACGGGGAGCTCTCCGAGGGCGAGACGGTGGGCGTGCTGGACCTCGACGGACCCTGACGTCTAGCGCAGCCGGACGTCGAGGCGGGCGACCAGGTCGGGGGCGGTCACGATGTCGATCACGGCGATCCGGTCCCGTACGAAGGTGAAGGTCAGCGTGCGTTCCACGCGGTCGTCGACGAACGCGGCGATGCCCGGGACGCCGTCGACCAGTGCCGGTCGCGTCACGCGCGCGTAGCGTCCGTAAGCCCTCGCGCCCTCGGCCACCGCCGTCGCGCCCGAGGTGACTCCGGTGTCGGCGCGGGCGATGACGTCCGGGTCGAGCAGTTCGACAAGGGCCGCGAAGTCGCCGTCCCGCGTGGCCGCCAGGAAGGCGTCCACGACCTGCCACTGCCGAGCCTGGCGGGCCCGTTCCGCGCCGGGCGCCTCGGCGCCCCGCACCCGGCGCCGGGCCCGGCTGGCCAGCTGCCGCGCGGCCACCGGGGAGCGCCCCACGACGGTCCCGATCTCCTCGTACGACACCCCGAACAGGTCGTGCAGCACGAACGCGAGCCGCTCGGGCGGGGACAGCGTCTCCAGTACGACGAGCAGCGCGACGCCCACCGAGTCGGCGAGCAGCGTGTCCTGCTCGGGATCGGCGCCGGCCGCGGCCGGCACGCGCGCGTGAACCTCCAACGGCTCCTCCGCGCGGGACCGGCGGGAGCGCAGCATGTCCAGGCAGACCCGCCCGACGACGGTCGTCAGCCAGCCCCCGAGGTTCTCCACCTGCCGGGCGTCGGTGCGCACGAGCCGGAACCAGGCCTCCTGCACCGCGTCGTCGGCCTCGGCGAGCGAGCCGAGCATGCGGTGGGCGACGGCGCGGAGATGACTTCGGTGCGATTCGAATCGCAGGGCGAGGAATTCCGTTTCGTTCGCGTCCATGGCCACAGCCCCTTGCCCGTCGTCCGGTGTCCGTCGTCGTCGACGACATGACGGACGGCGGAGGGGAGATGTGACGGGCGGTGGAGGGACGCTGCAAACAAAGGACGTTCTACGACTGTGTATATAGGGGATGCGCCAGGGCCAGGGGGCAACCGGGACCGTCAGCCCCAGTCCCGCCCCTGCCGGCCCCGCTTCGTGTCGGAGCGCTGCTTCTTCTCGCGCAGCCGGCGTTCGTTGATCCCGCGCGGGATGCGGGTGGCCCGGCGCGGTCTCGGCGGCGGCGCGGTGGCCTCGGCGAGCAGCGCGGCCAGTCGTACGGCGGCGGTCTCGCGGTTGCGCCACTGGGAGCGGTGCTCGGAGGAACGGACGCTGATCACGCCGTCGACGAGCCGCCCCGCCAGCCGCTCCAGCGCGCGTGCCTTCCACACCTCGGGCAGCGACTCGGTCTTGGCCAGGTCGAAGCGGAGCTCCACCTGGGAGTCGGTGGTGTTGACGTGCTGCCCGCCGGGTCCGGAGGAGCGCGAGAAACGCCAGATGAGCTCGGCCTCGGGGAGCGAGACGGAGCCGCGGATGGCATAGGGACCGGACATGACTCCATGGTCGCGGGTCTGTCCGGTCCACGTCACCCCGTTTTCACGGGCGAGCCGCCGAACGGTTGGTAAAAAAGGTAAAGGGGTGCGGAACCTTGGGGACCCCCCGCGGCGTTCATACGGGTGACGGTAGCTTCGTCCACGGTGCGAAGCCCGTACGACGTAACGAGGGAAGGGACTCCCAACAATGGCTGTAAGCCTGTCCAAGGGTGGCAACGTCTCGCTCACCAAGGAGGCCCCGGGCCTGACGGCCGTCACCGTGGGCCTCGGCTGGGACGTCCGCACCACCACCGGCACGGACTTCGACCTCGACGCCTCCGCGATCGCGGTCAACCCGCAGGGCAAGGTCTACTCGGACGGTCACTTCGTCTTCTTCAACAACAAGCAGACCCCGGACCAGACCATCGTCCACACCGGCGACAACCGCACGGGTGAGGGCGACGGCGACGACGAGGCGATCAACGTCAACCTGGCGGGCCTCCCGGCCGACGTCGAGAAGATCGTCTTCCCGGTCTCCATCTACGACGCCGAGAACCGCTCGCAGAACTTCGGCCAGGTCCGCAACGCCTACATCCGCATCATCAACCAGGCAGGCGGCGCCGAGATCGCCCGCTACGACCTCTCGGAGGACGCGGCCACGGAGACGGCGATGGTCTTCGGCGAGCTCTACCGCAACGGCGCCGAGTGGAAGTTCCGCGCGGTGGGCCAGGGCTACGCCTCGGGCCTGGTGGGCATCGCGCAGGACTTCGGCGTGAGCGTCTGAGCCACCGCCAGTTGAACTGGAGCCCCCTGGTCACCGTTCGGGACCGGGGGCTCCGGCGTTTGGTGAGACGAAAATACGGGGGCCATGGGTCGAGCAATAGGGCAATCCACGGGGCTCCCGGCCGGCCGCTCCCCGATAAATTCCCAGCCATGCAGCTGACTCCCCTCGCCGTCACCCCCGACCACGACATCCCCACCCCCCTCCTCACCGAGCTCACCGCCCTCTACGCCTCCAACCGGGAGTTCCACGCGCTCAGCGGCGACTTCCCGAACCCGGACGACATCCGGCCCGAGCAGGTCGCGGTCGCGCTGGCGGACGAGTTGGCGAATCCGGAGGCGGAGGTGCTGCTGGCGCGAAGCGCGGGGCGGTTGGTCGGGGTTGCGATCACCCTCGACCGACATCCCGACCCGGCCGATCCCGACCCGTGGATCGGGTTGCTGCTCATCGACGCCGAGGCCCAGGGGAAGGGGTACGGGCGGCAGTTGGCCGGCCTCGTCGAGGACCGGTTCCGGGCGGCCGGGCGGACCGCCGTGCGGCTGGCCGTACTTGACGCCAATCCCCACGGGCTCGCCTTCCGGACGGCCCTGGGATACGAGGTGATCGGGCATCGGGCCGACCTCCAACTCGCCCGGCCCTGCTCGGTGTTGCGCAAGGAACTAGGCGGTCAGGGGCGGGCTTGAGCCTCACGGGTGGTCCGGCTTGCCGTCCCCGTACAGCCAGTCCTTCCAGATCCCCGTGAAGTCCTTGTCCGGCGCCTGCTTCTCCACGTACGCCGTGAAGTCGGCCGTGTTCGCGTTGCCGTGGCGGTGGGTGGCTGCCCAGCCCTGGACGATGTCGTAGAAGGTGTCGTCGCCGACCGCCTGGCGGATCTTGTGGAGGACCATCGCGCCGCGCAGGTAGACGGGGGTGTCGGAGATGCGGCCGGGGCCGCTCGGGCGGGCCGGTGGGAAGGCCCAGAGGTCCTCGTAGTCGTCCTCGCCGTGCGAGTAGAGGGAGTTGAAGGTCTGCTCCGCCGTGTCGCCGTCGTGGTCCTCGTCCCACAGCCACTCCGCGTACGTCGCGAAGCCCTCGTTCAGCCACATGTCGCGCCAGGTCTTCGGGGTGACGGAGTCGCCGTACCACTGGTGGGCGATTTCGTGGACGAGGGTCTCGGTGTCGGGGGCGCCGGGGAAGACGGGGCGGTTCTGGGTCTCCAGGGCGTACTCGGCGTCGTCCGGGCGGTCGACGATCGCCCCGGTGGAAGTGAAGGGGTACGGGCCGAAGTTGTACTGCGCCCAGTCCATGATCTCGGGGAGTCGGGCCAGTACCTTGCGGCTTGCCGCCGTCTGGGTCGGGTCCACGGCCACGTACACCGGCAGGCCGTCCGGCGTCGTCGAGCGGCTGATGTCGTAGTGGCCCACCGCGACCGCGGCCACATAGCTCGCCATCGGTTCGGCGGTGTGCCACCTGAAGGTCGTGCGGCTTCCGGTGCTCGTCTCGTCCGTCAACTCGCCGTTGGAGACTGCCTGGAGGCCCTTCGGAACCGTGACCGCGATGTCGTACGTCGCCTTGTCCGACGGGTGGTGGTTGCCGGGGAACCACGTCATGGAGCCGATCGGTTCACCGAGGGCGAGGGAGCCATCCTCCGTGGGGAGCCAGCCCTCCTTGGAGCCGTCGGGGTCGGTGATCGTCTGCGGGATGCCGTGATAGCGGACGGTGGTTCGGAAGGTCTCGCCCTTGTCGAGGTCGTCGTGGGGGCGGACGGTGAGTTCCTGACCGGCGCGGTTCCAGCGGGCGGACCGGCCCTCGACCATGACGTCCGTCACGTCCAGGCCCCTGAGGTCGAGGTCGAAGGCGGAGAGGTCATGGGTGGCGCGGGCGGTGATGGTCGCCTCGCCGGTGAGCCGGGTGCCCCGCTGCCCGCCGCCCTTCGGGTCGTACGCGAGTGTCAGGTCGTAGTGCGTGACGTCGTAACCGCCGTTGCCCGCCCGGGGGAAGTACGGGTCCCGCAGGCCGGAGCCGCCCGGTGTGCCCTTGACCCCGCCGTCGCATCCGACCAGACCGCACCCGACCAGGAAAACGGCGAGCAGCAGGTGGGCCGGGGCGACGGGGACAGATCGGGACACGTCGATGATCTTACGGCGGCGTGACACCATCGCATACGTGCTCGACATCGGCTACGCCCTCTCCAACCGCTTCCCCGACCCGCCCCAGACGGACTACCGCCGTGCGGACGTCCATGCGCTGCGGCACGACCTGTTCTGCGGGGACGTCTATCTCGCCGACACCGAGGCCGACCGGGAACTGTCCACAGCCTGGGGATGGGTGCCAGTGCTCGACTTCGCGTGGGCGTTGTGCGACATCGTGGAACGGCTGGACAGGGACCCGGCGGGATCGCGCGCCGCGCGTCCGCAGCGGGAGGAGCTGGACTTCACGGAGACCACCGACCGCATGCTCTTCGAGCGGCGGTTCGGGTGGGTGGACGTCGAGTCGGACTGGATGCCGGCCGACGAGACACCGCTGTCCTTCTCCCACAGTGAACTGCGGCGCGAGGCACGGGACTTCCTCCAGGACCTGATCGCCGACCTGGTGGACCTGCACGAGGACCTTGGCGAGAATCCGGCGATCTGGACCCTGCAGGCCAAGTTTCCCCGGGTGAACTGACGCACGAGGGGCAGGGACGGGGTCCCGCCGATAGGCTGAGAACGCTCGGAAATGAAGACGCTCGGAATACCAGTGCGCACTCCGCAGGAGCTTCCGCGATCGCAGCACAGGAGGAACCGTGGCCGGCCAGTTCGAGGCGACAACCGAGATCAACCGCTCCATCGAGGACGTCTTCGCCTTCCTCGCCGAGGGCACGAACGACCCCAAGTTCAGCCCGCGGGTCCAGTCGATCACGAAGACCCCGGAGGGTCCGACGGCCGTGGGCACCGTCTTCACCAGCACCGTCAAGGACGCCGGCATGAAGACCGGCCGGACGTTCCGGATCACCGAGTTCGAGGCACCCCACCGGATCCGCTGGGCGGAGACCTCGAAGAACGCGGTGACGGCGGACCGAGGCGGCTACGACCTGGAGTCCACCGGTCCCGACACCACCCGCGTGCGGATCTTCAACGTCCTCGAAGGCCACGGCATCGGAAAGCTGCTGGTGGGCTTCGCGGCGGCCGCGGCCCGCAAGGACGGGCCCGCGTTCGGGCAGCGGATCAAGGCGGCGGTGGAAGCGGAGACCAAGCCGGCCTAGTAGTCAGCTGGTTTTAGGGTCCGAGGGGTCCTCGGGCCCCTCGGAGGTCCTGGGAGTCGCCCGCATCCCCCGCCACAGCAGATCCGTGAGATCCGCGATCTGCGCCCCCTGGTCACCTGCCGGGTCGAGGAGGAGCAGCCCGCCCAGACCCCGCATGACCGTGCGCGGGTCCAGGTCCGCGCGCACGGTGCCCGCCTCGACGTTGGCCCGCACCAGCGCGGCCAGCGCAACGGTGACCTCCTCGTAGGCCCGGTTGTAGACCTCGCCGCCGGTCGCCGCGGCGCGCAGCGCGTCGCCCAGGCCCCGTTTCGTCGCCATGTAGTGGGCCAGGTGGTCAGTGACCCAGACGCGGAAGGCCTCTTGGGGCGGGTGGGAGTCCAGCAGGGTCGGCACGATCTCGATCAGGTTCCGTACTTCGGCCTGGTAGACCGCGAGGACCAGCGCTTCGGAGGTCGGGAAGTGCCGGTAGATCGTGCCGACGCCGACTCCGGCAGCTTTCGCGATGGCGTTGAAGGAGATCTCGCCCGACTCGGCCAGCGCCCGCTCGGCGGCGGCGAGGATGCGCTCGCGGTTGCGTCGGGTGTCCGCCCGGCGCGAGCTGATGGGCTCCGTTGTCATGGTCACAGGCTACTTTCTTGCCGAGCGGATAATTATCCGGTACGTTCCGAGAACCAGAGCGGATAATTATCCGCTTGTTGGATGAGGAGAGGGTCACCATGAACACATCCACCCCCGCGGGGAACTGGATCGACGGTCGCTGGGACTTCGGCGGCAAGATCCACGAGTCCGTCGACCCCTCGACAGGCAAGGCGATCGGCACCTTCTGCTCCGCCGGCGACACCGAGGCGCGGACCGCGATCACGGCCGCGCGGCGGGCGTTCGACACCACCGACTGGTCGCGCCTGGCCGAACCACGGGCCCGGGCGCTCGACGAGTTCGCGGACCGCGTGGAGCGCCGGACCGACGAACTCGGGCACATGCTCTCCCGGGAGACCGGCAGGCTCCTGTGGGAGACCCGGATGGAAGCCGAGATGGCCGCGCGCCTGCTGCGCCTGAACGCGGCCCGGGCGCGGGTCCGGACCGGCGGGCAGGCCCTCGATCAGGCGCCGGAGACGTACTGGCACGCCGTACCGGAACCGGCCGGCGTGGTCGGGATCATCGTGCCGTGGAACGGCCCGGTCCTGCTCGCCGTCCGCGCGATCGGGCCCGCGCTGGCGGCGGGCTGCACCGCCGTCGTGAAGCTGCCCGGACAGACGGCGCTGACCAACACACTGCTGGCCGAGGCCGTGGCGGAGACCGTCTCCCTGCCGGCCGGGGTGCTCAGCCTCCTCACCGAGGCGGGCAACGAGGTCGCGCCGCTGCTGGTCGACTCGCCCGAGGTCGACGTGCTGAGCTACACCGGCAGCACCAGGGTCGGCCGGCTGGTGGCCGCCGGTGCGGCGGCCCGGGTCAAGCGGACGACGCTCGAACTCGGCGGCAAGACACCTCTGTTGATATTCGACGACGTCGACATCGACGCGATCGTGCCGGTCGTGGTCCGGGCCGCCACCCTCATGAACGGTCAGTACTGCGCCACCGGGTCGCGTGTACTGGTGCACCGGGCCGTGGCCGACGAACTCCGCGCCAAGCTCACCGACGCGCTGAACTCGGTACGGGTCGGCCCCGCCGACGACCCGGCCAGTCAGCTCGGCCCGCTGATCGACAAGGCCGCCGTCGCCCGGGTGGACCGCCTCGTGGAGGAGGCCGCCGACTACGCGAAGGTGCTGGTCCGCGGCGGAATCCCGGACGAGCCCGAGCTGCGCGACGGCGCGTTCTACCGGCCGTCCCTCATCGAGACCGACGACGTCGACGTGCCCGTCGTCCAGCAGGAGGTGTTCGGCCCGGTGCAGACCTTCGAGGTCTTCGAGGACGAGGCCGACGCGGTCCGGCGGGCCAACGCCACCGATTTCGGCCTGGCCGCCTCGGTGTTCACCGCCGACGACTTCCGGGCCCGCCGGGTCGGCCGCGAACTGCGGATGGGCGAGGTCTGGTTCAACGCGCACGGCATGACCACGTCCCAGCTGGCCGGAACACCGGTCAAGCAGAGCGGCTACGGCAGCTTCGGCGGCTCCGCGGCCCTGGAGCAGTTCCAGGTCCTGAAGAGGTACGGCACCACACGGCCGAGGTGAGGGCACGCCCCGTGAGGACACACCCGGTGAGCCCTCTCACCCCTCCACCCTGATCCCCAGCTCCCCCGCCAACACCGCCGCCAGATCCACCAGTTGGGCCGGACTGATCACCGACCCGGACAGCCGGTCCACGCCCCGTGCGATGTCCAGCTCCGCCGCGCCTCTGAGGTCCACGTCCTTCAGGACCGCGCCCGTCAGATCCACCTGTCTCAGCGCGCAGTCCACGAACTCCACGCGCTCCAGGCGGGCGCCGCCGAAGTCCGGTTCCACCAGGACGCAGGACTCGAAGACGACGTCCTTGAGCTTCGCCGTGCGCAGGTTGAGGTAGTCGATCTTGCTGCCGCGGATCACCACCCGCTCCAGTACGGCGCCGTGCAGCTGGGTGCCGCCCAGGCGGGCGTCGATCAGCTCGACGTCACGGAACGTGGACTCGGCGAGGTCGGTGCCGACTCCCCGGAGGCCGGTCAGGACGGAGTCCAGGACGCGTGCGTGATGCAGTCTCGTCTCGTCCAGCGCGCATCCCGTCAGCGCGCAGTCCATGAAACGGGCACCCCCGCCGTCCTGCCCCGCGAAGTCCAACTCCCGCAGCTCCAGGCCGTCGTAGTCCCCGTCCGGCATCAACTCCCCGTCCCCGAAGGGCTCCAGCGCGGGCAGCCGGATCTCGGGGCGGCGCGCCGCCTTCACCGCCGTGGCACTCGTCGCTTTACTCGCCATGGCCCCATCCTGCACCCCGCCACTGACATTCCCCGGGGCGGGCCCCTGACCAGCGACTACGCACGCTCATGTCACATTTCCGGGCCCCGATCAGTCGTACAGGGAGAAAGGCCGTACCGAACGAGACCCGATCCGAGGGAGAGCCACCCATGCACCGCATCACCGTCATCGGCGGCGGATTCGCCGGACTGACCGCTGCCGTCACCGCTGCCGAGGCGGGCGCCAAGGTGACCGTGTACGAAGCGCATCACACCCTCGGCGGGCGGGCGCGGACCGCCGAGGGGCCGTATGGGACGAACGAAGGGCCGCACGCGCTCTACAGCGGCGGCCCGCACTGGACCTGGCTGAAGCAGCGGGATCTGATCGGGCCGCTCGCGCCCGTGCCGCCGTTGGAGGCGGCCCGGATGCGGGTGCGGCACCAGGGCGTGCTGCGCCGGACCCCGCCGTTCGCGATGCTCAAGCTGCTGCGGCCCGGTGTCCAACAGGCGCCCGTGGACGTCGACTTCCGCACCTGGGCGACCGGCATCGCCGGCGAGGAGGGGGCGCGGGCCGCCGCCAACTACTCGGCCGTGGCCCTGTTCCACCACGATCCCGGCGCGCTGTCCGCCGCGTTCGTGCAGGAGCGGTTGCGGCGGGCCACCCGGTTGCCGCCCGAGGCGCACTATCCGCGCGGCGGCTGGGCGACCGTCATCGACCGGATGGCCGCGCGGGCCTGGAACCTGGGCGTGCGGATGGAGACGCTGGCGCGCGTCGACACCCTGCCGACCGATGCGCCGGTCGTCGTCGCCACCTCCCTCGACGCGGCCCGGCGGCTGCTCGGGGACGACTCGCTGACCTGGCCGAGCGGCCGTACCGCACTCCTCGACCTCGCCCTGCGGACCCGGCGCGGGGACGCCTTCGCGGTGTCCGACCTGGACTCGCCCGGCTGGATCGAGCGGTTCACCGCGCAGGACCGGTCCCTCGCGCCGGCAGGCGAGCAGCTCCTCCAGGGGCAGATCCCGATCGCTCCGCACGAGCGCCGGGCCGACGGTGTCGCCCGCGCCGAACAGCTCCTCGACCTCGGGTTCGAGGGCTGGCGCGAGCGTGTGACCTGGCGGCGCGAGGCCACCGCCAACGGTCGTACGGGAGCCGTGGACCTGCCCGGCACCAGCTGGCGGGAGCGGCCGGCCGTCGACCGGGGCGACGGCGTCTATCTCGCGGGCGACCAGGTCGCGGTGCCCGGTGTGCTGTCCGAGGTCTCCTTCAACAGCGCGCTGACCGCCGTCTCCCTCGCCCTCGGCGCGCGTGGCCATGCCGCCCTTGACCTCAAGCAAGCCTGAGGTTGAAGAGTGGGCCGCACAGGCCAGGAGGCCTCACCGACAGCTGGGGGAACCACCATGCACGCCATCCGTCTGCACGCCTTCGGCCCGGCCGAGAACCTCACCTACGAGGAGGTCCCCGACCCGCTGCCGGGCCCGGGCCAGGTCCGTATCGCCGTCGAGGCCGCCGGCGTGCACCTGCTGGACACGGCCCTGCGCGAGGGCGACCAGGGGCCGCTGCCCCGACCGACCGTGCTGCCCACCGTGCCCGGCCGTGAGGTCGCCGGGGTCGTCGAGTCGCTCGGCGAGGGGGTCGCCCAGCTGTGGCTGGGCCTGCGGGTGGTGGCTCATCTCGGCTTCGCCCCGGGAGGGTACGCCGAACTCGCCGTCACCGATGTCGACCGCGTGCACGAGATCCCCGCGAACCTCGACTTCGGCGAGGCCGTCGCCATGATCGGGACGGGGCGTACGGCGATGGGGATCCTGCAGTTCGTCGAGCTGGGCGGCGACTCGGTCGTCGTGGTCCCGGCCGCCGCGGGCGGGATCGGGACGCTCCTCGTGCAGTACGCCAAGCACGCCGGTGCCGTCGTCGTGGGGTTGGCCGGCGGAATCGAGAAGGTCGCGCGCGTGCAGGCCAATGGCGCCGATCTCGCCGTCGACTACACGGACCCGGGGTGGGCGGAGAAGGTGCGCGCCTTCCTCGGCGGCCGGGCCGCCACCGTCGTCTTCGACGGGGTGGGCGGGGACGTCGCGCGCGAGGCCGTCGGGCTGCTCGGGCCCGGCGGCAGGCACCTCGTCTTCGGCTGGTCCGCCGAGGGCATCCGAGGCGGCGCGCCCTACCTCGTGGAAGGGGTCTCCGAGCAGGTCCTGGGCCCCGTGATGATGCGGCGGGCCGGCGGCCCCGACCCCGTACGCACGCTCGAACTGCGCGCCCTCGCCGAGGCCGCCGAGGGCCGACTGACCCCCGCCGTGCAGCGGTTCCCGCTCGCCGAGGCGGCCGCCGCGCACCGCGCGCTCCAGACGCGCGCGACGACCGGAAAGGTGGTACTGGAGCCATGACCAGCAAGTCCGCACCCGAAGATGCGACCGGCCCCCGTTCATGGTCTTCTGGCCAGATGAGTGGCACCCGGACAGGTGAGAACGGCCCGCCCGTGGACGCCGATCCCCGCCGCTGGTGGGGCTTGGTGATCATCGCGCTGGCGCAGCTGATGGTGGTGCTCGACGCGACCATCGTGAACATCGCGCTTCCGTCCGCGCAGACCGATCTGCACATGTCCGACGGCAACCGCCAATGGGTCATCACCGCCTACACGTTGGCCTTCGGCGGGCTCCTCCTGCTCGGCGGCCGGATCGCCGACCTGCTGGGCCGCAAACGGACGTTCATCTTCGGGCTCATCGGCTTCGCCGCCGCCTCCGCGCTGGGCGGTGCGGCCACCACCTCGGGCATGCTGTTCGGCGCCCGCGCGCTGCAGGGCGTCTTCGCCGCCGTCCTCGCGCCCTCCGCGCTGTCCCTGCTGACGACGACCTTCACCGACCCCAAGGAACGCGGCAAGGCCTTCGGCATCTACGGAGCGCTGGCCGGCAGCGGCTCGGCGATCGGGTTCATCGTCGGCGGGCTGCTCACCGAGTACCTGGACTGGCGCTGGTGCCTGTACGTGAACGTGCCGATCGCGGTCGTCGCCGTCTTCGGCGCCTTCGCGCTGCTGCACGACCGGCCCGGACACACCGGCGCCCGGCTCGACGTGCCCGGTGTGCTGCTGGGCTGCGGCGGTCTGGTCGCGATCGTCTACGGGTTCAGCGAGGCCGAACCCCGGGGCTGGAGCGACCCGTTGGTCCTTGGGCTGCTCATCGGCGGGGTCGTCCTCCTCGTCACGTTCGTGTGGTGGCAGACGCGGGCGCCGTCGCCCCTGCTGCCGCTGCACATCGTCAAGGACCGCAACCGCGCCGGGTGCTTCCTCACCATGGGACTCGCCGTCATCGGCATGTTCGGGCTGTTCCTGTTCATGACCTACTACCTCCAGGTCATCCTCGGCTACTCGCCCGTGAAGACCGGCCTGGCCTTCCTGCCGCTGACCGTCGCCATCATCATCGGCTCCACGCAGATCTCGGCCCGGCTGCTGACCCGTGTCGCGCCGCGCGCCCTGATGGTCCCGGGCATGGTGCTGGCCGCCGGCGGCATGCTGATCCTCACCCAGATGACCGTGCACTCCGACTACCCCACCGAGATCCTGCCCGCCCTGATCCTGATGGGCCTGGGCATGGGCCTCACCTTCATGCCGGTGTTCTCCACGGCCACCGCCGGTGTCGCCCCGCAGGACGCGGGCGTGACCTCGGCGACCGTCAACACCTCGCAGCAGGTGGGCGGTTCGATCGGCACGGCGCTGCTCAACACCATCGCCACCACCAGCGGTACGACCTACATCGCCGCGCATCTCCACAACCCCGCCCAGCGTGCCCTGGTCACCAGGGAGGGCATCGTGCACGGCTACACGGTCGCCATCTGGTGCGCCGTCGGCATCATGCTCCTCGCCGGCCTGGTCGCGGGCCTGATGGTCACGGCGAAGCCGCCCAGGCAGGGCGCGCCGGCGGAGGCGGCCGTGCCCGAGCCGGTGGCATGAGAACGGTGGCATGGGAAAAGGGGGCCGCGCTCCACGCGGCCCCCTCACCCCTCCCCCACTAGGTCACTTGGCCACCGCCTTCGTCGCCTTGCTCACCGCCGACCCGTCCTTGTGACCGGTGCGGTGGGCGACGACCTTCACGGTGATCTTCTTGCCCTTCTGGGCCGCCTTGAGCACCAGCGAGGTCTTGGTCGCGCCGCTGATCGCCTTGCCGTTCGCGTACCACTGGTACGAGTACGTCGTCGGGCTCGGACTCCAGGTCCCCTTGGTCGACTTGAGCGTCCTGCCGACCTTCGCCGTCCCGCTGATCACCGGCACCTTGCTCGCCTTGGGCGCGTCCCCCTTGGCGACCGTCACGGCCGCCGAGGTCGCCGAGCCGCTCTGGTAACCGCTCCTGACCGCGACGACGGTCACGCTCAGCTTCTTGCCGACGAGCGAGGCGGGGACGGTGTACGTCGACGCGGTCGCGCCGCTGATCGCCGTACCGTCCGCCTTCCACTGGTAGGTGTACGACGACGGCGCGGCCGACCAACTGCCGGGCGCCGCCGTCACCTTGGCGCCGACCTTGGCCGTGCCCGTGACCTTGGGCGGGGCCGTGTTGGTCAGTTGGGGCAGGGTGACGGTGAAGGTGCCGCGCTGGAACTCGCAGCACCCGGCGAACACGCTGACGTTCCAGGTGCCGAACGCGGCACCGGTCAGGTCGACGGTCGCCTTCAGGGTGCGGTTGTCCGCGGAGACCGAGTCGGTGGTGGCGGTGAGGGTCTGGCCGTCCTGGGTCAGCCGGACCGTGGCGTTCGCGGGGAGCGCGGTGCCGGTCACCGTGAGGGTGACCTTCGTGCCCGCCACGCCGGTGCCGGGGCTCACTGCCGTGACGCCGACCTTGTCGGGGCCGCAGAGCGTCGCGGCACAGGCCAGCCTGGCGCTGTAGGCGGTGGTGGACGTCTTCTCCGGCAGGCCGAGCACCAGCAGCGTGGGCGCGGATTCGAAGGCCGGGCCGCCGACCCCGCATTCGTAGCCGGAGCTCGTCCAGAAACAGCCGTTGGCCCACTTCGCGTTGTAGAGCGCGGGCACCGCCGTGTCGGTGGCGCCGGTGGTGTCCTTGATCTGCGCGTAGAAGTGGTCGAACCCGGCCGTCGGCAGCACCGCGCACACCGCGCTGTGCTGTTCGTCGAGGGTGCCGGTGACCGGCCCGTAGCCGTAGGAGACCGACGGGACCCTGGTGCACTCCGGCGCGGGTCCCGCGGCGGTCGCGACGCGCAGGGCGTCCAGGTGGTACGCGGGCGCGGCCTTCAGGTTGTCCGGGGTCTGGACGAGCACCTGGTGGGTGGTGGACCCGGTGACCGCGCAGGGGCTGTTGCGGTAGGAGCACTCGGCGCCGCCGTCGCCGCCGAACACGGCGATGTTGGCCGTGCCCAGCGCGTCGCGCACGTTGACGTGCAGGACGTCGGTGGCGGCGGCGGTGGTGATCTGGTGGCAGGTGACGGTGCCGGGCCCGTCGGAGGCGCCGGCCACGGACGGGCCGCCGACCTTGGCCGCGGCCGTGGGCGTGCAGCCCGCCGAGGAGGCGGTCGCGGTCACGTCACGCCGGGTCAGGGTGTAGCCGGCGGGCAGGTCGCGGCCGGTGACCAGCACGGTGTGGGCCACGCCCGGGGTCAGCGCGCACACCTTCCAGCCGTTGGTGGTGGCGACGCGGTCGCAGACCTTCTTGCCGGTGGCGTCCAGCACGGAGAACTGCGCGGGTACGCCGCCGGAGGTGCCGATCAGCTGGAAGAGCTCCGCGCCCGTGTGGGCGTCGGCGGGGATCGTCAGGCACTGCGAGAAGACGCCGTCGCCGGTGGCGAAGGCGGCCTCGGCGCCGTCGGCCGCGAAGCTGCCCGCGGGCAGCACCGGGCAGCCGCTCGCCGCGTCGGTGCGGTGGAAGGCCACCGTGTACGCGCCGGTGGCCCCGTCCGCGTCCTCGGAGGCGTGGACCAGCGCGCGGAAGGGCGCGGTGCCGGTGAGCGCGCAGTCGCCCGCGGCCAGTTCGTCGGCGTCGCACTGGACGGCGCCGGTCCGGTCGACGACCGTCACCTGGGGGTCGACGCCGGAGTCGTCGAGCGGGGTGAGCGCGGCCAGCGCGGCGCCCTGCGGCATGTCCAGCTTCAGGCAGTCGTACCGCCCCGGCGTGGTCAACTCGCCCTCGTACAGGCCCGCTTCGATCGGCACGCACCCGGCGTCGGAGGAGCGGTCCAGGACGACCAGCGATGTCCGGGCGTCGTAGAAGGGCTTGCCGACGTAGGGGTAGAGGGCGTCGAGGACCGCGGTGTACGTGCCCGGGCGCGGCACCCGGCAGGGCGCGGCGGAGGCGGTGGAGGCGCACACCAGCGTGCCGTCGGCGGCGTAGATCCGGGCCGCGCCGATGTCGCCGTCCTCGTCGACGGAGTTCACGGTGTACGGGCCCGCCGCGTCGGCCGTGAAGGTGTAACAGGCGTTGGTGCTGAGGTCCGAGGGCGCGGATACGCCGAACGGCCGGACGGGGGCGGTGACGCAGCCCTGCGGGTCGTCGAGCCGGCGCGTCTTGACCGCGTACTCGGCGGGGAAGCCGTACTCCACGGTCAGCACCCGGGAGATCACCCGGTAGGGGCCGTCGCCGGGCAGCACACAGCCGTCCTGGGCCGTTTCGTCCTGCGTGCAGAGCGGCTTGCCGGTGGTGTCGGTGATCCAGGCGCGGGACTCGCCGTAGTGGCGGGGGCCGTGGGTGAAGCGGATGCGCTCGCCCGGCTTCGCGTCCAACGGCGCGCAGTCCACCTCCAGTTCGGTGGTGGTGCGCACGTCGTCCGGCTGGTCCCAGCGGGTGCCGACCGGCTCGGCGCAGCCGCGCGTGGAGGCGGTGGCCACCACGTTCACGTAGACGTGGATCTCCGAGACGCTGTAGC
Source organism: Streptomyces sp. NPDC088794 (assembly GCF_044750545.1). Classification (NCBI taxonomy): domain Bacteria; kingdom Bacillati; phylum Actinomycetota; class Actinomycetes; order Kitasatosporales; family Streptomycetaceae; genus Streptomyces; species Streptomyces sp. NPDC088794. The sequence goes on along the minus strand of NZ_JBIVKB010000004.1, from coordinate 135,328 downwards.
TGAAGATCTTCACCGTGTACGTGCCCGCCGCGGGCGCGTCACAGAGCTTGGCGAACCAGACGCCGTCGTTCTGGCACGCCATCTCGCGGCCGGCCGCGTCCACCATGTGCACGTAGGCCAGCGGCGCGTCCGTGGTCGTCACCAGGTACGGGCCCGGCGCCTCGGCCTCGAAGGTGAAGCACCCGTAGGACTCGGGATAGACCGTGATCCGGTCGACGGCGCCCTTCTGGTCGCCGAACGACGACACCGCGAGCGGCGAGCAGGCGGGGTCGGCGGCACTGGCGGCGCCCGTTCCGGTCAGCGAGAGCAGTGCGGTGAGCAGTGCGACGAGGACGACGAGAGCGGTCGGGCGTCTGTACCCCGGTCTCGGACAGGAAGCGGCGTCGGACATGAATTCCCCCCAGGATCAACGGCCGTTGAGGCGATGATCGCACAGGGGTACGACAACGTACACGTGTGATCCAGGAGGTTTGCCCTACACCGGTGGCCGCCTCGGAAAGCGCTTCAGTGACGTCCGGACACCCGGTCCGCCAGCCGGGCCAGCCGCGACGACTCGGCGCTGTGCGTGGTCAGTTCGCGCCGGTCGGCCGTCCGGTAGGTGGCGTACATGCCCTGCACGCCCAGCCAACGCAGCGGCTCCGGCTCCCACTTGCGTACCCGGTGGTTCACCCAGGGCAGTCCGGTCAGCTCGGTCGGGCCGCTCTCGCCGGAGTCGGACCGCACGAGGTCGCGGAGCGTGCGGGCCGCGAGGTTGGTGGTGGCGACGCCCGAGCCGACGTAACCGCCCGCCCAGCCGAGCCCGGTCGCCCGGTCCAGCGTCACCGTCGCGCACCAGTCGCGCGGCACCCCGAGGACGCCCGACCAGGCGTGTGCGACACGGACTCCGGCGAGCGAGGGGAAGAAGCGGACGAGGAGGTCGCGCAGCGCCTCGATCGTCGCCTCCTGCGTCCGCCCGTCGTGGTCGGTGCGGGATCCGAAGCGGTACGGCACCCCGCGCCCGCCGAGCGCGATGCGGCCGTCGGCGGTGCGCTGCGCGTACATGTACGCGTGCGCCATGTCGCCCAGCGTCTCGCGGCCCGCCCAGCCGAGCGCGGCCCACTGCTCGTCCGTGAGCGGTTCGGTGGCGATCATCGAGGAGTTCATGGGCAGCCAGGTGCGCTTCTGCCCCTTGAGGTTCGCGGTGAAGCCCTCGGTGCAGCGCAGGACGTAGGGCGCGCGGACGGTCCCGTACGGCGTCACCGCGTGCTTCGGCCGGATCTCCGTGACCGGCGTCGACTCGTGGATCGTCACGCCGAGGGCCTCGACGACCGCGGCCAGCCCCTTCGCCAGCTTCGCCGGGTGCAGCCGGGCGCCGTGCGGGGTCCAGGACGAGCCGACGGCGTCCGCGACCGTGATCCGCTGCGCGGTCTCCGTCGCGCCGTACAGCTCGCGGTCGTCCTCCCCGTACGCCAGCTCGTGCGCGTGGAAGTCCTTCAGCCGGGCCAACTGCGCGGGTGTGCGGGCGACTTCGAGCACCCCGCCCTTGTGCACGTCGGCCTCGATGCCCTCCGCGTCGGCGACCGCGATGACCTCGTCGACGGTGTCGTTCATGGCCCGCTGGAGCCGTACGGCCGCGTCGTGGCCGTGCAGGGTCGCGTACCGGTCGCGGCCCGCGACGCCGTTGTAGAGCCAGCCGCCGTTGCGTCCGGAGGCGCCGTAGCCGCAGAACTTCTGCTCCAGCACGGTGACCCGGAGACCGGGCGCCGCCTTCTTCAGGTAGTACGCGGTCCACAGTCCCGTGTAGCCGCCCCCGACGATCACGACGTCGGCGCTCGCGTCCCCGGCGAGCGGCGGGCGCACCGCGGGGAGGCCGTCGTCCGCGTACCAGAAGGAAATGCCGCCGTTGACGATATCGGTCGCCGAGGTACCCATGGAGCGACGCTAACCCTTGACCGGCGCCCCTGTCTCCTTCGGATTCCGTGTTTTTCCGCGCCCTCTGGTCAACGGATAACACCCGAGCCCGATCAGTACGGAGACGAAGTGCCCGAGATCGGTGAAGGTGGGCGACGAGGTCAGCGGGTAGCAGTAGACGCCGAGGACGACCACCAGATACGGGTACCGCCAGGGCGCCGGGATCCGGTACGTCAGCACCGCGACGACCCCGGCCAGCGCGTAACTCACGCCGATGTCCAGGGTGTTGAGCGCCGAGTGCGGGGCCATCCCCTCGTTGACCGCCCGCAGCAGCGCGCCCTCGCTGATCAGCGTCGCGAGCACGTGCGCGGCCACGCAGACCGTCAGCCAGCGCAGGGTACCGAGCCAGCGCTCGGCCTGCGCGTGGAAGACGGTGTAGAGGACGGCGTACGGCACCCAGCGGCCGCCGTCGATCCACATCGCGCTCTGCACCAGCACCCGCACGGGGTTGTCCGACAGCTCGTTGATGTTGGTGGACCGCTGCCGCAGGAACTCCTGCTCGAACTCCGGGGACATGTGGTGCATGGCGACCGTCGTGACGAACAGGATGGCCAGCCAGGCGTACGTCCCGGGTGCGCTGCGGACGTACGCGCCCACCCTCCTCAGCCCCCGGTCGATTCGCCCCCGGTCAATTCGCATGAAGCGATTCACGCACGCAAGTATCGTCGCGAGGGTGATCGACATTCCGGGCGGGTTGGCGATGGCACAGGAGAAGTACAACGGGGCGGCGGGGCGGGACTTCGTGGCCGGGCTGCCGGACCTGGCGGCCTCGTTCCTGGAGCGGTGGGGGCTGCGCCTCGACGGCCCGGCGATGCACGGCGTCTCGGCGCTGGTGCTGCCGGTGGTGCGGTCGGACGGCGTCCCGGCCGTGCTCAAGCTGCAACTGCTCGACGAGGAGAGCGTGGGCGAGCCGGTCGCGCTGCGGGTGTGGGACGGCGACGGGGCGGTACGGCTCCTCGACCACGACGAGTCCACCGGCACGATGCTCCTGGAGCGCCTCGACCCGGCCCGCATGCTGTCCCACCTGCCCGACTCCCGTGAGGCCGTCCTGGTCATCGCGCGTCTGCTGGCCCACCTGACCGCGGGCCCGGCCCCGGCTGGCCTGCGCGGCCTCGGCGCCGTCGCACAGGAGATGCTGGAGCTGACACCCTGGGCCCTGGACCGGATCCCGGACCCCGCCGACCGCCGCCTGGTCGCGGACTGCGCGGCCGCCGTGCGTGAGGTGTCCGACACCCCCGGCGACCGGCTCCTGCACTGGGACCTGCACTTCGAGAACGTCCTCGGCGCCGATCGCGCGCCCTGGCTGGCCATCGACCCCAAGCCGCTCGCCGGCGACCCGGGCTTCGACCTCCTCCCGGCGATCGACAACCGCTTCGACCCGGCCGAGGTCCACTGGCGCTTCGACGCGATGACCGACGTACTCGGCCTGGACCGGGAGCGGGCCAAAGCCTGGACGCTCGGGCGGGTGCTCCAGAACTGCCTGTGGGAGGTGGAGGACGAACGGCCGCTGGAGGAGGAGCAGTTGGAGATCGGGCGGCGGTTGCTGGGGGGCGGGGTCGGTTAGGACGACCGGGGTCGCCCCGACCGACCCGCGGCCTCAGCGTTTGAGCGTGAAGGTGAAGTCGCCGGTGGTCCTGGCGGTCAGCCGGACCGCCGAGACGAGCTTCCCTTCCTCGATCAGCCGCTCGACCTCGGCCCGCGAGAGACCGCACCCCTCGGCGATGAGCCGCACGGGCCGGACCGGGATGCGGGCCGCGAAGCGGACCGAGATGTCGACCGCCTCACGGTCGAGGTGGTCGGATCCGCCGCCGGTGTCGAGCCGCCAGGCGCCGGTCCAGTCCAAGGCGATGCGATTGCGGCGCAGCACGACCGGATCCTGGAGCAACTCGGCTGCCAGGGCAGGGTCGTTGGCGTGCAGCCGGTCCAGCAGCTCGGGACGTACGGAGCGCACGTTGGCCCGCTCCAGGACCGTGAGCTTCGTGGTCTCCCCGCACCCCGTGCAGAGCGCGAGCAGCCAGCCGTCGATGAGCTTGTGATGGGCGTTGACACGGAATTTCCCGCCGGTCCGGAAAGTCCCGGACACGCACGCGTGGCAACGGCGGAGGACGAGCGGGAGGCAGGTGGGCACGACCACCCAGTTTTCGAGCACGGAGATACACCGTCTCTGTGAGAAGTCCGCAGCAAAAAGGGGCGCGGCGCACTTGCGCGACGCGCGACGATTCAGCGCTCGGGAGGTCTCACACGGTGTACAACGGCACGTCCTTGCCCAGACGACTCGGTCCGGCAGCACGGTAGGGGCGTACGGCGGCGAGGGTCCACCGATTTTCGAGCGCCCCTCGCCGGTGGCAGGCTCTAGCCTTCAGACATGATCCGTACCGCCACCCCCGCCGACATCCCCGTCATCCACACCCTGGTCCGCGAGCTCGCCGAGTACGAGAAGGTCCCGCACGAGGCGAAGGCGACCCAGGAGCAGCTGCACGAGGCGCTGTTCGGCGAGCGGCCCGCCGCGTACGCCCATGTCGCCGTCGACGACACGACCGGCGACCCGGTCGGCTTCGCCCTGTGGTTCCTCAACTTCTCGACCTGGCGCGGCGTCCACGGCATCTACCTGGAGGACCTCTACGTCCGCCCCACCGCCCGCGGCGCCGGCCACGGCAAGGCCCTGCTGACCGAACTGGCCCGCATCTGCGTCGAGCGCGGCTACCAGCGCCTGGAGTGGTCCGTCCTGAACTGGAACACCCCGTCGATCGCCTTCTACGAGTCCCTGGGCGCACGGCCGCAGGACGAGTGGACGGTGTACCGGCTGACGGACGGGGCGTTGGCGGAGTTGGGCGCGCGGGGCACGACCATGTGAAGGTTCCGCATGCCCGTCCACGGAATGGGCACGGCTCCCCGACATGAGCAACACGCCCATGCCGCCCTTCCTTTCGGGTCTCGAACTCTCCCGGCGCTTATACATCGAAGCCGTACGCCCCTTACTCGAGGAAGCCGCCCCGGGGACACCCCACTCCGCCGCCCGCCTGGGCAGCGGCTCCGAGGTGCTCGGCTTCGACACGACCGGCCCCACCACCCGTTCCCCGCACCGCGATCACCCCCTCCGCCTGCAGCTCTTCCTCCACCGTCACGACGTCCCCCGCACCGCCGGCCGCATCAGACACGTCCTCGCCGAGCATCTCCCGGACACCTTCCACGGCCGCCCGGTCCGCGACGGTGTCGAAGTCACGCACACCGCACCCTGGTTCACCGCGACACTCGGTTTCGACCCGGCGCACCTCACCCCGCAGGACTGGCTGGCGGCCCCCACCCAACTGCTCGCCGAGGTCACCGCGGGCGCCGTCTTCCACGACGGCCTGGGCGAACTCGCCCGCGCCCGGGCCGCGTTGCGCTGGTACCCGCACGACATCTGGCTGCACGTCCTGGCCTGCCAGTGGCAGCGCGTCTCCCGCGAGGAGGCCCTCGTCGGGCGGTGCGACGAGGTCGGTGACGAGATCGGTTCCGCGGTCGCGGCGGCCCGGCTGGTACGGGACCTGATGCGCCTGTGCCTCCTCATGGACCGCCGCTATCCGCCGTACGGCAAATGGCTCGGCACCGCCTTCGTCCACACCTCCGCGGGCCACCGCCTCACCCCGGTACTGACCGCCGCCGTCACGGCCGGCGACCGGCACGGCCGCGAGAAACATCTGGGCCACGCGTACGAGACCGTCGCCGGCCTGCACAACCAGCTCAGCCTGACCGATCGCGTCGAACCGACCGCCCCACCGCACCGGTTCACCCGCGCCCTCACCGCCCGCATCACCGACCCGGCCCTCAAACGGCTCCAACTCGTCGGCTCGGTCGACCAGTTCGTCGACAACGCGGAGGTGCTGACCCGACCGGAACTGGCGCGGGCGGTGTACGCGTCGGCTATGTCAGCGCGAAGGCCAGCAGCGCCGTCGTCGTGAAGTCCAGCGCCGGTTCCACCGTCTGCCAGGCGCCCACGTCGTCCACGTACCGCGCGCCCTTGCCGTCGAAGTCGGTCCAGGCTCCCTCCGGCGGGCCGGCGGAGCACTTCTTCATGGTGGGGAAGCCGTTCAAGTCGGTCAGTCTGTCCGCCGCGTTGGGGCCGTTGACCACCGCGCCCCGCAGGATGGCGCCCTTGCCGTCGAGGCTGCCGCGGAGGTTGGCCAGCTGGTGTTCCGGGCAGTGCGGATAGACCTCACCCGCACCGATCATGAAGCTGGTGCCCCACGCGTTGGCGCCGAGCGCCCAGCCGCGCTGCTGCCCGGCGAAGGCCGCGTAACGGGTGTCCCCGGTGGCCTTGGCGTAGAGGCGCGCGGTGGCCACCAGACCGAAGGTGTGCGGTACGGCGTCGAAGTCGTCGTACACCGCGCCCGCGCCGAACGGGTCGTGCCCGGCGCGATCGACGCCGTCGTCCAACTGACGGCGCAGGTCCTTGTGGAGGTCCGCGGCCGCGATGCCGTTCGTCCGTGCGCCGTCCAGGGCGGTGGCCAGGTCGACGTGGGCCAGGGCGCTGACGTCGGCGACGTTGAGGGTGCCCTTGACGTCGGAGTCCAGGTAGGCGCGGGCCCAGCGGGCCGAGTCGGCCGTCCAGTCGCCCGCCCTGTCGTCCCCCAACTTCTCTGCTGCCAGGGCCAGTTCGGCACCGGCGAACTCCATGTCGTCCTGCCAGGAGTCCTCGGGGTAAAAGGCGCTCGGAAACGCGGTGACGAGCGGTTCGTCGGGGTCGTGGTCGGTGTCGGCCAGGTCGTAGACGGCCGCGGCCTTCTCCAGCCATTCCTCCGCCTCGTCCGGGTCGCTGTCGGCCACCCGCTGCGCGGCGAGGGCGAAGACCGCGGCCACACGGCCGGCCAGGCTGGGGGTGATCGGCTCGCCCGGGTCGTTCGCGCGGAAGACCGGGCGGTGCTTGATCGTGTAGTCCGGGTCGCCGGGTGACACGTCGAGCCGGTCGTCGGCCTCCGGCAGCCGCCATACGTCGTGATCGGTCCGTACCGCGTCGTTGCCCGCGCCGATGCCGACCTGGGCGTAGAGCGTCCCGCTGTCCCCGTCCCACATCCTGTCCAGCCAGTCCAACCCGTGCGTGGCCTCCGCCGACAGCTCCTTCATGTCGGGCAACTCCCGCTGGGCGAGCAGGAGTTCGGCGACGGAGTAGGAGGTGGTGCCGGTGAACTTGAGGAAGTCCCCCGCGTCGAACCAGCCACCGGAGACGTCGACTCGGTCCCCGGTCGGGGTCAGCGTCTCGTCGAGCAGCTCGTTGCCCTCCTCGTCGTACTCCGGATCGGCGTACACGGTCGCGTCCTCGTCGGCGAGATGGGACGGGCCGTGCTTGAGCGCACCATCAGGAAGCGCGCCACCGGGCAACACGTCGGCTCCGTCGCGCTGAGCTTGCAGGAAGCGGACGTTGTCCCGGACCAGCGGGGTCATCAACTCACGGGCGCCGCCGATCCGGAAGGCGGGCGAGCGACCGGCCGCGGTGCCGGTGAGGACGATGCGGTAGGTGCCGGGGGTGTCGAGCGCGGAGAGGTCGGCGGTGCGCACCGAGGGGTACTTGGCGTTCCAGCGGCCGGTCACGGCACCGAGCCGGCCCGCCTCGACCACCTTGTCCTCGTCCTCGGCGTCGACCACCTTGAAACGGGCGCCCGCGAGAGCCTTCGAGGACCCCATCACATACGCCTGCTTCGTCTCGCCGCGCAGATAGCCGACCTGGTCGACCCGGACGGCCACATCGGTCGAGGCGGGCGAGCGGGCGCCGTCGAAGGGCATGCCGAACACGTTCACGGCGACGAGCAGGGTGCCCAGGCCTGCGGCGGCGGTGACCACCAGCCCCGGGGTGCGCAAAGAGTTCATGCGCCCACGGTGCCGGGGGCTTCATGAGATGACGATGAGGACGGGTGGGGACGGGTGAGGACGGGTGGGGACCAGGACCCCCAGGGCTACGCCGACGTCGTATGCGTCGGGATCCGCAACTCCGCGAGCAGGCCCCCGCCGGGCGCGTCCGCGAGGTGAGCGGTGCCGTGATGCAGCTCGGCGACCCAACGGACGATGGCGAGCCCGGCACCGGTGCCTGCGGCGCTCGTACGGGTGGCATTCGTGCTTGTAGCGCTCGTACTGGTGGCGCTCGTACTGGTGGCGTCCGCGCCCGAGACACCCCCCGAAGCACGTCTCGAACCTCCCCCGGACACCCCCGTGACCCCCCGCCCGAACACCCGCTCCCGGTCCTCCACCGGCACCCCCGCCCCGTGATCCCGCACCGTCACCGATCCTGCCGCGACCGTCACCTCCACCGGTGAACCGGCCGGCCCGCCGTGCCGCTGCGCGTTCTCCACCAGGTTCCGTACCGCCTGCGCCAGCAGATCCGGGTCCCCGAGCACCACCACCGGCTCGGACGTCACCGTGACGCTCTCGTGGTCCGGCAACTCCTCGACCGTCGTCTCCACCAGCTGGTCGAGACGCAGCGGCACCAACTCGACGCGCTGCGCGCCGGATTCCAGGCGGGCCCGGGCCAGCAGCCCGGTGACCAGTCGACTGAGCCGGTCCACCAGGCGTAGCGCCTCGTCGGAGGAACCACCCCGCTCCACCACGAGCCGCAGGGTCGCCAGCGGCGTACGCAGCTCGTGTGCCGCCTCGGCCAGGAACTGCTCCTGCTGACCGAGCCCGCGCAGCGCCGGCCGCATCGCCCGGCCGGACAGCAGATGGCCGACGGCCGCGGCGCAGCAGACCAGCGCCGTGCAGCCGAGCGCCAGCCAGCGCACGAGGACGTCGTGGTCGTGTTCGCTGCGCGCCAGTTCCGTGCCGACCAGCACGGCCGCGCCGATCCGGTCGTCGTCCCAGACCGGGGCCGCCGCCCACCGCAACCGCGCGCCGTGCGCGGAGGGCGCGCTGAGGACGACGGTCTCCTGTTCGTCCAGGACGCTCCGCCAGACGTCGTCCAGCCGGTCGGCGGCGGGCAGCGCCGACCGCGCGGGGACGACGTTCCGCACGGACGGCGCCTCCCCCGCCTCCCCTTGCAGGACGGCCAACACCTCGGCGCCCCGGGCGAGTTCGTCCTCCCGCAGCGGCTCCAGGTGCAACACCCCCGCGTCGAACCACACCGCCCGCGACAGACCGGCCGCGCGGCTGTCGACCTCGTGGTCGAGGCCGGAGCGACGGGATCCGGAATCGATACGGATCGCGACCGTGGCGAGTACGACGAGACAGGCGGCGGTGGTCGAGGCGAACAGCAACGTCATCAGCCGCCGGGTCCGCCGCAGCCGCGCCACGGCGGGCGACGGGCCGACGCCGGCAGCGGAGCGCCTCACGCCCGTCCCCTCGCGTCCGGCGCCCGCGTCCCCGCGTGCGACGCCCGCGCCCGTACGGCCACTGCCGCGACCGACCTCCGCGCCCGCCGTCGCCCGCCCACGCCGCCGCGTCCCAGGCTCCGGCCGTCGAGGCGCCTCACGTCCCCGTCCCCGTCCCCTCCTCCGACGCGGGATCCGTTCCGCCCAGCACGTAACCGACCCCCCGCACCGTCCGGATCACATCCGGCGGCCCCAGTCGCCGGCGCAGTTGGCCGATCAGGACGTCGACCACGTTGGACATCGGCTCGCTCGCCTCGTCCCAGCAGCTCTCGATCAGTTCGGCGCGGGTCACCACCTCGCCCGCGCGCAGCATCAGGACCTCCAGCACCGCGAACTCCTTGGCGGACAGGCTGAGCAGCACACCGGCCCTGGTCACGCGACGCCTCGGCAGGTCGACCTCCAGGTCGGCCGCCCGCAGGACCGGCGGGCGCGCGGGCTGCTGCCTGCGGCACAACGCCCGTACGCGTACGACCAGTTCGGCGAAGGCGAAGGGCTTGACGAGGTAGTCGTCCGCGCCGTGCTCGAAACCGGCCACCCGGTCGCTCACCCCGTCCAGCGCGGTCAGGAGGAGGAAGGGCAGCACCGATCCGGCCCGGCGCCGCGCGGCGAGCAGGGTGAGCGAGTCGCCGTCCGGTACCGAGCGGTCGGCCACGACACAGTCGTAACCGTTGACGGAGAGCTTGAGATCCGCCTCGGCCAGGGTCCGCGCGAGGTCGACCGCGAACCCCGCGTCCCGCAGCTGAGCTGCGACGACGGGCCCCAGCTCGGGATCGTCCTCCAAGACCAATACGCGCATGGCCCGGAGCTTAGACGTAGCAGGGGCCGATGCCGCCCGGCCCCCGAACCGCGCGACTTTCGTCGTCCCCGGGTGCGACGAACGGATGCTGTGCGCCTGGCCGGGGATGCCTACCGTGGGCGCGTGAACGTGACGACGAAGGTCCTCGGTGTCCGGAAGCGACCGGGCGCGGCGCCGTAGGAGGCGAGGACCGCCTCGCCCCGGGCGATGACCTGCCCGTCGGGGAGCGTGATGTCGTCGACCGCGAACCGCATGGGCAGGATCCGCAGCGCGGGTTCGAGCCGCGGCGTCTCCGGGCAGCGAAAAGGGCGGGCCCATCGAGAGGACCCGCCCGTATGCGTGGAGCCCCCTGTCGGATTCGAACCGACGACCTACGCATTACAAGTGCGTTGCTCTGGCCATCTGAGCTAAGGAGGCCTGCACGCGCCCACAGGCGTACGTGCCCGTGCAGTGTACCCAGCTCACAGGACCGCCCTGTCGAAAATTTCCGCGAAGTTCACATGCCCACAGGTACTGACAGCCAGGCGAACGCCAGGTACCGTCCAGATTCAGTCCGCTCTTGTGGACTACACCACCTTCCTACAACGGATCGTCCGGCACGTTCCTGCCGGTAGAAGGGGGCCTTCACCATGGCCACTGTCTCGTTCGACAAGGCGACCCGGATCTACCCGGGCACCGAGAAGCCCGCCGTCGATGGACTGGAGATCGAGGTCGGGGACGGCGAGTTCCTCGTCCTCGTCGGTCCGTCCGGCTGCGGCAAGTCCACCTCGCTCCGCATGCTCGCGGGGCTCGAGGACGTGAACGCCGGCGCCATCCGCATCGGTGAGCGCGACGTCACGCACCTGCCGCCCAAGGACCGGGACATCGCCATGGTGTTCCAGAACTACGCGCTGTACCCGCACATGAGCGTCGCCGACAACATGGGCTTCGCCCTCAAGATCGCCGGCGTGAACAAGGCGGACATCCGCAAGAAGGTCGAAGAGGCCGCGAAGATCCTCGACCTCACCGACTACCTGGACCGCAAGCCGAAGGCCCTGTCCGGTGGTCAGCGCCAGCGTGTCGCGATGGGCCGCGCCATCGTGCGTGAGCCCCAGGTCTTCCTCATGGACGAGCCGCTGTCCAACCTGGACGCCAAGCTCCGCGTCTCCACCCGTACGCAGATCGCCTCGCTGCAGCGCCGCCTCGGCATCACCACCGTCTACGTCACCCACGACCAGGTCGAGGCCATGACGATGGGCGACCGCGTGGCCGTCCTCAAGGACGGGCTGCTCCAGCAGGTCGACTCCCCGCGCAACATGTACGACCGCCCCGCCAACCTCTTCGTCGCCGGCTTCATCGGCTCCCCGGCCATGAACCTGGTCGAGGTCCCGATCACCGACGGCGGTGTGAAGTTCGGCAACAGCGTCGTCCCGGTCAACCGTGACGCCCTGAAGGCCGCCACCGACAAGGGCGACAAGACGGTGACCGTCGGCGTCCGTCCGGAGCACTTCGACATCGTCGAGGAAGGCGGCGAGGCCGCCTCGTCCCTGACGAAGCACTCCGAGGACGCCCCGGCCGGTCTCGCGGTCTCCGTGAACGTCGTCGAGGAGCTGGGCGCCGACGGTTACGTCTACGGCAGCGCCGAGGTCGGCGGCGAGACCAAGGACCTCGTCGTCCGCGTCGAGGGCCGCCGCGTCCCGGAGAAGGGCACCACGCTGCACGTGGTCCCGCGGCCGGGCGAGACCCACGTGTTCTCGACCTCCACGGGCGAGCGCCTCACCGACTGACCCGACAGCGATACGCAGAGGGGCCCTCGCGGGCGCACCGCGAGGGCCCCTCTCCGTGTCCCGGACACCCCGGCCCCGTCTCCCGGACACCCCGGCCCCCGCATCGCGGATACCCCGGCACTCCGGACGTTTCGAGCAGCCCCGTCAACCCGTTACCCAAAAAGAGGCACCACTTCATCCCCCGAACCGGTGACTAAATGTCGCCAAATCATCACCGGGCGCTACCCTCACGAGCGTGAAGCACTCCACTAACCAACAGACGCGACGCGGCCGGGGCCCCGCCCGCCGGATCGGCCGCACGCTCGCCCTTGTCCTGCCCGTCGTCCTGGTGCTCTCCGGGACCCTCGCGGTCACCCGAGTCAACTGGTCGGGGAACTCCTCGTCCTCGGTGCTCACCGCCTCCGACGCGATCGACGACGCCAAGGGCGCCGCGGCGGTCCACCGCGCCCCCCAGGACGTACTGCGCGACCAGCTCCTCGCCGAGCTCCAGGAGGAGAACCCGGGCGAGGTCCTGACGCACCTCCAGCAGGCGGTCACCGAGCGCCCCTCGCTCGCCGAGCACTGCGTGTCCATCGCGCGCGCCCTCGGCAAGGCCGCGGTGCGCGTGTACGGGCCCTCCAAGGCGCAGTCGTACGCCCGCCCCGTCTGCGACACGTCCTTCGCCTCGGGGGTCGCCGCGGTCCACAGCTGAGGCACACGAGGGTTCCCGGCCCTCCTCCGGACCGGTCAGGTGCGGAGGAGGGCTACGGCTCATCACGGATCGGTTGCCGACTCCGGCCGCCCGCCGGGCGCGTCGTACAGTTCGAGTCATGACCGATCCGAACGCCGCCGTACGCCCTGTTCAAGCCGTCGTCCTGGCCGGTGGCCAGGGCTCCCGGCTGCGTCCGTACACCGACGACCGGCCCAAGCCGATGGTCGAGATCCCCGGTACGGGGACTCCGATCATCGGCCATCAGCTGTCCTGGCTGGCCGAGGAGGGCGTGACGGACGTCGTGGTCAGCTGCGGCCATCTCGCCGACGTCCTGGAGAAGTGGCTGGCCACCGCGGACCTGCCGGTGAACGTCAAGACGGTCATAGAGACCGAGCCGCTGGGCCGGGGCGGCGGCCTGAAGTACGCGGCCGCGCATCTCCCCCACCCCGACCGGCCCTGGTACGCCACCAACGGCGACATCTGGACCCGCTTCTCCCTGCGGGACATGGCGGACTTCCACGCCGAGCGCGACGCCGTCGCGACCCTCGCCCTGGCCCGGCCCCGCATCCCCTGGGGAGCCGTGAAGACGGACGGCTTCGGGCACATCACGGACTTCATCGAGGCCCCGCCGACGACGTACGAGATCAATGCGGGTGTGTACGTGTTCGCGCCCGGGTTCTCGGAGCTGTTGCCGGAGCGCGGGGATCACGAGCGGACGACGTTCCCGCATCTGGCGCGCGAGCGGCGGCTGGCCGGGTTCCCGATCCCGCACGGGGCGTACTGGCGGGCCATCGACACGGCGAAGGACCTGACCGAGGCGGCGAAGGAGCTGGCCGCTCTGGGGCGCTGAGAGACCACGTAAGCCACGAGCTACGAGCTACGAGCCAGCAGCCAGGAAGCCAAAAGGGGTCCCGCACCTGAGACTTGGTGCGGGACCCCTCGTGTTTCCGTTCTGCGGGCGATCGTTCAGCCGGCGGGCGTGCCCAGGATCTTGCCCACCGGCTCGGCTACCCCAACAGGCCGCCCACCAGGCCCGGTTGGCCGGAGGAGGTGCCCCCGGTGCCGGTGCCGCCTGTCGAGCCGGTGCCGCCGCTGGTGCCGCCGGAGGTGGGTCCTGAGCTGGTGCTCGGGGCGCCGCCGCCGGCGGGCGAGGACTGCTGGGGCGGGGCCTGGCCGCCGGTGCCCTGGGTCTGGCTCGGGGCGCCGCCACCGGTGGTGCCCCGGGTCGCGCCGGGGGTGGTCGCCTTGCCGGACGGCGTGGCGCCGGGGGTGGCGGCCTGGCTGGGAGTCGTCGAGGCCTTCGGCGACTCGCTGTGCTTCTTGCCGGGCTTCTCCGGGAGCGGGGAGCCGGGCAGTTCGTTGCGCGGGGCCTCGCCGGGGCCGGGGACGACCACGCGGTCGGCGTCGCGGACCGCGCCGCCCAGCAGGGAGCCGAGCAGCAGGGTGAGGCCGGTGACGATCGCGGTGACGAGGATGCCGCGGCGCAGCACGTACTGGCGCAGCTCCCAGATGTCGGCGCGGGGTCCGAGGCGGCGCCAGGCACTGCCCGCGAGGCGGCCGTCCACGGAGTAGACGGGGGCGCCCGCGATGATCAGCGGGGACCAGGCGGCGAGGTAGATGATGTCGGGGGCGTCGTAGGCGGGGACGGTCTTCCAGCTGACGGTGACGATGAGCGCGGCCGACAGCAGCGCGCCGAAGACGGCGGCGACCCGCTGCCAGCAGCCCAGCACCGTCAGGACGCCGACGACGACCTGCGCGAAGGCGATGACGAGGCCGGAGCCGACCGGGTGGTGGAGGGCGAACTGGCGCAGTGGCTCGGCGACTTCCCACGGGTGCAGGGTGTTGAGCCACTTGACCATGGAGCCGCGCTTGCCGCCGTCGAAGTAGACGGGGTCGCACAGCTTGCCCATGCCGGCGTAGATGGAGATGAAGCCGAGGAAGATGCGCATCGGGAGGAGGACGACGCCCAGGTTCATGCGGCGGCCGGGGTAGTAGGCGTGCCGCGCCGGGTCCACACCGCGCCGGGCCGGGCGGCCCTCGCCGGTGCCGTCCTCGAAGTCCTCGAACTCCTCGTCCCCGTAGGCGGGTTCCTCGTCGTAGGCGCTGCCGACGGGCCGCATGTCGGGCAACAGGCGGGTGCCGCCGGTGTCCTCGCGACTGCGCTGGGCGCCGACGACCGGGGTCTCTACGGTCTGGTCGAGCGAGTCGTAGACGTCGTCGTAACCGCCTACGTCCACGCGGGGGATGACCTGGGTGGCTCCGGCGTCGCCCGAGGACTCGTCCGGATGGCCGACGCTGCCGCTGCGCACGGCCTGGAGCAGGCGGTGGGCGCCGGTGTCGTCGGGGGCGGCGCTGCCGCTCCACACGACGGGACGGCGGCGCGGCGCGCGACCTGCGGCGGGGATCCGGTTGTTGTCGTCGGCGGGGCCCAAGTGCCGTGCGATCCGCGGCGATTGGGGACCTCGGGTCGAGGCGCCCAACTGCACGCGGAAGCTCGCATGATTGACGATGACCTGCGCCGGATCGCTCGGCACCTTCACCATGCTCAGCGCGGGAGCGTCGTCGAATCCCGACGGGCCGTCCCCCGTGGGTGTGCGGGGTGTTCTGGTGTCCACACTCATCTAACCGAGTGACGTGAGTTTAGGACACTGCTTTGACTGGGGCGGATCTGTCCGGACTCCGTCAAGGTTGCCCTCCTCGCCCGGATTGACCCGCAAGGGTGAGGAGGGGCACGCCTGTTCAGGCCCTGCGGCACGCCTGTTCAGGCCCTGCGGCCCGCCTGCTCGGAACCGGCGGACCGCCTGCCGTCAGACCCTGCGGCGCGCCGCCTCGTAGAGGACGATCCCCGCCGCCACACCGGCGTTGAGCGACTCGGCGCCACCCGGCATCGGGATGCGGACACGGTAGTCGCAGGTCTCGCCGACCAGCCGGGACAGGCCCTTGCCCTCGCTGCCGACCACGATGACCACCGGGCCGCCCAGGGCGGCCAGTTCACCGATCTCGTGCTCGCCGTCGGCGGCGAGACCGACGATCGCGATGCCCTGCTTCTTGTACGCCTCGAGGGCGCGGGTGAGGTTGGTGGCACGGGCGACGGGCGTACGGGCGGCGGCGCCGGCGGACGTCTTCCAGGCCCCGGCCGTCATCCCGGCCGCGCGCCGCTCCGGTACGACGACGCCGTGGCCGGCGAACGCGGAGACCGAGCGGACGACGGCGCCCAGGTTGCGCGGGTCGGTGACGCCGTCGAGGGCGACGATCAGCGGGTCCTCACCGGCGTCGTAGGCGGTGTTCGCCAGTTCCTCGGGGTGCGCGTACTCGTACGGCGGGACCTGGAGGACCAGGCCCTGGTGGTTGAGGCCGTTGGTCATGCGGTCGAGCTCGGGGCGGGGGGCCTCCATGAGGTTGATCCCGCCGCGCTCGGCGGCGAGCTGGAGGGCCTCGCGCACCCGCTCGTCGTTGTCGATGAACTGCTGGACGTAGAGCATGGACGCGGGCACGCCCTCGCGCAGCGCCTCGACGACCGGGTTGCGGCCGACGACCAGTTCGGAGGTGGACCGGCCGCCCCGGCCGCGCGCCGTGGGACGGCGTACGGCCTGCTTCGCCTTGGCGTTGGCGACGCGGTTCTTCTTGTGGCCCTTGCGTGCCTCGGCGGGCGGGGTCGGGCCCTTGCCCTCGAGACCCTTGCGCCGCTGGCCACCACTGCCGACCTGCGCGCCCTTCTTGCCGGACATGCGGCGGTTGTTAGTGGCCATGACCTACCTGTCTGTATGAAGCGTGCGGACGTACGTATATGGATTGTGCCGCCCGGTGGCCCGGACGGCACAATCGATCAAGAGATCGGTCGGGAGGTCGGGTGCCGCGTCAGCGCGGGCCGAGGCTCCAACGAGGGCCCTGCGGCCCGTCCTCGATGGCCAGCCCGGACTGCGCGAGCTGGTCCCGGATGGCGTCCGCGGTGCCCCAGTCCTTACGGGCCCGCGCCGCCTCCCGCTGATCCAGCACGAGTCGTACGAGGCTGTCGACCACCCCGTGCAGGTCCTCGCCGCGGTCGCTCTCGCCGGCCCAGTGCGGGTCGAACGGGTCGAGGCCGAGGACGCCGAGCATGGCGCGCACCTCGGCGAGGCGGGCCACGGCGGCTTCCTTGTCGTCGGCGGCCAGCGCGCTGTTGCCCTGCCGGACGGTGGTGTGCACGACCGCGAGGGCCTGCGGGACGCCCAGGTCGTCGTCCATCGCCTCGGCGAACGCGGGCGGCACCTCGGCGGACGGCTCGACGGAGCCGGCCTTCTCCACCACGCGCTGCATGAAGCCCTCGATCCGCGCGAACGCCGACTCGGCCTCGCGCAGCGACTCCTCGCTGTACTCGATCATCGAGCGGTAGTGCGGGGTGCCCAGGTAGTAGCGCAGCACGATCGGGCGCCAGGCCTTGACCATCTCGCTGACCAGGACGCTGTTGCCCAGCGACTTGGACATCTTGTCGCCGGCCATGGTCACCCAGGCGTTGTGCACCCAGTACTGCGCGAAGTCGTCGCCGTAGCCCTTGGCCTGGGCGATCTCGTTCTCGTGGTGCGGGAAGATCAGGTCGAGGCCGCCGCCGTGGATGTCGAAGGCGGGGCCCAGGTACTTGTGCGCCATGGCCGAGCACTCCAGGTGCCAGCCGGGCCGGCCGCGGCCCCACGGGGTCGCCCAGGTCGGCTCGCCCGGTTTCGCGGCCTTCCACATGGCGAAGTCGCGGGAGTCGCGCTTGCCGGTCTCGCCCTCGGCGGAGGGCTGGAGCAGGTTGTCGAGCTCCTGCCGGGACAGCTGGAGGTAGCCCGGGAAGGAGCGCACGTCGAAGTAGACGCTGCCGTCCACCTCGTAGGCGTGACCGCGCTCGATCAGGCCCTGCATCATCTCGACCATCTCGGTCACGTGCCCGGTGGCGCGCGGCTCGTAGGTGGGCGGCAGGCAGCCGAGGGCGGAGTAGCCGTCGTTGAACGCGCGCTCGTTCTCGTAGCCGATGGACCACCACGGGCGGCCCTGCTCGGCCGCCTTCGTGATGATCTTGTCGTCGATGTCCGTCACGTTCCTGACGAACGTCACCTCGTAGCCGCGGTAGTCGAACCAGCGGCGCATGATGTCGAAGTTGAGGCCCGAACGGATGTGCCCGATGTGCGGGGCGGCCTGCACGGTGGCGCCACACAGGTAGATCGAGACACAGCCCTGGGTGAGCGGGACGAAGTCGCGAATCTGCCGGGCACCGGTGTCGTACAGGCGAATAGTCACGACTCCAGGGTAGTGGGCCGGAGGCGATGCGTTGCACCGGACTTGTAACATCGCGCGCGCCCACGAGCGACCCGGCCGGCGCCGGTGATCGACACTCAGCCGGTGCGCACCACCAAGGCGGTGGCCACCGCCATCAGCCCTTCCTCGCGCCCCGGGAAACCGAGCCCGTCCGTCGTCGCCCCCGACACGGAGACCGGCGCTCCGGCCGCCTCCGACAGCAGCTTCTGGGCCTCGTCACGCCGCTTGCCGATCTTCGGACGCGGTCCTACGACCTGGACGGCGATGTTCCCGACGTGGAAGCCGGCCTCGCGGACGATGCGGGCGGCCTCCGTCAGCAGCGTGACACCGGAGGCGCCGGACCACTCGGGGCGGCCGGTGCCGAAGTGCTGTCCCAGGTCACCGAGGCCGGCGGCGGAGAAGAGCGCGTTGCACGCGGCGTGCGCGACGACGTCCGCGTCGGAGTGACCGGCCAGGCCCGGCCCCTCGCCCTCCCACTTCAGGCCCGCGCACCACAGCTCGCGGCCCTCCTCGAAGGCGTGGATGTCGGTACCGATGCCGACCTGGGGCAGCACGTACGGCAGCGGGGTGGTCTCAGAAGCCATCGTTGAGCCTCCTGCGGGCCAGGACCGCCTCCGCGAGGACCAGGTCGAGCGGGCGCGTCACCTTGAAGGCCTCCTCGTGCCCGGGCACCAGCAGGACGGTCTTGCCGAGCTTCTCGACCATGCTCGCGTCGTCGGTGACGTCCTCGGTGACCGTCTCGTGGGCGCGGATCAGCGTGGCCCGGTCGAAACCCTGGGGCGTCTGCACCGCGCGCAGGCGGGCCCGCACCGGGGTGGCGACGACCGGCTCCGGCTCGCCCGGGGTGCCGGCCGGCTCGACCTCCTTGACGGTGTCGGCCAGCGGCAGCGCGGGCACGACGGCCGGCGCGCCGGCCCGTACCGCCTCGATCACCGCGTCCACCGTGTCCACGGGGACCAGCGGCCGGGCGGCGTCGTGGACCAGCACGATGTCGTAGTCGGGCGGCAGCGCGTCGAGGCCGAGCTTCACCGACTCCTGGCGGCTCTCTCCGCCCGGAACGACGAGGAAGTCGGTCCGGTCGGGCAGCGCGTGCGCGTCGAGGAGCGACTTGACCTCGGGCGAGCCGTCCGGCGGAGCCACGACGACGACCAGAGAGACGGCGCGGGACGCGGCCATCGCGCGCACCGCGTGGATGAGCATCGGGGTTCCGCCCAGCGCACGGAGCGCCTTGGGGGCGCCCGGACCAAGGCGTACGCCCCGGCCGGCGGCCGGAATCACGGCAGCCGTCCGGGCTCCCGCGGGCGAAGTGCACGAATCGTCAGACATCGGTTCCTGTCAGGTTTGTGTGCTCGGCCTACGTGGGTATGGCCTGGGGAGTGCCGGGCGCGACGGCCCTGACCGGACCCTTCCGTGACCCCGGTCGAGCCAGCTGCCCGGGCCCGGCACGCCAAGTATCGGGGGAACCTCCCCGAGTGGGACGTACGCAGGCGTACGAAAGCCGTGGAAGAAGTCGCGGAAGTCGTATGCGGAGGTACGCGAAGGCGCTCGGGCATGAACATGCCGCAGCGCCCGGCGACAGTTAATACGTCATCGGGCACCGCGGCATTTCGATGTACTGACCGCTGTGTACTGAGTGCTGAAGTCGGCCTGCGCCTACGTCAGTTCAGAACAGTCGGTTCAGGACGCGAGGACCTCGTCGAGCAGAGCCTCGGCCTTGTCCTCGTTCGTGTTCTCCGCGAGGGCGAGTTCGCTCACCAGGATCTGGCGGGCCTTGGCGAGCATCCGCTTCTCACCCGCGGACAGTCCGCGCTCACGCTCACGACGCCACAGGTCACGTACGACTTCCGCGACCTTGATGACATCGCCGGAGGCGAGCTTCTCCAGATTTGCCTTGTAACGACGGGACCAGTTCGTGGGCTCCTCGGCATACGGCGCGCGCAGCACCTCGAAGACCCGGTCCAGCCCGTCCTGACCGACCACATCACGTACGCCGACGAACTCCGCATTGTCCGCTGGCACACGTACCGTCAGGTCACCCTGGGCGACCTTCAGCACCAAGTAGGTCTTGTCCACGCCTTTGATCTGGCGAGTTTCGATAGCCTCGATCAGCGCGGCCCCGTGATGGGGATAGACCACGGTGTCGCCAACCTTGAACGTCATGTGACAGGTACCCCTTCCGTGGCTATCCAGGGTAACACGGAAACGGCGGGTTCTGAATGGCGTTTTCGCAGGTCAGGGCATATCTCGGGGCTTGACAACTGCAACAGGAACGTGCTGCGGAGGCCGAGCGGAAGAAGGTATTCGCAGGTCGGAGCGGCTCTCCGGGCGAGGAGAAACGCGCACGTTACACACATCCGGAGCCCTCGCCAAGTGGACTAACGTCCCCATATGTCCGGTTCCACGTGTGCGACTTCCGCTACTCCGTTCGGTGCGCGGGAGACGCTTCCGCGTCGATTCCGGAATTGATCACGGTCGGACTGTGCGGTCGGTTGATGGCGGGTTCATGCGTGGGTTCACGGGTGGGTTCACGGCGGGTTGATCGACGGGTTGTTGCGTCGCTCCAGATCCTTCACGTGATCAATTCCGGGCACGCCGTCTATTCCTTCACGGAAAATTTGCGCGCCGTGCTCTGGCGTATCCGGCGTAACGCGGGAACGGCTTATGTGAATGCCGGACGAACGTGCGGGCCAGGGGCTGCCGTTTGGATCAGGCCGGCTGTGAGGCTCGGTGCGTCTTGGTCGGGTCGAGCGGGGTCTGGTGCGTGCAGCTGCAAGGCGGAGGAGGGAGTCATGGCGGAGCCATGGCGAGTGACGACAACGCGGCAGATGTGCGTGCCAGGGCCCGCGACGCCGGGCTGATCCAAACGGCAGCCCCTACCCCCTGCCGGGGGACGTCGACGCTCCGCGGGGGAGGGTCGGGTGCGGTGGTGTGGGAACGGCTCGGTAACCTAAGCCCGCTGACAGACACTTAGGGCGGCTTTATGGGCCGCCACGTTCGAGTCAAGGAGTTGCCGCCGCCGTGAGCAGCAGCCTTCGACGGGGCGCACTCGCCGCCACCGCCATCGCGTTCTCGATCGCCTCGCTCGCCGCGTGCGCCGCCGGCAACGACGCCCAGACCCTGGAGGTCAAGCCGGACAACGCGGCGACGACGGTGGGCGACATCAAGGTCCAGAACGCCGTCGTCATCACCCAGCCCGACCTCGAGTCGACCGGGCCCGCCGTGATCTCCGCGACCCTGTTCAACAACGGCCGTACCGCCCAGACCCTGGACTCGATCACCCTCCCCGGCTCCGGCAAGACCGCCGAGCTCAAGCCGGCCAAGGGCAACGGCCCGCTGACGGTCCCGGCCGGCGGCCACATCGTGCTCGGCGGCAAGGGCAACGCCTCCGCGGTCCTGGCCAGCAGCCGGGAGTCCGTGCAGGACGGCAACGCGCAGAAGGTCACCTTCACCTTCAGCACGACCGGCGACGTGAGCCTGCGCGCCTTCGTCCTGCCCGCCGAGAGCTACTTCAGCAAGTGGGGCCCGACCGAGATCCCCTCGGCCCCCGGTTCCACGCCCACGGCCACGGACTCGGCCACCTCGAAGCCGGGCGACGACACGTCGGCCACGCCGACCGACTCCGCGAGCGCGACGGCGACCACGCCCGAGGGCGGCACGCCGACGGACGCGGCCTCGGCCAGCGCGACGGCCTCCGGCAACTGAGCCGTCCGTACGTACGCCGAAGGGCGGGCCTCCTCCGGGAGGACCCGCCCTTCGCTCTTTACGGCGTACGCCTTGGGCCAAACGGCTGACAGCGGTCGGCTGCCGTCCGTCGGCCGTCGGCTTACAGCTGTCGGTCTACGGCTCGAACTTGTAGCCGAGCCCCCTCACCGTCACCAGGTACCTGGGCGCGCCCGGGTCCGGTTCGATCTTGGCGCGGAGGCGCTTGACGTGGACGTCGAGGGTCTTGGTGTCGCCGACGTAGTCGGCGCCCCAGACCCGGTCGATGAGCTGCATGCGGGTCAGGACTCGGCCCGCGTTGCGCAGCAGCATCTCCAGGAGGTCGAACTCCTTGAGAGGCAGGTCGACCTTGGAGCCGGAGACGGTGACCACGTGACGATCCACGTCCATACGGACCGGACCGGCCTCGAGGGCGGCCGGGGTGACCTCTTCGGGCTCGCCGCGGCGGCGCAGGACGGCCCGGATACGGGCGACCAGTTCACGGGACGAGAAGGGCTTGGTGACGTAGTCATCGGCTCCTATTTCCAGGCCGACGACCTTGTCGATCTCGCTGTCCTTGGCGGTGACCATGATCACCGGGACGTTGGAGCGACCGCGCAGCTGGCGGCAGACCTCCGTGCCGGGCAGGCCCGGCAGCATCAGGTCGAGGAGGACGAGGTCGGCGCCATTGCGCTCGAACTCGTCGAGTCCGTCGGGCCCGGTGGTCGCGACGGCGACCTCGAAGCCCTCCTTGCGGAGCATGTACGACAGGGCGTCGGAGAAGGACTCCTCGTCCTCGACGACGAGCACTCGGGTCACGGAAGGACCTCCGGGGCGGGAAGCGGTTCATACGGGGATGACTCTGGGTGTGAGTCCGGCTGACCGGCCTCGTCGTCGAGGTCCGGGTGCTGCTGTGCGCGGTCGCGGGCAGCCCCCGCCTCCGGCAGCCGCAGGGTGAACGTGGAGCCCTGTCCCTCAGAACTCCACACCGTGACCTCCCCGCCGTGCGAGGCGGCCACGTGCTTGACGATCGCCAGGCCCAGACCCGTGCCGCCGGTGGCACGGGAGCGGGCCGGGTCGACCCGGTAGAAGCGCTCGAAGATGCGCTCCTTGTCCTTGTCGGTGATGCCGATTCCCTGGTCGGTGACGGCCACTTCGATGTGGTCGCCGCCGGGCGCGGTGACCCGGCGGGCGGCTATGCCCACCCGGGTGCGGGCCGGGGAGTAGTTCACGGCGTTCTCCACGAGGTTGCCGAGGGCGGCGGCGAGCTGGCCCCGGTTCCCGTAGACGTGCAGGTCGGCGGTGCCGCCGGCGGCCATGGTGATCTGCTTGGTGCCGGCCGCGTGCCGGCAGCGGTCGATGGCCTCGGCGACCAGTTCGTCGACCCGGACCGGCTCGGCGTCCTCCAGCGGGTCGTCGTTCTGCACCCGGGAGAGGTCGATGAGCTCCTGGACCAGGTTGGTCAGCCGGGTCGCCTCGATCTGCATGCGCCCGGCGAAGCGCTCCACGGCCTCCGGGTCGTCGGAGGCGTCCATGACGGCCTCGGACAGGAGGGAGAGCGCGCCGACGGGCGTCTTCAGCTCATGGCTGACATTCGCGACGAAGTCGCGGCGTACCGCCTCTATCCGTCGGGCCTCGGTGAGGTCCTCGACGAGCAGCAGTACCAGCCGCGACCCGAGGGGTGCCACGCGCGCGGAGACGGCGAGCGCCTCCCCCCGCCCGGTGCCCCGTCTGGGCAGATCCAGCTCGACCTGCCGTATCTCTCCGTCTCTCCTGGTGTCCCGCGCCATCTGCAGCATCGGCTCGACCGAGAGCCTGCCACCGCGCACCAGTCCCAGGGCGTACGCCGCGGAGCTGGCCTTGACGACGGCGTCGGCCTCGTCCAGGACGACGGCCGAGGAGCGGAGCACGGACAGGACGGTGTCCACGCCCGGCGGAAGCACCGGGTCCGTGTGCAGAGAGGTGCGAGTGGGGCGTTTCTGCTCCCGCTCGCTCCAGCGGAACGCCAGCATGGCGATGACGCCGGTGAGCACCCCGGCGATCGCTGCTGCTGCGGCGACCGCCGCGTTCACGTCCATGCACCCAGGTTAGGCATGCGGTACGACATCCCCACAGCCATCGAGGTGCGACCTCGAACACTCGTCGCCCAGAGTTCACCTAGGAGCTAGGGGTGATTCATTTGAGAGGGCGGAAACGGACGCGTACAAGCCAGATCGTGGGAGCGTGGGTGCGAAGCGCCGGTTTTCGGAAACCTGACGCACGGGCCCCTGCCCCGGCAGCCCCGAAGAATACGTACGAGAGGGAACCCTGATGCGGGACGCGTACCACGAGGAACTTGATTCGATCGGCGACGGTCTGGTGGAGATGGCCCGGCTGGTCGGTTCGGCGATCGGGCGCGCCACGACCGCCATACTCGACTCCGACCTGAAGCTGGCCGAGAGCGTCATCGAGGGCGACAAGAAGGTCGACGAGCTCCAGCACGACCTGGAGGCCAAGGCGATAGCCCTGCTGGCCCGCCAGCAGCCGGTGGCGACCGACCTTCGTATCGTCGTGACGTCGCTGCGGATGTCCGCCGACCTGGAGCGCTCGGGCGACCTCGCCCAGCACGTGGCGAAGCTCGCCCGGCTGCGCTTCCCGGACCGCGCCATCCCCCACGACCTGCACGCGACCATCCTGGAGATGGGCCAGCTCGCGCAGCGTCTGATGGCGAAGGCGGCCGAGGTCATCATCACCAAGGACGTCGACCTCGCGCTCCAGCTGGAGTCGGACGACGACGAGATGGACCTGCTGCACCGCACGCTCTTCCAGCACCTCCTGGACGACCGCTGGAAGCACGGCATCGAGACGGCGGTCGACGTCACCCTCCTCGGCCGCTACTACGAGCGCTTCGCCGACCACGCGGTGGCCGTCGCCAAGCGCGTCGTCTTCCTGGTCACCGGCGAACACGCGGACGACCTCCAGCCCGACATCCAGCCGGACATCCAGCCGGCGACGGCGGTCGAGGAGGCGTAGGCCTCGCGGCGGGTGGGGCGTCCGGGAGGGGGCGCCCCCGTGCGCCGTTGACGCGCCCGGCGGAACGGGCATGCAATGGGCAAAGGCACGAGCCTCCAGGAGGACCCATGGCCGAAACCCCCAGCACACCCGACCCGACGCAGGAGCGCGAGACGGACCGCCCCGCCGAGATCAAGAACCTCCCGCTCTTCGGCGCATGCGGCTGCGGCTCGGGCTGCGGCTGCGGATGCCAGTCCGGCAATCCCTGCCAGTGCGGCTGAAAACGTACGACGAGGAAGGGCCCCGGTGAGATCGCCGGGGCCCTTCGTCATGGGGAGTGTCAGTGCCGGGTGCCAGACTCGGCGTATGGGCGAAGACGTGCGGCCGGACGTACGGCTGAGGGATGTCGAGGAGGACGATCTGGAGGTCTTCTTCACGCAGGAGCACGACCCGGAGGCGGTCCGCCGATCGAGGTTCACGCCGCGCGAGCGGGAGAGATTCATGACCCACTGGGCCACGAAGATCCTGGCGGACGACACCGTCTTCGTACAGACGGTCACCGTGGCCGGCGAGCCGGCGGGCCACATCGTGGCCTGGTGGGAAGGGGACCGGCGCTTCATCGGCTACTGGCTCGACCGACAGCACTGGGGCCGGGGAACAGGCACCAAGGCCCTCACCCTCTTCCTCCAACGGGAGAGAGCACGCCCTCTCCACGCCGACCCCTTCATCGAAAACACAGGCTCAGTACGGCTGTTGGAGAAACTCGGCTTCCAACGCACCGGAACGGTGCGGCACGGCGACGACGAGCACGCCATGCTCGTACTGGACCGAGTGGCCGCCACCACCACTACCACTACCGCTTTCGAGCCCGATACCGCTTCATCAGCTCGACGATCCGCGCCTGGTCCGCCTGCCCGTTGAGCTCGGTCAGCAGGTCGTCGGGGCACAACTCGTAGAGGTCGCCCCACCATCGGCGCCCTCGGTTGTCCCAGATCCGGTAGCCGCCGGGCACGCCACGGGCGACGTAACGTCTCCTGCTCACAGTCCCCCTCCCCGCTGGATTCGATCATCCCGAGCGACCAGAGTGAAGGGGAAGGGGGGCGAGCAGGCCCTCTGGGGTGCAGCCACCTACACCCTCGATCCGGTAGGTCACGCCATGGTTCCGGAGGGCGGCCGACGGCATCGTTGAACCCATCGGATCCCAGAGGTTCGCAGTCCCCAGCCGGAAGGAAATGCCATGAAGTCGCTGCTGTCCTCCACGACCGGCACCACGATGGACGACCCGACCGAGACCACCGGCGAGAACACCCTCGCCCCACTCCTCACCGCCTGGGACCAGGCCCACCCCACACTCGCCGACCCCGAGTGGCGCCACGTCCTGGACGAGATCGCCCACCCACGCACGACCGAGGCGTTCTATCGGCTGGCCACGGCGGCGATTTGAGCACCCGCACGACGGCGCGCCGTCCGGCCGACACCGACATCAACCGCCGCCCCAACCTCAACGCCAGAGGCCCCGGATTTCCATCCGGGGCCTCTTACTTGTTTGATGAGCTCGGGCTACTTCTTCTTGCCCTGGGTCTGGGGGGCCCGTTTTTTGGCCCTGGTCAGGGGGCTTGCTAACCCAACTGACCTGTGTTCGAGCTGTCGTTAGTGGTCGCTACCTGTCGTCGTTGGTCACCCTCGGAGGGCCCAGAGAGGGCCCAGGATCCAGCACACCTCATATCGCTTTTTTCACCGTCGCTGTGGCCGGTACGCTCACACGACATGACTACGACTCCGCGTCAGCGCTTCACCGTTCGCGCCGGTCTTGCTCAGGCCGCCGATGACGACGCTCCGTATGACGGTGTCCCGGATCATCTTGCAAGACCGCTCCGGGAGTGGGTTGACTCTGTCCTTCTGACCAACACCGCCGTCGAACAGAGCGCGGTAGCGGAAGCCGTAGCCCTGAGACTTCGGATCACTGTTCCATCTCGCCACAACGCTGCGTACTACCTCAGTCAGCTCACGGGCGACAACCTCTTGGACGTCGTTGACGAGGTAACACTCATCATGACCAGCGTGGATCGGATGCGTAGCGGGGGGCTGGAAGACCTGGAGTTCATCCTTGACGAGGGTGGATCGGCCTACTGCATCAACTCCGAGAAGAACGGACTAGAGATTCGGATCGCGCCGGCCGTTCGTGAAGCGGTGAACCAAACCATCGCAGACGCAGCAGCCGAGCCCTCAGCCGGATCGGCGTCTGATCACCTGGCTGCTGCTTGGAAAGCAGCGTACGGCCGTCAGCCTGATCCAGTGCGCGCATACAGCGAGGCCATCAAGGCGGCGGAATCCGCCGCGCACTCAGTTGTCCAGCCCAACCATGCCAGGGCCACGCTCGGCACGATGCTGGGTGAGATCGGCAACGCTCGGGCGAAGTTCACCACTGCCCTGGATACTCCAGCCGACAAAGACCCAATCGCCCCAATCGAGTCGATGATGCGCGCGCTTTGGGATGGGCAAACCTCCCGTCACGGCAAGAAGACCTCCACAGTGCAAGAGAGCCTGGAAGCGGCTCGGGCTGGTGTCCATCTCGCTGCCACTCTTGTTCAGTGGTTCATTTCGGGAGCAGTGGTGCGCAATCCCTGAGCGCCGCCGCAGGGCGCAAGAGGAGCACGCGCGTCGCCCCGGTGGCACAAGAAGGGCCCCGCCTCTCGACGGGGCCCTTCTCAATAGCGGAGCCTAACGGTACTGATCTTAAGAGTCAGCCGATCGGCGTGCAGTAGCGAAGCACCCATCCGGGGCCCGGACGGTGCACGGTGACGTCAATGCAAGTCCACCGATGGGTTCGTGTCGCAGGTCAAACGCTGTGCCGGACGTTCACGGACGCGTGCGCACGACCCCGGATTGAGCAGCAATCGAGACTAGAACTGAGACTGACCCTGACCATCCGGAAGCCGAAAAGGCGAGGCATTTAGGGCCGCGATCACAGTCGCTGGGTCGCCATGGCACAGGAGATGTGGTTCATCTGCCTGCGGCGGGACGAATCGCGTGCGGTACCGCCGTAGGTCGCTCTCAGAGAAGTAGATCGAATTCGGATCGTTCTCATGGAACTCATTGCGCTTGCTGACCCTTGCCCAAAGCTCATCGTGGCTGGCAGCGAGGTAGACAAGCACAGGGGTGGCGCCGGCATCGGCGGCGACTGCCCGCCATTTCTCTCGGTCTTCCGGGGTCCAAAACCCATGGTCGACGACGACATCGTTCCCCGCCTTGAGTTGGTCGCTCACCTCAACCGCGACGTCTTCGAGGACCGGCCGCTCAAGGGTCGGGAAGGTGCCGCGAGGGAAGTCCACCCCATAGACGCCATGCCGCCGGTACATCTCTTCATCCGGGCAGAGCCGTACGAACCCTCGTGCCGTAAGCGCACGGGCAAGCGTGGTCTTGCCCGAGCCGGGGAGGCCGGCCATCAGGACACAGAACGGCGCGCGTGGTGACATCGGTCTCGTCAAGGTCTGAGAGATGGCTTCCATCTCTGCTTGGGCTTCGGCTGTGATTGTGCCAGTTCTGCGAGCTCTGAGCAGTGTCCCTAAGCGGTCTTCGAGCACGCTCGTGAGCGTGTCATCTAGGACCATCACGGGGAGACCTCCGATTCCGTGCCCCAGGTGCGGCCAGGGCCTCCGAGGTCCACGCCAAACTCAACGATGTTGCCTTCGCTGTCGACGAACTTCGCTGTCATTACGACCACTGGCTCAGTCGGCAGGTTGTCGGGGTCAAGCTCCAAGAGCCGCGCATACTCCGGCGTAACAAGACTGGCCGAAGCAGTGTCGATTCGATGACTGATCGGATGGCCGGTCACCTCACTGATGAGCTGAAGCGACGTTCCCCCCGTCAAGCGCTCACTCGCTGCGAGTTGGGGGATCAACTTCCCGTACCGAGCAGGGATCCAAGACGTGCTGTGCGCCACGATGCCGTGCCGGTCTCGGTAGACGCGGCTACGGCGAACCACCTCCGAGCCGGGCGGGATGTCCAGCGCTTGGGCTACTTCTGCGGGAGCGGGCACGACGGCTGCCTGATGTGAGTCAGACCGCTCACCCTGCCCCCAACTGGACCCAGTACGGCGCCCTCGATCCTGGCGCTGGGACCCCGACGACATTGAAGCGGGTCGGTCCAGAACCTCGGTTCCGATGCCGTGGATCCCTCTCACAAGGCCATCGTTGCGCAGCTTCCGCAGAGCCTTCTCAGCCGTCGCTGTGCTGACTTTCCACTCTTCCGCGAGGTTCTTGATGCTCGGCAAGAGTGACCCTGGCTCTAGCTGACCAGACGCGATCAGTTCCGTGTAGTGGGCTGCAATCTTCGCGTACGGCGCCCGGTTGTCGGCCTGGCCTGCCATGTCGCTCGCTCCTTGTCGTCACTTCCCTGAGGTTCCCTACCTTACCGCTTGACACCGCAGGGAACCCTAGGGAACCCTAGGGGTGTGCCCGGAGGAAAGCCCGCAAGGGCGAGTACGAAGTGAGTACGCATTGGTTGACAACTCAACAGAGTGCCGATGAGGGATTCCCGTCCCACCTTCGCAAGCAAGCGGGCGGGCGCGTATGGGTTCTGTCCCGTGCGCGGTACAGCGCATTTCGACCTTTCCGCAGCTCAAGTGCTGCGGGCCGGTTGCCTCCGCTGCTCGTCTCGTACGAGCGGCGCTGAGGGGAGCCGGATCACCCGACTTCAACGGCGCGCGGCCCCGGAGGTGCAACTCCGGGGCCGCTGTTCGGGCCGTTCCTGACTGAGAGGAACACGACCCAATGGACCACATCGTTACTGTTCAGGACGCTGTTACCGCGTTCGCTGACTTCATGGAGCCGACCAACGCCGAGTTGGACGCGATCGAGCAGGAAATGCCGGTCATCCTGGCCGGCGTCGACCTGTTGGACGCGCAGATCATCACCCTGGACCGCATTCCGACCGAGCTGGACTCCCGCCGGATCCGCCGGGCCGCCCGTCGGGTGCTGGCCGCGCGGCGTGCGCTGGC
This sequence comes from Streptomyces sp. NPDC088794, assembly GCF_044750545.1. Lineage (NCBI taxonomy): Bacteria > Bacillati > Actinomycetota > Actinomycetes > Kitasatosporales > Streptomycetaceae > Streptomyces > Streptomyces sp. NPDC088794. The sequence continues at coordinate 105,828 of NZ_JBIVKB010000004.1, read as the reverse complement.
CAACGGCTCTGGCGAGGTGGCGTGATGGGACGCCGCTTCAAGGACATGCCGACGGCCGAGCAGCAGTACGCGGCCCGGCAGGCGCCGGCGCTGCGTCGGATGGCCTACTCCGCAGAGCAGGAGGCGGAGCGGCAGCAGATGACGGCCGACGTGTACGGGCGCCGTGGCCGTGACTACTCCGACCCGGCCAAGGCGAGCAAGGCACAGCAGGAGGCCGACCGGCTGCGGGAGAAGGGCCGGAAGCTGCGGGCCACGGCCAACAGTGCCGAGACCGGCGCCACGCCCACGAAGCGGGGGTGGTTCCGGTGAGCCGGCATTTCACCGCGCAGATGTCCATGCGTGCCGGCCGTTGGCGCCTGTACGTGGTGCTGTTCAACACCACCGAGCAGTGGCCCGAGCACCGGTTCGGCCGCTCGGTGCCGACGTTCACGGACCGTACGGACGCGCTCAGCGTGCTCGGCTTCGAGCCGGTACCGGGCGCCGTTTGGGAGTGGACCGAGGACAGCGAGACCCCCGATGACCCCGCCTCGCAGGTCGTGCTGATCGCCGCGATCCGGGTCCGTTCATGGTCGGCGGTGAGTGTATGAACGGCGTTCAGATCCGTTCAGCGGAACGGGCGTTGTCGGTCGGCACGTGGCTGATCGTGGCGGGCGCGATGCTCTACTCGATCCTCACCGTCACCCCCCTCGCCGCCGCGCACACCCCCGACCGGTGGCACTGGACCGCCCCCATCCTCCCGCTCGTGGTGGATGCGGCCGTGGTCATCGTGGTCCGGCTGGACGCGGTGCTCGCCCGGCTCGGGGGCAACGGCGGACGGTGGCCCGTCGCGCTGCGGTGGATGACCGGCTGCATGACCCTCGCGCTCAACGTGGCCGACTCCGCGTTGAAGAGCGACCTGGTGGGCGTGGCTGTGCATGCGGTCGCTCCACTGCTGCTGATCGTCACGGCTGAGACCGGACTGGCCTACCGACGCGCTATCACCGCCGCTGTGGTGGCGCTGGAAGCCAAGCAGCAAGCGGAGCGGGAAGCGCGTGAACGCGCCGCGATCGAGCGACGCGAGGAAGCCTCGCGGCGGGTGCGTGAGGAGCGCGAGCACGCGGCGACGCTGGCGCGTGAACAGCGTGAGCACGAAGCCCGCATGAGCCGTGAACAGGCTGAGCGGGAGGCCTCGGTACGGCGCGAGGAACGAGAGCGCGAGCAGGCCCGGGAGCGTGCCGAGCAGGCTGAGCGTGAACGCGTTCAGCGCGAGCGTGAACAGCGTGAGCGGGACCGTGAACGCCGTGAACGCGCGGCTGCCGAGCAGGCGGAGCGTGAGCGTCAGGAGCATGCCGAGCAGGAGCGTCGTGAACGCGCGGCGTTGCTGTCCGCCGGCCCGGCCGCGCAGAAGCTGTCCGAGGACGACGCGCGTGCGATCGTGGCCGCCGCTCACGCGGAAGGCCTCTCCGTGCGCACGGCTGCGGAGTTGTGCGGCTGGTCGGTGGGCTGGGTCTCGACCCGCTACGCCGAACTGCGCGGCCCCGTCAACGGCGTTCCGGTCGATCTCGCCGGCACGGGCCACTGATGACCACCGCGCCCGTGAGCGGGTCGCTGCCGGTGTACCGGTGGCGGCTCGCCCCTGACGGACTGGCCACCCGCCGACAGCTCCGTGCGATGGAGCTGCGTCCCGGTGGTCAGGACGTGGTCGCCGAACTCCAGCGCCCCCGCCGCCGGCGCGGGCCGCTGATCGCCTACCTCTACCGCGTCGACCGCGCCAAGCCGGTCCGCCCGATGACGCCGGGGCGGTGGGCCGCGCTCGCCAAGGCGAACCGTGCCCGCCGGATCTGCCCGTCGTGCCGGCGTGATGCCGGATACGTCATCCCTACCTCGCTCGGTGCCTGTGTGCCGTGCGCGGATGCCAACTGACTTGAGGGGAAGCCCTGATGGCACATCGTGACCCGCCGGGGATCATCGCCCCGCACATTCCCGCCGACGCCTACCGCCGCGCGGAAGCCACCGGTCAGCCGATCGTCATCGTCGTCCACACCACCGACCACACCGGCCGGCCGCTGCGCGACTACCTGTACCCCATCGCGGTCGCCGGAGCGGGCGCCATCGGCGTCTTCACCACCATCGCCGCGCTCCTGGCCCTGCTCGACTTCGCCGTGCACACCGCGATGGCCATCGCCGCCGCGACCGGCCCCGTCAGCATCGGCGGGATCACCCTCCGCCTCGCCCGTTCCAAGGACTGAACAGGCCAAGCCCGCATGCGGCCCGCTGAGCGGCTGGACCCCCGTCCGTGTGGGGTGACAACCCCCGGGCCGCGTACGGCCGTTGACGGGCCCGCAAGGGGGTTGCACGGCCCTGTTTTCCGGCGCTCTACGCGCGCGTGCGCGTAGGGCCCTCACCCTCCCTCTCGCTCAACTCTGCAACTTCGCAGGTCAGAAGCGGTTGCAGGGGGTCAACCGGTGCTGTCGACGCAACCGACAGCCTCGGCCCCTGCAACCCGGCGGGCCGGTGACGCCACGCAACGGCGCACCGGCCCTCATCCACGGTTTTGGAGGACCCTTTCGTGGACTGGAAGCAAGCATGGTCGACCACCACCAACACCACCACTACGGCGCTCGACTCCATGGCCCCGGTGTGTGCTCCGTTCGCGGCCCGCTGGGACCTTGAAGCGGACCGCCGCAACAAGCTGCGGACTCCGGAGCACTTGAAGGCGCTCATGGCCGCGCAGAAGGAACACAACGCCGCGCGCTCCACGCACGCGACCGCCAAGTCGCAGCAACTCGCCGCGCGCGCCGCGTCGAACAATCCGTTCGCGTCAGGCCGCCGTGCGGCGCGGGTCGCGGCCAAGGCGGCCTTGAGTCATGAGCGGGACACGCGCGCCAAGCTCAAGGCCGCGCGGGTGAACTACCCCAGCACGCTCAAGGCCCGTGCGGTGCAGGCGCATTCGGTGCACGCCGTGCCGAGTGCGATCGCGTCCGCGCTCATGTCCACCGCGCACCTCACCCTGTGGCCGGCCGCAACATCGGCTGTGCTGATCGGTGCGAACGTGGCTGGTCTCGCGCTCGGTCGGCGCAGGCTGCGCGTCGTGGTGGATGAGTCGGTGTCGGTGGAAGAGCGTCAGCTCATGGAGCGGCTCGATCCCTCGTACTGGGTCGAGCACGCTCCCGACCGTGGTCTGTCGGGCACGGTCACCACGCCCCCGGCCATGGAGCCGGGCGGGATCCGCTGTGAGATCCGCCTGGACGGCACGTGGACGGTCAAGACGCTCGCGGACAAGGCCGATTCGGTCCGTGCGCTACTCGGTGCCCGCACCGCGCTGCGGGTGCGGATCACGTCCGCCTCGCGCGGCGGCTGGGCAGTCCTGACGTTGGCGACGCGTTCGGCAGCCGCGGGGGTTTCCTCGTTGTGGACCCCGGACCGCATCCCGGCCGACGCGCTGATGATGAGCCTCGGTCTGGACACCGAAACCGGGGACGAGGTCCTGATCCCGTTCGACGAACGGCTGTTGGTGTCCGGCGCGTCCGGCACCGGCAAGTCCTGGTCGTTCCGTCCGCTCATGGCGACCGCGCACCTGCGCGGTGACCTGCTCCTGATCGACGGCAAGGGCGAAGAGGCCAACATCTGGGAGCCGGTCTGCCGCGTCGCCGTGGAACAAAGCGAAATCACGGACGCGGTGGATGCGGCGCACGCGGAGATGACCCGCCGCAAGGTCGACATGAAGGCGCGCGGGATCAGCGTCTGGGACGGCCCGCAGCTCACCGTCGTGGTGGATGAGGGGCAGGTGATCCTTGCCCTGATCACGAAGGACAAAGACCGGCTGCAACGCCTGATCGAGCTGTCGTCTCTGGGTCGCTCGCGCGGCGTGGTTCTGTGGTGGGCGACGCAGTACCCGCTGACCGATGGCGGGGCGCCCGGCGTGCACAAGCTGATCGCGCCGAACCTCCTGACGCGGTTCTCGCTCCGGGTGGCCGGCACGACACAGGCTCAGGTGGCGCTGGACGACTGCGCGCACTACGCCCCCCACCAGATCCCGGACGGCCGCGAGTACCGGGGGCACGGCTACCTCAAGGGCTACGGGCCGCGCATGCTCCGCACCTGGACCCTCGACGACGCCGGCGTGCGCGCACTGCCCAAATCGATCTGGACCCCCGCGCAGACGTCGGGCGGCTCGTCGCCGCGCACGCCGCTGCATCTGGTCAAGGAGCCCGCCGCGCTGTCGGGGTCGTCGACCAACCGGGACAAGGTGCTGACCGCCGTGCAGTCCGGTGCCCGCACCGCGCGGGACGTGGCCGACGCGACCGGCCTCAACAAGGGCACCGTCTCCCGCGAGATCAAGACCCTCACCGCGAACGGCAGCCTGCACCGCACCGCCGACGGCATGCTCCTGCCCGGCCAGCAAGCGGCCTGAGCACTCCCGCAGGACCGAACAACAACGGCGGCCCCCCTCACGCCAATGAAACGGGGCCGCCGCCAATCCAGCACGCTCACGAACTGGAGAACTCCAGCATGACCCAACCCACCGACATCCGGCGAGCCCTCACCCTGCTCTCCCGGCTCGAACCCTTCCGAGTGCTCGACGCGTTCTCGTGCATCGGCGGTGCGACCGAGGGCTACCGACGCGCGTTCGGCCCGCACGTCCACGTGACAGGCGTCGACATCCAAGCCCAACCCGACTACCGGGGCGATGCCTTCCACCAGGGCGACGCGATCGAGTTCATCCGCGCGCACGGGCACGAATTCGACTTCATTCACGCTTCCCCGCCCTGCCAGGGTGAGGGTGCTCCGACCAAGGGCACCAACGCCGTGCGCAATGCCGCGATCGGCCGCACCTACCCCCGCCTGATCGCCCCCACCCGGGCCGCGCTGGAGGCGACGGGCCGGCCGTACGTGATGGAGAACGTGGCCGGTTCCGAGGTCCGCAAGGACATCCGTCTGTGCGGGGAACAGTTCGGGCTCGGGGTGCTCATGCACCGCTACTTCGAACTCGGAGGCTGGACCGCCGTGCAGCCGGCCCACCCCAAGCACCGTGGCTACGTGCGCGGTTGGCGCCACGGCGAGTACCGCGAGGGCCCGTACGTGGCCGCGTACGGCGCGGGTGGCGGCAAGGCCACCGTGGACGAGATCCGCGCGGCCAAGGGCATCGACTGGTCCACCCATCACCTGCGACTGCGGGAGGCGCTTCCGCCTGCGTACACGGAATGGATCGGTCACGCCTACCTCGCCACCCTCACCCCCGCACTGGGGGTGGCGGCGTGAGCGAGCACCTGCACACCGCGCTCTCCCTCGCCGCGCGCGGGGTGCCGCCATTGCCCCTGCGGGCGGGGAAGATGCCGTTCAGCAACTGCCCGGCTTGCGCGAAGAACGCGTGCGGTGGCCGGCCGAACATGAAGACCCCCGGACCGTGCGCCTGCCCGTACCCGTGCCACGGATGGGCCGCCGCCACTACCGCCCCCGAGGTCATCAACTCGCCCACGTGGGCGCGAGCGTGGCGGGAGGCGGCGGGTGTGGCCTACCACCCCGGGGGCGCCGGCATCACAGTCGTGGATCTCGACAATCCGGCTGCGATCACGTGGGCCCACAAGACGCTGCCCGCCACGCGGATCGTGCCGACGACCCGGGGTGAACACTGGCTCTACCAGGGCGCCATGCCCTCCTCGAACGCGGTCCGGCCCGGTGTGGACGTCAAGTCCCTCATGGCCTACGCCCGTTGGCTCGGACCCGGCACCGGCACCATCACGACGCTGCCGGACGTCGTGCGCGCGCTGATCGTGAAGGCGCCCGCCCCCGTCCGGCCGGCCACCGTCACCGTGCCCGCACCGGCTCGGGGCGGGAAGTGCCCGCACCGCACGCCGACCTATCTGGATCGCGGCATCGCCATGGCGGAGCAGCGCATCACCGGCGCCCGGGAGGCGGTGCACGCCACCGTGTACCGGACGTTCCTCGCGGTGCTGTCCACGCACGGCCGGTGCGGCTGCCTGACCGAAGCGCACACGGCACGGCTGTTCAGCGCCGCGCAGGCGAAGGGGGAATCGCCCCGGCACTGCACCGACGCGTGGACCAACGCCCGCACCACGTTGGGACTGTGACATGTCCGAGGACGACGACAAGATCCCCGCACGCAAGGTCATCACCGACTACGCACAGTCCCACTTCCGGTACTTCCGCACCGTGGACGGGACCGTGTACGCGCAGCGCACCGGCCACCCCGTGGCCCGCCCGATCCGCTCCCAGGGCACCACCGGCAGCCACCGGCAGGAACTCATGGTCGGCCTCTTCCGCGACGGGGTCGGCGTCTTCAACGGAACCGCCCTCAAGGAGGCGTTGGACTTGATCGAGGCACTCGCCCTGACCGAACGGGTACAGCCCACCCACATCCGCGTCGCTCCCGGCTTCGACGGAGCCACCTGGCTCGACCTCGGCCGCGACGACGGGCAGTCCGTCCGCATCCACCCCACCGGCTGGGACATCCGCATCCCCGACCCCGAAGAGGTGTGCTGGCGGCGCACCCAGCTCACCGGGGAACTCCCCCTGCCCGTCAAAGACACCAACGGCAAGGGCATCGATCTGCTGATGCGGCTGTGCAACTTCGCCGACGCCAAGACCGAGGCCCTCGCCATCGCGTGGCTCATCGGCTGCCTGGAGCCGTCCGTGCCCGTCCCCGCGCCGTTCCTCACCGGCCCGCAGGGCGCCGGCAAGTCCACCGGCGGGCGGATGCTCGTGCGGATCATCGAGGGCATGAGCGGCGACCTGCGCAGGGCGCCCAAGGACGAAGAGAACATGATCACGGCGGTCGCGGCAGGATGGATCACCGCCCTGGACAACCTCTCCCACCTGCCCCCGGACCTGTCCGACCTCATGTGCTGCATCATCACCGGAGCCGAGAGCATCAAGCGCGCGCTGTTCACCGACGGCGACGTCGTCCGCTCCCGCTACCGCCGGCCCATGCTGCTGACCGGCATCGACGTCGGCGTCATCCGCCCCGACCTCGCCGAACGACTCCTCACCCTGCGCCTGGAACGCCCCCGGGTGCGGCGCACCGAAGCGGAGCTGTGGACGGAGTACGCCGAGATCCTGCCCGTCGTCCTCGGCTCCCTGCTCGACCTAACCGTCAAGGTCCGCGCGGTACAAGCCGAGACCCCGACCGATCTACGCATGGCCGACTTCGCCCACCTGTGCGCCCAGCTCGACACCGCCACCGGCTTCGGGACGCTGGAGGCATACCGGGCCAGCCTGGACGACCTGAACGACGACGTGATCGAGGGCGACCTGTTGGCGCAGACGGTCCTCAAGCACGCCGCCGAACTCACCCCGGGCGAAGAGGTGCGGATGACGTCGGCGGAGTGGCTGCACGCGCTGACCTCCCTTTACAGCGGCGAGGAGTGCCGCCCCCTGCCCAAGGGCTGGCCCACCACCGGCAAGGTGCTCTCCGACCGGCTGAGGCGCATCCAGCCCACCCTGGCCGCGCGGGGCGTCCTGGTCGACTGGGGCCGCACCAGCGCCGCCCGCTACATCGAACTCAGCCGCCAGGCCCCGCCCCCGCCCCCCGAGCAACAGCCCGCGTTCTGACCGCCCCCGGGGCAGGCGGACAAGCAAGAGGAGCACGCCTCGCGGGGTGCTCCTCTTGCTGTTCGGCGGCGACAGCCGCCCTGCACAAGGCGCGCCGCGAAGCGGCCCGTTCTTCACGCCCTGAGCGGCGTAAGACCACAGACACCACCCCTTCTCTTTCCTAAGTAGGGAAGGTCTGCGTCACCGCGTCACCACGGGCCCGACAGACAGCCGCTGACCTGCGGCGACAGCGGTGACGTAGACGGCGAATCCTGCGTCATCCCGCGTCACCTGCGTCACCCGGTGACGCAGCCAATGACGCACCGGTGACGCAGCCCCGATCCACCGCGTCACCCAAAACCCCAGGTCAGATCCCCTAGTGACGCTGATGGCGCGGGTGACGCAGAAATCCGCACCTCGGACAGACGCGCGCTCTCGCCTGCGCAACGCACGGCCCGACATCACCACAGGACACCTCACCCAACGCCCTCAAGCATGAGGAGTCACCACACATGGCCTCCAAAGAGCCAAGCGACCCGCGCGCCGTGCTGCGTGGCGGACTCCCTGACCGTTACCTCACCCCGGAAGACCTGGTCACCATGTTCAGCCTCCCGAGCGTGGAGACCGTCTACCAGTGGCGGCGCAAGCGCATCGGCCCTGCCGGCTTCCGTGTCGGCCGTTACCTCCGTTTCAACCCCGCTGCCGTACAGGCGTGGGAGGCCGAACGCACCGCTCTGGAAGACGCGGCCTAAGCCTGCCGCACCTCACGCCACCCAACTCCCCGGGGAGGGCCACACCGTGGCCCTCCCCGCCCCATGCCCGAAGGGACCACGCCACACATGGCAGGCAGCATCCAAGACCGCTGGTACAAGACCGAGACCGACAACGACGGCAAGACCGCCCGCGTCAAGACCGCTCGCTACGGCCAGGGACTGCGCTACCGGGCCCGCTACTTCGCGCCCGACGGCAAGCGCAAGAGCAAGTCGTTCGCCGACGGGCAGAAGCGCCTCGCTGAGCAGTGGCTGAGCAAGATGGCGGCGGACGTGGCTCGCGGCGACTACATCGACCCCAACGCCTCCCGCACGTCCTTCCAGGAGTTCGCGGAGGGCTGGTTGGCGAGCCAGAGCGGAGACCCAAACACCCGAGCGTCGATGCAGTCCCAACTCAAGCTGCACGCCTTCCCGCGCATCGGGTCACGCTCGCTCGGCACCTTCCAGCCGAGCCACATCCGTGAGTTCGTGACTCAGCTCGAAGCGTCCGGCATGTCCGGCGCGTATGCCCGCGTGATCTTCTCCAACGTCCGTGCCGTCCTATCGGCTGCCGTGGAGGACGGCTACCTTCGCCGGAACCCCTGCAACTCCCGCACGGTGACGCTTCCCGAGATGGGTACGCGCCGGGTCGTGCCCTGGCAGCCGGAACGCGTCTTCGCCGTACGAGCGGCCATGGTGGAGCGCTTCCGGACCATGGTTGACGTTGGCGCCGGATGCGGCCTGCGGCAGGGCGAGATCCTCGGACTCTGCGTCGATGAGCTGGACTTCGACAGCAACACCCTTCACGTGGTGCAGCAGCTCAAGCTGAGCCTGAGTAAGCCCGTGTTCGCGCCTCCGAAGGGCGGCAAGCTCCGGGACGTGCCTCTGCCTGATCCTGTGGTGGACGCCCTCAAGGCGCACATCAAGCGCTTCCCGCCCGTCGACGTCACGTTGCCGTGGATGCGAGCGTCCGGCCAGCCGGTGACCAAGCAGCTCATCTTCAGCGGGCCCAACGGTGGCCATGTCTGGCGTACGTCGCTGAACGAGGACCACTGGAAGCCCTCGCTCGCCAAGTCGGGCGTCATCCCCAGGGCGAAGAGCCGTGAGCACGCCGCCGCGCGGGAGCATGGCATGCACGCCCTGAGGCACTTCTACGCGTCGGTCCTGTTGGACGCAGGAGAGAGCATCAAGGCCGTCAGCGAGTACCTCGGACACTCCGACCCGGGGCTGACGCTGAAGGTGTACGCGCACCTCATGCCGAGCAGCCGGGACCGGGCCCGGCACGCCATCGGTCGTGCGCTCCGGCCGCAAGATCCGGGGCACTGAGGGCCCACAGTGGGCCCAGGCCATGAAAACGCCCCTGACTCGCGCCATGTGCGCAGGTCAGGGGCATGATCACAAACCCTACTTCTTCTTGCCCTGGTTCTTGACCGCCTCGATTGCCGCCGCGGCCGCGTCCGGGTCGAGGTACTTGCCGCCGGGGGTGATCGGCTTGAAGTCGGCGTCCAGTTCGTAGGCCAGCGGGATGCCCGTCGGGATGTTCAGGCCCGCGATGGCCTCGTCCGAGATGCCGTCCAGGTGCTTGACCAGGGCGCGGAGCGAGTTGCCGTGGGCGGCGACCAGGACCGTGCGGCCGGCGAGGAGGTCGGGGACGATTCCGTCGTACCAGTACGGGAGCATGCGGACGACGACGTCCTTCAGGCACTCCGTGCGGGGGCGCAGCTCCGGGGGGATCGACGCGTAGCGGGGGTCCTCGGACTGGGAGAACTCGGTGCCGTCCGCAAGGGGCGGCGGGGGCGTGTCGTACGACCGGCGCCACAGCATGAACTGCTCCTCGCCGAACTCCGCGAGGGTCTGCGCCTTGTCCTTGCCCTGGAGGGCGCCGTAGTGGCGCTCGTTCAGGCGCCAGGAGCGGTGGACCGGGATCCAGTGGCGGTCCGCGGCCTCCAGCGACAGCTGGGCCGTGCGGATCGCGCGCTTCTGGAGGGACGTGTGGACCACGTCGGGCAGGAGGTCGGCGTCCTTCAGGAGTTCGCCACCGCGGACCGCCTCCTTCTCGCCCTTCTCGTTCAGGTTGACGTCCACCCAGCCGGTGAACAGGTTCTTCGCGTTCCACTCGCTCTCGCCGTGGCGGAGGAGGATCAGCTTGTACGGTGCGTCGGCCATGCCTCAGAGCGTAATCGACGGGTTCGGGGCGCAGGGCGTCCGCCCGGCAGGTGGAACGGCCGGGGGACAGTTGACGGGAATCGTTAATCGAGTGGTCATCCCGCACCTCACCTTCGTAAGTTGTGCTCGGCACTTGAGCCGCTTACCGCTTACCGCTTTCGTTCGTGGGGGACCCCTATGCCACTCGCCGGCCTCAGACGTGCCACCCGTGAGTCCGTCTCCGGGCTGCCCCGCGAGTTCTGGTGGCTGTGGACCAGCACCCTGGTCAACCGGCTCGGGGCCTTCGTCGCCACCTTCATGGCGCTCTATCTGACGCTCGACCGGGGGTATTCGGCCACGTACGCCGGTCTCGTCGCCTCCCTTCACGGGCTCGGCGGGGTCGCCTCGTCGCTCGGGGCCGGGGTGATGACGGACCGGCTCGGGCGGCGGCCCACGCTGCTGATCGCCCAGGCGTCCACCGCCGCGTCCGTCGCGCTGCTCGGCTTCGTGCACGACCCCGTCGCCATCGCCGCGGTCGCCTTCCTCGTCGGCATGACCTCCAACGCCTCCCGGCCCGCCGTGCAGGCGATGATGGCCGACATCGTCCGGCCGGAGGACCGCGTACGCGCCTTCTCGCTCAACTACTGGGCCATCAACCTCGGGTTCGCCGTCTCCTCCATGGGCGCCGGGTTCATCGCCGAGTTCAGCTATCTCGCCGGGTTTCTGATCGAGGCCGGCATGACCGCGCTCTGCGCCGTGGTCGTGTTCCTGAAGCTGCCCGAGTCCCGGCCCCAGCGCACCTCCGCCGAAGCCGGTGCCAAGGACGACGTCCGGCTCGGTACCGTCCTGCGCGACGGGCGCTTCATGGGCGTGGTCGGGCTGTCCTTCCTCGTCTCCGTGATCTTCCAGCAGGGCTCGGTCGGGCTGCCGGTCGCGATGGGCGAGGCAGGCTTCACGCCCGCCGACTACGGCATGGCCATCGCCGTCAACGGCGTACTGATCGTCGCGCTGCAGATCCCGGTCACCCGCTTCATCGAGCACCGCGATCCGCGACGGCTGCTCGTCGTGTCGTCCGTCCTCGCCGGGTACGGCTTCGGGCTCACCGCCTTCGCCGGGTCCGTCGGCCTCTTCGCGGTCACCGTCTGCGTGTGGACACTCGCCGAGATCGTCAACGCGCCGACCCAGACCGGCCTGGTCGTCCGCCTCTCCCCCGTCCACGGGCGTGGCCGCTACCAGGGCATGTACACCCTGTCCTGGGCGGTGGCCGCGCTGGTGGCGCCCCTGATGTCCGGGTTCATCATCGACCGGTTCGGGGCCGAGTGGTTGTGGGGGGTGTGCGCGGTGATCGGGACGGTGGCCGCGGTCGGCTACCACGTCCTGATGCACAACCTGCCGGCCGAGAAGCCGACGCCGGTCACCACACCCGCGGTGCCGGAGGCCGAGGTCAGCACCGCATAGATCACCGCGTGGATCAGGGATGCATCCGCGCACCCTTGATCACCTTGTCCACCGCGTTCTTCGGGCCGTACACCGCCAGTCCTACGAGGTCCAGCTCCCCCGTCGGCACCGCCCGCACCGCCGCCCGGTTGGCGCCGTCGTGGCCGGTGGCGAACAGGTCGGAGGTGAAGACGGCACGGGGCAGGACGCGCGAGAGCGCCTTCGCATGGGCCGACGTCAGCGTCTCCTTCGTCCCCTCGAAGACCAGCACCGGCTGCCGGAACATCGGCAGGTAGGGCACCCCGTCGGCGTCCTCGTACGGCTCCCCGATCACCTCGGGAACCCGCGTGCCCAGGCCGCTGACCAGGAACGCGGTGACGTTCAGGCGTTGCCAGGGCTCCAGGTCCTCGCGCAGGATCACGGCGATCTTGGTGTCGAAGCGGACGGGGGCTTCCGCGGGGGCGGTGGTGTCGAGCGCATGCGTGTCGGTCGCGTTCATACGACGAGACTGCCGAGCCTCGTACGACGTCGTCTTGTACGTTCTTTGCATGGCCGCCGAGCAGGAAGTCACCGCCTGGCGCCCGCGGGTCCCGGGCGTGGTGGAGGTGTTCCACGCCCACTTCACCGAGTACGCGTATCCGATGCACGTGCACGAGGCGTGGACGCTGCTCATCGTGGACGACGGGGCCGTGCGCTACGACCTCGACCGGCATGAGCACGGGACGCCGGACGACACGGTCACGCTGCTGCCGCCGCACGTTCCGCACAACGGGGCCGCCGCCACACCCGACGGCTTCCGCAAGCGGGTGGTGTATCTCGACGGGTCGCAGCTGCCCCACGACCTGATCGGCGCCGCTGTCGACGGACCCGATCTGCGCGACCCGCTGCTGCGCCTGCGCGTCGGTCAGTTGCACACCGCGCTCACCCGGGCCGGGGAGGAACTGGAGGCGGAGAGCAGGCTGACGTTCATCGGCGAGCGGCTGCGCGAACGGCTGCGGCCGAGCACGGAGTCCGTTCCGCGCCCGGACCCCGTGCTCGCCCGCCGCCTGCGCGAACTTCTCGACGCGCACGTCGTCGACGGCCTCACCCTCGACCGGGCCGGCGCCCTCCTGCACGCCCATCCGGCCCATCTGGTACGGGCGTTCAGCACCGCCTACGGCATCGCCCCGCACCAGTACCTGATGTCCCGCCGGGTGGACCGCGCCCGCCGCCTGCTCCTGGACGGCCGGCCCGCGAGCGAGGTCGCCCCGGCGACGGGCTTCTTCGACCAGCCCCATCTCACGCGCCACTTCAGGAAGTTGGTGGGCGTGACGCCCGGCCAGTACGCGAAGGGACGGGCCACGACTGGGCGGGCTCCGGCTGAGCGGGCCGCAACTGGACGGGCTACAGCTCCCGTTGGGCCTCGTACAGGTTCCGCGGCCTGACCACGTCCGTCGTGCCGTAGAGCTCCAGACGCGCGTGCAGGTCGCCGGTGAAGTCGGGGACGTCGATCTGGTCGAACTCGGTGACCTCGTTGAGGCCGACGGTCGCGCTGTACGGAGCCAGGCCGTCGATCTTCATCAGGCCCGCCCGGCCGTTGGTGACGCGGATGTTCCAGTGGGCGAAGCGGGCGCCGAAGAGGGGGCCCGCGATGGCGTCGCCGCCGTGGCGGCCGTTGTTCTCGACGGTGATGTCGGTGCGGACGTTGGCGAAGGGCAGGCCGCGGTGGCTGTCGAAGGTGCCCATGCGCATGTCGCCGCGGGACCAGACGTTGTAGGAGGACAGGCCCTCGACGTTGATGCCGTGGAGTTGGACGTCCGGCCGGGCGGGTACCGTGCGCTGCTCGATCGTGAAGTCCTCGATCAGGTTGTCGTGCGCGCCCTCGCGGCAGAAGTAAGGGTGGTGGGAGCCGCGGCCCGCCACCGTCGTGCCGCGCAGGGTGCAGGCCGACGCGGCCACCAGGCCGAAGCCGTTGTCCACATGACGGACCGTCACGTCGTCGACCCAGCAGTCGTAGGCGCATTGCAGTACGACGCCGTTGTAGCCCTTGTCGAGGAGGTGCGGGGACTGAACGGTCTCCACCGCCTCCAGGGTCAGGCCCTCCACGCCGGAACCGGTCAACTCCTTGACGTGGGTGATCAGTTGCGGAGTCCACTCGGGGCGTACGTCCAGCGGGAGCGGGCGTTCCAGGGTGACGCGGCGACCGTGCACGCGGGTGATGCGGACCGGCCACTCGTAGGGGACGTACGAGGTCAGTTTCGTCTTGTCGTCCCAGAAGTACGCCTCGGGGCCCGGGCCGCCGCCCGACATGTGCTCCAGGAGCGTGTGGCCGGCGTCGTCGGCCAGGCGGAGGACGACCAGGGCGCCGGGGCGCAGACGGGAGGGGTCGGCGACCTTCACCGTCGACGCGCCCTGGCGGGCCGGTTCCACCGCGGTCAGGGGCGCCCACTCGTCGCGCTTGTTGCCCGTCCAGCCCTCGAAGGGCCAGGCCTTGGCCTTGATCGCGGTGACCAGGGAGTTCCAACGGGCTTCCGGGGCAAGCCAGATGAGGCCGCCGGCCCAGGACCAGGACGACTTGTCGCCGCCGTAGCGGGAGCCGTAGACGCCGATCAGTTCCGTGAGGTTCTTCGTGGCGTACAGCTTCGTACGGCCGCTGCCGGCGCCCCGCAGGACCACGTTCGAGTGGCCGATGCGGATCAGGTCGTCGATGCGGAAGGTGCCGGGCGGGATGGTGACCGTGCCACCGCCGGCCCGACCGGCAGCGGCGATGGCACGGTTGATCGCGGGGGCGGAGTCGGTGACGCCGTCCGCCACGGCGCCGTACTCCGTCACGTCGGCGAAGACCCGGCGGCGCGGTAGCCGGCGCGCACCGGCGTGGGCACCGGCCCGGCCGATGTACGGGATCTGGGGGTGGGTGAACGGGGTGCGGGTGAACTCCCGCCAGATGCGCGGGACTTCGCCCTTGGCCGCAGTGGCGGCCCGCGCTGTCCCGATTCCCGTCGTCGCCGCCAGCGCGACTGCCGTGGCTCCGCCGAGCAGGGTCCGTCTGGTGAGCCGCGCGGTGCCCTTGTCCGAGGTGCTCATGCCCCACCGTCCTCCCATGCAGTTATTCATGGATGTGAACTCTGTTCAGAAGTGCGATGGCGGCGAGCATGACATCGGTACCCCTTGGCGGGGAAGAGGTCGGATGGGATCAGTCCGGCAGAATGTCGTTCATTCTCATGAACGCGCGGAGAACGCGCTTTCAGGAAGCCCGCGGAAGGCCTCCGTCCGGTGATCGCCGACGATTAGCGTCACTTCCATGGATGACACACAGGACACACCGGAGCCCGAGACCCCTCGCGCCTTATCCGCCACCAGTCGCCGTTCCCTGCCGCTCAGACGCTTCTCGACCGCCGTCGCCGGCGCGACCGCCCTGGTCGCCCTCAGCGTCGGCGTCGCTCTCGCGGCGACCTCGGACGACGATCCCGGACCCCAGCCGACCGTCTCCGTCTCAAGTCCGTCGGACCCGGACTCCGGCAGCATCGACGGCGGCACGACCGGCGGCGACGAGTCCGATCCGAGCCCGGAGCCCACGGATGTGGACGACCCGCCCGTTCCCGGCGGCGATCCCACCCCCACCGCCGAGCCCTCGACACCCGCAGACCTGGACGAGTTGAACCGGCGGATCACCGAACTCGACCGCAAGGTCGACCAGTTGCCCACCAAGAAGGAACTGGCCGACGCCCTGCGGGCGTTCGCCGACGAGCTCGACAAGAGCGGCTCCGAGTAGGCGGCGCGGTCCGTCCGGGGCCAGTCCGCCCCAGACCGGTTCGCCCGGGGTCAGTCGGCCGAGCGGCGCGTGAGGTGCTCGAACGCGTCCAGGTTCCGTGTCGACTCGCCCCGGGACACCCGCCACGCGTACTCCTTGCGGATGGCGGAGGCGAAGCCCAGTTCCAGCAGGGTGTTGAAGGCACCGTCGGCCGCTTCCAGGACCTGGCCGAGCAGCCGGTCGAGTTCGTCCGGGGTGACGGTGGCGAGGGGGAGGCGGCCGGTGACGTAGACGTCGCCGAGCTGGTCGACGGCGTAACTCACGCCGTACAGCTTGAGGTTGCGCTCCAGGAGCCAGCGGTGGACGCCGGACTCGTTCTCGTCGGGGTGGCGGATGACGAAGGCGTTCAGGGAGAGCGAGTGGCGGCCGACGAGGAGCGAGAGGGTCGTCGACAGCTTGCGGGTGCCCGGGAGCTTGACGACGTAGGAGCCGGGCTCGGGACTCTCCCACTCCAGTTCGTCGTCCTTCAGGACGGCCTCGATGACGGCTGCCGCTTTCTCCGCCGCGGCCTGTCCCGGCGCTGACTTGTGCGCATCACCCATGGTGGGAGCGTACGTGACGGCGGTGCGCCTGCATCGCGGCCGTGTAGACGTCCGCCGTGGCGGCGGCCGCGGTGTCCCAGCCGAAGGACTTGGCGTGCCTGGCCGCCGCCGCGCCCATCCGGTCCGCCAGCTGCGGGTCGTCGGCGAAGTCGGCCAGCACGCGCGCGTAGGCGGCGGGATCGTGGCCCTGCACCAGGAAGCCGGTGTGCCCGTCGCGTACGGCGACCGGGAGGCCGCCGACCGCGGCCGCGAGCACCGGCGTGCCGGCCGCCTGCGCCTCTATGGCGACCAGGCCGAAGGACTCGCTGTACGACGGCATGACCAGCACCGACGCGGCCCGGAACCAGTCCGCGAGCTGGTCCTGGCCGACGGGCGGGCAGAACCGTACGACATCCGCGATGCCGAGCCGGGACGCCAGTTTCTGCAGGCCCTCCGGCTTGGCGAGGCCGCTGCCGCTGGGGCCGCCGACGACGGGGACCAGCAGGTGGGAGCGGAGTTCGGGGCGCTCGTCCAGGAGGACGGCGACCGCGCGCAGCAGGACGTCCGGGGCCTTCAGGGGCTGGATGCGGCCCGCGAAGAGCGGGATCAGGGCGTCCTGCGGGAGGCCCAGGCGGGCGCGGGCGGCGGCTCGGGCGGTGGCGGCCGTGGCAGTGGCAGAGCGGCTCCGCGAGGGGCCGAGGTCGACCGCCCCCGGGAACAGGGCGTCCAGCGGGTCCAGGTCCTTCGGGAACGGGCTGAAGCGGTCCAGGTTGACGCCCGGGTGGACGACCGCGACCTTGCCGGGGTCGGCGCAGTAGTGCTGGACGAGTTCGTCGGCCTCGCCCGAGGTGTTGGCGATCAGCCGGTCCGCGGCGGCCACGATCTGCGTCTCGCCGATGACGCGGGCGGCGGGCTCGGGGGTGTCGCCGGCGGCCAGGTTGGCGTTCTTGACCTTGGCCATGGTGTGCATGGCGTGCACCAGGGGGACGCCCCAGCGCTGGGCGGCGAGCCAGCCGACGTGGCCGGAGAGCCAGTAGTGCGAGTGCACGAGGTCGTAGTAGCCGGGGCGGTGGCCGGCCCACGCCTGCATCACGCCGTGCGTGAACGCGCAGAGCTGGGCGGGGAGTTCCTCCTTGGCGAGGCCCTCGTAGGGGCCCGCGTCGACGTGCCGGACCAGGACGCCCGGAGCCAGTTCGACGGTCGGCGGGAGGACGGCCGTGGTCGCGCGCGTGAAGATCTCGACCTCGATGTTGATCGCGGCGAGGCACTGCGCGAGCTCCACGATGTAGACGTTCATGCCGCCCGCGTCGCCGGTGCCCGGCTGGTGCAGCGGTGAGGTGTGCACGGAGAGCATGGCGACGCGGCGCGGGCGGCGGTGCAGCCTCAGTCGCGAGGGCGTCGCCGACGAGCGCCGCCCGAGCCTGCTCACGTACTGGCTCACGTGGCGTTCCTCCTCGCTGCGGGCATGCCGGACGGAGGACGTGGAGCGCCCTCCAAGGGAGGCAACAGCGGAGCGAGGCATTCCCATTCCAGGGGCGGTGGTTTTTGCTGAGACATTACCGACGGTCGCTCAACCGTTCGATGCGTGCGTGCGTCGAGCACCGTGCGCAAGCCAGGGAGCGCCGGGCCGCATACCGCCGCCTACCCTCGTACCCATGACAGCCCGCGCAGCCCACCGCCCCGTGGGCACCGTCACGCGCGGGACCACGAATCCGAACCGTCTGCGCCGCATGGACCGCTGGATCGCGGCCACGCACGGCGCCGAACTGCGCCGCGCCGCCGACCCCGTGGCCGTCGACCTCGGGTACGGGGCGGCGCCGTGGACGGCCGTCGAACTGCTCGCCCGCTTGCGGACCGTGGCGCCACGCGCGCGTGTCGTGGGCGTGGAGATCGAGCCGGCCCGGGTCGCGGCGGCGAAGCCGTACGAGCGTGACGGCCTCGTCTTCCGGCACGGCGGCTTCGAGATCCCCCTCCCCATGCGGCCGCTGCTGATCCGCGCCGCCAACGTGCTGCGCCAGTACGACGAGTCGGAGGTCGCCGCGGTCTGGGCACGGCTGTGCGGGCGGCTCGCGGACGGCGGACTGCTCGTCGAGGGGACCTGTGACGAGATCGGGCGCCGGCACGTCTGGGTCGCGCTCGGTCCGGAGGGGCCGCGGACGGTCACCTTCGCCACCCGGCTCGGCTCGCTGGAGCGCCCGTCGGACCTCGCCGAGCGCCTGCCCAAAGCGCTCATCCACCGCAATGTGCCCGGCGAACGGGTGCACGCCTTCCTGCGGGACTTCGACCGCGCCTGGGCCGCCGCCGCGCCCTACGCGTCCTACGGCGCCCGCCAGCGCTGGATCCGCTCGGTGCGGGACCTGAGCGCCGACTGGCCGGTGACGGACGGGCCGGGGCGGTGGCGGCAGGGGGAAGTGACGGTGGCGTGGGGGGCGTTGGCGCCGAGGCACTGACCCGAGGGACCACCCAGGAGACCCCGCCCGGACCGATGCTTCGGAGGGAACGATCTCGGTGAGTCGTTCGTCACAAAGAACGGGAGATCGAATACGGGAGCGCGAGGGGGGAAATCCGACTTCCGTACACCTCTGTCGATTTGCGCGCCACCGTGGCACGATCCCCGGGCAGCCGTAAGTTACTGACGGTAAATCAGATCTGGGGGCAGAGGTATGGGACCGGGCAAGCGCAGCGCGTACGCCGCCGTGACCGTGGTCTGTGCGGTCACCGTACTGGCCACCGCCGGCACGGCGTTCGCGAGTCCCACTCCCACCCCGTCGGCCTCCGCGTCGGGCTCCGCATCGACCTCCGCGAGTTCCCCCACGGCCCTGACTCCCGCGCCGAACACGGACCTTGAGGCCGTACGCCAGAAGCTCGACACCCTCTACCACGACGCCGCCGTCGCCACCGACTCCTACAACGCGGCGGAGGAGAAGGCCCAGCAGCAGTCGGCCGCGATCGTCGACCTGGCGAACAAGATCGTGCAGGGCCAGCAGAAGCTGGACGAGCTGAAGAAGCGCGCGGGCGCCGCGGCCGCCGCCCAGTACCGAGGCGGCGGGCTGCCCGACGAGGCCCATCTGCTGCTCAGCGACAATCCGCAGCAGTTCCTCGACGGAGCCGGCCGGGTGCTCCAGGGCCAGCGCGCCACCAAGGGCCTGATCGCCGAAATGACCCAGACCCAGCAGGACTTGGAGCAGTACGCCGCCGACGCCTCCACCCAGTGGAAGCGGCTGGAGGCCAACCGCAAGGCGAAGGACTCGGCCCGCAAGAAGATCAAGGCACGGATCGCGGAGGCCGAGAAGCTCGAGTCCAAGCTGGCGAAGGAGGAGAAGAAGCGCCTCGCCGAGCTGGAGGAAGAGGCCGCCTACCAGGCACAGACCTCCTGGCTCAGCTCCGGCATCCTCGACGAGATCAACGGCAAGGCGTCCGCGCAGGGCAAGAAGGCGGTCGCGTTCGCCGCGGCCCAGATGGGCAAGCCGTACGAGTGGGGCGCCGAGGGCCCGAAGACGTACGACTGCTCGGGGCTGACGTCCCAGGCGTGGCTGAGCGCCGGGGACCCCATCCCGCGCACGTCGCAGGAGCAGTGGAAGCAGCTCAAGCACATCGACGTGAAGGACATGCGGCCCGGCGACCTGATCATCTACTTCGACGACGCCAGCCATGTCGGGATGTACATAGGTGACGGCGCGATCGTGCACGCGCCCCGGCCGGGGCGGACGGTGACGATCGCGGGGGCGGGTTCGATGCCGATACTCGGGGTGGTCCGGCCGGACGCGTGAGTCCGGAGTACCGCCAGGAGACCGGGGTCACGTGACCCACGGCACCCCCGGCCGCCCCCAAACCCCCCACAGACGTGATGTTCGTCATCCCCCCTGGTGGGCCGCCGTGTCCAACTGCGGTACAGAACGCGGCATATGACAGCGGCGGGTGTGCGGGCGACGTGGCTCACACCATTCCGTTCGCCCGCCGAATACCGCTATGGTCCCGGTCGGTGGATCGAGGACCCTCGCCCCACCGCGCCCTCGGGGGGAGGGAAGGAACCCAAGACGATGCCCGTACCCATACCGCGGCAGAGAGCGATCCCGGCCGCGGAGAGTGGTCAGGCGCAGGCCGTGCACGGAGGCGGCCCTTCCAAGGAAGAGACCCCGCGCAAGGAAGCCCGCAAGGAAGCCACGGTCGACAACAACGCCGCCACCCATCTGACGCTGCTGCTGATCGAGGACGACCCCGGCGGCGCCACGGTCGTGCCCGAACTGCAGGACGCGACCGGCCGGCCGTTCCGCGTCCGCAGCGCCCGCAACCTCACCGAGGCCGAGCGGCTGCTGACCGACGACGTCCACTGCATCCTGCTGGACCTGGCCCTGTCCGAACCCGGCCAGGGCGCGGACGACGACGAGCTCGCCGTACTGCGTCATGTCCTGGAGCTCGCCCCCCGGCACGCCGTGCTCGCGCTCACCGCGTCCGGTGACGCCGAGCGCGGCGCCGAAGCCGTGCGCGTGGGCGCGCAGGACTACCTCTTCCGGGACGAGCTGGACGCCCGCCTGCTGAGCCGCGCGATCCGGTACGCCGTGGAGCGGAAACGTTCCGACACGGCCGAGCGCCGGCTCGCCGAGGGCCGCCTGCGCGCCCAGGAGAACCGCCGGCTGGAACGCGGGCTCCTGCCGACGCCCCTCCTGGAGGGTTCGTCCCTGCGCTTCGCCGCGCGCTACCGCCCCGGCCGCTCGCGCGCGCTGCTCGGCGGCGACTTCTACGACGTCGTACGGACCCCAGACGGAACCGTGCACGCGATGATCGGTGACGTCTGCGGCCACGGCCCGGACGAGGCCGCGCTCGGCGTGGAACTGCGCATCGCCTGGCGCGCGCTGACCCTGGCGGGCCTGTGCGGCGACCAACTCCTTGGCACCCTGCAACAGGTCCTGGAGCACGAGCGCTCCGACGACGAGATCTTCGCGACGCTCTGCACGGTCGACATCGCACCGGACGGCAAGCGGGCGGGCCTCTGCCTGGCCGGCCACCCGTCCCCGCTGATCGCCCGCCCCGGCCGCCCCGCGGAACTGCTCCCCTACGACAACAACGGCCCCGCCCTCGGCCTCCTGCCCGGCGCCCGCTGGCCCCGGATGCAGGTCGAACTCGGCCGCGAGTGGAGCCTGATGCTCTACACCGACGGCCTGATAGAGGGCCGCATCGGCACGGGCCGCGAACGGCTCGGCCAGGACGGCATGGTGGCGATGGTGCGCCGGCAACTCGCGGAGGGGCTGCGCGGCGAGGCACTGCTGCGGTCGTCGGTCAACGAGGTGCGGGAGCTGAACGGCGGCGAGCTGACGGACGACGTGGCTGTGCTGCTGCTGGACCGGGTGCCGTAGACGGGTGCGGGTACGGGTACGGGTACGGGGCTAGTGCCCTATGGCATCCCGCCCCGTACCGCTGCCTGGTGCTTACCGTCCGCCGTTGTACGGCCCGTACGGACCGTCGCTGCTCGAACCGCGCCGGCTGCGGCCGCCGCCGGACAGGCCGCGCAGCGCCGGGCGTACGTCGACCATGTACACGATCGTCGCGACGAGCCCGATGATCGGCAGGAACGACAGGATGTTGAAGATCAGGTTCACCACGAAGGCGAGCCCGAGGACGATCAGCCAGAACACCTTGGTCTTCTTGTCGGCCGCGCGGTAGGCGTCCTCGCGGCGCGTGGCGGCATCGATCAACGCGAAGCCGCTGAACAGGATCAGGGCCACACTCAGCAGCCACATGAACCCTGCGAACCCCTGCATCAGCACTACGTCCACCACCAGACTCGGCTTGTCTCCACGCCGCTCACCGTACCCGTTCCCACGGGGCCTCTACCCGAAGAACGGGCCGGGCTCTCATGGAGTGCCCGGCCCGTCCTGGTCGCCCGTGGTTACTTGGCGGGCGGAGTCGTCTTCTTGGCCGTCGTCTTGCGGGCCGGAGCCTTCTTGGCGGCGGTCTTCTTGGCGGGAGCCGGCGCGGGGGCGGCCTGCGCGGCGACCGGCTTCACGGCGGTGGGCTTGGGGGCCTCCGCCTGCGAGGCCTTCTCCTCCTTGACCGGGACCGGCGTCGGGTCGGGCTCGACGGCGATCGCCAGTTCCTCGATCTCGTCGGCGGCCTCGCCGCGCCAGGTCTTCACGGCCTGCTCGCCGTGCTCGGCGACCTTCTCGTAGGCCTCACGGGCCTTTACGGCGTACTCGGCGGCGACGCCCACACCGCGCAGCGCGAGGTCCTGGGCGCTCTCGCCGAACTTCTTCAGGTCGGCGTCGAGGGTGGCGCCGAGCTTCTTGAAGTCGCCGTCGAGGGAGGTGATGAACTCGTTGACCTTGGACTGCAGGGTCTCCTGCGCCTCCTTGGCCTTGGCGGAGGCTTCCTTGGCACGGGCGGAGGCCTTCTCCTGCACGGCCTTCGGGTCCGCGGTGCCACGGACCGCCTCGAACCGGGCCGGCGCCTCGGTGCGCAGCTGCTCCACCAGTCCGGGCACCTTCTTGGCCTGCTGAAGAGCCAGGTCGGCGGTGCCGGCGGCGAAGTACAGCGGCGTCGGGTCGCTGAGGGTCTTACGGAGATCGTCGGTGATGGCCATGGTGATGGTCCTCCCGGGTCGCTTTCAGCTGAGGGTTTTGGGTCCCGCGAACGTGCCGGCCGGCAACTGGATCAACTGGCCGGCTGCTGCGGGTCGGCATCGCTGCCGTCGTCCTGCGCACGGGTGCGGGTCGTACGGGCCTTACGGGTCTTGCGGGTACGTCGCTCAGGGGCGTCCTCGGCCGGCCGAGCGGCTGCCGCGTCGTCATCGACGAGGTCAGCGGTCCGGACGGCGTCCACGGCCGGGACGGCATCCACGATCTCGGCCTCGGCACTGAGGCCGATCTCGACGTCGGCGTCGCCCTCCGCCCCGATCCCGAACCCGTTCTCCTTGCGGAAGGACTCGTAGATCTGGAGCAGGACCTGCTTCTGCCGCTCGTTCAGCGTGGGATCGGCGGTGATGACGGCACGCGTCTCCACCTCGTCCCGGTCCCGCTCGGCGTCGAGGATGCCGGCCCGGACGTACAGCGTCTCGGCGGAGATCCGCAGCGCCTTGGCGACCTGCTGCAACACCTCCGCGCTCGGCTTGCGCAGCCCGCGCTCGATCTGACTCAGATACGGATTGGACACCCCGGCGGCGTCGGCGAGCTGCCTGAGAGACAGCTGCGCGGTGCGCCGCTGGTCCCGCAGGTACTCACCGAGATTGCCGACGTTGAGCGATGCCATGGCCCCACTGTGCATCACCCGCGCTAACTATTGCAAGCAGCCGCTTGCAAAAGTGCGCCACACCACTTGGACGGCCGTACGGACGGATCCCGCCCGTCCTGTCCCTACCGTCCGAGGACCTCGGCACCGAGGGCGATGTCGAAGCCGGCGCCGTTGCGTGCCAGGCCGACCAGGAGGATGCCGGCCCATTCGAGGGCGTGGGTCATCTCGAGCCCTCCCGCGTCGAGGGCACGCAGGTCCAAGCTCTCCAGAAACGCCGCGACCCGTGCCTTCGCCTCCGCGCTGTCGCCCGCGAAGAACGCGTCCACGGGCCTGTCCTCGGCAAGGACGCCGCGGAAGATCGAATTGAATGCCTTCACGACGTGTGCGCCCTCGGGGGCGACGGCGGCGATCTGCTGGGACACCGAGTTGCCCGCGGTGGTCACGAGTCCGCTCACATCGGCGTCGAACGGGTTGGTGATGTCGACGAGGATCTTGCCGGCCAGCGCGTCGCCGTAGTGCGCGACCGCTTCGACCGCGCCGGTGTACAGGACGGCCACGACGACGATGTCACCGGCCGGCCTCGCGCCGAACGTGCCGACGGTGGCTCCGTTGCCGACCTGCTCGGCGAGCGCCTGAGCCTTGGCGGTGTCGCGGCTCATGAACTCGACGGCGTGACCGTGCTTCGCCGCCCGGGTGCCGATGGCGGTGGCCATGTTGCCCGCGCCGATGATGCTGATGGTGGTCATGACATGTCTTCCCTTGGTGCGTACGGAGTGGTCGGGGAGAGGTTGACGGCCGCGACGACCGTCGGCGACGCGCTCAGATCACCGTGGTGCCGCCGTCGGCGACCAGCTCCATGCCGTTGACGTAGCTCGAGTCGTCCGAGGCGAGGAACAACGCGACCGACGCGATCTCCTCAGGCCGGCCCATCTCCCGCCGCGGGATCACGGATTCGAACTGCGCCTTCGTCCGGTCGTCCATCACCTCTTCCAGAATCGGCGTGGCGACCTGGCCGGGGGTCAGTACGTTCACCCGGATCCGCCGGTCCCTCAACTCGGACACCCACACCCGCGCGTAGGCGGGCAGCACGGCCTTGCTCGCCGCGTACACACTCCAGTCGGGGTAGCCCCGGAGCGACGCGTTCGACCCGGTCATGAAGATCGAGCCGCCGTCGTTGAACAGCGGCAGCGCCTTCTGGACCGTGAACAGCGTGCCGCGCGCGTTCAGCGAGAAGGCGGCGTCGAACTGTTCCTCGGTGATCTCGCCGAGCCCGCCCTGCTCACCCGTGCCGGCGCTCGCCCACAAC
The DNA here is from genome assembly GCF_044750545.1 of Streptomyces sp. NPDC088794. Taxonomy (NCBI): domain Bacteria; kingdom Bacillati; phylum Actinomycetota; class Actinomycetes; order Kitasatosporales; family Streptomycetaceae; genus Streptomyces; species Streptomyces sp. NPDC088794. Next base: position 81,126 of record NZ_JBIVKB010000004.1, on the reverse strand, counting down.
ACGTCGACCGTGCCCTTTTCCCGCTTGACCGTCTCGAACAGACGGTCAAGATCGTCGAGGTCGGCCGCATCGCCCTGCACGCCGGTCACATTCCGGCCGATCAGCCTGACGGCTTCGTCCAGCGCCTCCTTGCGCCGGCCCGAGATGAAGACATGGGCCCCTTCGTCGACGAACAACTTCGCACCGGCCAGCGCCATCCCACTCGTCGCGCCTGTGATCACCGCGACCTTGCCATCGAGCTTTCCCACGACCGCTCCATTCACCTGCCGTGCCGATGTTAAGTACACCGAGCTGTTCACTTAACGTATAGATCAGCAGCCTGGGGCGCAAGCTATGCACACCGATCCGTACCCACGTCGGCTACGCTGGGCCTATGACGGAGTTGGAGAAGGGACCGCGAGGCCTGCGCCGCGGCCGGGGCGCACGCGAGCGCATCGTCAGCGCGTCACAACAACTGTTCCGCGATCAGGGCATCAACGGCACCGGCATGGACCAGCTCTGCGCGGTCGCCGAGGTGTCCAAGCGCACGCTGTACCAGCACTTCGCCGGCAAGGACGAGCTGGTCGCCGAAGGCCTGCGCCGGTTCGATCCCGACATCCTGCCCGAGGTGTTCGACCGCACCGACCTGACACCTCGCGAACGACTCCTCGCCGCGTTCGAAGTGCACGCGCCCCTCTGCCCGTTCATCGCGGCGGCCGTCGAGATCCCCGACCCGGACCACCCGGCACGCGTATACGCCCGCGACTACAAAAAGGCCTTCGCCGCCCGGCTCACCCAGGCCGCCCGCGAGGCCGGCGCCACCGACCCCGAACAACTCGGCGAGCAACTGGCGCTGCTCCTGGACGGCGCCTCGGCCCGCGGCCGGGTCCTCAACACCGACGCGTTCACCACCGCGGCCGCCATCGCAGCCGTCCTCATCGACAACGCCATCTCCACGGCAGCGACACCGGCACCGACACCGGCGGCGCAAGCTCTGTAGAGCACTCCGGCCAGGGCCACGTCCTCGACCGCGGCACGGAGCAGACGTGATCGGAAAGGCACGCTAGCGTCGGCCGCATGATCGTATGGCTCAACGGCACCCATGGCGCGGGCAAGACGACGACCAGTGCGCTCGTGCGGCAACTGCTCCCGGATTCACGGGTGTTCGATGCCGAGAAGGTCGGCGAGACGCTGATGGACATCTCGCCGGGGCTGCCCGAGACGGACAACTTCCAGCACTGGCCGCCATGGCGGCCGCTCGTGGTCGAGACCGCCCGCCGGGTGCTCGACTACACCGGCGGCACATTGGTGATGCCGATGACCGTGCTGGTCGAGGAGTACTGGCGGGAGATCAGCGCGGGCCTGGCCCAACACGCCATTCCGGTACGGCACTTCGTCCTCCACGCCGACCAGGACACCCTCCGTGCGCGCATCGCGGGCGACACCGTCATCGGCCCCAACTCCTCGTTCCGCCTGCGCTACCTGGAGCCCTACGCGGAGGCGGCCCGCACGTGGTTGCACGACGAGGCCGAGGTCGTCGACACCACGCGTCTGACGCCGGCTCAGGCCGCGGCGAGGATCGCGGAAGCCGTCAAGAGTTCCTAGGGCGCTGAGAGTTGAGGTCTCCCGGCGTGGGGAACCATGGAGCATGCGACCCGACGACTGGTACCTCACCGAAGACGTGGACGACTTCCTGGCCCGCGCCGGAGACTTCCTGCGCGCCCGGCCCGGCCTGCACGTCATGCAGCTGACCTGGGCCGAGAGGGTACGGAAGCGTGGGGCGGAGGCGTTCGCCGGCGCCCCGCTCTTCGGCGTACTGGAGCAGGCGGGCGAGGTCCGGGCCACCTTCTACCGCCTCCCGCCCGGTTCCCTGGGCCCCTCCCCGCTCACCCCCGAGCAGGCCGACTCCCTCGCCGCCCGGCTGGCCGCCCTCGGACACCCCCTTCGCTCCGTCAGCGCGGGCCACGACACGGCCACCGCCTTCGCCGAGGCCTGGCAACGGCACACCGGGGCGACGCCGACCATCCGCGACATACGGCTGCGCCTGTACGGCCTCGGCACGCTCACCCCGCCGGAGCCGCACCCGGCCGGCCGGAGCCGCGTCCTGGGCGAGCAGGATCTCCATGAAGTCATGTTCTGGTGCGGCGAGTTCGCCAAGGCCGTCGGCGAGGACGTCACCATCAACGCCGACACCTGGGCCGACACCCGCTACGCCGACAAGCGCTACACGCTCTGGGAGACCCCGGACGGCACCCCCGTCTCCGTCGCGGGCATGAACCCGTTGATCGGCGGCCAGATCCAGGTGGACGTCGTCTACACACCGTCCCACCTGCGCGGCCACGGCTACGCTGCCGCGGCGTCGGCGGCGGTGAGCCGTTCCGCCCTGGCCGCGGGCGCGAAGGACGTCGTCCTGTTCGCGGACCTCGCCAACCCCACGAGCAACGCGCTCTACCAGCGCCTCGGCTACCGCACGCTCACGGACTGGGCGGCGTACGACTTCTAAAGCGGCCTACGGTTTCTGCTCCGGGGGCGGAAGTGGGCGATGTTCTCGAGGCGGACGGCGGACGGCGGACGGCGGACGGCGGACGGCGGACGTGGTGCCCGGCGCAGCCGCCGGTCGCGCAGGACGTCGGCGTCGACTTCCTCGCGGGTCCGCTCCTCACCGCCTGGCACGGCTCGCTCCGATCCACTCCTCCAGCGTGTCGAAGTCCGCGTCGGTCAGCCCGCGGCGGTGGTCGACGCGGTGCAGCAGGGCCCGTTCGGGATGGTGGCCCGCGACCCAGGCGCGGTCCACGTCGGTGATCTCGTCGTCGACCCAGACGAAGGGCCGCCCGGCCGCCCAGTCCACCAGCGGCCGGGTCTTCCAGTGCAGCGGCGCCGGGAACTCGTCCTCGTCCGGCCAGTCCACCGACGGCAGCCGGGGCAGCCCGAGCCACGGCGCGAGACAGACGTTCGCGTCCTCCATCCAGGTCGTGGCCCACACCAACTCGCAGTCCAGCGCGGCCAGTCGGGCCCCGAGCGCCGGATCCACGCGGCTGAGCAACGGATGCCCGTCGGCCACCCCGGGCACCTCGAAGCGCGGCGCGTACGCCGGATAGGCCCCGGCCGCACCGAACGGGAGCAACGTTCCGTCGACGTCGAGGAAGAGAAGCATCACCACCAGGATCGACCAGGACGGGGATCGGCGAAAGCGGTACGGCGACTGTGGCCGGCAGCGTGGGTGCGGCGGGCGAGGTGGATACGGCGGACGGGCCGGTCCCCCGCCGGTCAGCCCGCGAACCCCCGCTCCGCCAAGATCTTCTCGACCCGAGCCCGGTGTGCCGCCTCCCAGTCGTCCAGCGTCTGGTCGGCCTCCTTCGCCAGCTTGGCCAGGGCCGCGTCCAGCACCTCGGCCCGCCGTGCGAACGGCACCGCCACCACGCCCTCCTCGTCGGCCACGACCACATCGCCGGCCTCGACCCGCACCCCACCGCAGGTCACCGGCTCGCCCAGCGGTGCCACGGCCGACTTGGCGCCCGGGATCGGGATGACACCCCGCGCGAACACCGGGAACCGCGCCTCCCTCACCTCGGCGAGATCGCGGATCAGCCCGTCCAGGACGAAGGCCGCGACGCCCCGGCGCTGGGCGATCGCGCAGACGTTGCCACCGGCCAGCGCCCAGTCCAGGTCACCGGACTCCACGACGATCACCGAACCGGGCTCGGCGCGGTAGATGGCGGTGTGGAGCATCAGGTTGTCCCCGGGTGCGCAGCGCACGGTGTACGCGGGTCCGGCCACCCGCCCGACCGGCCCCCACAACGGCCGGATGCCGAAGTCCATGATCCGGTCGCGGTCGAGGATCTCGCCGAGGGTGGTGGTGGGAACGCGCTGGAAACCGGTGGCGTCAGTCATACGTCGGACGCTACCGTCCCTCCCATGACTGCCGGGTCGGCCTTGTGCCGTGAGCGAGTCGGGTACCCGGCCTCTGAGTGAGGCCGTGGTGGGCCAGAGGCCCGCCGTCTCTTTCTCTTCGCGATCAGCATCACCGGAACACACCACCGGAATCCAGCGAGAGAGAAAGAGAAGAGAGAAGACTTGCCCGACGAGAACAACAACACCACCGCCTTCCAGGACTTCAACCAGCAGGTCATCGACGAGTTCCGCGCCAACCGCGGCCGCGTCGGCGGCTACTTCGAGGGCGCCCGCCTGCTCCTGCTGACCACCACCGGCGCCCGCACCGGCACCCGCCACACCACCCCCGTCGGCTACCTCCCCGACGGCGGCGAACGCGTCCTGGTCATCGCCTCGGCGGGCGGCTCACCCCGGCACCCGGACTGGTACCGCAACCTCCTCGCCGACCCCCAAGTCACGGTCGAGAGCGGGCTGTTCACGTACGAGGCACGGGCCGTCGTACTGACCGGCGAGGAACGGGACCGCGCCTGGGCACGGGCGGTGGAGGCCGACTCCGGCTGGGCCGCGTACCAGAAGAAGACGGATCGACTGATCCCGGTGGTCGCCCTGTACAACAGCACGCAGGGCGGCCCGGGAAACATCAACGCCTCTTCGATGGGCGAGGCGATCAAGGTGGTGCACGACGCCTTCCGCCGCGAACTAGCCCTGATCCGCGAGGAGATGAGCAAGGCCGACGACGGGGGCGGCACACTCGGCGCCCAACTCCGCGTCAACTGCCTCACGTTCTGCCAGGGCCTGCACAACCACCACACCGGCGAGGACCAGGCCTTGTTCCCGTTCGTGGCCGACCGCCATCCGGAGACGGCAGAGGCCATAGCGAGGCTGCGGGAGGAGCACGAGCACATCGCGCTGCTCGTGGAGGAGTTGCGCCGCATTCTGGCCGCCGACGCCGGCGACCCGGCCACCGTGCGCGCGGAGGTGGAGCGCCTGACGCTCGCCTTGGAAGCTCATCTGGATTATGAGGAAGGGGAGTTGATCCCGGTCCTCGACGGCTCCGCCTGATCCACCCGCGGGCGGCCGTAGCAGTCCTGTGTTCTGTGTTCTGCGTTCAGAACGGCAGCGGCCGCCCGTGCACCACCTCCAGCCGCGACACCGCCCGGGTGAGCACGACGTACAGCCGATGCAGCCCGCGCGCCTCCGCCTCCGCGATCGCCGCGGGCTCGACGGCGACGACATGGTCGTACTCCAACCCCTTGACGAGAGAAGCCGGTACGACGGTCACGCGCGCCCGCAGCTCGTCCGTCCCGCCCACCACGACCCCGGCCGCACCGAGCGCGCCCCGCACCCGTTCCACGTCCCCGTCCGCGGCGACGACCCCGACCGACCCTTCCCGCCCGAGCGCATCGCGTACGGCGGCCACGACCGCGCCCGCCACATCCCCGTCCACCACCTCCCGCACCCTCAACTCACCGTCCCGGCGAAGGGACTTGCCCGGTGCCACGTCGACGTCGAGCCGGGACAGGAGCCGGTTGGCCAGGGTGACGACGGCCTCCGGCACGCGGAAGCCGACGGTCAGCGGTACGACGGCCGCGTCCGGCTTGCCCAGGTGGCGCAGGGAGATGTCCCAGGAGCGTGCCGCCCAGGGTGTGGTGCCCTGCGCCAGGTCGCCGAGGACGGTGAGCGAACCGAAGGGCGCGCGGCGCGCGATGGCCCGGCACTCCATCGGGGAGAGGTCCTGTGCCTCGTCGACGACGACATGGCCGTATCCCTCGGGGTGTTCGACGAGCCCTGCGACCTCGTCGAGCAGGACGAGGTCGGCGGCCGACCAGCGCGCCGACTTCCACGACCGCGGCGGCCGCTCCCAGAGCACGGCCCGCTGCTCGTCGGAGTCCAGCAGTCCCTCGGCGGCCGCGTTCAACACGTCCGGGTCGGCGAGGAGTTCGGCCACGACCTCCTCGGGCCGCACGCGTGGCCACACGGCATCGACGTACGCGCCGACCGCCCGCGCCCGCGAGATCTTCTGCACCCACGCACCCGAGCGCGGCCCGCTCCGCCGCTCGGCCTGCAACTGCACGCTCCGCACGACCCGCGACCGCACCCGCTCGCGCCCGATCCCGTAGGGCGGTTCCTCGGTCCGCACCCCTTCGACGATCCGGGCGAGTTCACCGACCCCGACCCGCCACTGATACGAACCGTCGGGAATGGCAAGGGAGTTGACCACGCCGTCGACCGAGACATGGGCGTACAGCGCGCGGCGCAGCACCTCCGCCATCCGGGCGTCGTGCTTGACCACGGCCGTCCGCTCGCTGTCGGTCCCCCGCACGGGATGCCGCGCGATCTCCTCCCCCAGCGTCGACTGCCGTACCCCGGTCTCGCCGAGGGCCGGGAGCACCTCGGAGATGTAGGAGAGGAAGGTGCGGTTGGGGCCGAGGATGAGGAGGCCGGCGCGGCGGATGCGCTGGGGGTGGGTGTAGAGGAGATAGGCGGCCCGGTGCAGCCCGACGGCGGTCTTGCCGGTGCCGGGGGCGCCCTGCACGCACACCGAAAGCCCGATGTCACCGCGTACGAGATCGTCCTGTTCGGGCTGGATGGTGGCGGCGATGTCCCGCATGGGCCCGACGCGGGGCCGTTCGATCTCGCGCGCGAGCATGTTCCCGGTACCGGACTCGCCCTGACCGAGCCGCTCGTCCTCCAGTCCGGTGAGATCGACGGAGTCCCCGCGGCTCCCGGGCGCCCATCCGAAACGCCGGCGCACCTCGACGCCCTGCGGGTCACGGGCGCCGGCCTGGTAGAAGGCGCGGGAGACGGGGGCGCGCCAGTCGACGACGAGGGGTGGGGCGGCGGGGTGTTCGGAGATGCGGAGGCGGCCGATGTGGTAGCGCTGGCCGGAGTGTTCACCACCGTCGTAGCCGTTCTGCGCGAAGTCCAACCGCCCGAAGAACAGGGGCCCTTGAGGCAGCTCCCCCAACTCCTTTGCCTTGCTGCGCAGTTGATAACCGAGCACCTCGGCGTCCGCACCGGAGGCGGAGACGTCCTCGCCGGTGACGACGTGCTCCTGGGCGCCGGCGACCATGGCGTCGAAGGCGGTACGGCAGCGGTCGTGGTGGGCGCGCTCGCGGTGGAGGGATTCCGTTAGGGCGGAGTGGGAGGGGGAGTGCGGCTGGGCTGACGTCATGGGACGACCGTACCCAAAAAACGTAACCGAGTTAAATATATTACTGAGTCTCGCTCTAACTGAAGTGCGGCAACCCAGCCGCGAGCAGCCCGAACGCCCGCTCCGCCGCAGCAACGGCATCCGCCCGCACGTCCTCGACCCGCTCCCCGCCGGCGATCCGCCGCCAGTTCTCGAGCGCGAGGATCCGCCGCACGGCGACGATCTGCCCGGCGGCGAGCCGCGCGTCCAGCCCACCGCCGAGCGCCTCGGCGAGCGTGGCCTCCGCCTGCTCCTGGTAGCCGTACACGCGGGCGACCAGGGCGGGAGTCCCGTAGAGGAGGGAGTGGAAGGCGAGCACCTGCGGATGGTCGCTGAGCCCGGTGACGGGGTCACACCGAGCGAGCCCGTCGAGAAAGTGCCGGCGCAGCGCGCTGACCGGCGCGTCCTCCGCCTCGACGACCACCCGCGCGGCCTCGTCCTGATGATCGGCGATCCGATGCAGGACGAGGTCCTCCTTCGCCGGGAAGTACCGGAACAGGGTCGGCTTCGAGATCCCGGCCGCGGCGGCGATCTCGGCGACGGAAACAGCGTCGAAGCCCTTCTCCATGAACAGGCGGATGGCTGTTTCGGAGACATCTTGGTACATCCGCTGTTTCTTGCGTTCGCGGAGGCCGGGGGTGGTCATGAGTGGGAGCCTAACCAGCCGTCCGATCCTGCGAGTGTCAGGCGATCGTCTCCCGGCGCCACTCGGGCACCTTCGCGAGTGCCCAGAGGTCGTCGAAGTGCTTGTTCCAGATGGTGACGGCCTCGCCCGCGGCGGCCGTCCCCTCGCGGGACCAGACGTTGAGGTCGGTCCGATAGCCCTTCGGATCGTAGAACTCGGGTCCCATGTGGATCAGCCGGGTCCGTGCCGAGAGGTCGTAGAGGCCCTGGAGGACCTGCTCCCGGTTGAAGATGCAGATCTTGTCGCGCGGGATGCCGGGGTAGCAGCGGTACTCGCACTGCACGGACACCCGGCCGGTCGCGGTCAGCCGCTCAGCGAGCTCGGAGAGAATGCCGTCGTACTCACGGCACCGCTGCTCGACCCGTTTGCGGAAGTCGGGGTCATCTCTGGGGCCACCGTCGTCGCCCACCCTGGCGGGCACGATCATCGGCTGCCCGAAGTCCGGTACCAGCATCCGGATCAAGACCCGTCGGGTCGGTCCCGGATTGTCGAAGAGGCCTTCGAGCTGGTGGTACAGGGTGTGGTACAGAGTCTCGCCCGTGTAGCCGAGAAAGCTGATCTCCACCCTGCGCGCCTGAAACGCCTCGCTGACGAAGCTGCCCAACTGGCTGGAGTTCACGAGAGCACGGGCCGGCACGCGGATCGACGAGACCAGTTCCTTCACCTGGTCGTACAGCACATAGCCGACGAGGCTGAGCAACGCCCCGCCGAGATAGGCCTTGCCCTCCAGGGCGTCTCCGATCGGCTTGACGAACTGCGCGGTCAGCCCCGTGACGAAGATCCCGAGCAACAGGACTCGCGTGAAGACGGATTCGAACCGCTCCTGATACCGCCGCAGTTGCCGCCCTAAGCCATTCTCGGCCTGGCTGTTCCCCCGCTCGGCCATGCACGCCCCTCCCCCGTCGGCATGCCCGTGGGCACGTCATGTGCCCACGGTTACACCGGCCTGTGGTGGAGTCATGGTCTACCTATGCCAGGGCGGCAGCAAGATAGGGGTTCGCGGCCGGGCGCGGGCGCAGGCCCAAGGACGCGGTGGCTGCAGCGAGGGTCATCGCGTACGAGTCCACGGCTCGCCGTACGTTCGGGGCGTCCAGGCTCGTGCCCGTCACCAGTCTGTCCAGGTCGACGTATGCGGACCGTACGATCTCGATCCAACGGTAGACACGCCAGTCCTGCCGCCAGGCCTCGGTGTGCTCGGATGGCAGAAGCCGTTCCCAACGGCTGAACATGCGGTCGCGGATCTCGGGTCTGGTAGGCGTCAGATGCATATGGCGGACCAGGTCGTAGAGAGGGTCGCCGACGAGCGCCATCTCCCAGTCGATGATGGTCAGCGCCAGGTCGTCGTCGCGGCGGACGAGGTTCCACGGGTTGAGGTCGCCGTGCAGCAGTGCCGGCTTGCGGTCTCTCACCGCGTGCCGGGCCAGGATCTGGGCCAGAACCTTAGCGTCGGGCAATCCCAGGAAGCGGGCCAACTGCTGTGACTGCTTGGGTAGTTCGCCGACCATGGTGACCAACTGTTCGCTCAGCCACTCGTAGAAGCGTCCCTGTCCGGCCAGTGGGTCGACCGGGAGGTAGTTCACCTTCGTCAGGGCATGGAGCTGATCGACGAGCTTGTCCGCCTCGCGTGGCAGCAATCCGTCGACCGGATGGTTGGGGGGACGCTCGGTGTCGCTGGGTCCCACATAGGTGTGGATGGCGAAGGGCTGTCCGTCATGGCTCCAGCCCAGGGCAAGGATCTTCGGCGCTGCCACGCTCTCGCCCGATTCCTCGATGGTTCGCAGTACGGCGTGCTCGCTCAGGAAGAAGCCACGCTCGCGCCTTCGGATGTCGGCCACCATGCGTCGCACCACGACGCTGGAGGCGTAGTCCGGCACTCCGACCACCGTGTTCAGGTGCGCAGTTCCCTTGAACACTCTGCTGGCGGGCGCCGTGCCCTCCGCCAAAAGGGCATCTTGCACGGCTTGTTGAGGGAAGTCCTCGCGCTCCGGCACTCGATCGTCCCGGTGCCAGTCGAACCCCCCGGCACTGAAGCTGCGGTCGCCGAAGCGAGCGGCCGCCCAGCGGAGGAGGATCTGTTTGATCTGCCGCTCGCTCGGGATGTTGCTCAGCCTCAACGGCTCCGCCGACGCCTCCAACGCCCGTCGTACCGAGTCCGTTGCCGCATCGAGTCGCTTCTGATCGGCGGGGCCCTCCAGCGAGCGCGCGGCGCGCATCACATCTGGGTAGACGGACTGAGCCCGCTCGAAGGCGACGTAATGACGAAGGTCTTTGGCCACACCGTTGACGGCAGCGGGGCGGACCTCCCGCATGGCGTCGACCCACGAGTCGACGACCTCGTCCCACTGATGCGCCGGATACTGCATCCGGACCAGGTGCGTGGCCAGGTCATGCAGAGGATCGCCATAGGTGGCCAACTCCCAGTCGACGCAGATCAGAGGGTGATCGCCGCCGTACGACATGATGACGTTGTCGCGGTGAAGGTCCGCGTGGAGCAGGCTGTAAGGACGCCGCACCATGGCGGGTACTCGGTCGGCCAGCCGGAGCAGGGCGTCCTCGGGGATGCCGAGTGCCGCGAACAGGCCGCCGAAGTCGTGCCAGTTGGGGCGCCGGATCTGCTGGTCCGCCAGCCGCGCGAGTGTCTGAAGGAAGCCACGGCTGTCGTTGTGATTGCTGGGCCAGCCGGCCGGCAGCGCCGGCAGCGCTCCGCTGCGTACCTGTGCCGTCTCCGCCAGGAGGGTCGCCAGTGCCTTGATGAGCAGGGTGTCGAGCGGCTTACCGTTTCCGCAGATGCTCGACAGGGGTACGCCCTCCACGTAGCTGTGGATGGCGAAGCCGTCTCCTTCGAAGAGGCACTCCGGCACGTTGGGCAGGACGCCCTTGATGGCACGAAGGATCTGCGCCTCGTTCTGCCACGTCCTGATCACCACCGGCAGCGCATCGGCGCGCCGGACCCGCACGATGACGGACGTGCCGGCAGCACGGGCCACCAGACGTGCCACGGGCTCCGTCAGCGGCAGCACGTGGTTCTGGTTGTGGAAGCCGTTGCTCGCCCGGCCCGACTGCGCGGCCTGCCCCAGGAACACCTTGTAGACGACGTCCGACCGGCCACTGGCGACGCGCCCCATGGCCAGATTGGGGGAGACAAGCGGTGTAACCACTGGCCGCTCCGGGGTATGTGACTCGACAAGTGATGAGGGACAGAGCCCACTAAACGCAGCGTGAACCAGAAAGCGCCCGGAGTCACAGTGGAATGGCCACAACGGGTGGTCAGCCATACACCTGTGCCCGAACGCTTTAGGTTGGCGTGTTCGCCCAGTCCCTATTACGCACGAACTTGAGCGGTTGCTCAGTCGAGGTTCGGGGATCGTAGCGCACGGAGCCCCTCTCGATATCGGTGACCCCTCCTGTCACAACATACTTTGTGACCTGTCGCGGCCCATTTCGTGACCTACTCGGCGAGCAGATCCCACACCGAGTCGAACCACGTCTGCATGGTGTCCACGAATACGGATCCGGGTGACTCAGGGTCACCATCCTTCACGTGATGAGTCAGCGTGGCACCGAGGCCGAGGACGTCGAGGGCCGTGACCACCTCTCCGGCCGGACCGAGCTGCATCGGACGCTCGATCACTTCGTACATGCCGTGCAGGACTTCGACTCTGTTGAGCAGGTAGAGCTTGAAGGTGGGGATCAGCGGTGCGTGGCGCACCTGGACGTCGACGGAGTCCACCAGTCGCTCGGTCTGCAAGTCCTCCAGCAGCCTCCGCAGTGAGTCGGTGGCCCGCTGAGTGATGGCCTGCAGCCGCTCCCGCGGGCGGAGGTCGTCCTTGTCGCCCTTGACCCGGGGATAAGGCAGGTCCATCGACTCGTCGGGCAGGAGCATGCGGAGGGTGATGCGCTCCGGCCTGATCACACCGCCATGGATGCGCTCGGCCTGGAGTCGGATGTGCATGTCCAGCGACTCCGCCGTCAAAGTCTGTACGTCCAGGGTGACTTCGGGCGCTTCGAAGGCCTCGCTGATGAGGGGTCCCAGCGTCATGCCACGCCGCGTCCGAGTAGCTCTGGGCGTCGAGGACTGTATGCGCTGGATTTTGATGACGCGTGAGCCGCTGCCCTGCCGGGACTCGATCCATCGCTCGTCCACGAGTTCACGCAACGCCCGCTGGACTGTGTCCCGCGAAACCCCGAACTCCTCGGCCAGATCGCGCTGGGACGGCAGGAAGGAACCCTGCACGTAGGTCCCGTCCGTCATCCGGACCCGCAGTTCGTCCGAGACCCTCTGGAACTCCCGGCCACCGCCGCCCTCGGGGCTCTGTCCGTCCACACTTCGACCGTACCCGCACCCCTCCACCAGCACACCAATTTCAGTCAACTCCCGGCCGACTTGACTGGTTGGTTAAGGGATCAGCAGGGGCGGGCACATCCACTTCAAGTCAACCAGCCCAATTGGACGGGTAGTTGATCGGTTATCCGGAAGTGGAAGGGAGGTGGGGGGCATGCTTGTGCTCCAAGTTGGTGATCGGCGTGGCCATCCGCGCACGGCACCACGGGCTGGCCTTCTGGGCCGCCGCACTCTTCACCCTGCTGATGGTTCAAGCCTGATCCCGCAGCAACCGCAGCACCGGCAACAGCGAATCCACGATGTTCTGCGCGCCGGCGTCCTTGAGCATCTGGAACTTGTACTCGTTACGCGCGTAGCCCAGGAACGGCACTCCGGCCCGGTCGGCCGCGTACAGGTCGGTGGGGGCGTCGCCGATCATCAGGGCCGCGGAGGGGGCGGCGCCCATGGCTTTGAGGGCGCGGTTGAGGCAGTGCGGGTCCGGCTTGAGGAGGTCGAGTTCGCCGGTGCGGCCGTAGAGGTGCGGGGCGAAGCAGCCGGCCAGGCCTCGGTCGGTGAGGTAATTGGACACCGTGCGGGGGGAGTTGTTGGTGGCGACCGCGAGTCGGCTGCCGACGGCGGCCCAGGTGCGTATCAGCGGGTCCGCGTACGCCGTCGGCATGGCGGAGACCACCGCCTTGAGCTCCTGCTGGGTGAGTCTCTCCTCCAGTTCGGCCACCAGATCGCTGTGCGGGTGGCGTCTGTTGACCGCGTAGAGCACGACCATCGGGTCCGGATGGCTTCGTTCCTCCTCGGTCAGCAGGCTGTGCAGGCCCTCTCGTGCCAGCCAGTCGACGAGTTCCTTCGCGACCTGCTCCGCCTTGTGTCCCGCGAAGAGTTGGCAGATCGGGCCGTCGAAGTCGAACAGGACGAAGCGGGCGTTGGTGATCAGTTCTCGCAGGTTCCCTGTCTCTACCGTCACCAGTTCAGTCTGCGTCGTATCAGGAGTCACTAGGAGAGTGTCAGGTCCGTGGTGATGGTTTCCCAGAGGGCGTCGAACCACTTCTGGGATTCCTCCACAAACGCCGCGTCCCGCTGGCCGGCCCGGGTCTCGAAGGAGAAGAGGAGGGACTGGGAGCCCAGGGCGTCGTACATCTCCAGGGTCTGGCTCTCGTACTCCTCCGCCCGCTCCGTCAGGACGTAGTACCCGAGCAGGACTTCTTCCCCGTTGAGCACGTACAGCTTGACCGGCGGGGTGAAGGGCAGGGCCCGGAAGGCGACATGGACGTCGATGCCGTGCGTGGAACGCAGGGCCTGCAGATTGTGGCGGAGTACGTGGATCTGTGCGTTGCGCATCGCCAACCACCTTTGGTGGACGGCGCCTTCCTCGCCCTGCTCCTCCTCGACCAACCGCGGAAACGCAAGGTCGATGTCCCGGGACGGCAGCAGGATGCGGACGTCGATCGACTCCGGGCGGGCCGTGCCCTCGTGGATCTGGCGGACCGATTCGCCGATGGCGATCATCAGGGTCTCCGCGGTGTGGCACACGACGTCTATGCGGACGTGCTGGGCGGCGAAGGCCTGGGTGAGGCGCGGCGCCAGCCCCACCATCGTCGGCTGCGGCTCCCCGCTCACCGCCGGTGGCTCCGCGATGCGCGGCGGGCTGCCCTTGCTGACGTTGCTGAGGAGGCCATCCTCCTGGAGGGCGCGGAGGGCCTGGCGGACGGTGCCGCGTTCCACGCCGAACTCGTCGGCGAGTTCGGCCTGGGTGGGCAGGCGGTCTCCGGCTTTGAGGTCGCCGGTGCGGATGCGGTCCCTGAGGATGTCGGCGATCTCCTGGGGGGAGAGCTTTCTGCTGCCGTTCACTGCCACGTTCTCCTGTGTCACGACCAAACGCTACAACTCGAATCCATCTACGGGGAGTTGTTGGTGACTTGTTTATGAGTAGGTACCAAGTGGGGATAACTTAGGTGGAGTTGGTTGCCAACTTGGTTGAGTTGGCGGAAGTTTTGCTTCCTCTACCGGCAACACCCCCCACGCACCGTCCCGCCCGCGAAGCCTGAAGGGGGAACCACCGTGCCAGTCCTCGCTCTCCTCTCCGCCGTCTTCGTCGTCGGCATCGAGCAGACCCTCCAGTGGAAGTACGGCGTCACCGGGATCATCGGGCTGCTCCTGCTCACCATAGGCATCAAGGCCAAGAGCCCGGCCGTCAGCTCCATCGGCGCCGTCGTGCTCGCCCTGCTGGTGACAGGGCCCGCTCTATGAGCGGTGCCACCGTCCGACCCCTCACCAAGGAACCCGTGGGAGACATCAGCTCGTGAGCGTCAGCTCCGAACTGATCGTCTCCCACAGTGCGTTGAACCACAGGTGGGACTGCTCGACGAAGGTGGTGTCCCGCAGGCCGGCCCCCTGCGCGAAGGAGAACAGCATGGACTGCGTGCCCTCGGCGTCGTACATCTCCAGGTGCTCCTCGCCGATCTCCTCCTCGCGCCGCGTGAGCGTGTAGTACGCGAAGAGCGCCTCGTTGCCGTTGACCAGGTACAGCTTCACCGGCGGGGTGAAGGGCAGGGCGCGGAAGGTGACGTGCACGTCGATGCCGTGCGTGGCGCGCAACGCCAGCAGGTTGTGCTGGAGCACCTGCCCCTGGGCGTTGCGCTGGGCCAGCCAACGGCGTTGCAGCCGGTCGTCGGTGGAGTCGTCCACCGGGGTCGGGAAAGCCAGGTCGATGTCCCGCGAGGGAAGCAGCACGCGGACATCCACCTTGGCCGGATTTAGCTGTCCGGCGTGGATCTGGCGCAGCGGTTCCCCCATCGCCAGGGTCAGCGAAACCGAGGTCAGACACAGGGCGTCTATCTCGACGTGCGGGGTCGCGAAGGCGGCCGCTATGCGGGGAGCGAGGGCGACGGTGGTGGGCTGCGGGGGCGCTGCGGGGCCGGTCAGGGCGTTGCCGAGGCCCAGGTCGAGGGCGACGGTCGCGGGGCTGCCCTTGGACACGTTGGTCAACAGGTGCTCGGACTGCAGAATCCGCAGCGCCTGGCGTACGGCACCGCGCTCGACGCCGAACTCGTCGGCCAACCTGGCCTGGGTGGGCATGCGTTGGCCCGCACGCAGTGCGCCGCTGGCTATGCGGGCGCGCAGCTCGTCGGCCACGTCGTGATGGGACAACTGTGGCCGCTGTGACCTCGTCCGCCCATTGACGGAGCCGTGTTTCGGGTCCACGACCAAACACTACAACTTCCCGCCATCTTTGGGCAGTTCTCCTGAAGGTGGTTATGAGACGCTTCCAAGTGGAGATAAGTGAAGTGAAGTTGGTTGCCAACTTGAGCAACATGGTCAAACTTCAGGAGGGTTGGCCAACCGGGGTCCGCCTCCCCGTCCCGAAGGAGGGACCGTTCATGCCGCTCGCACTCTTCGTCGCCGCCCTCGCCATCGGTTTCGAGCAGCTCGTCCAGTGGCGGTACGGCCCGATGGGCATCATCGCCATCGTCGCGCTGACCGTCGGGATCAAAGCCCGCAACACCATGATCAGCGGCATCGGAGCGGTCATCCTCGTGATGCTGCTCGCCCAGTCCGGCTGAGCCGACCCAGTCCGGCTGAGTCGATCCAGTCCGGCTGACCGAGCTCCCTTCCGGAGGGGAGCCGGGAGCTTGGTCAGTCTGCACCAACCGCACAGCCACAACTGAACACCGACAACTGAACAGCTCCACCGGCACTGCCACAACTGAACAGGCACGACCGCACAGTCACAACTGAACAGCACAGCTACGGATGAGTACCGCAACAGTCATCGCCGTCGGAAGAAGAGGAGGCCTCAGAACATGTCCGGGCACCAAGGCCGCCTGGACGTACGCAGCAGGGCGTCGGCCGACCGGCCGGCGCCCGCTCGTTCTTCCCGGACCCGCCCCAGCGCCAGCAGCCGCGCCACCGACTCGTCACCGAGCCACAGCGCCGCCAACTCGGCCACGTCGAGGGAGAGTTCGGCGCTCTCCGTGGTCGGCACACAGGACGCGCCCGCCGGTGACGCCTCCAACCGGTAGCGCCCGCCCGCCAGTCCGGCCCGGTCGGCCACCTCGAGGACCAGGGACCCCGTTCCCTCGTACGTACGCGCCTCCAGAGCCCGTACGACATCCAGGATCCGCACCCACAACCAGTCCGCCTGCGTGGTGAGGCGGGCGGTGCGCGGGTCGGGCAGGAGGAGGGGGAGCAGGTCGTCGGGGGCGCGGGGGCCGGACTTCACCCGGGTCACCCAGTCGATGGAGCAGAGGTAGTGCCACAGGGCGCGCTCGGCGGCCGGTGTCGCCGCGTTCAGCCAGCGCACGGTCGCCGTGTCCGACGGCTGCTTGGTGTCAACCCAGGTGTCGTCCACCTCGTACGAGGCGAGGCCCTCGACCGTGCCGTCCGGTGCGCGGTACGCGACGAAGAACGGCACCGTCCACGACTTCTCGACGCGCACGGCGCCGGTCCTGAGCTGCCACCACCAGTCGTCGCGGCTGATGGCTCCCGGCATCCCGCGACGCACCCGCTCATACAGCTCCGGGCCGATCTTGCGCACCTCCTCGGGATCCACGAGGTCGATCCGTCCGCCGTCCGCCGGCCCGGCCCAACGCCGGTCGAGCCCGGTGCGAAGCACGTCGACGGCCCACTCGGCCGCCGTGGTGGCGGGCCCGAAGCCGTACCGCCCGTAGATCGGGTACTCGGCGGCGATCAGCGTGGCGACCACATCACCGCGTTCCTTCGCGGCCGCGAGGTCCTGGTTCATCATGCGCGTGAGCAGCCCGCGCCGGCGGTGGGTGGCCGTGACGGTGACCCCGGTGACGGCGTCGGCGGCCACCGGCGCACCCCCGACCGCGGTGACCTCCTGCGCGAACGACCGGAACGTCGCCACGCACCGGTCCCCGTCGAACGCCCCCAGATACCGCCCCGCCACGAACTGCGTACGCCGAGCCGCCAGTTCGTCCTCCCCCACCACCGGCTCCCGCAGGAACCCGGTGTTCACCGCACGCAGCCAGTCGGGAAACTCGGCCTCGGTGATCGGACGGACGTCGACATGCGTGGATCGGCTCATGGAATCACCGTAGATCCACGGCGGCGGGCTCGTCGCGCGGATTTTCGAGACGCCTCCGCGACGCACGAGACGCCTCCCGAGCCACGGCTTCCCCCTCCCCCTCCCCGGCCCGAGCCCCGGCCTCCCCCTCCTCAGCCACAGCCCCGGCGGCCTCCCCCTCCGCAGCCCCCGCCCGGACGCTCAGAACCCCGCCCGGATCTCCCCCACCACCCGCCCGCCGCCCGACAACCCCACCCGCCCGATCCGCTCCACCACCGGCGACTCGACCCCCAGCAGGGTCAGCGCCCGCGCCAGCACCGGCCGCAGGGCCCGGACCGCCCCGTCCTCGATCTTGAAGGCGAGGGCGCGGCCGTCCGGGAGGGCGACCGCCTGGACGCCCTCCGCGCCCATCTTGGACAGGACGCCCGGGACCTCGTGCATGAGCCAGGTGTCGTGGCGGTGGGTGCCGGCGACGTATTCGGGGTGGGCGCGCATGGCGTCGGCGACTCGGCGTTCCGGGGAGTCGGGGGGGGCGACAGGACGAAGGTGTGGAAGGCACGCGCCAGGCCGGTCAGGGAGATCGCCATAAGGGGCGCCCCGCAGCCGTCCGTACCCACCGCCGCGACCCGCTCGCCCGACGCTTCCTCCACCACCCTGTGGATGAGCTGCTGGAGCGGGTGGGCCGGGTCGAGGTAGGTGTCCAGCGGCCAGCCGTTCAGCGCGGACGCGGCGAGCATCGCGGTGTGCTTGCCGGAGCAGTTCATGGTGACGCGGTCGCGTACGGCGCCGGCGGCCAGGTACGTCTCGCGCTCCGCCTCGTCGAGGGGGAGGTCGGGCGGGCACTGGAGCAGGCCCGCGTCGAGCCCGTGCTCGTCCAGCATCTTCTGGACCAGGTCCCGGTGGAAGGGTTCGCCCGAGTGGCTCGCGGCGGCGAGTGCGAGCCGTTCGCCGGTGAGGTCGAGGCCCGCGTGCAGTACTCCGGCCGCCTGCATCGGCTTGTTGGAGGAGCGCGGGAAGACCGGTTCCGTCACCTCGCCGAGGGCCAGTTCCACCGCCCCGTCCGCGTCCAGGAGGACCAGGCTGCCCCGGTGTCTGCTCTCGACGAACCCGGAGCGGACGACCTCGGCGAGGACAGGGGACAGCGCGGATATGGCGGAGACGGACATCGGCGGTGGCCTTCCGGAGAGGGTCCCGGATGAGCCCTGCCGCACCCGGGTGGAACGGACCCGCCTCAAGGCCCGGCGCACCCGGGATCGCCGGGGCCCCGCCTCACATCAGCAGGTCGTCGACTTGCGCTTCCCCTTCACGGTACCTGCGGGCGATCTCCCCGCTGCAGTCGTCCGCCGTGCGCTGCAGCCGCTGCCGGCGGCGGGAGACCTGCTGCTCGTAGCGCACGAGCCGGCCCATCGCCGTGTTCAGTTCCAGGTCGGTACGGGCGTCCAGGTCCGACAGCTCGACCTCCGCGAGCATGTCCGCGGCCAGCCGCCGGTACTCCTCGCTGTGCGGCGTACCCAGCGTCACATGGCGGGCCGAGGAGCGGTGCCGGGCCGGGGCGTCGGTCAGGATCTCGCCGAGCCGCTCGACCACGACCACGGAGGCGGCGCCGGCCGGGGAGCGTCGGGCGAGTTCGGCGCGGAGGATGTCGATACGGCCCTGGAGCAGCCGGCGTACATAGCTGAGGTCGGCCTCGTCGCGCTGCGCGTCGCGGCGCAGGGTGCGCAGCTCGGGCAGGCTCAGCACGGGCAGGTCGGGCTCGGGCGGATCGGCGGGCAGACCGGAGCTGTCGCCGCGCTGTCCCGGGCCCCCGTTGCTCGGCCCCAGGCTGTCGGTGCGCTGCGTGGGCGGCCGTAGCGGCGTGCGGTCCTCGTCACGGATCGACGAGACCGCCCCGGGTGGCTGCCCGGTACTCGGTGTGCTCATGTGCCTCTACCGTCCCCTCGACCGGATGTGTGAAGCATCGTGCCACCCCAAGTGGCCGCTATGTGACCGAGTGCCCCCGATCGGCCCCAGATGGGGGGTTAAGGATCAATAAGAAGCCGACTTCGGACTCGTGTTCCGGACACGGCATCATGGTCGGCATGCGAGCAGTGGTGCAGCGGGTGGACGGCGCGAGCGTCGTCGTGGACGGCGAGACGGTCGGGGCGATCGAGGGCGAGGGCCTGTGCGTCCTGGTCGGCGTCACGCACGAGGACACCAAGGAGAAGGCGGCCCAACTCGCCCGCAAACTCTGGTCGGTTCGCATGCTGCACGACGAGCGGTCGTGCAGCGACATCGACGCCCCGCTCCTGGTCATCAGCCAGTTCACCCTGTACGGCGACGCCCGCAAGGGCCGCCGCCCCACCTGGAACGCGGCCGCCCCCGGCGACATCGCCGAGCCCCTGGTCGAGGAGGTCGTGGCCCAACTCCGCGCCCTGGGCGCGACGGTGGCGACGGGCCGCTTCGGCGCGCAGATGCGAGTGTCCCTGACGAACGACGGCCCGTTCACGGTCCTGCTGGAGATGTGAGCCGCGCCCCACAGCCAGATGTGAGCGGCGCCCCACAGCCAGATGTGAGCCGCGCCCACCCCTCAAGACGACCTACGGCTCTACGACGACTTCCTGGGCCGCGGCCGTGCTGTCGGCGAGCAGCCTCGCGTCCACCGCCACGTTCCGCTTCACCAACGCGAGGGCGATCGGCCCCAGTTCGTGGTGGCGTACGGCCGTCGTGATGAAGCCGATCTTGCGGCCGTCGGGGCCGTCGTCGGCGACGCGGAGTTCCGTGCCCGCGGCGGGGAGGTGGACCTCGCTGCCGTCGAGGTGGAGGAAGACGAGCCGACGCGGGGGCTTGCCGAGATTCTGGACCCGGGCGACGGTCTCCTGCCCTCGATAGCAGCCCTTCTGCAAGTGAACGGCCGTGCCGATCCAGCCCAGCTCGTGCGGGATCGTGCGGTGGTCGGTCTCGAAGCCGAGGCGGGGCTGGTGGTGCTCGACGCGCAGGGCCTCGTAGGCGAGGATCCCGGCCGCCGGTCCGGCCTTCGCGGCGAAGGACTCCAGCTCGGCGCGCGGCAGGAAGAGATCACGGCCGTACGGCGTCTCGCGTACGACGACGCCTTCGGGCACCTCGGCGATGGAGCCGGCGGGGAGGTACACCACCGCGAACTCGTCGCTGCGGTCGGCGACTTCGACCCGGTAGAAGAACTTCATCGACTCCAGGTAGGCGATCAGCGCCTCCTGGGTGCCGGGCTCCACGTGGATCCAGACCGTCGTGCCGTCGTCGACCAGATACAGCGCGTGCTCGATATGACCGTGCGCGGAGAGGATCAGCGCCTCGGTGGCGAGGCCGGCCGGCAGGTCGCTGACGTGCTGGGTGAGCAGCAGATGCAGCCAGCTCAGCCGGTCCGCACCGGTGACGGCGACGACGCCCCGATGGGAGAGGTCGACGAATCCGGTGCCGTCGGCGAGGGCACGCTGCTCGCGGAACAGGTCGCCGTAGTGGGCGGCGACGCTTTCGTCCACGCCCTCGGCGGGAACCGCGCCGGGCAGGGACAGCAGAGGGCTCTTCATGCGCACAAGCCTACGACTCGGTAGTTGAACTCTTGAGCGAGCAGTCCCGGCAGCGACCGAAGATGGCGAAGTGCTTCATGTCGGTCTCGAAGCCGAAGGTCTCGCGGAGCTTGGCCGTGAACTCGCCGGCCACCGCCACGTCCGTCTCGATGACGTTGTCGCAGTCCCGGCAGACCAGGTGGATGTGATGGTGCCGGTCCGCGAGGTGGTACGTCGGCGCCCCGTGCCCGAGATGCGCGTGACTGACCAGCTGGAGCTCCTCCAGGAGCTCCAGGGTCCGGTACACGGTGGAGATGTTGACCCCCGAAGCCGTCTTCCGTACTTCGCCGAGAATGTCGTCGGGGGTCGCGTGTTCCAGGGTGTCCACGGCTTCGAGCACGAGTTGCCGCTGCGGCGTCAGCCGGTAGCCGCGCTGCCTGAGGTCACTCTTCCAGTCGGTGCTCACCACACTGGAAGTGTAGGACTACTTGAAGAAAGCGATCCCGTCGTCCGGCATGTCGTCCGGGAGGGCCTTCGCCCAGCGTTCGACGTCTTCCGGGGTGACGACCTTCTTGAGGTGCGCGGACATGTAGGGGCGGAGTTCGACGTCGGGGGTCTGCTTCTCGCCGACCCACATGAGGTCGCTCTTGACGTAGCCGTAGAGGCGCTTGCCGCCGGTGTAGGGGGCGGAGGCGGCCGTGCGGGCGACGGCGTCCGTGACCAGGTCGATCTGGGGCTTCTGCTTGGCCAGCTCGCCGTACCAGATCTCGATGACGCCGTCGTCGCGGGTCATCGTGACCTCGACCTTGCGGTCCGCGTCGATGCGCCAGAAGCCGGACTCGGACTCCAGGGGGCGGACCTTGTTCCCGTCGTTGTCCAGCACCCAGGTGTGGGAGTGGTACTCCAGGAAGTCCCGTCCGTCGTGGCTGAAGCTGACTTCCTGGCCGAAGTTGCACTTCTCGGAGCCGGGGAAGTCGTGCACGCCCGCACCGGCCCAGTCGCCGAGCAGGAAGACGAGGGGGACCAGGTCTTTGTGGAGGTCGGACGGGATCTCGATCATGGGATCGGCAGTTCCTCTAAGGCTTCAAAGGTGGTTCGGGGGTCAGCGCTGGCCCTGGTACAGCTTCTTCACGGTCAGCCCGGCGAAGGCGAGGACGCCGACGCAGACGAGAGCGAGCAGGGCTTCGAAGAATGCCTCAAGCACGGGGGGCTCCTCGGACGATCGGAAGTGGGCGGTACTGAGCCGGGCCCCAGCTTAGTCGGCCGGGGCCCGGCTCTCTCCGCGAGGTACACCCTGCGGGGTCAGTCCAGCAGCTGGCTCTGCAACGTGACCGTCTGCTGGAAGGGCACGGCCGCCGCGCCGCCCTTGCGGGACTGCACGACCAGGGCCAGCACGTCACCGGCGGACAGGTACGCCTGCCGCACCTGCTCGGCGCCGTACGGCTTGGTCTCGACGTACGCGGAGTGCGGGATCTTCTCCAGCCGGGCCGCCTCCGGGAAGTCCTCGTCGAAGACGGAGGCACCGGCGCCGCGCAGGGTGTAGCCCGGGCTGCTGTACGGCGCGATGTCGGCGCTGAACATCTCGTCGACGACCGCGGCCGTGCCGAACTGCAGCAGGTACACGCGCGTGTGCGTGCCGTCCGGGGTGGTCCAGCCACGGGCCGCGACATGCCGCAGCCCCGCGTCGACGAACTTCTGCGCCAGCTCGGTCCGGTCGTCCTTCTCGGCGTACACCGCCAGGAAGTCCTTCGTCACCAGCCACCCGTCCGCGCCGCGCAGCTTCTTGTCCTCGGTCGCACCCTTCGGCGCGGGCAGGACGAGGGCGCGCAGGTCGGCGTAGTGCGCGCCGGCCTTGTTCGTCTCGGCGAAGGGTCCCGGACTGCCGGAGGGCAGCGGCGGCAGGGTGAGCGTCGGGTAGTCCCACCGCCCGTCCGACGCGGTGGCCAGTCCGGGTACGTCCGTCCGCTCCATGCCGGTGATCCCGTACGCCGTCCCCGCCCCGACCGCCGCGAACACGACGACGGCGGCGGTCCAGCGCAGCACGCTCCGCAGGACTCGCCGGTCCTTCTTGGGGGCGGCCGTCTCCGGTACGGGGGTCGGTTCCGGTACCAGGGGCGGGGCGGTCGGCATGGGCGGTACCGCTGTCGTCGCTTCCGTCTGCTCGGTCATACGGCTTCTCCCGGCTCCGCGATGCGGTCGAGCTGTTCGCTCATCAGCAACGCGACCCCCTTGGTGTCGAGTGGCTTGGGCCCGTCCGCGCTGACGCTGACCATGACGTCGCCGACGTGCGCGGAGCAGTACATGCCGGTGAGGTCGGAGTCGGCGTCCTTGGGCGGCAGGAAGCACTTGGCGTCCTTGTGGCCCTTGACGGCGGGGCCCTCGCGGAAGAGGTCGAAGGCCTCGAAGAGCTCGTTCTCGACCGAGGAGAGCGTCTTGGCCTGGGCCCGGCTGTCCATCCGCGTCAGCAGGACGCTGACGGTGAAGATCCCCTTGTTGGTGCTGAGGTTGCTCGCGTCGGAGTTGAGGTAGCTGCGCATCGCCATGCCCTTGATGGGGTGCTTGTCGTACTGCTTCTGCAGCTGCGTGCGCTGGGAGCGGGGCAGGTCGCTCAGCGACTCCTTGCGCAGGGCCGAGGCCTGCGCGCCGCTGAGTTCCGCGTCCGAGCCGAACTCTCCGAGGTCGGGCCCGCGGCTCCAGCCGTCGGTCCCGTACGGGACGAGCATCCCGCCGAGCCCGCTCTCGGACGCGACCTTGGGCCGGCTGCCCGAGCCCTGCCCGTCCAGCCGCCTCGACGGGAACTTCCACTCCGGCGCCTGGGCGTCCCGGTCGGCGTTGCGCACGGTGATGACGGTGTACGCGACCCCGGCGGCGACAGCGGCGACGAGCAGCACGACGGCGGTGACGGAGACGGTACGGCGACGACGCCCGGGCTTCTTGCCGGACGGCACGGGAGCGGTGGTCTCCCCGAGGGGCTCGACGGGACCGACCGCACCGACGAGCCCGGATTCGACCCCGGGACGGACCTCCCCGAGGGAAGCGGCCTCGGCGACAGGACCGACCCCAGGGGCAGGAGCTGTCTCGCTGACGGAACCGCCCCCGGCAGCAGGACCCGCCTCGGAGGCAGGAGCTGCCTCGCCGACCGGACCGACCCCGGCAGCAGGGCTCGCCTCTCCGACCGGACCGACCCCGTCGATCGGACCGGCGGCCTCGACGGGACCGGTCTCGCCGGAACGACTCACCTCGCCGACAGAACCCGCCTCGCGGACAGAACCCGGCTCACGGACCGGATCGACGTCGCCAACAGGACCGGCTTCAGCGGCACGACTCTCCTCGTCGACCGGACCGGCCTCGGGGGCAGCGCTCGCCTCTCCGACGGAACCGGCCTCAGTGGCAGGCCCCGCCTCACCGACCGGACCGGCCTCAGGGGCAGGCCCCGCCTCTCCGACGGAACCGGCCTCGGGGCCAGAACCCCGTCTCACCAACGGAACCGGCCTCAGCGGCAGGACCCGCCGCGCCGACCGGACCGGCCTCGGGGGCAGGACCCGCCTCACCGACGGAGTCGACCGGCTCGTTCTCGTTCTCCGTCACAGCCGCTCCATCTGCCGCTTGGCCAGGTCCATGATCTTCGCCTTGGGGATCGGCTTGGTGTCGTAGACCCAGATCTCCACGGCGATGTCACCGCGGGAGGCCGTGGCCTCGGCGCTGTACTGCGGCAGGTATCCCGCCTCGGTCTTCGGCTTGGTGTGGACGTACGCCATTCCCTCGCCGGTGCCGGGCACGGACCAGCTGTCGGTGCCGGACTCGGCGTCGGCCCAGTACTCGTTGTTGTCCACCACGTCGGCCGCCGCTCCGGACTCCTCCTGGCGGAACTGGAGCAGCCGGATCTCGACGGTCTGGTTGCCCGACTCCCAGCCGGTGACGGCGGCCCGGCGGAACTCGTCGCCGACCAGCTCGCCGAACATGTCGCCCGGCTCCTCGTACGAGTCGGCGTAGGTGCCCAGGTCCATCCAGCCGTCGTCGCCGGTCAGCCAGTCGGCCTCCTTCGCGCCGCCCGGCTTCTTCAGCAGCAGCTTGCGCAGGTCGCCGTCGACCTTCACCTGACGGTCCTGCGCGGCCGACAGCGGCTCGGGCGCCGGGCCCTTGGCCTGCGTCAGCACCGGCTGGGACAGGGAGGGGAGCTTCGTCGGCTCACGGTCGGCCTGGACCAGGTAGCCGACACAGGTCCCCGCGACGACGCCGAGCACGGCGGCTCCGGCGATCAGCAGGGTGGTACGGCCACGACGCCGGCGCGCGGTCGGCTCCGCCGGTTCGGGTACTTCCAAGACGTCCCCCACGAAACGTGTAGCGCACATGCCATATGCACGCGCACAGAAGACTCATGGGTATCGGCGGTAGTTGCGGAGGTGTTGATTACGATTCGGCCATGGCGAAGAAGCTCGTGATCAAGGTGACGGCCGGCGCGGACGCTCCCGAACGGTGCTCCCAGGCTTTTACGGTGGCTGCCGTCGCCGTGGCCAGCGGGGTCGACGTCTCCCTCTGGCTGACCGGCGAGTCGGCGTGGTTCGCGCTTCCGGGGCGCGCGGCCGAGTTCGACCTCCCGCATGCCGCGCCGCTGCCGGATCTGCTCGACTCGCTGCTCATCGGCGGCAAGGTGACCCTGTGCACCCAGTGCGCGGCCCGGCGGGACATCACGGAGAAGGACGTCATCGAGGGCGTACGGATCGCGGGGGCGCAGGTGTTCGTCCAGGAGGCGATGACCGACGGGACGCAGGCGCTCGTCTACTGAGCCGCGACGAAGTCGCACCAGGCGTCCACGGAGAGGACGAGGGCGCCTCGGTCGGGGTCCCTGCTGCCGCCGGTCGCCGGCAGCTCGCGGGCGTACGACCGGAGTCAGACCAGTCCGCCGCCGGACGCCGAGGACGTCGGCCGCCCGCCCGTACCCGTCCCCGGCTGCGGCAGCACCGGCGTGAGGCGCACCGGCCGTGAGGCGTCGGGGGTTCTCCTGTCACAGCTGATCAACAATCCGACTGCGTTCCTAGGCCACGGGGTTAATCTCACGCTGGGCGGCCACCCGGTCGTCATGACCGTCGTCTTGATGACCGCCTAGGTAGGGGACCCGAATGCGCGCCCTGCGAATACTTCTGATCGTCGTCGTGATCCTGGGCGGCCTCTTCGTGATCGCGGACCGGGTCGCCGTGCACTTCGCCCAGGGCGAGGTCGCGGACAAGCTGAAGACCACCGAGAACCTGTCCGCCACCCCGGACGTGTCCATCAAGGGCTTCCCGTTCCTCACCCAGGTCGCGTCCGGAGAGCTGGACGACGTCGAGATCGGCATCAAGGACTACGACGCCGACACCGGCAACAGCGCGGGCGACGGTCCCCAGACCATCCGTATCGACGACCTCAAGGCCCAGATGAAGGGCGTCGACTTCTCCGGCGACTACAGCTCCGCCACCGCCGCGAACGCGACCGGCACCGCCACCATCGCCTACGACGAACTGCTCAAGGCGGCCAAGTCCGAGCCGACGCAGGTCTTCACCGGCGTCCAGGCCCAGGTCATCGGCCTCTCCGACGGCGGCAACGGCAAGATCAAGGTCGACGTGAAGGTCACGGCGCTCGGCCAGTCGCAGACCTACCCGGTGCTCAGCACGGTCACCGTCGCCGGTGACACGGTCAAGGTGCACGCCGACAACCTGCCCAAGCTGGTCGTCGATCTCGCGGACTCCCGGATGCGCTCGATCACCGACTTCCAGCAGACCATCGACCAGCTGCCGGGCGGCATCAAGCTGGACAGTGTGCAGGCCGCGAAGAGCGGTGTGGAGATCGCGGTGAAGGGTTCGAACGTCAACCTGGCCGGGTAGGACGAGGGGCGTTGACGAACGAACGGTGTCCGACAGACGAGACAGTGCCGTCCGTACCGTAGATGCGACACCCCATGCAGGGGCCCGGCGGCCGTGCGGGACGCGTTGGCCCTGTCATCGCATCCCATAGTGCGGACGATCGCGTCTCAGGATTTGACACGCCGGTGACATGTCCGGCTTTCCGTCCCTACGATCGTCGTCATGAAGCGACAGGCGGATCTCACGAAGCGGCGGGCAGTCGACCTGTGCCGCGTCGCCGCCATGCTCTGTCGCCCCTTCTGAGCGGGAGCGTTCGGCTTCCGCATCTCCCCGCCCTGTTCAGGGCATCCGTGCGCACGCCCTCGCACGAGCGCGCGCACCCCGCACCTCGCACGCCCCGCCGCACCTGCCCCGGAGGAGAAAGAGCATGAGCCGCAGCGACGTCCTGGTCGACGCCGACTGGGTCCAGGACAACCTGGACAACGTCGACATCGCGATCGTGGAGGTGGACGAGGACACGTCCGCCTACGAGAAGAACCACATCCGCAACGCGATCCGCATCGACTGGACCAAGGACCTTCAGGACCCGGTCCGCCGCGACTTCATCGACCAGGAGGGCTTCGAGAAGCTCCTGTCGGCGAAGGGCATCGCCAACGACACGCTGGTGATCCTCTACGGCGGCAACAACAACTGGTTCGCGTCCTACGCCTACTGGTACTTCAAGCTCTACGGCCACGACAGCGTCAAGCTGCTCGACGGCGGCCGCAAGAAGTGGGAGCTGGACGCCCGCGAGCTGGTCGAGGACGTGCCCGAGCGCGCGACCACCGACTACAAGGCCAAGCCGCAGAACACCGCGATCCGTGCCTTCCGCGACGACGTCGTGGCGGCCATCGGCTCGCAGAACCTGGTCGACGTCCGGTCGCCCGACGAGTTCAGCGGCAAGCTGCTCGCGCCGGCCCACCTGCCGCAGGAGCAGTCGCAGCGTCCGGGGCACGTCCCGTCCGCGCGCAACATCCCGTGGTCGAAGAACGCCAACGACGACGGCACCTTCAAGTCGGACGACGAGCTCAAGGAGCTCTACGCCGAGGAGCAGGTCGACCTCGCCAAGGACACCATCGCGTACTGCCGTATCGGCGAGCGCTCGGCCCTGACCTGGTTCGTGCTGCACGAGCTGCTCGGTGTCGAGAACGTCAAGAACTACGACGGCTCGTGGACCGAGTACGGCAGCCTCGTCGGCGTGCCGATCGAGCTCGGCGCCAACAAGTAGGACCACCGACCGACTTCATCACCCCTCAGGAGAGACGACATGTGCGGAGCGAAGGCCGGCGGCCCGGACGCCTCGACGATCAAGCCCGGTGAGACCACGATCCAGGGCCAGGTGACGCGTGACGGCGAGCCGGTGACGGGCTATGTCCGGCTCCTGGACTCGACCGGCGAGTTCACCGCGGAGGTTCCGACCTCGGCGACGGGGCAGTTCCGCTTCTACGCGGCCGAGGGCACGTGGACCGTTCGCGCGCTGGTGCCGGGTGGCACGGCCGACCGCACGGTCGTCGCGCAGCAGGGTGGACTGGCAGAGGTCGCGATCGCGGTCTGAGCAGCAGCTGACAGGCCGGAGGGCCGTACCCCGTCGGGGGTGCGGCCCTCCGCCCGTTCCGGGCCTACGCTGGACGTATGTTGGCACGACGGCGTCATGTCTACTTCGCCATGATGGGCACGTGCATCGGGCTCTTCGTCCTGGCGTGGGGTGTCGTGCGCCTGTGGTCCGTGCCGGTCGCCGTGGGCATGTGCGTGGTCGCCATGCTGATCCCGCCGGTCGCCGCGATGGTGGCGAACCGACGGGGCCCGGACGACCGCTGGTGGGACGACCCGTCGGGCGACCCGAAGTCGGACGACTGGTGGGACGAGCTGGACGGCAAGAAAAGGCGTCCCTGAGCTGCTGGACCTGCCCGTCGCGCGCGTGCCCTGGGGGCCGCGCCCCCAGACCCCCGCTTCGGCCTGAACGGCCTCGCCCTCAAACGCCGGACGGGCTGGAAAATGCGGACCCGCGTCAGGAAGGCGCCGCCCGGCCGCCCATTGCTGCCGGGCCCGCGGGGGACCGCGGCTACGCCAGCGCCCGTCCCAGTACCCACACCACCGGTGCCGCCGTCGCCAGCGGCAGGGCGACCCCCGCTGTGAAGTGGACGAAGCGGGACGGGTAGTCGTACGCCGCCACCCGGTGGCCGATCAGGGCGCAGGCCGCCGCTCCCGCGCCCAGGAGCGCGCCCTTCGTGCCGTAGTCCGTCAGGCCGCCCACCGCGATGCCCGCGCCGGCCGCGGCCAGCAGGGAGACGATCACGGAGGCGGAGGTCGGCAGGGGGAGCGCGCGGGCCAGGACGGCCACCGCTGCCGCCGCCGCTCCTACCGTGACCGCTTCCGGGTCCGCCGCCAGGTAGCCGGTCGCGATGATCGCCAGGGCCGCCGAGGCGACGCCTGCCATCAGGCCGTACATCCGCTCGTCCGGGTCGGCGTGGGAGCGGAGTTGGAGGACCAGGGAGAGCAGGACCCAGACGCCCAGGGTGCCCAGGATCGCCGCCGGGCCGTTCTCCCGGCCCGCCGTCAGCAGGGCCACGTCCGCCACGAGCGCGCCGAGGAACGCCAGCGCGATGCCCTGGCGGGCCGGCCACATGCCGTTCAGCCGGAACCAGCCCGCCGCCGTCACGCCCTGGAGGGCGATCAGGGGAAGAAGGAGCGCGTACGATCCCGCCGCCGCCGTGGCGGAGAGGAGTACGCCCAGCAGTGCCGTCAGCGCCGCCGGCTGCATGCCGGGGTCGATGATCGGGGAACGGCCCTCCAGGCGGGCGCGTTGGGCGTCCGTGACGCGGGCGTTGCCCGCGACGGTGGCCGGTCCGTAGGCGGCGGAAGCGGGGGCGTCCGTCGCGAGGGGCTCGGGCGCGGGAGCCGGCGGTTGCTGCTGCCAGGGCTGGGGCTGATCGCCGTACGACCCGTTGCCGTATGACCCGTTGTCGTACGACCCATGGGCCGGGGGTGTCTGGGGCGGCAGGTACGCCGTGTCCGCCGGGGCCGCCGGAGGCACCGGCTGGTGGACCTGCGTGTCCCAGGTCTGGCCCTGCCACTGCTGCGTGTACTGCTGGGCCGCCTGCGGGTCCTCGTAGCCCTGCTGGCCCGGCCACTGCTGCTGCGGCTGCTGCTGTTGCTGGGGTTGCTGCTGGTAGGGGTCGTAGCCCTGGTATCTCGGGTCGTACGGCTGGTCGGTCATCGTCACCCTCCTGCGAACGGCGGGAGCACCTCGACCGTGCCGCCGTCGGCCAGCCGTACCGTCTCATGTCCGCGGGTCCCCACGGGGTCACCGTCGATGAGGAACGAGCATCGGCGCAGGACGCGCGCGAGTTCGCCGGGGTGTCGCTCGCGCACGGCGTCGAGCGCCTCGGCGAGCGTGCCCGCGTCGTACGGCTCCTCGGCTACCCCGGCCGCGGCCTTCGCGGCGGCCCAATAGCGCACCGTCACCTTTGGCATCCGGATACCGGTTCCTCTGTCGATCGGCTGTGTACTCGGCTGTGTACCCCGTCAGGCTAGCCCGCCTTGGCGACAGCCCAGTCCCCGATGCGGGCCAGCAGCTCGTCGCTGGCCGCGTGTTCCGCGTGCCCCATGGGCTCCAGCCACAGCTCGGCCTGCCCCGCGGCGGCCTCGGCCAGCATCTTGGGGTGGTCGACCGGGAAGTAGCCGTCACGGTCGCCGTGGACGATGAGGAGGGGGGTGGGGGCGATCTTCGGGACCGCCTCGACCGGGGAGAGCGGGACCGGGTCCCACTCACGGTGGTGGATACGGGTGTGCAGGCCGTAGCGGCCCACGAGGCGGCCCTCCGGACGCGTCACCAACCAGTGCAGGCGACGCATGGGGGCGGTGCCCCGGTAGTACCAACGGGCCGGCGCACTCACCGAAACCACCGCGTCCGTACGCGCTTCCGTGCGCCCCGCGCGCCCCGAACCGTCCGGAGCATCCGCGTCACCCCCACCGTCCCCGCCGCCGTACAGCGCCGCGTGCCGCAGCACCACCGAACCGCCCATCGAGAAGCCGACGGTGACCACGCGCGCGTGGCCGAGTTCACGCGCCCAGGCGACCGCCGCCGCGAGATCGAGGACCTCGCGGTCGCCCACGGTGGAGCTCCCGCCGGACGCCCCATGACCTCTGAAGGAGAACGTGACCACGGGCGCGTACTGCGCGAACGCCTCCACCACCCGCCGTACATGCGGCTTGTCCACATCGCCCGTGAAACCGTGGGCCACGACGAACGCGAGATCAACGGACGGTGGCGCGGAAGCGTCGTATACGAGCGGACCCGGGTCGTATACGGAATCGATCGTCACCCCGTCGTCGGTGTGCAGAAACGTCCGCAAAGGTGTACGTCTGATCGTCTCAGAGTTCGGACGAACGGTGGATCGTGCCACATGACCTGCCGGACCAGTGCTCATGTGGGCTATTCTGCTCGGCAGAGGACTCGGGCAGCGAAGCCCCCGGGTCCTTTTGTGCTTTCGGAAGCGTTGTATACGAAGCGGGAAACCTCGGGAAACCAAAGGTGGCCGCGGGTGATGCAGGGCCCTCGGGATCGCAAGAGCTGTGCCGCACGACACACGTCCTCGCAGGGACCGAGGAGGAACCAGACGTATGAGTTCGCTGCTGCTCCTGACCAATGCCCTCCAGCCGTCGACGGAGGTGCTCCCCGCCCTCGGACTGCTGCTGCACAACGTGCGGGTCGCCCCGGCCGAGGGCCCCGCTCTCGTCGACACCCCCGGTGCCGACGTCATCCTCATCGACGGCCGGCGTGATCTGCCCCAGGTGCGCAGCCTGTGTCAGCTGCTCCGGTCGACCGGCCCCGGCTGTCCGCTCATCCTGGTCGTCACCGAGGGCGGCCTCGCCGCCGTCACCGCCGACTGGGGCATCGACGACGTGCTGCTCGACACGGCCGGTCCGGCCGAGGTCGAGGCGCGGCTGCGGCTCGCCATGGGCCGGCAGCAGATCGTCAACGACGACTCCCCCATGGAGATCCGCAACGGCGATCTCTCCGTGGACGAGGCGACGTACAGCGCGAAGCTCAAGGGCCGGGTCCTCGACCTGACCTTCAAGGAGTTCGAGCTGCTGAAGTACCTCGCGCAGCACCCGGGCCGCGTCTTCACGCGCGCGCAGCTGCTGCAGGAGGTGTGGGGCTACGACTACTTCGGCGGTACGCGAACGGTCGACGTCCACGTACGACGGCTGCGCGCCAAGCTCGGACCCGAGCACGAATCGCTGATCGGGACCGTCCGGAACGTGGGTTATCGATTCGTTACGCCGGAGAAGGTCGACCGCGCCGCCGAGGAGGCCAAGGCCAAGGCGGCCCGGGCAAAGGCGGAGGAGCCGGACGAGACGCCCGCCCTGGAGGACACCGAGGTCCAGGTGGAGGCGTAGCGGAGGCGTGGGCAGGGCATGGTCCCCGCACCGGGGACGCTCCCGGCGCCGGGAGCAGCGAGGCAAGCTTCCTCACGCCCTGCCCAGAGCGGGTCTCTCCGCGTAGACTCCGCGCGTGGCCAAGGTAACCAGGGACGATGTGGCGCGGCTGGCAGGTACGTCGACTGCCGTGGTCAGCTATGTCATCAACAACGGACCCCGGCCGGTCGCACCGGCCACGCGCGAGCGTGTACTCGCCGCGATCAAGGAGCTGGGGTACCGACCCGACCGAGTCGCCCAGGCGATGGCGTCGCGGCGCACGGACCTCATAGGCCTGATCGTCCCGGACGCCCGCCAGCCCTTCTTCGGTGAGATGGCGCACGCGGTCGAACAGGCCGCCTCCGAGCGCGGCAAGATGGTGCTGGTCGGCAACTCCGACTACATCGGCGAGCGCGAGGTCCACTATCTGCGCGCGTTCCTCGGGATGCGGGTCTCCGGACTCATCCTCGTCAGCCACGCGCTCAACGACAACGCGGCCGCCGAGATCGAGGCCTGGGACGCCCGGGTCGTCCTGCTGCACGAGCGGCCCGAGGCCATCGACGACGTCGCCGTCGTCACCGACGACCTGGGCGGCGCCCATCTCGCCGTGTCCCATCTCCTGGAGCACGGCTACGAGTACGTCGCCTGTATGGGCGGCACCGCCGACACCCCCGCCGTCGGCGACCCGGTCTCCGACCACGTCGAGGGCTGGCGGCGCGCGATGGAGGAGGCCGGCAAGCCGACCGAGGACCGGCTGTTCGAGGCACCGTACAACCGTTACGACGCCTACCGGATAGCGCTGGAGATCCTCGGCGGACCCCGGCGCCCGCCCGCCGTCTTCTGCTCCACCGACGACCAGGCGATCGGCGTGCTGCGCGCGGCCCGCGAACTGCGCATCGACGTGCCGGGCGAGCTGGCGGTGGCCGGCTTCGACGACATCAAGGAAGCGGCCCTGACGGACCCGCCGCTGACCACGATCGCCTCGGACCGCTCGGCGATGGCCCGCGCGGCCGTGGACCTCGTCCTCGACGACGGCCTGCGGGTGGCCGGCTCCCGGCGCGAGCGGCTGAAGGTGTTCCCCTCGCGGCTGGTGACGCGACGGTCGTGCGGATGCGCCGCGGCCTGACGGGCTGAGGCTTTCTCACGGCCGTACAAGGGGTTTCCGTGGCTTTATGAAGGCTTTCTGAGAGAGCCCTTCCTGGTGCCTGAGCGGGCTTTATATCGGGCATACGAGGTTCTGCCGGGCTTCTCAGCGGGCACTCAGGGAGCTCTCATGGTCGGGCGACATGCTCATTGTCATGACCGAGAGCCTCCGCCGAAGCGGCGAGTACGAGAACCCGTACCAGGGCGAGCAGCAGCAGGACGCGTACCCCCAGCAGCACGCCTCCTCCCCCGTGAACCCGGAGTGGCCGCCGCCCCCCGCGCAGCCGCCCGTTCAGCAGCAGCCGGCCCAGCAGCCCCCGGTGGAGCCGGTCACCATCGAGCCCGGCACCACGGTCTGGCCGGCCCAGTCCTCGCACGCCGCCGCCCCGGCCGACTTCACCGCCGAGGGCGCGGGTGCCGGGCACGGCGGTGACGGCAACGGCGGCGGTACGGCCGTCATGACCGCCGTACCGGCCGAGCCGGGCGGGGCCGCGCCGCACGCGAAGAAGCGGACCCGGGGGCCCCTGGCCCTGCTGGCCGCCGTCGCCATCGTGGCCGCGGCCGTGGGCGGCGGCACCGCGTACGGCATCCAGGAGCTGACCGGCAGCGACACGGTCGCCACCAGCTCCACCACCACCAGCGTCGTGCCGTCCAGCAAGAGGGGCGACGTCGCCACCATCGCGGCGAAGGTCAGCCCGAGCGTGGTCGAGATCACCGCCACCTCGAACGCCGGTCAGTCCACCGGTGCCGGCGTGATCATCACCAGCAACGGCGAGATCGTCACCAACAACCACGTCATCTCCGGCGCCTCCACGATCAAGGTGCAGACCAGCAACGGCAAGAGCTACACCGCGAAGGTCGTCGGCACCGACAGCAAGAAGGACCTCGCCCTGATCAAGCTGGAGAACGCCTCCGGCCTCACGGCGGCCACCCTCGGCAACTCGGCCGGTGTGCAGGTCGGCGACCAGGTCGTCGCGATCGGCTCCCCCGAGGGCCTGACCGGCACGGTCACCAGCGGCATCGTCTCCGCGCTCAACCGTGACGTGACCGTCTCGACCGACGAGAGCCAGAGCCAGGGGCAGGGACAGGGCGACGACCAGTGGCCCTTCCAGTTCGGCGGCCAGCAGTTCAACGGTGACACCGGCTCCTCCACCACGACCTACAAGGCGCTGCAGACCGACGCCTCGCTCAACCCCGGCAACTCCGGCGGCGCGCTGATCGACGCCAACGGCAACATCATCGGCATCAACTCCGCGATGTACTCGGCCGCTTCGTCGGCCACCTCCAGCGACGCGGGCAGCGTCGGCCTCGGCTTCGCCATCCCGATCAACACCGTCAAGGCCGACCTGGCCACACTGCGGGCGGGCGGCAGCGACAGCTGACCTCGTGTGCCCCTCCGTACCACCGGATCCACGGCAACCAGCAGGGAGTACGTCATGAAGATCCAGCAGGCTTCCCACCTCGGCGCCGCCGGCGGCGCGGCCGACCTCGGTCTCGCCCTCGCCGTGGCGTACGAACTGCACGCGCCGGCCGCCCGGGCCCCCGAGGTGGCGGTCGCGCACGGCGCCGGCCGTCGGGCCACGGCCCCGGCCCGCGCGCGGCGCCGCACCGCCGCCCGCGGCTGAGATCCGTCCCGCTCCGCCCTTTACGCGCCCGCAGGGAAACATGCGAGGCTGATGACAATCAGCCCATGTCGTCCCACCGCACCCGAGGAATCCGAAGCCCATGAGCCCCGCCGATGGCGACCGTGACCCCCAGCGCATCCTGATCGTCGACGACGAGCCGGCCGTGCGCGAAGCACTCCAGCGCAGCCTCGCCTTCGAGGGGTACGACACCGAGGTGGCCGTGGACGGCG
The DNA here is from genome assembly GCF_044750545.1 of Streptomyces sp. NPDC088794. Taxonomy (NCBI): domain Bacteria; kingdom Bacillati; phylum Actinomycetota; class Actinomycetes; order Kitasatosporales; family Streptomycetaceae; genus Streptomyces; species Streptomyces sp. NPDC088794. The sequence continues at coordinate 46,197 of NZ_JBIVKB010000004.1, read as the reverse complement.
CGGACGCACTGGAGAAGGCCACGGCCTACCAGCCCGACCTGGTCGTCCTCGATATCCAGATGCCGCGCATGGACGGCATGACCGCGGCACGCCGCATGCGGGGCGCCGGCACGACGACTCCGATCCTCATGCTGACCGCCCGTGACACGGTCGGCGACCGCGTCACCGGGCTGGACGCGGGCGCCGACGACTACCTCGTCAAGCCCTTCGAACTCGACGAACTCTTCGCCCGCATCCGCGCGTTGCTGCGGCGCAGCTCCTACGCCGCCGCCGCGGGCGCCGCCCAGGAGGACGAGGCGCTCACCTTCGCGGACCTCCGCATGGACCTGGCGACGCGTGAAGTGACGCGGGCGGGGCGGCCGGTGGAACTGACCCGGACGGAGTTCACGCTCCTGGAGATGTTCATGGCGCACCCGCGTCAGGTGCTCACGCGGGAGCAGATCCTGAAGGCGGTCTGGGGCTTCGACTTCGAGCCGTCGTCCAACTCGCTGGACGTGTACGTGATGTACCTGCGCCGCAAGACCGAGGCCGGGGGCGAGCCGCGGCTCGTGCACACGGTTCGTGGAGTGGGTTACGTGTTGCGGCAGGGTGGGGCGGAGTGAGGAAGCTCAAACTCCTGCGCCGCTTCCAGACACTGCCGATCCGCTCCCGGCTCGCCATCCTGGTCGCGGCCGCGGTGGCGTTCGCGGTGGCGGCGGTTTCGGTGACGTGCTGGTTCATCGTGCAGGGGAAGTTGTACGAGCAGGTGGACAACGACCTCAAGGACATGGCGCGGAGGCCTGGCACGGTCGCGGCGCTTCTGCAGAGGTGCACTCAGACCCCACAGCAGAACACCCAGTCGTTCGCGGGTCACAACGACTACGTCCAGGCGATCAAGGAGAAGGGCGACCCCTGCGTCGACCCGAACTCGCCGGGCACGGTCATCGTCACCAACAGCGACAGGGACGTGATCAAGCAGAAGAAGAGCACCGAGGGCACCTTCCGCAACGGCACCGATGAGGACGACAACTCTCTACGTGTGCTGACTCTGTACCTGGGCGTCGACACTTCCGACAACCAAGGTGTAGCCGTCGTCCTCGCAACTCCCCTCAAGGGCACGCAGTCCACTCTCAACGAACTCGCCCTCATCCTGCTCCTCGTCTCCGGCATCGGAGTACTCGGCGCCGGCGCAGCCGGTCTCGCCGTCGCACGTGCAGGACTCCGGCCCGTCGACAAGCTCACCGAAGCCGTCGAACACGTCGCCCGTACCGAGGACTTGAGCATCCGGATCCCCGTCGACGAGGACCGGGAGGACGAAGTCGCCCGGCTCTCCCGGTCCTTCAACTCGATGACCTCCTCCCTGGCCAGCTCCCGCGAGCTCCAGCAGCAACTGATCGCGGACGCCGGGCACGAACTGCGCACCCCGCTCACCTCCCTCCGTACGAACATCGAACTCCTCACCCGCAGCGAGGAGACCGGCCGCCCCTTGCCGGAGGCGGACCGCAAGGCGCTGCTCGCCTCGGTGAAGGCGCAGATGACCGAACTGGCCTCCCTGATCGGCGACTTGCAGGAACTGTCGCGTTCGGAGGGCCAGCGGGGCGAGCGCGTGCAGTACGTGTCGATGCAGGACACCGTCGAGGCCGCGCTGCGCAGGGCACGGCTGCGGGGGCCGGAGTTGACGATCAACGCCGACCTCCAGCCCTGGTACGTCCGGGCGGAGCCGTCCGCGTTGGAGCGGGCGGTGGTCAACATCCTGGACAACGCGGTGAAGTTCAGCCCCGAGGGCGGCACGATCGAGGTGCAGCTCGGCCGCGGCGTCCTGACCGTCCGCGACCACGGCCCCGGCATCCCCGCCGAGGAACTCCCGCACGTCTTCGACCGCTTCTGGCGCTCCCCCAGCGCCCGCGCCCTCCCCGGCTCGGGCCTGGGCCTGTCCATCGTCGCCCGCACGATCGAGCAGGCCGGCGGCGAGGTCACCCTGGCCCGCGCACCCGGCGGCGGCACGGTGGCGACGGTACGGGTGCCGGGGGCGCCGACACCGCCGCCGGCCGATCCGCAGTAGCTCGGCGACGGGCTGCCGAGCGGAGTCTGCCGGGCGGCGTCCCGCCGTACGATCATCCGGCCGGATGTCGAGGTGGGGCGGGTGGGCGGAGTGGCGGACGTCGACGGCGTCGGGGGTGTCGAGCGCGAGTACGGACGGCACAGATCCATGTCGTGGGGGCGGCGCGGCTTTCTGGTGATCGCGCTGGGCTATCTGGTGAGTTCGACCCTGCGGGAGTCCACGATGCCCGGGTGGGCCAGAGTCCTCTTCCTGGGATCCCTGCTGGCGCTGCTCGGTACGGCCGGGCTCGGGTACTGGCGCGGGCGGACCTTCGTGCGGGCCGACGGCATCAGCGTGCGCGGCGCGGTGCGCGTGCGGCGGCGGGGCTGGCACGACGTCTACGACATCCGGATCGAGCCCGCTCCGACGCGGCGCAAGGACGGCCCGCGCCTGCTGACCTACCTCTACGACAACGACGGCCGCCGCCTCCAGCTCCGCTGTCTCGACGACTGGCAGTGGCCGGACCTCGAAGCCGAGGTCGACGATCTGCGGACCGCCGCCGCCCGGCACCGCGGCACCGGCTGGGAGCCGCGGCCCGAGGCCGAGGACCGCGTCCGGCGGCGCGCGGGGCACCGCACGGCGTGGGTGCGGGCGTTCAACGGGGCGATGGTCGTCCTGCTCGCCATGTTCCTGTTGATGCTGTGGGAGCTGGTGAGCGGCTCCGACACCCGCCCCTTCCTCCTGCTCCTGTACGTCCCGCTCGCCGCGTTCGCCCTGCTCGCCGCCCTGCTGCACTGGCGCTGGGAGTCCCAGGTCCCCTGGTATCTGCGGGAGACCCCACCGGTTCCCCCAGCTCACCCATAACCGCCTGCCAGCTCCCGCACAGCCGTCCGCCCCACCGTGTTCGAATGGCACGGAAGATTCTGCTGGCCGATGACGACGAGGCCGTGCGTGACGGGGTCGGGCGGCTGCTCAGGTTCGAGGGGTACGAGACCGTCCTCGCGGGGGACGGCCGGGCCGTGCTCGATCTGATCGGGGTGCCCGAGGGCGATCCCGACCTGGTGCTGATGGACGTGACCATGCCGGAGCTGGACGGGCTGGCCGCGACGCGGCGGATCCGGGCCTCCGGGTGCATGGTCCCGATCCTGATGCTCACCGGGCGGCACGCGGTCGGCGACCGGATCGTCGCCCTCGACAACGGCGCCGACGACTACCTGATGAAGCCCTTCGCCACCGAGGAACTCCTGGCCCGGGTAAGGGCGTTGCTGCGCCGCGCCCCGCGCGGGGCGGTCGTCGAGCCGAGGCGGGACCAGCGGCTGGACTTCCAGGACGTCGCCATGGACCTGCGGACGCGGACCGTCACCCGGGGCGAACGGCCGCTCGGGCTCACCAAGACCGAGTACCTGCTCCTCGAGTACCTGATGCGGCACCCGGCGAAGGTGCTCAGCCGGGCGCAGATCCTCAAGGACGTCTGGGGCTTCGACTTCGAGCCGACGTCCAACACGCTGGACGTGTACGTGATGTACCTGCGCCGCAAACTGGAGAGCCGCGGCGAACCGCGGCTCATCCAGACCGTGCGGGGGCTCGGCTACTCCCTGCGCCTCACCACCTGAGGATCATCGTCTCGTCCAGCGCCGGCGGCAGGTCCGCCACCGCGTCCGGCAGCGGCTCGGCCAGGCTCGCGTAGGCGCCGCCGCCGGCCAGGAGTTCCTTGTGGGTGCCGGACTCCACCAGGCGGCCCCGGTCGACGACCAGGATGCGATCCGCGTCCGGCGCGAGGCTCAGATCGTGCGTGATCATGATCGTCGTACGGCCCGCCATCAACGTGCGCAGGGGCTGCACCACTTGGCGGGCGGCCACCGCGTCCAGGCCCGCCGTCGGTTCGTCCAGGACGAGGACCGGGGCGGAGCGCAGCATGGCGCGGGCGATGGCGATGCGCTTGAGCTGGCCGCCGGAGAGGGCGGCCGTGCCGGGGGCGAGGTGGGTGTCGTACCCCTCGGGCAGCGCGGTGACGAAGTTGTGCGCCGCCGCCTCGCGGGCCGCCTGCTCGATCTCCGCGTCGCTCGCGCCGGGGCATCCGCAGGCGATGTTCTCGCGGATCGTGCCGTTCAGGATGAGCGTCTCCTGGGGCAGCAGCGCCACCTTCTCGCGCAGGAACTCAAGGCGCAGGTCGCGCAGCGGGACACCGTCCAGGGTGATCACGCCCTGCGAGGGGTCGTAGAAGCGGGTCAGCAGTTTGGACAGGGTCGACTTGCCGGCGCCGCTCGCCCCGGTGACGATCACCAGCTCGCCGGGGCTCGCGCGGAAGGTCACGTCGCGCAGGGAGGCGCGGAGGGACTCCGGGTAGCGGAAGGAGACGTCGTGGAAGGCGACCCAGCCGTTCACGGGCCACTCGGCGACCGGTCGGGCAGGGTCGGCGACGGCCGGGCGGGTGTCCAGGATCTCGTTGAGGCGCTGGGCGCCGGCCGTCGCGGCGGTGAGGGTGAGGCCGAGCTGGCCGAGGCTGCGGACCGGCGGGTAGAGGTAGCCGATGAAGGCGGCGAAGGCCAGGAGCTGGCCGAGCGTCATCCGGTCCGCCGAGATCTCCCACACGCCAAGACCGATCACCAGCAGCACGCACAGCGTCTCGACGACCTCGACGAACTGCTCGTACAACTCGCTCAGCCGGGCCCCGCGGACCGATGCCTTCATCCAGGCGCGGGCCTCGACGTCGAGCCGCTTCTCCTCGTCGCGGCGGCGGTTGTAGGCCTGGGTGAGGACGACGTTGCCGAGGGATTCCTCGACGACGGAGGTGATCGCGCCGTCGGCGACCCGCTCGTCCCGGGAGGCGCTGCGGATCCGGCCGGAGAAGCGGCGGGCGGCGAGCAGGAAAAGGGGCGCCAGGACGAAGGTGGCGAGGGCCAGGTCCCAGCGCAGATAGAGGGCCGCGCAGGAATAGAAGACCCCCGAGAAGAGGGCGGAGACCGTGCCGACGACACCGGAGACGACCATCTGCTCGATGGCCTCGACATCACCGGTGAGCCGCTCGACGAGGTCGCCCTGGCGGTGCCTCTGGAAGAAGTCCGGGGGCAGGTCCTGGACATGCCGGAAGACGCCCGCCCGCAGCCGCAGGACGAATCTCTCCGCGGTCCAGGTGGCGAGCGAGTTGCCGAGGTAGCCGACCAGCGCGCCGAGCGCGGCCACGCCCAGCCAGGCACCGGCCGGGCCCCAGAACGCGGAGAGCGAGCCGGCCTTGAGGGCGTTGTCGGTGAGTTCGGCGAACAGCAGGATCGAGGCGGTCTCGGCGAGCGCGGACAGCACCACGCACCCGATGATCACCAGCAGCCACCTGCGATCGCCGCGGGTCAGCGGCCAGAACCGCCGGAAGGCCGCACGCACTTCCCTCATGGTCTGCAACTCCCTTTCCTACGGCGGTCTCGGCGCCGGACCGGCAGAGGACCCGGCGCCGGACATGGCCGAGGCGGGGCCCCGGTCGGGCGACTCTCCGACCGGTGACCCCGCCTCGTGGCGGACCTCAGCCCTTGTGCGCGACGGGGCGCTTCGGGGCGGGCTTCTTCGGCGCCGGCTTCTTGGGGGCCGGGGCGGGCTTGCGGTGCTTCTTGACCGGAACAATCTTGTGGAAACTCATGATGTAATTCCCTCCCTGGATTTCTTATGTCGAATTTACTTGTGGCCGACGGGGCGACGCTTCGGGGCCGGAGCGGGCTTCTTCGGAGCGGGCTTCTTCGGGGCCGGAGCGGGCTTGTGGGCCTTCTTCACGGGGGTGATCTTGTGGAAGCTCATGACGTTCTCCTTCGGTTCGGATTCCGTGGTGTCGTTCGTTCTCGACATGGAAAACACTACGGCATTTCCGAAGCCAAAAAAGCCTTTCCGCCTTAGACCTCAATAAGGATAGATAGGAGTTGCCTCTGAATATAAACTCTTAGAGAAAACCCGGAACCGAACCCCCACTCACACAGGTTTTACGCCGCACATGCGAAAGGCGACCGCGTCGGTAAACGCGGTCGCCTTCGGAGATGTCGCAGGTGGAGCGAGAGACTACTGCACTATCGTGATCCGGTTCGGCGTCGGCGGGACGAGCGGGCTGCTCGCCGACGAATTGGCCGTCAGGTACTGCTCAAGCGCCGTCAGATCGTCCGCGCCGACCAGGTCGTTCGTGCCCTGGCCCAGCGTGGTGAAGCCGTCGCCGCCGCCCGCCAGGAAGCTGTTGGTGGCGACGCGGTAGGTGGCGGCCGGGTCGATCGCCACGCCGTTCAGCTTGATGGAGTCCGTGACGACCCGGTCCGCGCCGGTCTTCGTCAGGTCCAGCGTGTAGGCGAGGTTGGCGGACGGCTGAAGGATCTTCGGCGCGCTCGCGTTCGTCCCGCTGACCTGCTCCTTGAGCACCTGGATCAGCTGGGCGCCGGTGAAGTTCTGAAGGTTCACGGTGTTGGAGAACGGCTGCACGGTGAAGCCCTCGGCGTAGGTGACCACGCCGTTGCCCTCGGCGCCCGTGGTCGCGTAGGTGAGGCCCGCCCGGACCCCGCCCGGGTTCATCAGCGCGAGGTCGGTGTCCGCGTCGAGCGCCTTGCCGTGCGCCAGTTGAGCGTCCGCGATCAGGTCGCCCATCGGGGACTCGGTGCCGGTGCTCGGGACGTCGGCGGAGATGTAGCCGATCGCGCGGTTGCCGATGGGCGCGGCGAGCGTGCCCCACTTGCTGATCAGACTGGTCATGTCGGCCGCCTTGGGGACGGTCCGGGTGACCACGTGGTTCGCCGACTTCACCGACGTACGGGCGATGTCACCGGTGCGACGGTCGTAGGTGAGCGTGGTGTCCGTGTAGAGGCGGCCGAAGGACGCGGCCGAGGTGACCATGCGGGGGTTGCCCGCCGGGTCGGGGATCGTGCAGACGTACGCGGCGTGCGTGTGGCCGGTGACCAGGGCGTCGACCGACGGCGAGATGTTCTTCGCGATGTCGACGATCGGACCGGAGATACCGCTGCCCGCGCCCGAGGCGTCACAGTCGTAGTTGTACGCGCCGGAGGCCGGCAGGCCACCCTCGTGGATGAGCGCCACGATCGACTTCACGCCCTGCTTCTGCAGCTCCTTGGCGTACTTGTTGATCGTCTCGACCTCGTCCTTGAACTTGAGGCCCTTGACGCCCTCGGCGGAGACGACACCCGGGGTGTCCTCCAGCGTCACGCCGATGAAGCCGATCTTGACGTCCTTCTTCTTCCAGACGTAATACGGCTTCAGGATCGGCTTGTTGGTCTTCTCGTCCAGGACGTTGGCCGCCAGGTAGGGGAAGTCGGCGCCCTTGAACTTCTTGTCCGTGTAGCAGCCCGCGGTGGGGTGGCAGCCGCCGTTCTGCAGGCGGGCCAGTTCCTTCGCGCCCTCGTCGAACTCGTGGTTGCCGACCGAGGTGACGTCCAGGTCCAGCTTGTTGAGCGCCTCGATGGTGGGCTCGTCGTGGAAGAGGCCCGAGATCAGCGGGGAGGCGCCGACCATGTCGCCGCCGGCCGCGGTCACCGAGTACGCGTTGCCCTTGCGGGCCTCGCGCAGGTGGGTGGCGAGGTACTCCACACCGCCCGCGTCGATGGTCTTCGTCGTGCCGTCCGCCTGGAGTTCGGTCACCCGGCCCGACGAGCCCGCCGGGGGCTCCAGGTTGCCGTGCAGGTCGTTGAAGGACAGCAGCTGGACGTCCTGGTAGCGGTTGGGCCACCGGTCGTGCTGACCGCGCCCGGTGTCGTGCGCGTCCGCCGGGATCGCCGCACCGAGGGCCCCGACGGTGGCCAGAGCGGCGGCCGCGGTCAGGAGTCGGTACGCCCGTCTGCGATGCGGGTTCGGCTGGGAAGTGGCTGGCATGCGCCCCCCTGTGGGTCTGCTGAGGTAGTGGCCCGTCCGGGCGCAGCCTAGGGTCAACGCGCGTAGCGCGACAGGGGTTTCCGGGTTACATCCTGGTTTCCCTTTGCCCTTCTCTTTGCGGCCACTTTGCCGGGTCCTCGGCTTACCCTCGTACGCATGACCAGCGACGACACCGCCGGGCCCGACCGGGCCCGCACCATCGAGAACCTCACCGCGCTCACCCCGCAGCAGACCGAGGCGGTGCTCGCGCTGCTCGCCGAGGCCGCCCGGCAGGACGGACAGCAGGCGGTGTCCGAACAGGGGCGGCTGCAACTGCGCGGCGGCGAGCGCACGGGCGTGACCCATCTGCTGCTGAGCGTCGGCGACGAACTCGTCGGCTACGCGCAGTTGGAGGACACCGACCCGGTGGAGGCGCCGGCCGCCGAGCTGGTCGTGCACCCCGCGCACCGCGGCCACGGGCACGGGCGGGCGCTGGGCTCGGCGCTGCTCGGCGCGTCCGGCAAGCGGCTGCGGGTGTGGGCGCACGGCGGCCACTCCGCGGCGCGGCATCTCGCGCAGGTCCTCGGGCTCACCCTCTTCCGCGAACTGCGGCAGATGCGGCGGCCGTTGACCGACCTGGACCTGCCCGAGCCGGTGCTGCCCGACGGGGTCGCCGTCCGCACCTTCCGTCCCGGGGTGGACGACTCGGCCTGGCTCGCGGTGAACTCCGCGGCCTTCGCCCACCATCCCGAGCAGGGGTCCCTCACCCAGCGGGATCTCGACGACCGGACGGCCGAGGCGTGGTTCGATCCCGCCGGGTTCTTCCTCGCCTTCCGCGACGGTGAACTCATCGGCTTCCACTGGACGAAGGTCCACGCGGAGGAGGGGCTCGGTGAGGTGTACGTGGTCGGGGTGCGGCCGGGGGCGCAGGGCGGGGGCCTGGGCAAGGCCCTGACCACGATCGGGCTTCGCCATCTCGCGGGTCAGGGGGTGCCGACGGCGATGCTCTATGTGGACGCGGACAACAAGGCGGCGGTGTCCGTGTACGAGCGGCTGGGGTTCGTCACGTACGAGACGGACTTGATGTACCGCACGGAGACGTGAGCGTCACTGAAGTACGGGGGACGCGGACCGGTGCTTGATCCGCTCCGGCATGCACAGCCCCCACACCACCGCCGCCCCCGTCAACAGCACCGCCCACCGCTCGTGCGCCGCCGCCCACCGCTTGTCCCCCACCGCCACGAACAGGGCCCAACTCTCCGGCAGCAGCAGCGGGGTGAGGATCGCGAGGACCAGGAGGCCGGCCGCGACCGCCTGGCCCGGTTCCGCCTGGTCCGTGAACCGGATCGCGGCCGTCGCGCCGGCGAGCGCGAGGGCGAAGGCCGCCCCCGCCTCCAGGGTGATGTCGCCGACCGGGGGTCGGACGGACGACGGGACGAGCAGCAGCGCCGCCGTCCACCACGAGGCGAGGACCGGGGCGACCAGCGCGAGCCGCAGCCCGGCCCGTACCGGGCGCCGTACCGGCACCGCGGCGGTGGTGTGCCGGGCCGGGTCGTCCAGGACGAAGGCGAGCCCGAGGGCCAGGACGAGGGCGGCGGTGCGCAGGAGGTTGACGGCCAGCCAGGCCGACGGCTCGTCGGACATACGGGGTATCGCGGCGAGCAGCAGGGCCATCGCGCCGCTCGCCAGCAGGGCCCGCCAGGGCAGGGACCGCCACACGGGGAGCGTCAACTCCCGGATCAGACCGCGCACTTCTCGTCCCCTCTCGTGCACACGGCACCGCCATGCAGCGAACCGATGGCCGCGCGTCCGCTCGCCCCGGCATCCGAGACGCGAGGCAGCAACCTCGCCGGGAGCTCCGACTCGCCGATCAGGACTCGCACTTCTCGTCCTTCTCCTTGGGCACCGGCACACCCAGCAGCTCGGCGGCACGCGCGGACGTCAGCTTCGGGGAGGTCAACTCGGTCCAGTGCGCCCTGACCTGGGCGGCGACCGTGTCGCGGGGCTTGCCCAGGAGTTCGCGGACGACCGTCGTCTGGGCCGCGCCCATGTGCAGCGGGTCGGTCTGCGAGACGACGATGGCCGAGCCGCTGACGCTGTCGTCGAGGCGGACGTCACGCAGGGACTGCATCGGGTCGTCCTGTCCGGCCAGGGCGAGCCACATGACGGTCACCATGCGGCTGTCGCACAGCGAGTCCATCGCCTTCTCGTCGCCCGCGACCAGCACACCGGCGACGGCGACCGAGAACTCGGGGACGCGGTTGCCGCCCCAGGCGGTGCCGACGGTGACCTGGTGGGGTGCGGTGGCGGGGGCGATCGCGCCGTCGCCCTGGAGGCCGTAGCGGGCCTCGATCCGCTGCCGTACGACGATCGGCTGGTCGTGGGCGGTGCCGCCGGCCAGGGATCTGACCTGATCCGCGGCCTTGGCCCAGGTGGCGGTCCGGGCCGTCCACTCCGGGAAGGCGCAGTACCTCGAACCGTCCCGCTCGACGCACTTCTGCGTCTTCTCCGGGGCGTTGGTGGCCTGTTCGCGGGCCGTCTGCACCGGGCCGGGGAGGTCCGCGGTCTGTGCGACACCGCCGGTCACCGCGAGGGCGAGCGCCCCGGCGGTGGCCGCACCGACCTTCCAGTCGCGCGGCGCGCCGACCAGGACCGCGAGCAGCAGCACGGTCAGCGCGAGCCCGGCGAGGTAGAGGGCGTGCCAGGCGGCCGGGCGGCCGATCAGGTCGGAGGGGAGGATGTTGCTGCTCGACTCGGTGACGATCGGCGCCAGCCAGCGCGTCCCGCGCTCGCCGCCCCCGGCGGGGAACGCCCCGGCCACGAACAGGAAGAGCAGCAGCACGACGGCCATCGGCGCGGCCATGGCCGACGGGATCAGCCGGGCCAGCAGCACACCGATCGCACCGAACAGCAGCACCGTCAGCGGGCCGACGAGCAGTTCGCCCGGCGAGCCGCCGCCGACCGCGCCCGACCGGAGTGCCGCCCAGCCGAACTGGCCGAGCACGACCAGCGCGGTGACCAGCGCCGCCGCGACGACGGACAGCGCGTGGGCCGCCGTACGCCACCCGGGCGCCAGGACCAGGACCTGGAAGTGGCGTTCCGTGTCGTACCGCCTGGAGCGCAGCACCGCGTGGTTGACGGAGAGCAGGACCGCGAGGGCGACGAGCAGCGGGGCCGCCTGGGTGGCCCGGTCGACGTCCTGGAGGGCGGGGAAGCCGTCCTCGAAGTCGGGGGCGCGCCACACGGTCCAGCCGATGTAGGCCGCGAACGCGAGCAACACCGGGATACGCAGCAGCAGTCGGCGCGCCTCGAACAGGGCCAGGGCGATCACGGCCGACCAGGTGCGGCGGGGACCGGGGGTCCGCACGGCCGTGGGGGTCTCGTGGGTCAGTACCGCGCTCATGCCGCCGCCACCTCCGCGCTCGTGCCGTCCAGGGTGAGCAAGTAGCCGTCCTCCAGGCTGGGTTCGAGCAGGTCCGCGCCGGGCGGCGGGTCGCCGACGTTGCGGAAGGAGCCGACGCCGGTGCGCCAGCCCGCCTTCGCTCCGGGGTCGCGTTCCGCGCTGCTCCACACGTGTCCGGCGGCCCGCGCGGTCAGTTCGGCGGGGGTGCCGTCGAAGCGGACGGTGCCGGCGGCCATGACCAGGACGCGGTGGCAGAGCATCGCCACGTCCTCGGTCTGGTGGGTGGACAGCAGCACGGTCCGGCCCTCGCCGGCCCGGGCGATCAACTCCCGGAAGCGCATGCGCTGTTCGGGGTCCAGGCCGACGGTCGGCTCGTCCAGGACGAGAAAGCCGGGGTCGCCGACGAGGGAGGCGGCGAGCGCGACCCGCTGCCGCATACCGCCGGACAGCTTCTTGATGCGCTTGCCGCGCACGTCGGCGAGGTCGACCTCGTCCAGCACGCGGCGCACCTCGCGGTGGCGGGCGGTCCGGTCGGTCAACTCCTTGAGGATCGCCACGTAGTCGACGAACTCGAAGGCGGTGAAGTCAGGGTGGAAGCCGGGCGTCTGCGGCAGATAGCCGAGCACGCGCCGCACCTCCTGGCGGCCTGCCGCGCTGCCCGGGTCGTGCCCGAGCACGGTGAAGGCGCCGCGGTCCGCGGGCACGGCGGTGGCCAGCACCCGCAACAGGGTGGTCTTTCCGGCCCCGTTGGGCCCGAGCAGCCCGGTGACGCCCTGGGTCAGCCGCAGCGACACGTCGTCGAGGGCGCGGGTACCGCCGTAGTGGAGGCTGAGCCCCGAGGCGGAGACGGTCGGTGTCATGCGGCACTCCTGGAGAAGAAGACGTCGAAGCGGTCGCGGGCGAGGAAGAGCAGGCCCGCGGCGAGGGCGGCCACCGCGGCGGCGGCGCCCTGTCCGGCGGCGGTGAACTGCACGAGCGGTCCGCCGTCGGCCCGGGCCAGGACGAGCAGGCCGATCCACACCCCGCCGACCAGCGAGGGCGCGAGGACCTGCCCGAGCCGCGGGGTGAGCGCCAGCCCGGTGGCGGTGAGCGCGAGGGCGGGCAGCAGCCAGGCCAGCGCGCGCAGCCCGTAGGCCGGGAGGGCGAGCGTGGCCAGGAGGTTGAGCCCGAGCCCGGTGACGAGCACGGCGACCGTACGGATCATCAGCAGCCGGAACCCGTGCACGGGCGAGACGACCGCCATCTCGTACGTCGGGTCCAGTACGGGTCCGTAGGCCAGCGCGACCCCGACGAGCGGGAGCAGCGGCGCGAGGGCGAGGAACGCGGTGGGCGAGTCGGCCGTATACACCACCCCTACCGTCGCCACCAGTACGAACACCACGGCCGCGAGCCAGGAGCGGCGCAGCACCGGGGTGGCCGCGAGCAGCCGTGCGGTGTGGTCGGGGATCCCGGCACGCACCAGCAGCCGTTCCCACAACCCCGGGCGGGGCGCGTCGAGTTCGGCGTCGATCCGGTCCCAGCCGGCGTCCACGCCCTCGCTCACCGAGGCGAGCACGCCCCGGCACTCGGCGCAGCCGGTCAGGTGCGTGTCGGCGGACCAGAGCAGCGGCGGCGCCAACTCGCCCTGGGCGTAGGCCCGTAGGTCCTCGGCATCCACATGCCATGTCATGCCAGCGCCTCCCGCAGTTGCTTGCGGGCGCGCATCGCCCGCGTCTTGACCGTGCCGGCCGGGATCCCGAGCAGGACAGCCGCCTCCCGGGTGGTCAGCCCGTCGATGACCGTGGCCTGGAGGACGGCCCGCAGTTCCGGCGAGAGCCGGACGAGCGCGCCCGCCAGGTCCCCGTGCTCCACCCCCGCGAGCACGCGTTCCTCGGCGGACGCCTCGTCGCGGTGGCGCAGCCGGGACAGCGCCTGCCGCAGCCGGCCGCGGGCCCCGTCGCCGCGCAGCGCGTCGACCAGCCGCCGCGATCCGATCCGCCACAGCCACCCGGCCGCGTCACCGGCCCCGGCGGCCTCCTCCCGATAGCGGGCCTTGCCCCGCCACACCGCGAGGAACGTCTCCTGTACGACGTCGTCGACGATCCCGGCGTCGGCGCAGCGGCCGCGCAGCCGGGCGGTCAGCCAGGGGGCGTACCGGCGGTACAGCTCCTCGAAGGCGCGCCGGTCGGCGTCCGCGGCGATGGCCCGCAGCAGCTCCGCGTCGCTTCTCGTTTCGCTCACGTCTCCTCTTCGCACCGGGCGTCCCGTCCGGTTCACGAAACCACGCATGAGTTTCCGGACCCACTCGCTTGACTTTCCGCCGCCCGTTCCACCACCCTTTCACTACTCAATTAGTGAAAGGGTGGTGGAACGGGTGGTCGAGTACCGCATCGACCGGCGCTCCGGCGTCTCCACCTACGTCCAGATCGTTCAGCAGACCAAGCAGGCCCTCCGTCTCGGCCTGCTGGAACCGGGGGACAAACTGCCCACCGCACGCGAGGTGGTCGAGGCCACCGCGATCAACCCCAACACGGTCCTCAAGGCCTACCGGGAGCTGGAGCGCGAGGGCCTGGTCGAGGCCAGGCGGGGCCTGGGCACCTTCGTCCGGCGCTCACTGGGCACCGCCCCGGCCGCCGAGTCCCCGCTCCGCGACGAGCTGGACGCCTGGGCCGAGAAGGCCCGCGAGGCCGGTCTCGACCGGGACGACATGGCCGCGCTCTTCACCGCCGTACTCGAGAAGCACTTCCAGGGAGACCCCGCATGACCGACACCGCAGGCCTCGCCATGGAGGCGACCGATCTGGGCAGGCGATTCGGCCGGGCCCGGCTGTCCCCCGCGTGGGCGCTGCGCGGCTGCGCCTTCCGGCTGCCCGCCGGCCGGGTCTGCGCCGTCGTCGGCCACAACGGCGCCGGCAAGTCCACGCTGCTCGCGCTCGCCGCCGGGCTGCTGGTGCCGACCGAGGGCACGATCCGGGTCCTCGGCACGGACCCCGCGTCGGCGCGGTCCCGGGTGGGCTTCGTGGGCCAGGACAAGCCTCTCTATCCGCAGCTCACGGTCGCCGAGACACTGCGCATGGGCGCCGACCTCAATCCCGGGCACTGGGACGCGGCGACGGGCGAGCGGATCGTGGCCGACGGCGGCCTCGACCCGAAGTCCCGCATCCGTGCCCTGTCCGGCGGCCAGCGCACGCGGGTGGCTCTCGCCCTGGCGCTCGCGAAGCGCCCGGACCTCCTCCTGCTGGACGAACCGATGGCGGACCTGGACCCCCTCGCCCGCCACGAACTGATGGGCGTCCTCATGTCCCAGGCCGCCCAGCACGGCACGACGATCGTCATGTCCTCCCATGTCGTCGCCGAACTGGAGGGCTCCTGCGACCACCTGCTCCTGATCGGCGCGGGACGCGTGCGCCTGTCCGGCGAGATAGACGACGTCCTGGCGGCCCACGCCCGCGTATCGGGCCCGGCGGCCACCCCCCTCGCCCCGCACACGGTGATCGAGTCCCGCACGACGGGCCGCCAACTCACGGCCCTGCTCCGCAAGTCGGGCCCGATCCCGTCGGACCTCCACCCGACCCCACCCTCCCTGGAGGAACTGGTCCTGGCCTACCTGCGCAATCCCGGTGCCACGGACACCACGGGGGTCCAGCAGGAGAAGGCGGCGGCATGAGGACATCCACCGGCCACGTCCTGGAGGCGCCCGTGAACTGCGCCCCGACCAGGCCAGACGACGCCCCCACCACGCTCACGTCCCCCTTCGGACCGGCAGCCGCCGACGGCGATCACGCCCCACAGGAACCACCCGCACCCAACCTCACACCCGGAACCACGCTCACACGCACACGCACCCCCGCCCTCCCACCCGCAGCCGCCGACGGCGAATCCGCCCCACTGGGGCCACCCGCACCCGACAACGAAATCCGCACGGGTGGTGCGGGTGGGAGCGCATCGGCCGATGGCGGAGCCGAGGCCGGAGTGTCGTCCACCAAGAAGAAGGCCGCGATATGACCGCCCTGTCCGTGTCCGTCAACGCCGGGCACCCCGCATCGCCCCGCCTGCTCAGGTGGCTGGTCCGGCTGCATCGGCCCGCCCTGTGGACCTGGGCCGCCGTCATCGTCGTACTGGCCGCCGCACTGCTGTGGCTGGCAGGCCCCCTCACCGACGCGTCCGCGGATGCCTGGCGCCAGTACGACGCCTGCAAGCCCGGCACCGCCTGCTCGTACGACCAGGACGCGATCCTCCGCTACAAGGACGTCTACAACTACACGACCTGGGCCGTCCTCGTCCTGCCCTTCGTCGTCGCCGCCTGGTCCGGCGCGGCCCTGATCGTGTGGAGCGTCTTCGTCCTCGGCGCCGTCGGCGGCCTGGTGTGGCTGACCGAGGTCAGGGCGGACGTCGTACGCGCCGAACTGAAGAGCTGCCCGGTCCTCACCGTCTACTGCGACCCCCTCTACGGCCCGTCCAGCGACTACGCCGGGTACCTGAGCTGGATCAGCACCCTCGCCTACTACAGCTTCTGGGGCGTCGCCGCCTGGGCCGGCGCCTCTCTGATCGGCCGCGAACTGGAGAGCGGCACCGCCCGCCTCGCCTGGACCCAGGGCGTCACCCCCACCCGCTGGCTCACCGCCAAACTCGCGGTGCCGGCGCTGGTGCTCACGCTCGGCGGCACGCTGTTCGTGTTCGTCTTCCGCTGGGCCTGGGCCGCCCACCGCGATCTGGTGACCGGTGACTGGACCTTCAACGACGCCTTCGCCGCCCGCGGCCCGGCCCTGGTCGCCTGGAGCCTGTGCGCCCTCGCGGTCGGCACCCTCACCGCACTCCTGCTGCGCCGCTCGCTGCCCGCCCTGGCCGTCTCGGTCGCCGTGATGATCACGCTCAACCAGTACCTGGAGAAGCACCGCACGGACCTGTGGCCCAAGAAGCCCTCCAGCAGCGGGGAGCACCCCGCGTCCCACTTCTGGCCCATGAACCTGATCGAGACCGGCATCCTCCTCACGATCGCCGCCCTCACCACGACGGCCGCCTTCTGGACGCTCCGCCGTCGCACGGCCTGAACCCCCCTTCGCGTACGTCCCTTCCACGGGGGGAGGGGACGTACGTATCCTCCGAAGGCGGCTGTCAGCGGGCCATTACGCCGCCGCGGCCGACGTAGACGCTCGGGAGCCGCCTCGCGATATCCCGCACGCCATGTCGCCGTAACCAACGGTTCAGACGGGCTTGCGACGCTCGGCCAATGACGCCCGCCGTGCCAGAGCCTTCGCCGCCCGAAGAGGCGACCGCGGGGAACGGGGACGCCCTGCTGCCCTTGGCCGTACTCCCGCCCGCCGCTTCCGACGCGCCCGTAAGCCCGGTGGCGCGGAAGAATGGGTCCATGAGTCAGTCGAACCCCCAGGCACAGGTCCAGCACGCGCAGCCCTCCGTGGGCTCCATAGCCGCGCATCGCCCGCACACGGTGTCCGCCGCGGTCTCCGACCTGGAGCCCGACATCGACGCCGACCTCGACGCGTACGAGGAGTCGCCGTACGACGGGCCCCAGTTGCCGCAGGGCCGCTTCCTGGACCGGGAGCGCAGCTGGCTGGCGTTCAACGAACGCGTCCTCGAACTCGCCGAGGACCCGGACACGCCCCTCCTGGAGCGGGCGAACTTCCTCGCGATCTTCGCCAGCAACCTGGACGAGTTCTTCATGGTCCGGGTGGCCGGACTCAAGCGCCGTATCGCCACCGGCGTGGCCACCCGCTCCGCCTCCGGGCTCCAGCCCACCCAGGTCCTGGAGATGATCTGGGGCCGCTCCCGCGAACTGATGGCCCGGCACGCGGCGGCCTACCAGGAGGACATCGCCCCCGCGCTCGCGGAGGAGGGCATCCACCTGGTCCGCTGGAGCGAGCTGACCGAGAAGGAACAGGCCCGCCTCTTCACGCTGTTCCGGCACCAGATCTTCCCGGTCCTCACCCCGCTGGCCGTCGACCCCGCGCACCCCTTCCCGTACATCTCGGGTCTCTCGCTCAATCTCGCGGTCGTCGTCCGCAACCCGGTCAGCGGCCACAAGCACTTCGCCCGGGTGAAGGTGCCGCCGCTGCTGTCCCGTTTCCTGGAGAGCTCCCCGGGCCGCTTCGTTCCCATCGAGGACGTCATCGGCGCCCATCTGGAGGAGCTGTTCCCGGGCATGGAGGTGCTGGAGCACCACGCCTTCCGGGTGACCAGGAACGAGGACCTGGAGGTCGAGGAGGACGACGCCGAGAACCTGCTCCAGGCGCTGGAGAAGGAGCTCATGCGGCGCCGCCTGGGGCCGCCGGTGCGCCTGGAGGTCGAGGAGTCCATCGACCGCGAGGTGCTCGACCTGCTGGTGCGCGAGCTGAAGATCACCGAGGCCGAGGTGTACCCGCTGCCGGGTCCGCTCGATCTCACCGGCCTCTTCCGCATCCACGGCCTGGACCGGCCCGAGCTGAAGTACCAGAAGTTCGTCGCCGGCCGGCACCGCGACCTCGCCGAGGTCGAGTCGGCGTCCTCGCCGGACATCTTCGCCGCCCTGCGCAGCCGGGACGTGCTGCTGCACCACCCCTACGACTCGTTCTCGACCTCGGTACAGGCCTTCCTCCAGCAGGCCGCCGAGGACGACGACGTACTCGCCATCAAGCAGACCCTGTACCGCACCTCCGGCGACTCCCCGATAGTCGACGCGCTCATCGACGCCGCCGAGTCCGGCAAGCAGGTCCTGGTGCTGGTCGAGATCAAGGCCCGCTTCGACGAGCACGCCAACATCAAGTGGGCGCGCAAGCTGGAGGAGGCCGGCTGCCACGTGGTCTACGGCCTGCTCGGCCTCAAGACCCACTGCAAGCTGTCCCTGGTGGTCCGCCAGGAAGGCGACACCCTACGGCGCTACAGCCACGTCGGCACGGGCAACTACCACCCCAAGACGGCCCGTCTCTACGAGGACCTCGGCCTGCTCACGGCCGACCCGCAGGTCGGCGCGGACCTCTCCGACCTCTTCAACCGGCTCTCCGGCTACTCGCGCCGCGAGACCTACCGCCGCCTCCTGGTCGCCCCCAAATCCCTGCGGGACGGCCTGATCGCGCGGATCAACAAGGAGGTCCAGCACCACCGTGCCGGACGTCCCGCGTTCATCCGTATCAAGGTCAACTCGATCGTCGACGAGGCACTCATCGACGCGCTGTACCGGGCGTCCCAGGCAGGCGTACCGACCGACGTGTGGGTACGCGGCATCTGTGCCGTCCGCCCGGGCGTCACGGGCCTCTCGGAGAACATCCGGGTCCGCTCGATCCTCGGCCGCTTCCTGGAACACTCCCGGGTCTTCGCCTTCGGCAACGGCGGCGAACCCGAGGTGTGGCTCGGCAGCGCCGACATGATGCACCGCAACCTCGACCGCCGTATCGAGGCCCTGGTCAGGGTCACCGACCCGGCCCACCGCGCAGCCCTGAACCGGCTGTTGGAGACCGGCATGTCCGAGACCACCGCTTCCTGGCATCTCGGCCCGGACGGCGAATGGATCCGGCATGCCACCGACGCGGACGGTGGGCCCCTGCGCAACATCCAGGAGATGCTCATAGACGCCCGGAGGCGCCGGCGTGGCACAGCAACACCTTGACCCGACGGACCCCACGGCCGGGCCCGCCCCCACCGGGGACGCCCTCGCGGGCTACCTGCGGGCCCAGGCCACGGAGTTCCTCCGCGCCCTGCGGCTGCACCGGGAGACCGGCAGCGGCCCAGGCGGCACGGAGGAGGCCGTCGACGCGGCGCGTGCCCTGCGCCGCTCGGTCCGCCGCATCAGCGGCAGCCTGCACACCTTCCGTCCCCTGCTGGAGACCGACTGGTCGGAGAACCTTCGCCCCGAACTCGCGTGGCTGTCCGGCACGTTGTCGATGGAGCACGCCTACGCGGCCCGTCTGGACCGGCTGCTGCTCGCGCTGCACCGGCTGTCGGGGGCGGCGGTGTTCCCCGCGCAGTCCGCGGGCGGCCCGGCCCCGGCCACCCGGTCCGACCCGGCGACCGCGGAGCGCGGCAACCTCACCGTGGGCGCGGCCAAGGCGGGCGCGCTCCTCGAACGCCAGCTCACCCTCGCCCGGACCCGCGCCCACAGCACGGCCCTCCAGGCGCTCGGCTCCTCCCGCTTCCACGCCGTCGCCGACAAGGTCGCCGTCCTGGCCAGCGAGGTCCCGCTCACCACGACCGCCGCGCGGGCCGACCTCGGTCCGCTGGCCGGCGCGGCCCAGGAGCGGCTCACCGACGCCGTGACCGGACTGCCGCTCGTCACCGCCGGACACCCCTACAACGCGGAGGCCCTGATCCACGGCCTCTCCCCGGACCCGGCCCCGCATCCGCAGGACGCCCCCTGGCACCAGGTCCGGCTGCTGCTGCGCCTGCACCGCTACTCCCGCGAGGTCCTCCTCGGCGACAACGCCCTGGTCGACGTCCGCCTCCTCGACGCGGGCCAGGCCCTCAACCGGCACCGGGACGCCTCGGAGGCGGCCGCCGCCGCTGCCTCGGCGGCCCGCACCCCACGCATCGCCCCGGCGACGGCCTACGCGCTCGGCGTGCTCCACGCCGACCAGCGGCACGAGGTGGAGGGCGCCCGTTTCGCCTTCCAGCAGGCATGGCAGAAGCAGGAAGTGCGGGCCAGTTGACGCGGAAACAGGAGGTGCGTGCCCGGTGACCCAGACCGACAACACCCTGATCCAGGCGGCCGGCGCGGTGCTGTGGCGGCACTCCCCCGTCGACTCCGCGCTCGAGGTCTGCCTGGTCCACCGGCCGAAGTACGACGACTGGTCCCACCCCAAGGGCAAGCTGAAACGCGGCGAGGAATCGCTCACCGGGGCCCTGCGCGAGGTGACCGAGGAGACGGGGTACACGGCCGAGCCGGGCACGGAGCTGTCCACCGTGCGCTACTTCGTGGGCGGGCGCCCCAAGCAGGTGCGGTACTGGGCGGCCGAGGCCGTCTCCGGCGGGTTCGCCCCGAACGACGAGGTGGACCGCATCCTGTGGCTCTCGCCCGGCGCGGCCCGCAGCCGGCTGACCCAGTTCCGCGACCGCGGCCTGGTCGACGAGCTGCTCACCACCCTGCGTCACGCCTGAACGTTCAGGTGTCCCTCGGCATCCGTTCTCGCCTTGCTGCGCGCTCTGCGGGCCGGCCCGCGCCAGCCGCAGCTGCAGCGGGCGAAGCAGAACCTGCCCTCTTCGACGGTCGTCGTCCGGTGTTCCTCGTGCGGCACGATCACACGCTACCCACCCCGGGTGCCGGGTAAATGAGCAGCCTCCGGCAGCGGGCCGGGTATCCGCGTGACGGCACCCCCCACCCCTCGTTAAGCGGAACGACAGGGGGCCCGTGCCGGGCGGGCCGGCTGGGGGTGAGCGGGCCATGGCGGAACGGCAGGGCAGGGCGGGCGGAGCGGTCCTCGCGGGGGTCTTCGTCTGTCTCGGCTCCCTCGGCGCGAGCGGCTGTTCCGGTGCCGACGGCAGCACCGACGCCCGCACGTCGGATCCGGTCGGGACCCTGCACCGGGCCGCCGGAACCCTGGTGGCGGCGGGCAGTTCGAAGGCGCGGACGTCGATGGAGATGGCCACCGGCGGCACCCGGGTCACCATCCGCGGCGAGGGCGTCTACGACTACCGCAGGCAGCTGGGCCGGCTGCGGGTGCGGCTGCCGCAGGACCCGGCCGGCCACACCGAGCACCGCCCGATCACCGAACTCCTCGCACCCGGCGCCCTGTTCATGAAGAACCGGGGCGCGGGGGTCCCCGCCGACAAGTGGGTCCGGGTGGAGACGGCCGCCCTCGCCGACGGGAACCTCGTGACCGGCGGCGCCACCGACCCCTTCGCCGCCGCCGAGCTGCTGCGCGGCACCCGCACGGCGACCTACCTCGGCCGTACCGAGGTGGCCGGCGCCAAGGTGCGGCACTACCGTGGCGTGGCCGATCTCACGTTCGCGGCGCGGGGCGCCTCCCAGGGGGGCCGGGCCTCGCTGGCCGCGGCGGCGAAAGGGTTCGCCACCGCCGAGGTGCCGTTCGACGTCTATCTCGACGACGAGGGCCGCATCCGCAAGGTCAGACACCGGTTCAGCTTCGTCAAC
This sequence comes from Streptomyces sp. NPDC088794, assembly GCF_044750545.1. Classification (NCBI taxonomy): domain Bacteria; kingdom Bacillati; phylum Actinomycetota; class Actinomycetes; order Kitasatosporales; family Streptomycetaceae; genus Streptomyces; species Streptomyces sp. NPDC088794. The sequence goes on along the minus strand of NZ_JBIVKB010000004.1, from coordinate 24,895 downwards.
GGCCGGCAGAAAGGTACCGTCGCGGTGGCCTCGACGACGTTGCTGTACGACTTCGGGGCCCCCGTCGACGTATCCCTGCCGAAGGCGAGTGACATCTACGCCGGGAAGATCGCAGAGGGGTGAGGGCGGGCGCGTGGTTCAGTGACGGGCGTCAAGAACTAGCCCTTCCGTGCCATGCGCGGTGTGTAGGCCGCTCCCTACTCTAGGAAGTCGGTGACGGCAGAGAAGAGGTGATGCACGTGGCTCCGGTCGGCGGTACGGCAGTTCAGGACCACGTGGCCCTCGCCGAGATCGAGCTGTGCGGAGACCTGATCATCGCGGCCTCGGCCGCGCGCGAGGACCGGCTCAGCATGGATTGCATCGACGAGGTGCTGAGAGTGGCCGAGGAACGCGAGGAGCCGGTCGGCCGGTGAGCGGGCCTCTTGGCGCACTCAGGTGCGCAGCAGGCGGCCGATGGCCTTCGTGGCCTCCTCGACCTTGGCGTCGATCTCGTCGCCGCCCTTGACGGCCGCGTCGGCGACGCAGTGCCGCAGGTGTTCCTCCAGGAGCTGCAGCGCGAAGGACTGCAGGGCCTTGGTGGAGGCGGACACCTGGGTGAGTATGTCGATGCAGTAGGTGTCCTCCTCGACCATGCGCTGCAGGCCGCGGATCTGGCCCTCGATCCGGCGCAGCCGCTTGAGGTGCTCGTCCTTCTGCTTGTGGTAGCCGTGCGTGACGTGCTCGTGGCCGCCGCTCTCGATGTCCTCGGAGGGGGCCGTGGTGCCGGCCTCTGTCGTCGTCATCGCGTCCTCCACGTCACGGGGCGATCACATACCCCTGCTGGGTATATGGTAACGAACTTTGCTGGGTATAGGGCCCTTGGTAAGCCCCCGTGCTGATCACCGGGCCCGATGGGCGACACTGATGGGCGGCCCATTAGCCGTGGCCGGATGATGCCCTTAGCATCAGCCTGACCGAAACCGATGCAATCCGAGGACCCCTTGTGCGCTTTCGTCTGACCCCCAGGGAGACGAGCTTCTACGACATGTTCGCCGCGTCCGCGGACAACATCGTCACGGGCTCGAAACTCCTGATGGAACTGCTCGGGGCGGACACCGCCGGCCGGGCCGAGATCGCAGAGCGCATGCGGGCAGCCGAACACGCAGGCGACGACGCCACGCACGCGATTTTCCACCAGCTCAACTCCTCCTTCATCACGCCCTTCGACCGCGAGGACATCTACAACCTCGCGTCCTGCCTCGACGACATCATGGACTTCATGGAGGAGGCCGTCGACCTCGTCGTCCTCTACAACGTGGAGGAGCTGCCCAAGGGTGTCGAGCAGCAGATCGAGGTGCTGGCGCGAGCGGCGGAACTGACCGCCGAGGCCATGCCGAACCTGCGCACGATGGACAACCTCACCGAGTACTGGATCGAGGTCAACCGCCTGGAGAACCAGGCCGACCAGATCCACAGAAAGCTTCTTGCACATCTCTTCAACGGCAAGTACGACGCCATCGAGGTGCTGAAGCTCAAGCAGATCGTGGACGTCCTGGAAGAGGCGGCCGACGCGTTCGAGCACGTGGCGAACACGGTGGAGACCATCGCCGTCAAGGAGTCCTGAGGCGTCGATGGACACCTTCGCTCTCATCGTGACCATCGCGGTCGCGCTCTTCTTCACGTACACCAACGGCTTCCACGACTCGGCGAACGCGATCGCGACGTCCGTGTCGACGCGGGCGCTGACCCCGCGGGCCGCGCTGGCCATGGCCGCCGTGATGAACCTCGCCGGCGCCTTCCTCGGCTCCGGTGTCGCCAAGACCGTCAGCGAGGGCCTGATCGAGACGCCCGAGGGCTCGAAGGGGATGGGCATCCTCTTCGCTGCGCTGGTCGGCGCCATCGTCTGGAACCTGGTCACCTGGTACTTCGGCCTGCCCTCCTCGTCCTCCCACGCGCTGTTCGGCGGCATGGTGGGCGCGGCCCTCGCGGGCGGCACCGACGTGATCTGGCACGGCGTGCTCGACAAGGTCGTCATCCCGATGTTCGTCTCGCCGGTCGTCGGCCTGGTGGCCGGCTACCTCGTCATGACGGCGATCATGTGGATGTTCCGGCGCTCCAACCCGCACAAGGCCAAGCGCGGTTTCCGGATCGCGCAGACGGTGTCCGCGGCCGGCATGGCGCTGGGCCACGGTCTGCAGGACGCGCAGAAGACCATGGGCATCGTGGTGATGGCACTGGTCATTTCCGGCCACGAGACGTACGGCGACCCGATCCCGGTCTGGGTGAAGATCGCCTGCGCCCTGATGCTGTCCCTCGGCACCTACGCGGGCGGCTGGCGCATCATGCGCACCCTGGGCCGGAAGATCATCGAGCTCGATCCCCCGCAGGGCTTCGCCGCCGAGACGACCGGCGCGGCGATCATGTTCACCACCGCGTACCTCTTCAAGGCCCCGGTCTCCACGACCCACGTCATCACCTCCGCCATCATGGGCGTCGGCGCCACCAAGCGCGTGAAGGCGGTGCGCTGGGGGGTCGCCAAGAACATCGTCCTGGGCTGGTTCATCACGATGCCGGCGGCGGCACTGGTCGCGGCGGGGTCGTTCGGACTCGTGAACCTGGCGTTCCTGTAGGCCGGTCGAACGCCGAGGGCATGGACCCTCGTGCTCTTCGGCATACGACGACGGGCCCGCCCCCGGGAGCCAGGGGCGGGCCCTTCATCGACCTCACGGTGGCACCGCCATGCAGCACCGCGAGGGGTCTTTCCGGCTCGGGTTCGGCTCAGCCGAAGCGGCCGGAGATGTAGTCCTCGGTCGCCTGGACCGACGGGTTGGAGAAGATCCGCTCCGTGTCGTCGATCTCGATCAGCTTGCCGGGCTGACCGACGGCGGCCAGGTTGAAGAAGGCCGTCCGGTCCGAGACACGCGCCGCCTGCTGCATGTTGTGCGTCACGATGACGATCGTGAAGCGTTCCTTCAGCTCACCGATCAGGTCCTCGATGGCGAGGGTGGAGATCGGGTCGAGGGCGGAGCAGGGCTCGTCCATCAGCAGCACCTTGGGCTCGACCGCGATCGCGCGGGCGATGCACAGACGCTGCTGCTGACCGCCGGAGAGACCGGAACCGGGCTTGTTCAGCCGGTCCTTGACCTCGTTCCAGAGGTTCGCGCCCTTGAGGGACTTCTCGACGATGTCGTTGAGCTCGTTCTTCTTGTACGAGCCGGACAGCTTCAGGCCGGCCGCGACGTTCTCGAACACGGACATCGTCGGGAAGGGGTTGGGCCGCTGGAAGACCATGCCGACCTCGCGCCGCACGGCCACCGGGTCGATCCCGGCGCCGTACAGGTTCTCGTCGTCGAGCATGACCTTGCCCTCGACCCGGCCGCCCGAGGTGACCTCGTGCATCCGGTTCAGGGTGCGCAGGAACGTGGACTTGCCGCAGCCGGACGGGCCGATGAAGGCCGTGACACTGCGGGGCTCGATGGCCATCGAGATGTCCTCGATGGCGCGGAAGGAGCCGTAGTAGGCACTGAGGCCGCTGACGTCGATTCGCTTGGCCATGGAAATCACTGCTTCTTTCGAGGGGAGTCTGGTCGCTGTGTGGCCCCACCCGGCGGAGCCGGAAATTGTCGCCTTAGCGACCGGACTTCGGGGCCTTCCAGCGGGCGACGCCGCGAGCCACGAGGTTGAGGATCATCACGAAGGCGATCAGCGTGAGCGACGCCGCCCAGGCCCGGTCGTACGCCGCATTGGCGCCCGCGCTGTTCGCGTACTGCTGATAGATGTACAGCGGCAGCGACTGTTGCGCACCCTCGAAGGGGTTGTTGTTGATGAACCGGTTGCCGAACACCAGCAGCAGCACCGGCGCCGTCTCACCCGCGATACGGGCGACCGCCAGCATGATGCCGGTGGTGATGCCGCCGATGGAGGTCGGCAGGACCACCTTCAGGATGGTGCGCCACTTCGGGATGCCGAGCGCGAGGGAGGCCTCGCGCAGCTCGTTCGGGACGAGCTTGAGCATCTCCTCGGTGGAGCGGACCACGACCGGCATCATCAGGATCGCCAGGGCCAGCGAACCGGCGAAGCCGAAGGGCTCCATGTCGAAGATCAGCATGATGCTGAGGATGAACAGGCCCGCGACGATCGAGGGGATACCGGTCATCACGTCGACGAAGAAGGTGATCGCCCGGGAGAGGTTGCCCCGGCCGTACTCCACCAGGTAGACGGCGGTGAGCACGCCGATCGGCGCCGCGATGACGGTGGCGAGACCGACCTGCTCCAGGCTGCCGATGATGGCGTGGTAGATACCGCCGCCGGGCTGGTTGTCGGTGACGATGCCCATCGAGTGGGTCAGGAAGAAGATGTCGAGGACCTTCGTGCCGCGCGCGACGGTCGTCCACACCAGGGAGATCAGCGGTACCAGGGCGATCAGGAAAGCGACCCAGACCAGCCCGGTCGCGATCCGGTCCTTGGCCTGCCGGCGTCCCTCGACCTGTGCGGAGATGCCGTACGTGCCGACGAGGAAGAGCAGACCGGCGATCAGGCCCCACTGGATCCTGCTGTCCAGGCCGAAGACCAGCCCGATGACGACGGCGAGGACCACGGAGCCGCCCGCGATCGCGAACGGCGACCACTTCGGCAGGATCGCGCCGCGCAACGTGCTGGGCGCACGGTCGGCGACGGGTGCTGGGTTGCTCATGCGTTGGCCCCCGAGTACTCCTTGCGGCGGGCGATGATCATGCGTGCCGCGCCGTTGACCAGCAGGGTGATGACGAACAGGACCAGACCGGAGGCGATGAGCGCGTCACGGCCGAACTCGTCCGCCTCGCCGAACTTGCTGGCGATGTTCTGGGCGAAGGTGCCGCCGCCCGGGTTGAGCAGGCTGCCGTGGATCAGGAAGTCCGGGGAGAGCACGGTCGCGACGGCCATCGTCTCGCCGAGCGCGCGGCCGAGGCCCAGCATCGAGGCGGAGATGACGCCGGAGCGGCCGAAGGGCAGCACGGACATCCGGATGACCTCCCAGCGCGTGGCGCCGAGGGCCAGGGCCGCTTCCTCGATCATCTGCGGGGACTGGCGGAAGACCTCGCGGCTCACGTTGGTGATGACCGGCAGGATCATGATCGCGAGCAGGATGCCGACGGTGAGCATCGAGCGCGGGGCGCCCTCGTCCCACGAGAAGAGGCCGGACCAGCTGAAGTAGTCGTTGAGCCAGCTGAACAGTCCCGTCATGTGCGGAACCAGGACCAGCGCGCCCCACAGGCCGTAGACGATGGACGGCACGGCGGCGAGCAGGTCGATCACGTAGGCGATCGGACCGCTCAGCCTGCGCGGGGCGTAGTGCGTGAGGAACAGCGCGATGGCCACGGCGATCGGGACCGCGAGGACCATGGCGATGATCGAGGAGACCACCGTGCCGTAGGCCAGGACCGCGATACCGAAGCTCGGCGGCTGGAGGCCGGTGTTCCACTCGAAGGTGGTGAAGAAGTTCGTGTGGTCCTTGCTGATCGCGAGGGAGGCGCGATAAGTGAGGAAGACCGCGATCGCGGCCATGATCACCAGCAGCAGGATGCCCGAGCCGCGGGAAAGACCGAGGAAGATCCGGTCTCCGGGTCGGGTGACGCCGCGGGCCGCAGCTTGCTGCTCGGTCTCCGTCGGCTGTGGGGCGGGGGGTGGGGCGTCGATGTTCTGTGTCGTTATGTCCATCGGGTTCTCCGGTCTGCGGAACCGCACGCGAGGCGCGGCTCTGCGAAGCCGTACGCGACCGTACGGCTCGTGGCGGCGGTGCACCGGACGGTGCGGTCCGGCCCCGGTTCAGGCCCGGGGCCGGACCGCACACTCAGATCAGCTCAGGCCCGAGATGGTGGTGCGGACCTTGGCGATGATGTCGTCGGGGATGGGGGCGTAGCCCAGGTTCGGGAGCACCGCCTGACCCTCCTCCGAGGCGATGTAGGTCAGGAACGCCTTCGTGCCGGGCAGGGTGTCGGCCTTGTTGCCCTTGTCGCAGACGATCTCGTAGGTGACGAGGGTGATCGGGTAGGCGCCGTCGGCCTTGGTGTTGTAGTTCAGCTGCAGCGACAGGTCGCTGCCCGTGCCGACGACCTTGGCGTCGGCGATGGCCTTGGTGGCGCTCTCGCTGCTCGCCGCGACCGGGGCGCTGGCGCCGGTGTCGATGCTGACGGCCTTCACACCGTCGGCGACGTAGGACAGCTCGAAGTAGCCGATGGCGCCGTTGGTCTGCTTGACCTGGGCGGCCACACCGGAGGACTGGGCGGCCGCCTGGCCACCCTTGGCCTGCCAGGCCTTACCGCCCTCGTACTTCCAGTTGTCGGGCGTCGCGGCCTTGAGGTACTTGGTGAAGTTGTCCGTGGTGCCGGACTCGTCCGAGCGGTGGAACGCCTGGATCTTCAGGTCGGGAAGCTTCGCGTCGGGGTTCAGCTTCTTGATCGCCGCGTCGTTCCACTTGGTGATCTTGCTGTCGAAGATCTTGGCGAGCGTCGGGGCGTCCAGGACCAGGTTGTCCACGCCGGACACGTTGTAGCCGATCGCGATCGGGCCGCCGACCATCGGGAGGTCGATGCCCTGGCCGCCGGAGCAGACCTTCTTGGAGGCGGTGACCTCTTCGGGCTTCAGCGCCGAGTCGGAACCGGCGAAGGCGAGCTGACCCTGGGTGAAGGAGGTGACACCCGCGCCGGAGCCGCCGGCCTTGTAGTTGATCTGCACGCCACAGGCCTTGGTGAACTGGGCGACCCAGGCGTCGATGGCGTTCTTCTGCGCCGACGAACCGTCGGAGAGCAGCTGGCCCTTCGCGTCGTCACACTTGATCGAGCCGGCGGCCGCAGTCGACGAGGCGCTGCTGCTGGAGCCGCTGTCACTGCCGGTGTCGTCGGAGCCGCACGCCGTGAGGACCAGGGCGCCGGAGGCGGCGAGTGCACCGAGGGCGACGGCCCGCCGATTCATGCGCTGAAGCTTCACTGAGGGAGTTCCTTCCAATGCTGCCGTCCTGAATCGGCGGCGTGCGAAGACTGGGTGATGCGGGCGCACATTCGAGGCGCGACCGTCATCGGTAAGGCCGAAATTAGGCAGATCAGGTGAAGGCGCCTATGGCCGTAAATGAACGCAAGGTGAACCCCTGCGGACGGTGTGGTTAGGTCACGGAATGCTCACGGGTTGGGCACACAGAGATTCCGGCGAGATCGTTACACAGCCCTACGCGCGTAGGGACTCCTGCCGTCCGTACGGAGTGTCGACCAAGTGGAACCCCTGGGACGGGTGGTTCGTCTCGTTCCACGGAGGCCGACAGGAGGCACACATGCAACGGCGTACGTTCATCGGAGGCGGCGCGGCCGCGGTGGCGGCGGTGGCCGCGACCGCGTGCAAGGGCGGCGTCACGGGTTCCGGCACGTCCGGCGACTCCTCGTCCGGTACGTCGGCCCGGGCCGCCGGCACCTCGGCCGCCCCGGCGAACTGGGCCGCCCTCGGCCGCGACCTCGACGGCACACTGGTCCGCCCCGGCGACGCCAAGTGGGCCACGGCCCGCCAGTTGTACAACACCCGCTTCGACGGACTGAAGCCCGCGGCGGTCGCCTACGTCGCCCACACCGACGACATCCGTACGACCCTGGCCTACGCCCGCGCCCACGGCGTGCAGGTCGCCATCCGCAACGGCGGCCACTCCTACGGCGGCTGGTCCTCGGGCAACGGCAAGCTGATCCTCGACGTCTCCAAGCTCGACTCGGCCCGGGTCAGCGGCGGCCAGGCCGTCGTCGGCGCCGGTTCCAAGCTGATCGACGTCTACCGCGCGCTCGCCGCGAAGGGCGTGACGATACCGGCGGGCTCCTGTCCCACGGTCGGCGTCTCCGGCCTGGTCCTCGGCGGCGGCCACGGAGTGGTCTCACGGGCGTACGGACTGACCTGCGACAGCCTCACGCAGGCGACCCTGATCACGGCGGACGGCAAGCAGCTGGTCGCGAACGCGAGCACCAACAAGGAGCTCTTCTGGGCCCTGCGCGGCGCGGGCAACGGCAACTTCGGCGTGGTGACCGAGCTGCACTTCAAGACCCACCCGGCGCCGCAGGCCGTCTCCGGCTATCTGACCTGGCCGTGGGAGAAGGCCGCCGCGGTGATCAGGGCCTGGCAGGAGTGGGGCCCGGACCAGCCGGACGAGATCTGGTCCGCGCTCCACCTGGAGAACTCGGGCGGCTCCCCGACGGTCTCCGTCTCGGCGTTCTCCCTGGGCGGCTACACCGAGCTCCAGAACGCCGTGGACCGTCTCGCCCAGCAGATCGGCGCCGACGCGAGCAGCGTCTCGCTGCGGCGGCGCGGTTACGAGGAGGCCATGGAGATCTACGCCGGCTGCTCCTCGTACTCCGCGCAGGCGCAGTGCCATCTGCCGGGCTCCACCCCGGGGCGCAACGCGCAGGGCGCGCTCGAGAGGGAGACGTACGTCGGGCGCTCCGACTTCTTCGACCGGTCGATCTCGGCGGCCGGCATCCAGACGCTGCTGTCGCAGATGGCGTCGGTGCGGGGCGGCGCGGGCAGCATCGCGTTCACCGCGCTGGGCGGGGCGGTCAACCGGGTGTCTCCGACGGCGACGGCGTTCGTGCACCGGCGGTCGCGGATGCTGGCGCAGTACATAGTGTCCTGGACCCCGGGCACGTCCGGCAGCACGGCACAGGCGTGGCTGTCGGGGGCGCACGACGCGATGAAACCGTATGCCTCCGGCGCGGCCTACCAGAACTACGCGGACGCGGCGCTCAAGGACTGGCGCAAGGCGTACTACGGATCCGCGGCCGGGCGGTTGGCCAAGGTGAAGAAGCAGTACGACCCGGACCACTTCTTCACGTATCCGCAGGCGCTCTAGGCACCGCCGGGCGGCCAGTTGTTCGTCTGCGGCTGCCGTCGTGGCTGGTCGCGCAGTTCCCCGCGCCCCTTGAAAGGCGCCTCAGGCCGCCAGGTCTCTGTCCTCCACGCCCGCTTCCGTGCGCGTGCCCGGGATCAACGCGTCCTGTTCGATGCGCGGGCGGCGCCTCGATCGGATGAGTCGGCCTGCCCGGGGGGCCCGCTCCACGGCCTGGGTCACCGGCGTGAGCAGGGCCATCGCCAACGGGGAGAGCAGGAGAGCCACGGCCGTGCCCAGGGCGAAGCCGCCGATGACGTCCGTCGGGTAGTGCACGCCCATGTAGACGCGGCAGAAGCCTTCGAGGAGGGCCAGGCCGATGCCGACGAGCCCGAACTTCCGGTGGGCCACGAAGAGGCCGACACCGATGGCCATCGTGATCGTGGCGTGGTCGCTGACGAAGGAGTAGTCGGTCTTGCCCGAGACGAGGACGTCGAGGCCCTCGTGGGTGCGGAAGGGCCGGGGGCGCTCCACGAAGCCCCGTATCGGGATGTTCACCAGGACGGCGAGGCCGGCGGCGAGCGGGGCCCAGATCAGGGCGGCAACGGAGGACGCGGCCTCCGTACCGCCGCGTCGGCGGACCGACCACCAGCAGGCCAGCACGAGCAGGACCATGGCGATCAGCAGGCCGTACTCACCGACGAACTCCATGCCCCGGTCGAACCAGTGCGGAGCGTCCTTGGCGAGGCCGTTGATGTCGTAGAGCAGGTCGACGTCGGGGTTCGACCCGGATTCGGCGAGTCCAGCCATCGTGCTGCGGCCCCTTCGTCGTCTGCTGCTTGCGGACGCACTCCTTCGTGCGCCGCGCCTACCCACCCCCGTGGATGTGGATGTAGTTCACGCCGTAGATCACTACGACAACAGGAACGCACGGTCCCGGTTAATACGTTCCACCCTCCACCGAATGATCACTCAGACGTTATCGAAGAGAGACACATCTCCCCAGCTCAGGGGGTGGGTTGACGCTCCGCTCACACCGTCGTGGGGAGTGCTTTCGCGCCATCTTCGGTGACCCGGGTGGCGCCGAAGTAGTCGGGGGTGTCGATCGGGTCGAACCGGATCACGGCCCCCGTCCGGGGCGCGTCGATCATGTACCCGCCGCCGACGTAGATCCCGACATGCCGGATCGCCCGGGAGTCGGTCAGGTCGTCCGAGAAGAAGACCAGATCGCCGGGGAGCAGCTCGTCGCGCGAGGGGTGCGGGCCCGCGTTGTACTGGTCGTTGGCGACTCGCGGCAGCGTGATCCCGACACTCTCGTACGCGGCCTTCGTCAGCCCCGAGCAGTCGAAACGCCCGCCCTGGGCGGCGGTGCCGTTGCCGCCCCACAGGTACGGCGTGCCGAGCTTCTTCTGCGCGTAGGAGATCGCCCCGGCCGCCTGCTCCGACGGATCGACCCGGCCCACGGGAGCCGCGAAGCTCTCCTCCAGGGTCGTGATCGTCTTGACGTAGTTCCGGGTCTCCGCGTACGGCGGCACACCCCCGTACTTGATCACCGCGTAGGAACCGGCGTTGTACGAGGCCAGCATGTTTTCAGTCAGATTCCCGGGTACGTCCTTCACGTACGACGCGAGTTGGCAGTCGTAGGAGGCGGCGGACGGAATGGCGTCCTCCGGATCCCACACATTGCGTACGCCGTCTCCGTTGCCGTCGATCCCGTGCGTGGCCCACGTCCCGGGGATGAACTGCGCTATCCCCTCGGCCGCCGCCGGGCTCTTGGCGTTCGGGTTGAACCCGCTCTCCTGGTACAGCTGCGCGGCGAGCAGCGCCGGGTTGATGGCCGGGCAGAGGTTGCCCCACTTCTGCACGAGGCCCTGGTACGCGGCCGGCACGGCGCCCTTGGCCAGTGCCTTGCCGCTGCCGCCCACGCCGTTGACGAGGTTCCCGGCGACGATGTAGACCCCGACGACGAGCAGGGTCACGAAGGACAGGCCAGTGCCGGCGGCGACGCCCGCCACGATCCATCCCTTACGCACCGTCAACCGCCCCTCGACACCCAGGAGTCCGCGCCCAGGTCAGTCTAGGGGCGGCACCCGTCTTCCGGGGTGATCAAGAGAAGCGGAAACCGGACAATACGTAGGCGTCGATCCAGGGGTCTCGGGGCGACCGTCAGGGATCCGTCGCCGCGTCCTCGTAGAGCTCCGCCGATTCCTTGCCCAGCGCCACGCTGTAGGAGATGTCGGCCGTGGCGCCGCCCTGTTCGTGTCCGCCGAGCACGCCGACGACCCGCCCGTCCCCGTTCACCCAGGGGCTGCCGCTGGTGCCGCCGGTGAAGTCGGGGCAGGCAATGCGCTGTTGGGTACGGCTGTGCGCGACCGGCTTGTTGGTGCAGCTGACCGGCACCTCGCGGGAGTTCGGATACCCGGTCACGGTCACCGCCGTGGCGCCCGTCGCCGTCCCCGCGGTGAACCGGTTCCCGCCGACCACGTCCTCGACGCCCCGCCCGCCCCGGTCGTCGAGCACGGCGAAGGCGACATCGCTGTCCTCGTCCTGCCCCTTGGCCCAGCCGTCGGGCAGGAACCGTCTGCGCACGGTCCACACCCCGTGCGGCGCCCGACCGTCCCTGTATCCCGGCACGAACACGAGGTTCCCGGTGTCGTCCAGGCAGTGCGCCGCGGTCACGATGACGTTGTGATGCGGGCTGCGCACGACGGAGGCGGTGCAGAAGTGGCCGCCGGCGAGGCGGCCGGCCCGGCCGGCGGCGAACAGCGCCCCGACCCGGGCGCTCTGCGTCGTGACGGCGGCGACCGCGGTCACGCCGAGCGGCCCGGGACCGTCGTCGGCGGCGGCCAGCGAGGCCGAGGTGACGGCCGGCACGAGCAGTGCGACCGCGACGAACACAGGGCGGGTGATGCGTGGGATGCGCTTCATCGGGGCCCACTCTGACCTACGAAGGTGAGAAACCGGTCCGCCCTTCTCACCGTAACCGGCCCCTCCCGACCTCGCCTGCGGGTCCTGTCCCGGCCTACCGGGAAGAGCGTCCCGGTAGGCCAGGAGCGGGTCCAGGTCAGCCGCCCGACGCCGAGGCGCCGCCCGCTCCCCCGGCCAGCAGCTTCGCCGCCAGCGCCCGCAGCTGCGCCCGCTCCCCCTCCGTCAGCGCCTCGGCCAGCTCGCCGATCGCCCGCTCGATCTCGGCACCGCCCTCCTCGGTCAGCTCCCGCCCGGCCGGCGTCAGGCTCACCAGCACCCCGCGCCCGTCGTGCGGCGACGGCACCCGGCTCACCAGCCCCCGCTTCTCGGCCCGGGAGACCAGTCCCGTCATCGAGGACTTGTCCAGGCCGAGATGCCGGGCGAGTTCGAGCATGCCCGGCCGCCGGTCGCGCAGGATCCCCAGCAGCCGGACCTGGACGACCGAGAGCTCGTGCGCGGCCGCGACCCGCGTCAGCACGCCCTGCACCAGGAACGACAGCTGGACCAGGGCGTCCACGGTGTTCAGGGACCGGTCCGGGGTGCTCGGCACCGCATCCGACGGGTGACCGGCGGTCATGGTCGTCTCCTTCGTTCATTTGGTACGTGGCACAAACCGCTTGACCTAGTACGCGCCACAAACTAATTTTAAAGTAGTACGCGCCACCAACCATATGCCTCTCGCACCAGGAGCCCCTCATGCACGCAGCCGTCGTCCACTCCTTCGCCACCCCGCCCCGCTACGACACCGTCGACACCCCCCGCCCCGAGGGCGAGCACCAGGTCCTCGTCGACGTCCTGGCCGCAGGACTGCACCCCCGCGTCCGCTCCACCGCCGACGGCACCCACTACACCTCCGACGGCGCCCTCCCCCTGATCCCGGGCATCGACGCGGTCGGCCGCACCCCCGACGGCGGGCTCCTCTACTTCGTCGCCCCCGACGGCGCCCCCGGCACGATGGCCGAGCAGGCCGTCGTGGACCGGCGCCGAGCCGTCGCGCTGCCGCCGGGCACCGACCCGATCGCCGTGGCCGCCGCGATGAACCCCGCGATGTCGTCCTGGGTCGCCCTGCGCCGCCGCGTCACGCTGCCGTCCGACGCCCGCGTCCTGGTGCTGGGCGCGACCGGCAGCGCGGGCCGGCTCGCGGTCCAGATCGCCAAGCATCTGGGCGCCGCGCACGTCGTCGCCGCCGGCCGCGACCCCGAACGCCTCGCCCTGCTGCCGGACTTGGGCGCCGACGAGACCGTCTCCCTGGCGGCCGCCCCCGACCAGGTCGCCGCCGACCTCGCCCGCACCGCCGCCGACGCGGACGTCGTCATCGACTACGTCTGGGGCCCGGTCGCCGAACAGGCGATGCCCGCCCTCCTCACCGCCCGCCCCGACCGCGCCAAGACCCTCGCGTGGATTCAGATCGGCTCCATGGTGGGCACCGAACTCACCCTGCCCTCCGCCTACTTGCGCGCGGCCGACCTGCGGATCATGGGCAGCGGCCAGGGTTCGGTCAGCACCGCCGGCATCCTCGCCGAACTCCCTTCCCTGGCCGAGCGGATCACGTCCGGCGCCTTCGCCGTGGACCCGCTCACCGTCCCGCTCTCCGAGGTCGAGAAGGCGTGGGGCGCCCCCACCGCCCCCGGCCAACGGATCGTGCTGACACCCGGTGCCTGACTCACGACACCGACCCCCACTCCCCTGTGTCCCGGCTGTGCGCAGGGTCAAGTCACCCCCATTCACCCTCCATCGCCCAGCCATTGATCAGTAAGCCCACAGGCTCCTTCAGTAATGCGGAAGTCAGGATTCCGAAACCTGTCTTGTTTGTCGCGTACTCAACAAGCAATGGTCTACGCGGGTCGCCGCCCCTGCCGGGAACCCCTGGCAGTCCCCCCACCGCAGGCCTCTGCCCACCCCTCCCAGGAGGCTTTACGTTGCGTACGTCAACGCCCAACTCCCCCCACATACGCGCCAGATGGACCCGCATCGGCTCGGCCGCCGCGGCCACCACCGCGCTCGTCCTGGCCGGCCTCGGCACCGCGGTGCACGCGAGCGCCGCACCTCCCGCCGCGCACAAGGTCAGTGCCAAGGAGATCGCCGCGGCGGTCGCCAAGGCCCACGTCACGTACACCTCGGCCTGTGACGCCACCCCCGCCAAGGGCTACGCGTCCTGCAACGCCCTGCGCGTCACCTCCGGCACCACCGCCTTCCAGGAGGCGCAGGCCGCGAAGAAGGGCGTAACGCCCAAGTCGGTCTCCCCCAAGGCCGCTTCGGCCACGCCGACCGGCTACGGCCCGAGCGACCTCCAGTCGGCCTACGGCCTGACCTCCGCGTCCGCCTCCGACGGCGCGGGCGAGACGGTCGCCATCGTCGACGCGTACGACGACCCGAACGCCGCGGCGGACCTGGCCACCTACCGCTCGTACTACGGCCTCTCGGCCTGCACGACGGCCAACGGCTGCTTCAAGAAGGTCAGTCAGACGGGCTCCACCACCTCGCTGCCCACCGCGGACAGCGGCTGGGCCGGTGAGATCTCGCTCGACCTCGACATGGTCTCCGCGATCGCCCCGAAGGCGAACATCCTGCTGGTCGAGGCGAAGTCGTCGAGCATGGCCAACCTGGGCACGGCGGTGAACGAGGCGGTCAAGCTGGGCGCCAAGTTCGTCTCCAACTCCTACGGCGGCTCGGAGTCCTCCTCCGACACCTCCTACGACTCCTCGTACTTCAACCACGCGGGCGTCGCCATCACCGTCTCCGCGGGCGACGAGGCCTACGGTGCCGAGTACCCGGCCGCGTCCAAGTACGTCACCTCGGTCGGCGGCACCAAGCTGTCGACGTCGTCCAACAGCCGCGGCTGGACCGAGTCCGTCTGGAAGACCAGCTCCACCGAGGGCACCGGCTCCGGCTGCTCCGCCTACGACGCCAAGCCCAGCTGGCAGACCGACACGGGCTGCACCAAGCGCATGATCTCCGACGTCTCGGCGGTCGCCGACCCGGCCACCGGAGTCTCCGTCTACGACTCCTACGGCGCCGACGGCACCGGCTGGAACACCTACGGCGGCACCAGCGCCTCGTCCCCGATCATCGCGTCGGTGTACGCCCTCGCGGGCACTCCGGGCAGCAGCGACTACCCGGCCCAGTACCCGTACAACGCGGCCGGCACCTCGGCCCTGAACGACGTCACCAGCGGCAACAACGGCACCTGCTCGACGAGTTACTTCTGCACCGCGAAGTCGGGCTACGACGGCCCGACCGGCTGGGGCACCCCTCAGGGCCTGGACGCCTTCACCGGCTGAGCGGCTCTCGCAGGACGACAGCACCTCCCCGTCGGGTCACGGGGAGCCGCCTGAAGGGGAGTACGTGGGGACTCCTCGGCGGCATCGGAAGGGAAACGGGTCACGGCAGCCGGCCGCGGCCCGTTCTCCCTTGCCCCGACCACCCGTTCTCCCTTGATCCACCTGTGAGTTGGGTCAAGTGCGCGTCACCCGCGATCCATTCGCCGGCACCGGTTCGGTAAGGCGGAGGTCAGGATTCCAGATCGCCCTTGTTGTCGCGTACTCAACAAGCGCATCGTCGTCGCAGGCCGCCGCCCGCCGCCGGACCCCACACCGACGGCTTCGCACCCGCACCGCCCCTGTTCCACCCCACCAAGGAACATCAGGAGGCTGCACGATGCGTTCCACTCCCCCCGACAGACCGTCCGCGCGCAGCGGTTGGCGCCGGCTCGGCACCGCCGCAGCGGCCACGGCCGCACTGCTCCTCGCCGGATTCGGCACCGCCGCCCAGGCCGACGCGGCCCCCTCGGCCACCGCCGCGAAAGCGACCTGGACCGCGACCCCCTGTGCCACGCCCCAGCACAAGGGCGAACTCGCCTGCGACTCCTACCGGGTCACCGGCGGCCTCACCGCCCACCAAAAAGAACAGGCCAAAATAACGGGCATCACGCCCAAGGCGGCCGACGCCGCCACCCCGTCCGGCTACGGCCCCACCGACCTCCAGTCGGCCTACGGCCTGACCTCCGCGGCCGCCTCCAACGGCGCCGGCGAGACCATCGCCATCGTGGACGCCTACAACGACCCCAACGCCGAGGCGGACCTGGCCACTTACCGCTCGTACTACGGCCTCTCGGCCTGCACGACCGCCAACGGCTGCTTCAAGAAGGTCAGTCAGACCGGCTCCACCACCTCCCTGCCCGCGTCGGACACCGGTTGGGCCGAGGAGATCTCCCTCGACCTCGACATGGCCTCGGCGGTCTGCCCGAACTGCAACATCCTGCAGGTCGAGGCGACCTCCGCCACCATGGCCAACCTCGGCACCGCGGTGAACCGCGCGGTCACCCTGGGCGCGAAGTACGTCTCCAACAGCTACGGCGGCTCCGAGTCCTCCTCGGACACCTCCTACGACTCCTCGTACTTCAACCACGCGGGCGTCGCCATCACCGTCTCGGCCGGCGACAGCGGCTACGGCGCCGAGTACCCGGCGGCCTCCAAGTACGTGACCTCGGTGGGCGGCACGGCCCTGGCCAAGGCCACCTCCACCACCCGCGGCTGGAGCGAGACGGTCTGGAAGACCAGCAGCTCCGAGGGCACCGGCTCCGGCTGCTCCGCCTACGACACCAAGCCGACCTGGCAGACCGACACCGGCTGCACCAGGCGCACGATCTCGGACGTCTCCGCGGTCGCCGACCCGGCCACCGGAGTCTCCGTCTACGACTCCTACGGCATCACGGCCGGCTGGTACACCTTCGGCGGCACCAGCGCCTCGTCCCCGATCATCGCGGGCGTCTACGCCCTGGCCGGCACCCCGTCCACGTCCTCCTACCCGGCCTCCTTCCCCTACGCGAAAGCCGGCACCTCGGCCCTGAACGACGTGACCTCCGGCAACAACGGCACCTGCACCACCACCTACCTGTGCACCGCCCAGTCGGGATACGACGGCCCGACCGGCCTGGGCACACCGGAGGGCGTATCGGCCTTCACCGGCTGACCGACTGACCCTCCGTCACCGAACGGGCCACGGCGACCAGCCGTGGCCCGTTCGCCATGCCGGGATACCCTTCACCCGGAGAACATCGGCGCGACCGCTCACCCGACCGACCGTCAGAAACGGCCCTGGTCATAGAAGGGGTCAACGACGGAACCTCACGACAGGTTTCGCTCAGGCCTCATTGCCCGGCGTGACCTGCCGTGATACACAGAGTGACGGTACGAGCTATTCGTACGAAACCCGCCAACCAATGCCGTCAAGTCGACATACGACGGCACCATTGTCGGCGAGAATGAGCCTGACCTCTGCGCCATGGCAGGGGCCGCGGAACCGGAACTACCGAACAGGGGCGGTGACTTACATGCTCTTTGCGGCCGACAAGGGAGACATCAACACCATCATCGGCGGGATCGCTCCGGACTGGGGCCCCTTCGGCAGCCTGGGCAACGAGGCCAAGGTGATGATCGAGGTGGTGATGGCGGTCGCCATCCTGCTCTGCCTCGCCCTTGCCATCTGGGGCGCCGCCAAGCAGCGCATCGGCGCGACCGCCCTCCGGGACACCTTCAGCGCGGAACAGGGCAAGGGCCTCATCATCGCCGGTCTCACGGGCGTCTTCATCATCGGCTCCCTGGGCACACTCTTCACCATCGTGTACGGCATGGCCGTCTAGCAGGCGTCCCTCCCCCTGAGGTTGCTTCTCCCTGATGTCGAGTCATCACTCCGCGTCCGCGCGGACTCCAGCACGGCTACCGTCGTATGTCTACGAGGTGGAGAGGGCGTACGCGGCATGAGTCTCGGAGACGACCACGAGCCCTCCGGGGGTTACGGCGGCACCGGTCAGACCCGCACACGACTCCCGGAGGGCACCAGCGACGTCTACGGCGGCGCCCGCAGAGGCGGCCGCTCGTCGTCCCGCAGCCTGGTCACGGTGGTCGGCGTGGTGGTCCTCCTGATCGCAGCGATCGCATTCGCGAACAGGGGGGGCGACGACACCCCTTCCTCGACCGGAGCAGGCGACAAGCCGGAGACGTCGACGACGGCAGCGAGCGGGGAGAAGGCCGTACAGGGGAAGGCGGCCGGCATCCCGACGGGCTACACCCACGACGGAACGGGTGCGCAGAGCGCGGCGGCGAACTACTCGGTGGCGCTGGGCTCGGCCGAGATGTTCAACAAGGCCAAGCGGGACGCCATCCTGCAGACGATCATCACGCCCTCCCGGGTCTCGGACTTCGAGTCGCGGCTCGACCAGGCCTACACACCGGCTTTCAACAAGAACGTGGGCCTGAACGAGAACGGCTCCACCCCGTCCGGCTACACCTTCGTGTCACGTACAAGCCCGATCGGCACCAAGGTCACGACGTCCTCCGAGAACAACGCGACCGTCGAGGTCTGGTGCAGCGGCCTCCTCGGCCTCGCTGGTGAAGGGTCCACGAACCCGGTCACAAACAGCTGGTTCACCATCTCGATGCAGCTCGAATGGACCGGCGGCGACTGGAAGATCGTGACGCACTCTCAGAAGGAAGGCCCGGCGCCCGTACCCGGCGACGACAGGGCCTCCAGTGCCGACGAGATGGCGAAGGCCGTCGAGGAGTACGGAGGGTTCACGTATGCCCGCTAACCGGCGCTTTCTCAGGCTGACCGCCATCTTCACCGTCGTCCAGACCTCCGCGGTCCTTCTCGCCACGCGTGCTTTCGCCGCACCTACGCCAACGCCCACGACGAGCAATGATCCTTGCGACCTGATCCACGGCCCCGCCAAGGACTACTGCGAACGCGGCAGCAACGACAAGGGCACCGGCGGCTCCACCTCCCTCGACCCCACCGGCACCCTCGACCCGCTCTCCTCCCTGGCAAAGGGCTGCGCCGACGCCGCCTCCTGGACCATCGACAAGCTCAGTGCCGCCGTGAAGGACACCGCGAACGTCGACTTCACGAACGCCAAGTTCCTCCAGCAGTACGCCGTCGTGTTCGCCGCGTCGACGATCCTGACCCTCCTGCTGTGGCTGCTGGCCGTGGCCAAGCGAGCCGTGCGCGGAGTGCCGCTCACCACCGCCATCTCGGAGGCGATCGGCTTCCTCTGGCTGACAGTTCTCGCGTCGGCCTTCACACCGCTCATCCTCTACACCATCGTCTCCGCGACCGACGGCGTCACCGACGTCCTCGCCAAGACCACCGGCAACCAGACCGACACGTTCTTCGGCACCTTCTCCGGCGCCCTCAGCAAGGGCGAGGACATCGGCGGCGGCCCGATCATGCTGATCGTCGTCTCCCTGGTCAGCATCCTCGCCGCGGGAGTGCTCTGGCTGGAGCTCGTCATCAGGGCCGCCCTGCTCTACGTGGGCGCCCTGCTCGGCACCGTCGTCTACGCGGGCCTGGTCGACAAGAACCTCTGGGGCCACGTCCGCCGTTGGGCCGGCATCATGATCGCGGTCATCCTCGTCAAACCGGTCATCGTGATCGTGCTCGGCCTGGCCGGCGCCCTGTCCTCCGACAACGGCCCCGACTCCTTCTCCGCAGTCGTCTCCGGCCTCGCGATCATCCTGCTCGCCATCTTCGCCAGCGCGATGATCTACCGCTTCGTCCCCGGCTTCGGCGACGAGATCGCCAACGGCCGCAACAACCGCATCATGCAGGGCGCCGAGGGCAAGGCCGCCGCGGTCATCAGCTCCCCGGCGACCATGGTCGCGCAGGGCATCAAGACGCACAGCGCCCGCGCGAACGACGGCGGAGGCGGCGCCCAGTCCTCCGGCGGCGGCTCCCGCCCGGCCAACCCGGTCAGCGGCGGCGTGGCCGCACACAGCACCCGGACCCCGAACGGTGGTGGCGGCGGATCTGTCCCCTCCGCCGCACCCGCACCCCGTTCGGCCAGCCCGGTGAACACCCCGCACGCAGGCAACAGCAGCTCCAACCGCACGGGAGGTGAAGGGCGTTGACGACCGAGTCCCACCTGTCCCATCCGGTCACGCCCCGCCGTACATATCTCATCGGCCGCGCCCGGCCGAACGCGATCGTCGGCCGCAACCGCGAGTCCGGCGAGATCGCGCTCATCATCGCGGGCGCGTTCCTCGGCATGATGTGCGGGCTCCTGGTCCCCGTCCTCTCGATGCGCATCGTGCTGCTGATGGGCTTCCCACTGGTCGCGCTCGCCGCGGTCTACGTCCCGTACAAGCACCGCACGTTCTACAAGTGGTTCGAGATCAACCGCAGTTACAAGCGCAGCCTGAAGCGGGGCACCACCTACCGGTCCTCCGTCATGGAGGCCGGCACGCAGTACGACGGCCGCGAGGTCGAGATCGGCCCGCCCCCGGGCATCGGCCGCATCAACTGGCTGGCCGCCCCCTTCGGCCCCGACGAGATCGCCGTACTGCTGCACGCGGACCGCCGCACCGTCACCGCCGCGATCGAGATCGAGGGCCCCGGCGTCGGCCTGCGCGACAGCGAGGACCAGGAAGCCCTCGTCGACCGCTTCGGCACCCTGCTCAAGCACGTGGCCAACGGCGACGGCTTCGTCACCCGCATCCAGATGCTCGCCCGCACCCTCCCCGCCGACCCGGACGCCCACGCCAAGGACGTCGCGATGCGCGGCGACGAGAAGGCACTGCCCTGGCTGGCCCAGTCCTACGACCAGCTCCAGTCGATGGTGTCCACCAGCAGCGAGCAGCACCGCGCGTACCTGGTCGCCTGCATGCACTTCAACCGCGAACTCTCCGCCGAGGCCCACGCGATGGCCCGCGCGGCGAGGCCCCAGAACGGGCGCAAGGTGGACCGGGACGCCGGCCTCGCCGTCGTCATGGCCCGCGAGCTGACCGACATCTGCTCGCGTCTGCAGGAGGCCGACATCCGCGTACGACAGCCCCTCGGCCAGGGCCGTCTCGCCTCCCTGATCCACTCCATGTACGACCCCGACCACCCCATCGACCACATCCAGGCGATGACCAAGCGCAACGCCTGGCCGGCCGAGCTGGACGCCATGGAGCCGACCTACCTCCAGGCCAAGACCCGCGAGTCCTCCACCCGCGCCCCCTGGTGCCACGCCACCGCCTGGGTGAAGGAGTGGCCGATGACCCCGGTGGGCGTCAACTTCCTTGCCCCGCTGCTGGTTCACACCCCGGACGTCATCCGCACGGTCGCCGTCACGATGGACCTCGAACCCACCGAGGTCGCCATCGAGCGCATGCTGACCGAGAAGACGAACGACGACGCCGAGGCCTCCCGCGCGGCCAAGATGAACCGCACCGTCGACCCCCGTGACGTGGCCGCCCACAACCGCATCGACCAGCGCGGCGAGGACCTGGCCAGCGGCGCGGCCGGCGTCAACCTGGTCGGCTACATCACCGTCTCCTCCCGCAACCCCGAGGCCCTCGCGCGCGACAAGCGCACGATAAGGGCCTCCGCCGGCAAGTCGTACCTGAAGCTGGAGTGGTGCGATCGCGAGCACCACCGCGCCTTTGTGAACACCCTCCCGTTCGCCACCGGCATTCGAAGGTAGGGGCCATAAGCATGCGGGATCCGCTGTCCGTCCTCACCGACTCCTTCACGTCGTTCCTCTTCGGCAAGATCGAGACGACCCGCCTGCCGGTGCGCACCTCGACCGGCCAGGCCCAGGCGGTCTACCTCCCGACCGCCGCGCCGGGCCTGGGCGACTCGGGCGTGATCATCGGCCGCGAGGTCTACTCCGGCAAGGGCTACATCTACGACCCCTTCCAGCTCTACGGCCAGCAACTCCCCGCGCCCCACTGGCTGGTGCTCGGCGAGTCCGGCAACGGCAAGTCGGCGCTGGAGAAGACGTACGTGCTGCGCCAACTGCGCTTCCGCGACCGCCAGGTCGTCGTCCTGGACGCCCAGGGCGAGGACGGCGTCGGTGAATGGAACCTGATCGCGGAGGAGTTGGGGATAACCCCCATCCGTCTGGACCCGACCGCCGCCCTGGACATGGGGATCCGCCTCAATCCCCTCGACCCGGCGATCACCACCACGGGCCAACTCGCGCTGCTCCGCACGATCATCGAGGTGGCGATGGGCCACGGCCTCGACGAGCGCTCCGGCTTCGCGCTCAAGGTCGCGCACGCCTACGTCAACGAGACGGTCGTCGAGCGCCAGCCCGTCCTCATGGACATCGTCGAGCAACTCCGCCACCCGGAACCGGAGTCGGCGGAGGCGATGAACGTCGCCATAGACGACGTACGCGCCTGGGGCCTGGACGTGGCGCTCGTCATCGACCGCCTGGTCGACGGTGACCTCAGGGGTATGTTCGACGGCCCGACGACCGTCGGCATCGACCTGGACGCGCCCCTCATCGTCTTCGACCTGTCCCACATCGACCGCAACTCCATCGCCATGCCCATCCTGATGGCGATCGTCGGCGTGTGGCTGGAGCACACCTGGATCCGCCCCGACCGGAAGAAGCGCATCTTCCTGGTTGAGGAGGCCTGGCACATCATCAACAGCCCCTTCGTGGCCCAACTCTTCCAGCGCCTGCTGAAGTTCGGCCGCCGCCTGGGTCTGTCCTTCGTGGCGGTCGTGCACCACCTGTCCGACGTCGTCGACGGAGCGGCGGCCAAGGAGGCGGCGGCGATCCTCAAGATGGCCTCCACCAGAACCATCTACGCCCAGAAGGCCGACGAGGCACGGGCCACGGGCCGGGTCATCGGCCTGCCGCGCTGGGCCGTGGAGATCATCCCGACCCTCACCCCCGGCATCGCCGTGTGGGACGTCAACGGCAACGTCCAGGTGGTCAAGCACCTGATCACGGAGACGGAACGCCCCCTGGTCTTCACCGACCGCGCGATGACGGAGTCGTCCTCCGACCAGCTCGCCGCCGACGACGCCCTGCGCGCCGCCGAGCTGGAGGCGGAGGAGCGGGCCGCTGCCTTCGTGGAACAACACCTCGCCGACTACGACGACTCGTCCGAGTCGACGGTGGCCTAGCGGGAGGCGAACGTGGTCAGACCGGACGACCGCCGACGGGACGGCCAGGGTGGCATCCCCGACGGCCTGCTGATCGGCATACTCGCCTTCCTCCTCGGCATGACCCTGCTGGTCTGGTCGGCCACGGGCCTCGCGGGCCTGTTCGCCCACGGCGCGTGGCCGACGGCGGTCACCTTCACGAACACGCCGGTCGCGATGCGGCACCTCATGGGACAACCGCACGACCTCGCCGCGGCCTGGCCCACCACCCCGCCGGCCCAGTTGTCGGGCTACGGACTGTTCTGGGGCCTGTTCATCGGCCAGTTGATGGTCCTGTTCGTCCTGACGGTATTCGTGATGGGCACAGTGGCCCGCTGGCGGGCGGTCCGGGCGAGACGTCGTACGGCCGAACCGACACCGGCGACAACGACGCCGGAACCACGGGAGCCGTACCGGGAGGCATACGAAGTACCCACGCCCCGCGCGGAATCGGCCCCGGTGGAAGCCGCCCCCGTGGAGGCCGCCACCGCGCAGCCGACCGCCCCGCTGCCCCTGGCCAAGTTCCCGGCGGAAGCACCCGTGCAGGAGCCCCTCGCGCCGCCACAGCCCCTGTTCGACAGCAGTCGGACGTCCGGCGTCTCCACAGTCCTCCTGGCCCCCAGAGAGGACCGCAGAGCCACCGCGGCCCAGGCGGTACGGGACGCGGAGGGCCCCGTCCTCGTCATCACCTCGAACCCCGCCGTCTGGTCGGACACCAAGGACGCCCGCGCCAAACTGGGCCCGGCCCACCTCTACGACCCCGCCCACCTCTGCGACACCCCGGCCCGCCTGCACTGGTCCCCCACCATGGGCTGCGAGGACAAGCCGACGGCAGCGGCACGGGCCGTCGCCCTGCTCGCCCCGATCCGCCCGACGGCCAAGCTGGACCAGGCCCTGACGGCCACCGCCGAAACGCTCCTGCGCAGCTATCTGCACGCCGCCGCGGTCGACGGACGCACCATCCGGCACGTCCACCGCTGGGCCCAGGGCACCCAGGTACAGGACGCGGTCCGCATCCTCCGTACCAGTCCCAAGGCGGCCTCCGGCTCCGCCGGCGAACTCGAGGCCGCGCTCACCGCGCATCCCGAACGCCGTGACATGGCACAGGAGTTGACCGGCCGCGCGCTCTCCTCGCTCTTCACGGTCAACATCCGCGAGGCCTGCACTCCCAACCGAAGCGATGCGCTCGCCCTGGATTCCTTCATCGACGAAGGGGGCACGCTCTATGTCGTGGGGGAGTCCATCGAGGACCCCAGGACGAACCCGGGCGCGATGCCCCTCCTGACGGCTCTCGTCTCCAGCGTGGTCGAGCGTGGCCGGCACATGGCCGAACGGTCATCCTCCGGTCGCCTCGACCCACCACTGACGCTCGTCCTGGACGACGTCGCCGCCGTGGCTCCGCTTCCCCAGCTCCCGGAGCTGCTGTCCACCGGAGCGGAGCGGGGCCTGCCGACCCTGGCCCTGCTCCGCTCCCGGGAACAGGGCCGCGCCCGCTGGCCGCACGACGAACTACCCGTCTGACCGCTCCAGTACGAACTCCAGCTCCAGGTCCTCGGGACTCTTCTCCAGCGGCACGGTCCGCCCGGTCGGCAGGAACCCGGCCCGGCGGTAGAAGGCCTGGGCCCGCCCGTTGTCCGCGTGCACGATGAGCCGCACCCGCTCGGCGCCGCGCGCCCACGCCCACTCGACACCGGCGTCGAAGAGCACCTCGGTGAGACCGATCCCACGGTGGTCGGCCCGCACGAACACGCCCACCACGTGCCCCTGCAACTGCTCGATCGGAAAGCCGGCCCAGTCCTTCTCCCCGGCCTCCTCGACCAGCACGGTCAGCGTCCCGACCCACTCCCCGTCAGGATCCTCGGCAACGAACTGCTGCGCCGCCAGCTGACCTTCGGCACTCCTGGCGGCACGCTCCTGCCAGAACGAGTCCGGACGCGCCACGGACTCCTCGTAGGTCTCCAGGAAGGCGAGATGCGCCACCGGATCCTTCAGCGCGAGGAGCCGCAACGCCTTCATCGCCGGCCACTCGTCGGCACGTATGGAACGGACCTTGTAGTTCATGCGGACAACGGTAGCCGAAATGCAGAAAACCCCCGTACCGAATAACCGGTACGGGGGTTTTCTCAAGAATTGTTCGGCGGTGTCCTACTCTCCCACAGGGTCCCCCCTGCAGTACCATCGGCGCTGTAAGGCTTAGCTTCC